>DAORKG010000025.1:0-51228 GCA_035439445.1 Bacteroidia bacterium
AGCTCTTCTCTTATTTTACCATCGTCAATAAATTTTCTCATTAACCAGGTTTGTAAAAAAGTGATAATATTCGCTAAGAAATAATACCAACTTAAACCTGCAGCATAACTATTCATTACCGCTAAGAAAATCACTGGCATTAAATACATCATATATTTCATACCTGGCATTTGTGTTTGCTGAGGTTGCAACATTGCTTGATTCATCCATGTATAGATAATTGTTGAAGCAAACATTAATATCGCAAACAAACTCACGTGATCGCCAAAGCCCCAAACATTAAATCCAAAATTATATACAGAATCATATGTAGATAAATCATCTGTCCATAAAAAACCTTTTTGTCTTAATTCAATAGCTGCTGGGAAAAAACCAAATAAGGCAATCAATATTGGGAATTGGAGTAACATTGGCAAACAACCAGAAAGCGGATTTGCTCCTGCTCTTCTGTATAAGGCCATCGTTTCCTGTTGTTTTTTTAAAGGGTCATCAACCTTTTCAAACTTAGCATTTAACTCATCAATCTCTGGTTTTAAAACTCTCATTTTAGCACTGCTCATGTATGTTTTATAAGCAATAGGGAATAATAAAGTTTTTAAAATCAGGGTTAAAATTAAAATGATGATACCACTATTCAATCCAGATAATAAGCTAAATAAAGGAATAATCATCCATTTGTTAATGTAGCTAAAAACACTCCATCCCAAAGGAATAATTTTTTCCAAATCTAAATCATACTCCTTTAGAGTATTGTACTGGGTTGGTCCAAAATAAAATGACATTCCAAATTTTTCAGAAGAAGAATGTTTAAAGGGAATAGACAATACGGTAGTGATTGTTTTTACATATTTAGATTCCGGATTCTCTGAGGTTTTCACAAAACTACCTTCTTTCAAGAACTCTCCATCTGCAATTAAAGTTGAATTGAAAAAATGTTGTTTAAAACTTACCCATTTAATATTATCTTCATTTAGTAATTTTTCCTCGCTCTTTCTTGCATTAATATAATCTACGCCTTCATTTGTTTGATTAAAGTATGCTGTTGCAGCTTCTCTTTCTTTTGTAATGTGTTTTTCTTGAGAAGGCAAAGCTTGAGACCAATGCATTGTTACATGATTATTTTTGCTTGACAAAATATTTTGCATTCCAACAAAATTCACGTCATAATCCAGCATATAGTCATTTCCTTTTAATGAATAGATGTATTCAATATAGCTTCCTGGATTAGATGTTTCTAGTTTTAGAATAATAGATTTTGAGTTATTTCCAGAAACTGTTTCTGTAATTGAAGATGGCTTAAAATAAAAACTATCAGTCGTAAAACGCATATTGTTAGCGTATGCTTCAAACTGTAAATATTGAGCGGTAGAGTCTGCGTCAAATAAAACCAGAGGTTCTGATTGACCATAGCGCTTATAGTTTTTCAAAATTACCTTTTCAACATTTCCTCCTTTTGTAGAAATAAATGCTTTAATGTTTTCATTTTCAATTGTAACAACCTCTTTTTTACCAGAAACCGAAACGGCGAAATCTTTATATATAGAGTTTTTTTGTAACTGGATTAGTGAATCAGACAAAACAACTTTTGTAGTTGTATCATTTGCAGCAGCAATTTTTTTTGCAGCAGCTTTAGCTTCTTCAGCAATTTGAGCAGATTTAGTAGCTAACTCAATTGAATCTTTGATTTGTTTATTACGAGCAATTTGTTCTTTGCTTGGTCCTGTTAATGCAAGCCAGGTAATTAATATTGCTGCAATTAATCCTAAACCAATAAGTGATTTTTTATCCATGACGGGAAACTATTTTTTAGGCTGCAAATATAACTGTTTTTATGAACGAGAATTCGTCAAAAAGTAATAAATACGGTAAACGTGGGTTGAGGGACGGCTAGATGTACTGTTTTATTTTAGATGCTATTTCTTCGAATTCTTCCTTTGATAACTTCAATTTTTGATTTGAAAAATTAACATCGTTCATTGTATTCATTGGTATCAAGTGAACATGAGCATGAGGAACCTCTAACCCAATAACACTCATTGCTATTCTGTTGCAAGGAATTGCTTTTTTAATAGCACTAGCAACTGATTTTGAAAATGACATTAACCCATTGTAAGTAACATCATCCAAATCAAAAATATAATCCACTTCCTTTTTAGGAATAACTAAAACATGGCCTTTCTTTAATGGAAAAACGTCCAAAAAGGCTAAATAATTTTCATTTTCAGCGATTTTATAGGAGGGTATTTCTCCTGAAACAATTTTTGAAAAAATACTCGACATAGATTAAATAGCTATCTCTATAATTTCAAAAGGAATTACCCCTGCAGGAACTGTCACTTCAACTTTATCTCCAACTTTTTTCCCAACCAAACCTTTACCTATGGGAGAATCAATTGAGATTTTACCTGATTTTAAATCCGCCTCATTCTCTGCAACAAGTGTGTATTTCATTTCCATGTTATTTTTCAAATTCTTTATTTTAACTGTAGTTAAAATACTCACTTTTGTAATATCTAACTTAGAACTATCTACAACCCTAGCATTAGAAACAATTTCTTCTAGCTTAGCTATCTTAATTTCTAGTAAACCTTGTGCTTCTTTTGCAGCATCATATTCAGCATTTTCAGACAAATCACCTTTGTCTCTAGCTTCAGCTATTTGTCTGATAACGTTCTTGCGCTCTACAGTCTTTAAATGTTGTAATTCATCTTTTAATTTTTGCAATCCCTCTTCTGTATAATATGCAACTGTTGCCATTTGTAGTATATTTTAAAATAAAAGAATCCCGAATAAATTCGGGACTCTTAAAAATTCGTTAAACAAATATAGTAATTATAAATTTATTCTAACACCAAATGAGTGAACTCCTCCAAATGGATTAGTGAAACGATAAGAGTAATCAATACCAAAAGTAGATTTCTTCTCACCAAATGGGATTTCAACTGTTGCACCACAAGATGGGCCTGTAAAAGCCGTTGTACGATTTCCTTCTCCTTTAAAAATTCCTTTTTCAGTAACCATACCTGCACGAACCATTACGATATCTTTCCATCCATACTCTAGTCCAACTAAGAAATTGTCTTTAGTGAATGAGTTTGATGTAAAGTTACCAGCAACAGACACACGGTGTGTTCTAGATCTTCCGGTAGAATCTTTTAACAAATAAATATCATATGCTCCAGAAATGTTTAATAAAGCTGGTAATTCAAATGCATTTGATTTTTGAGAAATAGTCATTTGGTATGAATCTCCATAAGCACTGGTAACTGTTCCTTGTGTTGATAAACCATCACCTTTGTATTGCATCTTAGGGCCTACATTTTTTAATGCAACTCCTAAGTGAATTTGATCGTATTTTCCTGTGTGATACTGAATACCTGCATCAATTGATACACCTTGTGCTTTAACATTATCAATGCCTTCTGATATTACTCTTAAAGTAATCCCTCCAGCAATGTTATCAGAAAAACCCTTTGCGTAGGATAATGCAATATTTGTAAAACGAGGCGTGAAAGTACCTAAGCCACCTTCAGGCTGATCAACAGTCGTTCTCTCTATTTTACCTGCGTTGATGGACATAATTCCTAAGCCAATAGCACCAGTTTCTCCAACTCTTTGTGTAAGGCCAAAGGTATTAATGTTGATTCCTGTTCCAACTAACCAAGCAGATCTCATGAACATTAATTCTGTTTTTTTAGTTGATGCAATACCTGCAACATTAGTGTACTGAGATTCTAATCCTTTAGATTTAGCACCGTTAGCACCAGCCCATCCTGCAGAACGAGCATAGGGATTAATTAGTAATTGTGACGCTCCAGCCTGCCCAGCACGCTCAGGATTACCTGCATTTGCCTGATAGCTTTTAGCAATAAAACTACCTGTTAAAACAACACTTAATGATATATTTAAAAATGACTTCATATTAATATATTTTATACTATTATACAACGACTAGTAACTTTGTAAATCTAATGGTCTCATTACACCAAACCATTTTAGAATTTTCTCTCCAACTCCCGGAACATCTACATGGATAATATATAATCCACTAGCAACAGAAATACCACTTTGATTTTTCAAATCCCAGTCCTGATAAGGTAAGCGTTTAGAACGGATAAAGTCTGACTCATCAACAACTATATCTTCCTGACCACTTAAATCTCTGTCAAATGTTCTTACTAAAGTACCATTCAATGTATAAATTCTAATTTTACATTTGTTAGGTAAATTAGTAATTCTGATTCGATTATCTTTTCTTTCTTGCTCATATGCTGAGTAGGCATAGTATGGATTCGGAACAACATTAATTAAATCTAAAGCAGATTTATGCTTATCAGAATTATTGATTTCAGTAAAAATATCTGCAGTATTGAAAGTATACAAGTTGTAGTTGTTATTAGAAGAGCCTGTTAAAGTATCAACACTAGATCTTAAGAAGAAGTTAGGTCCTGAAGATGAGCTGTAAGGGAAAATTGGCTCAATAGTAGGACAGAAATTCAGATTTAAAGCGTTAGAAGAAGTAATATATCCTGCTTGTGTATATCTAGATGAATCTGTGATAGAATGACCAGCGATACTAGGTCTGTAAGCTTTCTTAACTCTTAATGAAACTTTTGCATCACCAGGCATATTAGCTGGATTTTTAAAGTTGTAACGAGGGTCTGTAGTTACAGGAATATTTACCCACATAGCATCCGACCAAATATTGGTTAAAACAACATTACCACTATTTTTTACAGCAGCTGTATTAGTCGATGTATTTGCACTAGCATAACCCCATTTATACGTATAAACGAAATCAGAGAAGTTAGAATAATTACCTGAACCAATTACTTTACCATTAAGAGCTGATGGAACAAAGGCGATTGCTTCTGAACCTTTTTTATACTTAGTAGTACCTCTATTATTTCCAAATACATAGATATAATGTCTTCCACCAAAACAATATCTATAAGTTTGGGAAGTAACAACGTGATTAGGATTCCACATCATATCATCACCGTTATTATCTGCTTGGTAAGAATCTTCACCAAAAGCAATATTTAATCTCTCACCAGTTTCAAGGTTAATTGCATACCCCGGGAACCAAGATAAACCATAATAGTAAGGAGTTCCATTAGCAGAATCAACAAATGCTTCCGCAGTAACACAACCCGGATCCCCTAAAGCAACACCCTGTTTATCAACAGATCTGCGTCTTCTAGGTTCTAATTTACCTGCCTTAGAAGGGATAGCGTTCGCTTCATCACATTCTTCTAAAACAATAGCTCTTGTCCATTTACTCTTATCACTCGTAAACACAATATCAACACTTGCCAAAGTTCTAAGATCAAACACAGGTAATAATGTCGCATGAGAACCACCTGAACCTGCGGCAGCAGTAACTAAGTTAGGATAACCAGGAGCAGCATCTATAATGTTGGGTGCTGTGTTTTTAGAAGGCGCCACTAAAGCGTATGGAGCCCAAGTACCACCCAATACATTTTCGAAATATTGATTTTCATCTGCAAAAATTAAATTTGAACCCGAAGCAGCGTTGTTTAATTCATAATCATTATTAGCTGGTATATCATTATCAGTGTATGTACCAGATCTAATCCAGTTGAATGCGGTAGCACCATCTACATCCGGAACTCCAGTTAACCAACCTGTATTAGAAGAAAAGCCTAAACTTGCACCGATAATGTCACCTGCAGCAATTTTTCTGTCTGTAGCCTGATTAAATGGACTTCCAATATTTGCAATATCGTTTGTACCACCAATGGAGACAGATAATCCAAGTTCACTAAAATAATACTCTTCTCCAATCTTGATGGATTTACAAGGATAATAGTTTTTATTATTGTTTAAATCTTTTAAAACCCAAGTAGCCGTATCTTTATTTACTTGACCATATATATTGCTATTCTTTCTTAGGATAGGATAAGGTAAGGTGCTGTGAGGGGAAAGTGTTCCAGTTGGAGTTGTCTTATCTTTACAAGGATCATCATTCATTACACTTTGTATATAAGCGTTCAGAGCTGTCGGATTGCCAGTTAAGGTATCAGCTCTATAAAACCAATTGTTGCTAATTAAAGATAAAGCAAAATTCGAATTCGGAACATTCAATGGATCAACAACTTTAATTCCAACAGGTCCACGACCATTTTCATAAGTAATTTGACCTCTGTTAACAGTTCCGTTCAGAATTTGATCAATTGATTGCTGAGTTAAATCCAAATAATTTCCGCCATTTCCTTGCCCCTCAATTCTTGTTATTTTTGGACCATAACCATAAAATGAATTGGCAACTGTACCATCTTTCTCAGGAGCTGGGTTATGAGGAATACCAAATGCTTTTTTGGATTTACGTCCTTCCAAATATGGACGCTTCTGACCTTCTGTACAAGCCGGAGTATAGTATGTAACAGGAGTTGTGGATAATGTAGTTATTGTAGACCATGGAGTATCTTCCTTATACTCCCCATATTGATTATACCCGTATGCAACACAATAAAAATAATACTCTTTATTATTGACCACTTTCTTATCTTGAGATAAAGAGAATTCATCTTGTGTGAAACGGAATGATGTTTTAATACCTTCATCTACACCTTCAACCTTAACTCTTGGTATATCTCCACCTGTAGTTGCATCATACTCATAGTTAACCAAACGTTTTACACCATTTTGAATATCACAAGCAAACACTAACTTAGCTTTAGACGCATCAGTTAATTCATCTTGTACGACAAACTTATTTTTAATTTGATATACTTTAAATCCTTCAAAATGGTAGTATCTATCTACATTTTTGTAATGTGGAGTAGTGGTATCAACTAAAATAGAAACATCTAACTCTTTATATTTATATAAATAATTATTAGAAGATTCCTTTGTTGAGAAGTATAAAATCAACTCATTGTCTAGTTCCTGAATAGTCATATCAGGAGCTTCAGGACCACTTAATACACGGAAACAATTATCAAATAATGCTTGTGCTTTATCATCGGCAATTTTTAATAAAGGAATGGAAGCTTTAGGGTCCGTGGTAGTAGTTCTAGCCCAAGGTAAACCCACTGTAATATAGTTTACGGCACCTGGTTGCAGTTCGAAAGGACCCGAAGATTGCATGAAACGTCTATCACCTGCTACACTTGATTCAGACCAAGGAGTATTTCCACAAGGTCCTGAAGTGTAAGTGTCTGCAGGATAAACATAACTTGTTGGAGTGGAACCACCATATCCATTTCCTCCGCATGTAAAAGGGGTACCGTCTCTCCAGAAACCAGTCATGTATTGATAATACTGAGTTGCATTACCTGGGTCGGTTGTTTGCAAAGGCACACCAGCAAAAGAGTTATTAAAATATAAGAATTTTGTCATTCCCATTTGCTCGCCCAACTCATCAATAGATCCATCATTATCATCATCTATACCATTTGTAGTATTTATAGGTCCTTGAAAGAAGTCACAACCCAAAGCGGGAACGTAGCTACCATAACCAATAGTACTACCTACTGTTTCATCGAATGCGTCAGCATTGTAAATATAACCTAAGCCTCTCTTAACATCACATCCAATATAGTCATCACCATAGTAACCTAAATCAGCATCAGTCCAAACTGTCATGTAAGTATTATAAAGAGGGAAAGAGGAACGATTAACTAACTGATAGTTATAAAACGTCATATTGTTAATCTCATCAGTAGTTTTGAAAGCAAAAGCTTGGGCACGGATTTCCATACCAATTGCTTTACCACCAGTAGCAACGTGGTTATTTCCATTATCATTGTAAACCCACCACAAAGTTTCATCACCAAACACACGTGCCTTACAAACGCCTAAATTATCTTTTAAACCGTCATTGTATACATCGTAATAAGGATAATCGCCCTCTTCTGGTGCATAAACATCATCTCCATTTTTATCTACAAATGGCGCTAACAATTGAGCTTGATTGAGAGAAATATCTCCATTACCAGGCCAATTTTTAATATTAGTCGTGATTTCACCTCCAGATAAAACGAACTCATCAACTTCAGTACGAGTTAACTTAAAAATCTTATCATATTTCTGGCATTGATCGGAGGAAATAGTTGCATCAATAGTTGATAAAGGTCCTGTCCAAAAATCCACACCTCCTTGACGATAAGTTTGAGCTGCAATTTTTAACTGATTACCAGCATCTACTCCCCCAAACCAAACGTTACCTGCAAAGTTAGAGTTAGCTCCTTTTGTACGGTCTTCAACTTTTGGAACCAAATACCAGGCGTTTCCTCCACCAAACAAATCCCACCACATATCAGAACCAGAATAAATAATAGTTCTAACGTTATTAACTGATAATTCAGCAGAGGATTGAGCCGGGCTACAACCTGCCATTACTCTTTCAGGGGCAGCTGTTTTGAAAACGTTCCCGTATTTTTCTCTTGCATTAGCAGATGCAACACTTAGTGTTACGGCTGCAATCAATAGATGTTTATTTAACTTAGTCATAGTTTCCATGATAAAAATCTTTATAAAAATTAAAAGTCTAATAATACCCCAATTCTAATAGTACGAGGTCTTGAATAGTTATTAGGATTATTAATAAAAATATTGTACTGATCTGTAAAAGATGCAGCTGTGCTTGGGTTATTATTCAAATACAATTGGCCAGTAGTAGATGCTAAATATCCATCATCATCTGGGTTACCAGTATAATTATAGACATTTAAAATATTTCTTGTATTAAATAAGTTTAATACCTGTAAGTAGATGTTTAAGTTAGCTGTCTTCTTATTATCGCTATCTTTTTTACCCCAGGTCAATGCAATGTTTTTATCTAATCTAAAATCTGTTCTGAACTGCCAAGGCATATTTGAACCATTTATAGACCCGTTAATTTGTGATCTTTGAGATGTTCCATTAGCTGTAATTGGAGAAGCTGCAATATCACGAGTATAAGGTGTACCAGAACCAATACGGAAAATTAAGTTAGCTCCAACATTTTGTAATAACTGCACTGTTTGTACAGCATCTTTTTTCTTACGGTTAAATTGTGGGCCTTTGTAGTCTTTACCTTCACCAAAACGATAATCAAAGTTTAAGACTATGTTGTGTCTTTGATCATAATCTAAAGGTAAAGTAATACGTAAATTTGGTTGATCAGAACTTGATAAATTAGCTCCTGAATTTGCATTAGACCCAGAACCATCAGCGAATTGTAAAGTATAGTTCGCAGTTAAAGAAATTCCACCAGTTCTACGTAGATCAAATTCAGCACTTAAACCTTTAACAGTTCCAAAATCTTTGTTAGCATAAGTTTGATAAGTCTTAGGATAAGCATTAGTTAAAGAAACTAAAGTAATTTGATTTCTTAACTCACGATAGAATGCAGTAACCTTTATAGCTGCATTTTTCTTTTGATTTAAAATTTGATTATACCCAATTTCGTAATCAATTGTTTTTTCAGGTTTTAAATTTGAATTAGTAATGAATGGGCTACTAGAAGTTGAACCTATAAAATAATAATCTTTAGGATCAAAACGCATCAATCCATCAGAAGGACGTTGAGTTAATACATCATAGTGAGCAAAGAAATTAGCTACATCAGAGATTGGGAAAGAGAAAGCCACACGAGGCATTACATTAATTTGTGGTTTATAGTCTTTAAACGCATTTACACTAAATGCATTTTTACTAGCAAAATCTGCGTCTTTCAAATAAGGAGTTAGTTTACCATCATCCCCCAATAGAAGCTTAGGATCTGTTACTTCTTTACCTTCACTGTTATACCAAGTTGTAGTTTGAGTTTTCTCATCAGTATGTCGATACGCAGATACTTGTGATCCATTAACATAAACAACGTAATCATCTCCAATATTATCTGGTTTAGATTCCATTTCACCAGCTTTATAAGCTTCGTGAAATAAATAAGGATCTTTTAATACTTTTTGGTTCGCATCAAAACGATCAACACGAACACCCACGTTAAATTTAATATCCTTAAAGTCGAACTTATCTTGAATATAACCTGCAACATAAATAGGCTTGTAAGCACCTACATGCAATGTTTGGTTACCGTTTTTATCTTTATCATTTAAGAACTTATCAAGATTAGTTGAGTTCTTGTCTTTATTCCCTAAGTAATCAAATCCATAATAATCAACTAAAGGATTTTGGCCACTCTGTAACAAATCTTGTGCGCTAAACATATCTAATCTTAAATCATCCGGAGAGAAAGCATCAGGATTAATAATAGTTTGATTATCAGCACTCAAACCTAAAGCCTCTCTCAAAGACTTATCAATTTGATTCTGCCCCTCAGCATTATAAAGGTATCTGTAATAAATTTTATCTAAATTACCATTTGTACCTGGGATTAATATAGGATTTGCAGTGTCAAAAGTTGTTAAGTGATTGTTTGTTAAGTTTCTCATGCGGGTCCATAACTCAATAGGAAGAACCTGATATCCACTTTGATTACGCTGATCATACTCTACCCCCACCATAACAGCATGATTTTTAAAATCTGCCGAGAAACTAGATGCAAAACGTAACTGAGTTGACTCTGTAATGCTATATCCATTATATTGACGACCAGTAGAAGCAAATAAACTATTAATACTTTGTGGTCTATCACCATTTACGAATGCATAATTTGTTTGAGCTGCCTGAATAGAAGGCATAGTTCCAAAAAAGTCAAAAACTTGTGAAGAGTAGTTTGCCGTCGTAGGATTTAAATCACTTCTTTCGTAAGAAACAGGCCCTCTAGTTGGTCCTTGGTAATCTAAATAGTATTTTAAATTTACCTCATCAAATCTTAAAGCGTAATTACTTGTAGTGTCAACAGTGAAATTATACTTCCCTTGGTAACCGTAATTAAAGATTTTATCTTTGTGCGTATCATCCTGAGTTTTAGATTTAGCTTTTTCGTAACTAGCTAAGAAAGTAAAATAAGCATTTGTAATTAAAGCCTGTGATTTTTCTTTTTCAGAACCTGTTTGGTTAGCCCCAAACTTCTGATTAATACGAGCGTATGTTCTCCAAGTAGTGTTAATTACCTGAGGGTTATTTTGAGGATTAAATAAAGAATATGTATAGACAAAATCATGTTTGTTACCATAATCAAACGCTCCGCCTATAGTTAAGTTAGTATTTGGGGCTACTTTAAAATCCAACTTACCACTTAATTGAACTGAACGATTAGCTACATTTTGACGAACAGCTGTTTGAGTCATATCAGCTTTTGTAACATAATCCAACTCACGGTAGAACACATCATCAGCACCAACAGTAACTAAACGCAAAGGCGTTTTTTCTAATTGAGCTAATTTATCATCATTTAATTTCCACATCTTAACATAAGAAGGATCAGGATCTTTTTCATAAGTACCTTGACCTGATAAGAAGAAACCAATAACTGGTTTCTTTTGTCCAGTAGAATCTCTTTTTTGTAAAATAGGACCACCCACAGAAAAACCTAGAGAGTTGTAACCGTATTTGTCAGTTAACTGAGAAGAGATTAATTCTACACCTCCAAAAAACTTACTTTGAGGACCACGAGTAGTAACTGAGATAATACCTGAAGTTGCATCACCATACTGTGCAGGAACACCTCCCGTTATTACGTTAATTTGCTCAACACCTTGCTGAGGAACTCCAGACGCTCCACCACCTAATACTTTTACACCATCCACAAAATAAATTGTAGAATTCGTACGACCACCACGAACGTTCAATGAACCACCTTCATCTGCTTGGTAGATACCTGCTGTTGTTGCAGCTACTGAGTTAATGTTTTTTGTAGCCATGTTTTGATACTCTTCTCGAGTAACTGTACCACCCGATTTCATATCCCCGTCTACTAACGGTTCTTGATAATCAACAACCACAACCTCATCTAATCTAACACCTTCGCCATTTGATAGCTCGATTGTTACATAAGCTGTTTTAGACTCACCAACAACAATACCCTTAATTTCTTGAGCTTGGTAACCTACATAAACACCTTTAACATCATATTTTCCTGGAGCTAGAGGCTTAATCATAGCATAACCATCCATGTCTGTAGTACCAACACCAACTTGAACACCACCTTGGTAAGCAACTACGTTGGCAAACGGAATGGTTTCTCCATTTGTCTTGTCTTTTAATAAAACTTTAATGGCTCCCCCATTGTTTTGGGCTATTGCAGAGGCACTAACTAATAAAAGTGTTACGATTGAAAAGTAAATTTTTCTTAACATATTGATAGTTTTTTAATTACGCTCGGTTTGTACGAGCGGATAAATATATAAATGATAGGTAACTACTGCAAATTTTTCTGCCGGTTTTTTGTAATATTCTGATTATGTGGCTGTTATTTTCCAAGTTTTTTTTGTTAAAGGGTACTAAATCTTAACAAGAATTAACACGAAATTACTAATAAAGACCTTGTTGAAATTCACGATCTGTTAAATGGGTGAACTAAATTGATAAGTGGTGGGTTTTTGGGAATAAGTGGTTAAAAATAGACCAAAATTGAAATCTATTCAAACTTTTAATGCTGTTGAACTTTTGAAGTTTTCTCCTTTGGCTGTCTTGATGCCTTACCTCTTTTTTTCTGAAATAAACGTTGGAAAAATGGCTCACGTTGATGTGTATTATTTCTAATAGCTTTTCCTTTACTTCGTTTCATTCTTTTACGAACTTCTTTGGTTTGAATTCGCTTGTGATGATCACGAATTTTTTTCTCTTCAGCACGTTTATTTCTACGCTCTTCTTTCCATTTTCTTTTATCTTCTTTATACTGTTTTCTTTTACTCTTCATTGACTGCTCTTTTTTAGGAGGACCTCCTCCTTCTTGCGCCAAACAAGCGTTTTGAAACATTAAAAAAGTAACTAGTATGAAAAAGATTCTTAAAAACATGATTTGATAATTTGAAATTTTTATATAACGTTTATCGTATTACTCTTTTCCTTTATATCTAATAACTTCTACACCAAATTTTCTTAAAAAGTCAACGCCTTCATCAGAGGGAATTTTTTTGTATTCGGCATAGCTGTTTTTGTAGTAAACTTTCTTTATCCCCATAGTATAAATTACTCGTGCGCATGCAATACATGGAGATAAAGTAACATATAGAGTAGAACCGTCAATAGTTGTATTATTCTTCACGGCGTATAAAATCGCATTTTGCTCGGCATGAAGTGCTAAAGAACAGCTTCCTTTGCTATCACGTGCGCAACCATGTTCAGGCCATTCTTGATCACAGTTATGAGTTCCCGCAGGTGGGCCATTATATCCTAAAGAAACAATACGTGTATCTTTAGTTAAAACTGCTCCTACCTGAGCTTTTACACAGTGTGAACGTAAAGCCAGCTTTTCGGCTAACTCCATATATATTTCTTCGTAACTAGGCTTACTCATATTCGATTTCGTGGTTAAAAGTACAAGATTATTTTCTTTTATCTAAACGTGTTTATTTTCCTCCCCCTAGCCCCCTCCAGAGGGGGATAATAATGGTATAATGCAAAAAGGCAAAGAAAACACAATGGTTTTACTTTGCCTCTTAGCTATTTGAAATAATGATTATTTAGAAACTAATGCTTTTCCCATACGTTTACGTTCGTTTTCATCTAAATAGATTTTACGTAAACGAATGTGGTTAGGAGTAATCTCAACGTACTCATCACCTTGGATATATTCCATAGCTTCTTCTAAACTGAAGTTGATTTTTGGAACAATACGCATTTTTTCGTCAGTTCCAGAAGCACGCATGTTTGTTAATTGTTTTTCTGTACAAACATTAACCACTAAATCATCCGGACGGATATGTTCTCCAATTACCATTCCCGGATAAATTTCTTCACCTGCTTCGATAAAGAATTTACCACGATCTTGTAATTTATCAATTGAATAAGCGACTGCAGTTCCTTTATCTTTAGAAATTAATACCCCTGCGATACGGCTTGGAATTGGACCTTTCCAAGGCTCATAATCTTTGAAACGGTGAGCCATAATAGCCTCACCAGCTGTAGCAGTTAATACATTGTTACGTAAACCAATAATACCACGAGAAGGAATTTCAAACTCAATATGAGTTAAATCTCCTTTTGCTTCCATGATTAATAAATTACCTTTACGTTGAGTTACTAAGTCAATTACTTTAGAAGCTGATTCTTGAGGAACATCTACTGTTAAAACCTCAATTGGTTCACATTTTTGACCATCAATTTCCTTAACAATTACTTGTGGTTGTCCTAATTGTAATTCATACCCCTCACGACGCATTGTTTCAATTAATACAGATAAGTGAAGGATACCACGACCAAATACTAAGTAAGAATCAGGTGAGGATGTTTCTTCAACACGCATCGCTAAGTTTTTCTCTAACTCTTTGTATAAACGGTCACGTAAGTGACGAGAAGTAACAAACTTACCATCTTTACCAAAGAAAGGAGAGTTGTTAATAGTAAATAACATACTCATAGTAGGCTCATCAATTTTCATCGTTGGCATAGCTTCCGGATTTTCGAAATCAGCAACTGTATCACCAATTTCAAACCCTTCAATACCAGTAAACGCACAAATATCACCAGTTTGCACCTGAGCAACCTTTACTTTTCCTAAACCTTCAAACACAAATAACTCTTTAATACGAGATTTTTGAATGCTACCATCACGTTTTACAACACTAACCGGCATATTTTCTTTAATAATTCCTCTGTAAACACGTCCTACCGCAATACGACCAATGAAAGAAGAATAATCTAAAGATGTAATTTGAATTTGTAAAGTCCCTTCGCGTTGAGGCGCTGTAGGAATTTTAGCTAAAATAGTATCTAATAAATAAGTAATATCTGCGGTTGGAGTTTTGTAATCAGGACCCATCCAACCTTGTTTACTTGACCCGTAAACTGTAGGGAAATCTAATTGTTCTTCAGTAGCATCTAAGTTGAAGAATAAATCAAATACATTGTCATGAACCTCTTCAGGACGACAGTTTGGCTTATCTACTTTATTGATAACTACGATTGCTTTTTTACCGGCTTGGATAGCTTTTTGAGTAACGAAACGCGTTTGAGGCATTGGCCCTTCAAAAGCATCCACTAATAAAATTACACCATCAGCCATGTTTAAAGTACGTTCTACTTCGCCACCAAAATCGGCGTGGCCCGGCGTGTCAATAATATTAATTTTTGTTCCTTTATAGTTAACAGAAACGTTTTTAGCCAAAATGGTAATACCACGTTCACGCTCTAAGTCGTTGTTATCAAGGATTAACTCTCCAGATTCTTGATTCTCTCTGAATAAATTACACTGATGTAAAATTTTATCTACTAATGTTGTTTTCCCGTGATCGACATGGGCAATGATGGCAATGTTTCTAATTTCTGACATGGTTTATTTTAATAAGGGCGCAAAAGTAGTGCTTTTTACGCTAGAAACCAATTTATCTTATTGAAAATCTACACTTTATCGTTAAATAAGCGTTAAATAATGATTATTGAGATGATTTTTGCGATTTAATGCAATTACAAATTGTTATGTTAATTTTGGGGAATACAAATTTAAGATTGTCAAACTCCATTAAATATCTTCAATTCTGTTTAACATTTGTTGTTGGAGTGATATTTTTTTCCTGCGAAACTCCCGGAGGAAAATCATTATCAGCAGAAGTGAAAAAAGACACATTACTCTACTTAAATCATTCTGACTCGGCAAAGTATGTAGGGATAAACACCTGCAAATTATGTCATCAGGATATTTATAACACCTTTATTAAAACAGGAATGGGTAAATCATTTGATGTAGCCTCTAAAACTAAATCATCCGGTGATTATCACAACTCTGTGATTTATGATAAGATTGGTGATTTTTATTACAAAGCATTTTGGCAAAATGATAGCTTAAGATTTTTAGAATATCGTTTACAAGGCAGAGATACTATTTATAAAAGATTAGAAACCGTTAATTATATTGTTGGTTCAGGACAACACACTAACTCACATATACAATCAGTAAATGGCTATTTAAACCAAATGCCCATGACTTTTTATACCCAAAAAAAGAAATGGGATTTACCACCGGGTTTTGAAGACGGCCACAATAGCCGTTTTATGCGCAAAATTGGATTAGAGTGCATGAGTTGTCATAACAACTACCCTGAGTTTGTATTAGGTTCTGAAAATAAATTTACTGCTGTACCCGAAGGCATTAATTGCGAACGATGCCATGGACCGGGGAGCATACATGTAGCTCAACGCCAAACAGGTAGCAGAATTGATACATCGAAATATATTGATTACAGCATTGTAAATCCTGCCAAATTAAGTATTGATGCTCAATTTGATATATGTCAACGTTGTCATTTGCAAGGAAACACCATTTTAAAAGAAGGAAAATCATTTTATGATTTTAAACCAGGTATGAAGCTAAGTGATTTTATGACTGTGTTTTTACCTAAATACAAAAATGCAGATGACGAATTTATTATGGCATCACATGCCGATAGATTAAAACAAAGTGCATGTTTTATTAAGTCGAAAGAAAAGGTGGATTCGAGAGCCACAGCCACCGATAACTTAAAGCCATATAAGGATGCTATGACTTGTGTTACCTGTCATAATCCACATGTGAGCGTGAGAGAAACAAATCCGAATGTATTTAATGACGCTTGTAATTCTTGTCATAATGAAAATGGGAAATCAAAAATAATTTGTAGTAAAAAAGGAATTACAATAACGTCAAATTGCGTAAGCTGTCACATGCCAAAATCAGGTTCTATAGATATCCCACACGTGACGGTTCACGACCATTATATCAGAAAACCAATTACCAAAAAAGATAAAGAGGGTATTAAAACATTTATTGGTTTATTTGCTATTAATGAAAAAAATCCAAGTTCCGTTACTAAAGCAAAAGCTTACTTAAATCAATACGAAAAATTTGACAATCAGGTATATTATCTTGATAGCGCATCAACTTATTTAAAAGACAAAACAGAAACAGATATTAAGGCAAACTTTGAACCGTTAGTGCAATTACATTTTATAAAAAACGACTATTCAAAAATAGCTTCATTAGTTAATCAATTAAGCGACCAAACCATTATGAATTCATTGCTTATAAAAAAATCATATTCCAATGATCATGCTTGGACAAGCTATCGTATTGGAGAGGCCTTTTATAATTTAGGAGATATGCAACGTGCCATTAACTATTATAGAAAAGCTGTTGACTTAGCACCATATGTTTTAGATTTTAAAAACAAATATGGCTCAGCATTGGCAGCGAAAGGTTTGTTACCAAATGCAGAAAAAGAGTTTAATGAAATTTTAAAAGAAAATCCCAAACATGTTTCTGCATTAACCAATTTGGGTTATATAAAATTATCTCAAGGGAATGTTTATGAAGCAGAAAAACTTTACTTTAGAGCATTATCTCTTGATCCTGATTATGAGGCTCTTTTACTAAACATTGCCGGTTTATATGCCTATAAAAAAGAGTTTAAAAAAGCAGAAACCTATTTGAATAAAATAATCAAACAAAATCCAAATAACACAAAAGCTAAGCAAGCTTTATCTCAAATAAAACAAATGCTATAATATGGCTATCATTAAATCTACATCCTACTCTATTTACATCGGAGAAAAAAGTTTCGATTCTTTAAATACATTTTTGAAAAAAAACTCCTACACAAACTATTTTATCATTTGCGATGAGCATACGTTTGAATGTTGTTTGCCATCATTATTGTTTCATGTGCCAACTTTAAATGAAGCTGAAATTATAGAATTGGAAAGTGGAGAAGATAAAAAAACTTTAGAAACTTGTTTACAAGTTTGGGGAGCACTAACTGATGCCGGAGCTGATAAAAAAAGTTTAATTATTAACCTAGGAGGCGGCGTTATAAGTGATTTAGGTGGATTTGTAGCCTCTACATTTAAAAGAGGAATAGATTGTATTAATATTCCCACAACCTTATTAAGCATGGTAGACGCCAGTGTTGGAGGAAAAACAGGTGTTGATTTTGAAGGTATCAAAAATCATATTGGAACAACTAGTGAGCCTAAAGCAATTTTTGTGAATCCAACTTTTTTAGAAACTCTATCTGAGCGACAAATAAAAAATGGTTATGCAGAAGTTATAAAAATAGCTTTAATTTCTGACGCTGAATTTTGGAAACAATTGAAAAAAGTAAAAAAAATTGAAGATTTTTGCTCAGAAGAAATCATTACAAAAGCTATTGAATTAAAAAATACTGTCGTAAAAAAAGATTTACATGAAAATGATTTACGTAAATCTTTAAACTTCGGGCACAATATAGGTCATGCACTTGAAAGCTCACTAATTGGACAAAAGAAAGATATTTTGCATGGTGAAGCAATAGCTGCTGGGATGATTATGGAAAGTGATATTGCGCTATCATTAAAAAAAATAACAGCAAAAGAAAATAAAGAGATTAGAGACTATGTCTCATCAATTTATACTCCAGTTAAAATAAGTAAAGAAACTAAATCACACTTATTACAATACATCCAACACGACAAAAAGAATGTTGGCAATGATTTATGTTTTGCTTTACCTAAAAAAATAGGATATTATGAATTATACTGCGGCGTAAAATTAGAACTTATTGAAAAGGTTATAGACAATTATTAAGCTATTTTATACCCTAAAACAGTTACATCATCTACTTGTTCTAATTTACCTTTCCAGTTTTCAAAACTCAAGCTAAGCAGTTCTTTTTGTTGAGAAGGTGTTTTGTTACTATTAGATTTTAGCAATTCTTCCAATTGTTTGTATTTATACTTTTTACCTTTGGGTCCACCAAATTGATCTGCAAATCCATCAGAATACAAATAAAAACAATCTCCCGAATTTAGTTTTATAGAATGTGTGGTTGGCAAAACAATGTTTCCATCTTGAACAGAACCTACAGAGCATTTTCCGGCACTTGCAATTTTTAGTTCACCATTTTGAATATACGTTAAAGAAGTATTGGCACCGGCATAATTAATTTCGTTTGTTAAAGTATTTAAACAAACAATACCAACCTCCATACTGTCTTGTATAGGATTATTCTTATTTTGTTTTAAAGCTGATTTAACTTCAGTATTCATACTATCCAATATTGCAGTTGGATCCATAATTTCTTTTTCAATCACTGCTTTGTTAATAGCATTATAAGCTAACATGGTTAATAACGCTCCAGGCACACCATGTCCTGTACAATCAATTACGGCAAAAAACAAGTTGTCATCACATTTATGTAACCAATAAAAATCTCCACTCACAATATGTTTTGGTTTATACAAAGCAAAACCATTCTTTAAAACAATTTCTTCAGTTGTACTATCAGGTAGTATTGCCTGTTGAATGCGTTGTGAATAATTTATACTGTCTATCAAATCTTTATTTTGTTCAGCAATAATTTCGTTTTTTTCTTTCAAGTGCTTATTACTATGATGTTTAATGTAAATAATTAACAAACCAAACACAACAGTCGTAATAGAAAAAACAATGATAAAATAGAACATTGAACGATGATCCTTAGGGTAACAGACCTGATAAAGATCCTCACTTCCAAAAAATGTATCGCTCCACGTTAAATGATCTTTGTAATGCGACTGATTTTTCAAAGAATCTAATTGAGAAAACAAATTACCGAAAATAATTAGAAAAATTATTGAAAATATTTTTTTCATCGTTGTTGTTTAAAATTTCACACCTAGCACACACACATCATCAACTTGCTCTAAATAGCCTCTCCATCTTTCAAATTCATTCGCTAATAATTCCTGTTGTTCAATTACGGGCTTATCGGAATTAGATAATAAAAACTCTTCAAGTTGTTTGTATTTGTACTTCTTACCTTTCTCTCCACCAAACTGGTCAGCGTAGCCATCTGAAAATAAATAAACACAATCACCGGCATCAACGTTAATTTTAATATTTTGAAATGGTTTTAGTTGCTCTCCATAAAAACCTCCAATAGGATGTTTGTTTCCTTTTATAATATTCATTTGCTTATCGCTCACATGATAAACTATTGTATTAGCTCCGGCAAATAGCAATTCGTTATTTTTTTTATTCCATTTGCATAACGAAATTTCCATACCATCTTTAACAGAACTGGTTTCCAAAGTTTGCTTTAAGGTTTCTGTTAAATCAATATTTACCTGTTGCAAAATATCGGCTGGCGTATCACACTTATTTTCATGTATTGCTTTACTTAATAAATTAAACCCAACAATACTCATAAATGCGCCAGGAACACCATGTCCGGTACAGTCCACTACAGCCATGTATACCGAATCTTCATTCCCTTTTTCTACCCAATAAAAATCGCCACTTACAATATCTTTTGGTTTAAAAAACACAAACGACTGTGGAAGTAAATTAGAAAAAGTGGTCGATGATGGGAATATTGCCTCCTGTATACGCTGAGCATATTTAATACTATCTGTAATATCTTTATTCTTTTCAGATAATTCTAAATAAGCTTTGTCAATAATTGTTTTTGATTTTCTATTGCTTGATTTTTATTACTTAATTCTTCGGCAACTAATTTTTTCTCCTTAAAACGTTTCAATAAAATAAAAGCCAACAACAATATAAAGAAACCAATTAGTGCTAAAATGATAATAGAATAATTCTTTCTTTTTAATTTTTCAGCATTCTCAGCATCTCTGAGTTCTTGCATTAATTTTATTTCAGAGAGTTCAGTTTCTTTTTCTTTTGTTTTAAATTTGGTTTCTAACTCCGCGATTTGATTTGCGTTTTCGATATTTCTTAAACTATCTTTGATTTCCATCAATTTATTTAAAATAATATTAGCCGACTTATAATCTTTTTTTGCCTCGTAAGCATCTTTTAAATTAATATAGGCATACTTAATGTCTTCTTTAGAACCCAATCTGCTTGCAATCGTAATTACCCTATCACTAATTGCAATTGCGTCGTCATATTTATTTAATGAAATAAATATTCCGCCCAAATTTTCCATACTGGCTAACATTCCCAACGTGTCGCCTAAATTTTCTCGCAACTTATAGCTTCTTAAATTAAAATCTAATGCTGTTTTAAGTTCTTTTTTCTGCTTATAAATTAATGACATGTTATCTAAACATGCGGCAGTTTGCATTGCTCTTTTATTTTTTTCGAATATAAATAATGCCTTATTGTAGTATAACAAAGCATTATCCAAATCTTGTCGTTCATCAAATATGATAGCAATATTTCCGTAACTAGCAGCAGTCCCATTTTCATCTTTTATCTCTAAACATATAGAGATATTTTTCTTATAGTACTCAATTGCTTTATCTGAAAACCCCTGATACCAATACACAATGCCCATAGCTGTATAGCATTGTGCCAGTTTAGCTTTATTTTTTGTCTTTTTAAAAATATCCGAAGCGATAATAAAATTTTGCAAAGCAGCTTTATAATTTCCTTTCGATTCCAAACCATAACCCAATAACATGTGCGATTCTGCCGTAATCGATGTGTCTTTTAATTGTTTAGCATTTTTCAATGCCAAATTTGCACAGGAGAAAGCTGAATCAATATTGTGATGCAGCAGAGCATCTCCATATATTAAAAGATCTTTAGTTTTTAATTTTAAATCTTGCTGCTTTTTATACAAATTATACAAACTATCCAGGTTTTGGGAAACCCCTTTAGTAATCAATAATGTGAATAGTATGTAAAATATAGTTTTAATAAACTGTAGAATGTATCTCACTAAATTAAGATTAATACTGAAATAAAAAAAGCCTTTGCATTGCAAAGGCTATAAGTTTTTTTAAATTAAAATTACTTTACTAAGTAGTAAATATTAGTTTGCCATTTAGCAGTATCCTTCACTGTCATTGGGTCATTTGCATATTCTTCCAGTACAAAAGTTTGTGTTAAACCCTTTTCTTTCATGTATGCATCCATGGCATAGTGTGCGTTTGCCGACTTATCATAAGCCCCAAAATATTCGATTAGTAATACCTTACTTGCAGGAGTTTCAAATTTCTCAACGCCTTCAAGTTTTGTACCATTAGCTACTTCCATAACTGCCGCTACATCTGTAACCATTGTTTTTTCATCAAATGTAAAATAAACAGCTTTTGGCATGCCTATAGGTTGTGCTTTTGCCTTACCTAATGCTGCTCCAATTTTAGCATAAGACTCTCCAAAAAATGCTGAGATTTTATCGAATGATAAATTTGCCTTAACTCCATAAAATGTTTTTGCGTCCCAGCTCAATTCTTTTACTTCATAATTAGAAGACGAAGGAGATGGCATAGATTCAATTTCTTGTTTTAATTTAGTTAAACCATTTTCGTAATCTCCTCCAATAACTTTATCCATATTGATAAATATCATTGGCGCACGTCCAAAGAAACCGATATCAAATACCACTCCCCAAGTCACATTTATAGTTCCGTTATTTGATGGTTTTGTAATAAAATACAATTCATTATCCCCCATTCCATCAAAACTTAAAGTCATTAAAACACTATCAGGAGTAAATTTATTAAACGTCATTGTTCCTTTGCCAACACTATCAACTTCACTTTCCCATCTGTAGCTGCTTCCCGGCTCACAACATACTCCAGAATAAATCGTCTTCATGTTAGGGTCTCTTTTTGTCCATGGGCTCCATTTATCATGGAATAATTTAAAATCTGCTAAATGATGTTGTAATTCTTCAACAGAAGCAGTTTTAATGTCTATAGAACGTTCAACTTTAATTTTAGATGGTCCAAATAAACACATCACCAAATAAATAACACAAATACCGATAATAACGTAAAGGATTTTTTTCATCATAAAGATTTGTTTTAAAGTTTATATAAGTAAAACTAAGGAAAATTTGAATAGAAAAAATACTGTTGACAGATTTATTTGATTTATCAAGAAATCCTAATGCCTATCACCGTTACATCATCTACCTGCTCCAAGTCACCTTTCCAATCCACAAAGGTCTTTTCCAATAATTGACATTGCTCTTTCATAGGTAGGTTAGAATTAGCCACGAGAAGCTCTCTTAAATTTTTATTCATAAACTTCTTACCTTTCTCACCCCCAAATTGATCTGGAAGTCCATCGGTTAAAGTGTAAACCATATCCCCGTCAAGCAATTTAACTTCATGTTGTGTAAACTGGATATACTGCTTATCGTGTCTACCAACAGGCATTTTATCGGCTTTAATTTCTATAATTTCTTGCCGTCTAACAATCCATACAGGATTATGAGCAGCGGCTACTTTCAAAATTTTATTCTTAAAATCAAATACACATAAACTACAATCCATTCCATCTTTACCGCCTTCTTCACTACCATCATTTGCTAAATGAGAAATCACTTTTTGGCGTGTTGCGTTTAATATATCAGCTGGTTCAAATAATTTATCCGAATTAATAGCTTCATTTATACAACTCATGTTTAACATACTCATAATAGCGCCCGGAACACCATGTCCTGTGCTATCTGCTGTTACTAAAATAAAATTGCCATTGTTCAGTTTTGTACCCCAATAAAAATCACCGCTTACTACATCTTTGGGTTTAAACAGTAAAAAGTATTCTTTTAAGTTTTCATTCAATAACTTTTCACTTGCAAGTAAAGAGTATTGTATTCGTTGCGCATAATTAATACTATCTAAAATTTCACGTTGCTTTTCTTCAACGAGATATTTTTGTCTTTTTGTTTCTTGCTCTTTTACTACAATAATTTCTTTCTGCCTCTCTGTAATTCGATACCTATTGAACATAAAAACTGCAAAAATAATCACTAAGATTAAGCCTCCATATAAAGCAATTCGCTGGGTTTTTTCTTTCTCTAATTGAGCAGCTACAAGCTTTTTTTCTTCAGAAACCCTCACACTATCAGCTGCTGCACGCTTATCAAATTCATATTTAAACTGACTTTTGATTGTAGCTTTTCTGTTAGATTCATTATTTATGCTGTCACTCATTGACTTAAAAAGTACATGCATTTCGTAAGCATTTTCAAAGTCTCCGGTTTTAGCATAAATTTTACTAAGCTTAGCGCTTATAGATTTTATAGCGCTAGGGTAGCCAATTTCATTCGCAATTTTTAAACCTCTTTCAGCAAAACGCTTTGCCTCTTTATATTTTTCTTGTTTCATATAAAGACTTGCGATATTACTTAAGGAACTTGAAAGTCCATCCATATCATTCGCCTCTTCATTAAGTTTAACACTTCGCGAATAATATTCTAAAGCTTTATCATAATCTTCTTTGTTTTTATAAACTATACCTATATTACCAAGAATCGTAGCTATCATTGCTTTATTATTCATTTGTTCTCTTATTTTCAAGCTACGGTTATAATATTCTAAAGCTTTTTCAAAATCACCTTTGTTTTTGTACATAAGCCCAATATTATTGAGTGTGGTCGCAATCAATTTATTATTATTAATCTGTTCGCCAACCTTTAAACTCTTTTCAAAATATTCCATGGCTTTCATCAAATCTTCTTGCTCAGCATATACCTGTGCAATATTATTTAAACTAATACCAATACCTTCTTTATTGTCAATTGATTCTCGCAATTTCAAACTTCGATGGTAATATTCCAGAACCCTTGGAATATCTTTTAAATTATAATAAGCAAGTCCAATATTATTAAGCGTAGTTGCAATACTTTGCTTATCCTGTAACGCTTCCTGTATGCTTAAACTCTTGGCATAATACTCCAGAGCTTTGTTTTCATATCCTTGATTACTATATATTAATCCAATATTATTAAGAGAACTTGAAACGCCAAGTTTATCATTTATCTGCTCTCTTATTTTCAAACTTTTTTCATAACACTCAAGTGCTTTAGGAATATCTCCTTTGTTTTCATAATCAACTCCATAATTATTTAGTACAATTGACTTGAACTTTAAAAAAGCCAATTTTGACTTTTGGTCAATATTTGAATTATTTAAATTCCTATTACAAATGGAATCTAGCTGTCTATTATATTCATTGATGAGCCCATCATCTGTTTCACTATCTGTCAAAAAACTTAAAACCCTGCACCGGGCGATGTCAGTATCTACGGTGTTAAGCTGTTGTTTAAATTCAATCTTTTGCTGAGAAAAAATTGACTTACTCATAAAGCAAAAAAAGAAAATCGTAATACGTAACAACATAAATTTGGAATTTTTGTAAATATAGAAAAAAGCCAACGCAATTAGTTAGAACTATATAATCCTTGATTACTAAATTCTAACTCCAATAACCGTCACGTCATCCACCTGCTCCAAATCGCCTTTCCATTGAGCAAACGTAGTTTCTAATAAAGTCTTTTGTTCATACATTGGCAAATGAGCATTAGCTGCTAACAATTCTCTTAAGTTTTTACTCATAAACTTTTTGCCTTTCTCTCCACCAAATTGATCGGGAAAACCATCAGTTAAGGTATAAACAACATCGCCTATTTGCAATTGAATTTCATGTTGGGTAAATGGTACTTCTTGTCTATCGTGTTTACCCACCGGCATTTTATCGGGTTTGATTTCGATAACCTCTGTTTCTCTTACAATCCAAACCGGATTATGAGCGGCGGCTACTTTCAAAATTTTATTCTCAAAATCAAAAACGCACAAACTACAATCCATCCCATCTTTGCCTCCCTCAGCACTGCCATCGTTTGCTAAATGGCTAATCACTTTCTTACGTGTTGCGTTTAAAATATCAGCTGGCTCCATTAATTTTTCAGAATTAATAGCTTCGTTTAAACAACTCATATTCAACATACTCATAATAGCTCCCGGCACGCCATGGCCTGTACTATCTGCTGTAACTAATACAAAACGATCATTACTTAATTTCGAGCCCCAATAAAAATCGCCGCTAACTACATCTTTAGGCTTGAAGAATAAAACATAATCTTTCAAGTTTTGCTTTAATAAACTATCACTTGCCAATAAAGAGTATTGAATACGTTGAGCGTAATTGATGCTGTCTAAAATCTCTTTTTGTTTCTCTTCTACTATATGTTTTTGAGTTTCTACTTCCCTTTTTTGAAAGGTAATTATACTGTTAGCTTTTTTATTTTGTCGTAATGATTTATACAAAAAAACCGTGAAGACAAAAACAATAATTAAACCTATTACTACGCTTAGTATAATAATTTTATGTCTCTTATCATCTTCCTTTGCCTTCAGCTCAATCTGCATTTTTTCAATTTTCATTTTCTCTTCTTTTTTTTCATACTGATACTTTAATTGACTTTTTAAACTAATATTTTTTGTCAATTCATTATTCATACTATCTTTAAATAACATGTATTTTTCCAGCATTTCAACCGTCTTTAACCCTTCCTTTTTTTGTTTATATAATAAATAATATAAATAATATATTCTTTTTAGCTGATCAACAGTTCCAAGTTGCCTGGCAATAACAAATCCCTCATCAGCTACTATTTGGGCTTTATCCAACTTCTTAAGTTCCAAATAAATTAATCCAATGTTCTGTAAGATGTTTACTTCACCAATTGAAAAATGAATTTCTTTAAATATTTTTAATCCTTTTTCGTATATATCCTTGGCAGATAGAAAAAGTGAGTCCCTATCGGACTGGCTGGCTAAAGCTTTTTTATATAAAACATAACCTATGTTATTATATGAGATACCTTGGGATTCTTTGAAATCAATCTTGTTAGAAACACTTAAACTCTTATAATAATAAAATAAAGCATTTTCACTATCACCTAAATCATCATAAATTAAGCCTATGTCATTTAAACACCTTGATTGCGTTTGCTGATCGTTAATCTCTTCACATATTTTCAAACTCTTTACATAATACTCAAGAGCTTTATTTAACATTGATTCGTCTCTTTTATTTTTGGATACCGACTCATTTTGAGAATGATAAACTGCACCGATATTAATCAAAGTGTATATGACATTCTTTTTATCATTAATCTTTTCTTGAATTCTTAAAGCATTGTGAAAATTTAATAACGCAAGTGGAATATTTGAGTTTATATTATAAAAAAATCCAGAGTTGTTATATGCTATTGCTAAATTTTCATTATAAAAATTTATTTCCTTAAGTGTAAGATTTGTATGGAGTAGATTTTTTTCACATAACCTTACCGCAGGTTCAGAGAAACTTATAATATCGTTAACCTCAACAATTTCACACAGAGCATTTAACAACCTAACTCTATCGGTGTCAGAAACTACTTTTTTTAGTCGTGTTTTTAATGAATCAACCTGCGATGTCTGTGCGCAAAGGATATATGTGCAGAACAAGTTTGCGGTAAAAATGAATATTATTAGTATCGTCTTCTTATACACTTAATCAATAAATTAATACATATATTTAAAAATAACAAAGTCCTTGCAATTTGCAAGGGCTTTAAATATTAATCTTAGTTTATATAAACTACATATTCCTTCTATACTGCCCTCCTACTTCAAATAAACATTTAGTTACCTGACCTAAAGACATATACTTGGCCGCTTCCATTAACTCAGCAAAAATGTTTTTGTTGTGGATAGCAGCAGTTTGCAATTTAGTTACCATTTCAGCGTGCTTGTCGGCATGAGATTTATGCAACTCACCCAACATGCTAATTTGATATTCTTTTTCTTCAGTTGTCGAACGAATTACCTCTCTTGGAATTACCGTAGGACTTCCTTTGCTTGACAAGAATGTATTTACTCCGATGATAGGATATTCTCCAGTGTGTTTTAATGTTTCGTAGTATAAACTTTCTTCTTGGATTTGTCCGCGTTGATACATCGTTTCCATAGCACCTAATACACCGCCACGCTCAGAGATGCGATCAAATTCAGTTAATACAGCTTCTTCAACTAAATCCGTTAATTCTTCAATGATGAATGAACCTTGTAATGGATTTTCATTTTTAGCTAAACCTAATTCACGGTTAATGATTAACTGAATGGCCATTGCTCTACGAACAGATTCTTCTGTTGGTGTCGTAATCGCTTCATCGTATGCGTTTGTGTGCAATGAGTTACAGTTGTCATAAATCGCATACAAAGCTTGCAATGTCGTACGGATATCATTGAAGTCAATTTCCTGTGCGTGCAATGAACGTCCTGAAGTTTGAATATGGTATTTCAACATCTGACTTCTTTCGTTACCGCCATATTTTAACTTCATGGCTTTAGCCCAAATACGACGACTTACACGGCCGATTACTGAATACTCAGGATCGATACCGTTACTGAAAAAGAATGATAAGTTTGGAGCAAAATCATCAATGTGCATTCCACGACTTAAGTAGTATTCCACAAACGTGAAACCGTTAGCCAACGTAAATGCTAATTGAGAAATTGGATTAGCACCTGCTTCAGCAATGTGATAACCTGAAATAGAAACTGAATAGAAGTTACGTACTTTTTGATCGATGAAGTATTGTTGCACATCACCCATTACACGCAAGCTAAACTCTGTACTAAAAATACAAGTGTTTTGCGCTTGATCTTCTTTTAAAATATCTGCTTGCACTGTACCACGCACTTGTGATAAAGTGGTTGCTTTAATTTTTTCGTAAACATCTTTAGGTAATACTTGATCTCCTGTAACGCCTAATAACATTAAACCTAAGCCATCATTACCTTCAGGTAATTGCCCTTGGTATTGAGGTCGTTTAGTTCCTTTGGCTTTATAGATTGCGTCGATTTTAGCCTCAACTTCTTTCTCTAAACCATTCGCTTTAATGTATAACTCACATTGTTGATCAATAGCTGCATTCATGAAAAATGCTGCCATTGTTGGTGCCGGACCATTAATAGTCATCGATACAGATGTTTTAGGATCTGCTAAGTTGAAGCCAGAGTATAATTTCTTAGCATCATCTAAACAACAAATACTCACACCTGAATTACCAATTTTACCATAAATATCCGGACGGTAATCAGGATCATTTCCATACAATGTTACACTATCAAAGGCTGTACTTAAACGAGCTGCAGGCAATCCTTTACTTACATAGTGGAAACGTTTGTTAGTTCTCTCTGGCCCACCTTCGCCGGCAAACATACGTGTTGGATCTTCTCCTTCACGCTTAAACGGATAGATGCCGGCTGTGTAAGGGAAATCTCCGGGGAAATTTTCTTGCAAGTTCCATTTCAAAATATCTCCCCAAGCAGAATATTTTGGAGATGCAATTTTTGGAACTTGTGTATGAGATAAAGATTCGTAATGTGTAGCAATTTTTAATACTTTATCACGTACTTTAAATTCATAAAACTCATTTGAGTATAATTTCTTTTTAGCTTCCCAACCTTCAATTACCAATAAGTTATGAGGATCTAAATCTAATTTTGTTTTTTCAAATGCTTCTTTTAAGCCTTTAATCAAACGATCTTTATCATCCATTTTGGATTCAGAAATCGTTTCAATAGATTTTTGAATACCATATAATTTTTGTGCTACTTCGGCTTGAGCATTAGCGCGTTTATCGTAGTTACGGTTGTTTTCAGAAATCTCTGATAAGTAACGTGTTTTTGAAGGAGGAATGATGTAAATTTTTTCACTCATCTCTTCTGTGATTTTAAAATTGGAAGTCAAGTTTTTGTTTCCTGTTTTCTCAACTATTTTATCCATCACAGCTTTATACAAACGATTCATACCCGGATCGTTGAATTGAGAAGCGATAGTTCCGTAAACGGGAATAGCATCGTCTTCAATTTCCCATAAGTTATGATTACGCTTGTATTGTTTTTTTACATCACGAATCGCATCTAAAGCGCCACGTTTATCAAATTTATTTAAAGCAATGATGTCGGCAAAATCTAACATGTCGATTTTTTCTAACTGAGTTGCTGCTCCATATTCCGGAGTCATTACATACAAACTCATATTAGAGTGCTCAATAATCTCAGTATCAGATTGCCCGATACCGGACGTTTCTAAAATAATTAAATCGAAGTTAGCAGCTTTACAAACATTCACTGCGTCTTGCACATACTTACTCAACGCTAAATTACTTTGACGAGTAGCTAACGAACGCATATAAACTCTTTCGTTTTTAATAGCATTCATACGAATACGATCACCTAATAATGCGCCACCTGTTTTACGTTTAGATGGGTCAACGGAGATAATAGCAATTTGTTTGTCCTTAAAATCAATTAAAAAACGACGAACCAATTCATCCACTAAACTTGATTTACCAGCCCCACCTGTTCCGGTAATACCAAGCACTGGCGTAGTAGACACTTTTGCTTTTGCTTCGATATCTTTTAATAAATCTACATTAACTTCATTAAAGTTTTCTGCTGCTGAAATAACTCTAGCAATGGATTTGAAATCTCTTTCTGCAAATTTCTTTACTTCACCATTTAAATTTGCACCTGTTGGGAAATCACATTTTTTCAATAAATCGTTAATCATTCCCTGTAATCCCATGGCACGCCCATCATCAGGAGAATAAATACGAGTAATACCATATTTGTGTAATTCTTCGATCTCTTCTGGAAGAATTACACCACCGCCGCCGCCAAATAACTTGATGTGCTCACAGCCTTTTTCTTTTAACAAATCATACATGTATTTGAAATACTCAACGTGTCCGCCTTGGTAACTTGTTACTGCGATAGCATTAGCATCTTCTTGAATAGCGCAGTTCACAACCTCTTGAGCACTTCTATCGTGACCTAAATGTATGACCTCTGCCCCACTTGATTGAATGATACGACGCATGATATTAATAGCAGCATCGTGCCCGTCAAATAAAGCAGCAGCTGTTACAATTCGAATTTTATGTGTTGATTGATATGGTGTAGTTTCCATAGGAAAATGATTTTAAAATTGAAGTGTCTAATATAATAGTTTTTATGGCTTTCCAGCAAGAAATTAGACGAGTTTTGTTCCAGAAAATATAGATTTTCTATTTATCGGCGGATACCTTGGAAATAAGGATTTTATAGTAATAAATTCCCACAAAAATAAAGCCTAAAGTAAAGGGGATAGATGCCCATAATTTATGCTCTCCGGTTGTAAAAAACTCAATATACATCCAAAAACTATTGGCACAAATCCAAAATAAAATGGCTAAATTCAAGAAAATATCTACTGTTTGGCGGGTAATGTATACAATTACTCCGGCAATACTTAAAGTAGGAATAACCATTAATATGCCCAACCATTTAAATTCAAGCATCCAGCAACTGTCTTTTATCAACCAAAAAACAATATGCAAACTTTCATATTTTTTTATCTTTTCCCAGAGTTCCATAAACAGCATTTAAAAATAAGCTTTTTTAGAACTATTAAGGCCTTTTTAGTATCTTTAAGTTCAATTTAGTACTAAAAAATATATGATTCAGTTCGAAAAGTTTAAACTTAAAAATAATCTCACCGTAATAGTTCATCAAGACAAAAGCACGCCTATGGCATGCTTAAATATTATATATGACGTTGGCGCTCGTGACGAAGACGAAAACAAAACAGGATTTGCCCATTTATTTGAGCACTTAATGTTTGGAGGAAGTATCAATATTCCTAACTACGATGAGCCTCTTCAATTGGTTGGAGGGGAAAATAATGCTTTTACTACTAATGATATTACCAATTATTACTGCACAGTTCCTGCCGAAAATTTAGAAACAGCTTTTTGGTTAGAAAGTGACAGAATGTTGAGTTTGGCTTTTGATAAAAAAAGTCTGGAAGTACAACGCAGTGTGGTGATTGAAGAATTCAAACAACGTTACTTAAACCAACCTTATGGGGATGTATGGTTGTTATTACGTCCATTAATTTATAAAGTGCATCCTTACAAATGGGCTACGATTGGTAAAGAAATTAAGCACATTGAAGACGCGACTATGGAAGATGTGAAAGCTTTTTTCAAGGCACATTATAATCCAAGTAACGCTGTATTAGTGGTGGCGGGTGATGTGGAAGTAGAACAAGTAAAACGTTTGGCAGAAAAATGGTTTGAGCCTATTGATGCCGGAGTAAAACCAAAGCGCAATTTGCCGGTTGAGCCTGAGCAAACAGAGTACAGAAGTTTAACAGTTGAACGCGATGTTCCAATAAATAGCATTTACAGGGCTTATCGCATGTGTGCACGTACGGATGCAGAATATCATACTATTGATTTAATTTCAGATATTTTATCAAGAGGTAATTCTTCTCGTTTATATAAAAACCTAATAAAAGATAAGCAGCTATTTAGTGACATTCATGCGTATGTGATGGGGGATTTTGATAAAGGAATTTTTGTGATTTCGGGAAAAGTAAATGATGGTGTAAGCATTGATGCTGCTGAGGCAGGAATTGATGCTGAAATTGCAAAACTTCAAAACGAGTTAGTAGCAGCTGACGAATTACAAAAATGTAAAAACAAAGTAGAATCAACGGTTACTTACAGTGAAGCTGATGTATTAAACAAAGCAACTAACTTGGCTATTTCTGAATTATTGGGTGATGCCAATTTAATTAACTTAGAAATTGAGAACTACCAAAAAGTAACGGCCGAACAAATTAAAGAACAAGCCAATAAAATTTTACAGAAAACAAATTGCAGTACTTTATTTTATTTAAAGAAAAAATAGAACAGTTTCCCGCTGATTTCGCAAATGACGCAAATAGAAAAAATAGTTGAAAACGATTGGGAACCTACAGCAAATAGGTTTGTAGCTTTCTTTGATATTATGGGATTTAAAGACCTTGTCTTAAAATCAAAACATGACGAAATAGTTATTTTACTTAATAAATTATCTGCTGCAAGAGAAGAATTACATGATTTCAATAGTGTAATTGTTGATTCAAACTCAATAAAAGGAGGCGAAACCAAATCTTTTACTTTTTCTGATTCAATAATTTTTTTCTCAAAAGGTAATAATAAACACGACGCATCTAAAATAATTTTAGATTGTGTCTATTTGTTAAAAATTGCTTTAGAAAATAATATTCCAATTAAAGGTGCTTTATCCTACGGTGAGGTAACGGTTGATTTAAAAAATTCCATTTACTTTGGAAAACCAATAATTGATGCTTTTTTATTACATGAAGATTTACATCTATTTTCGGTTATAGCTGATCATTCTTTCCAAAAAAAAGTAACTGAATTAAATAATGGAAAAATGCATGGTAAATTTAAACTTTACAAAACACCTTTAAAAACTGGAAAAGTAAATCATTACATTTTAATGCCTATATCTGGAAAAAATGAACAAACTATTAAGAACCTAGAAAAACTGTATTTAGAAGTATCAGGTAAACCAAGACAATATATTGATAATACAATTGATTTTATAAATTCGTTAGAGTCTCAAAAAAATAAATGATACAATTCTCAACCATAAACCCAAGCAGCAGTTTTGCTGAATTGTTAGAATTAGAGCAAAGAGAATTTGCTTTATATCAACACCATGATTTTTTGGATTACCAAAAACAGCGTTTAGCTTTTTTAGAAAAACATTTAAACTCAGTTTCTGTAAAAGCACTTCATGATTACGTTAAAACTAATCAACCAAAAATAGGTGTGTTTGCCGGTAGTTTTAGTCCGTTTCATAAAGGGCATTACAACGTCTTACAAAAAGCAGAAAAGCTATTTGATAAAGTCATAATTGCATTTGGAAAAAACCCTGCAAAGGATGTTCATTCATGGCCTGTGCCGAAAACCATTTCAAACAGACAGATTACATCATATAACAGTTTGTTGACTGATCACATTGATTCGTTTGGCTATGAAGTAACCGTGATACGTGGTTTAAGAAACTCAACCGATTTTCAGTACGAACAAAATCAATACCGTTATATACAAGAGTTGAAACCGGATATTAAAATCATTAATATTTTTTGCGATAAAGAATTTGAACATATTAGCTCATCTGGTATCCGCACGCTTGAAAAATACAACAAACACCAAAATTATTTGTTAGACTAAAAAATAAAAGTCATGAAAACTATTATCGTTTTATTACTAAGCATTTTTTTCATTGGAAAAATAAATGCCCAAAAAGGATACCAATTGCCATCTAACATTACGAGTAATGATTACATGGCTAAAACCATTATCATTAAAGTAAAACCGGCATTTGCCTCTGCATGTTCCGTAAATAAAATTGAAAATCAAGCATTCCAAGCATTTGCATCTGCTGTTGGTGTCACAAATCTTCACAAAAAATTTCCATTAGATAAAAGCCCTGTTAGACCTTTTAATGAGGCAGGACAAGCTTATGCTGATTTATCATTAATCTATGAATTAAATTACACTTCTGATTTATCGATTGAAAAAGCAATTAGCAAGTTATTATTATCAAACATCCTTGTGTATGCTGAACCACATTTTATTCCAAAAGTAAACTATGTACCAAACGACCCTTTAGCAAATCCAACCGATCAATACCATTTACAAACTATCAGTGCATTTGCCGGCTGGAATATAGACAAAGGAGATTCATCCATTGTTATTGGAATTACAGATACCGGAACCGATCCTACTCATAACGATTTATTCAATAACATTAAACGTAACTACAATGATGTGATTGACGGGATTGATAACGACTTAGATGGATATACAGATAATTACATGGGCTGGGACGTAGGAATGAATGATAATGATGCCACTTGGCAAGCAAATGCTCATGGTGTGCATGTATCAGGTTTAGCCGCTGCAAGTGCAGATAATAATTTAGGAGGCGCAGGAACTGGTTTCAATTGCAAGTTTTTACCTGTTAAAATTGCTGACGCTAACGGTTCGTTAATTGCTGCTTACGAAGGTATTAAATATGCTTCTGATCATGGTTGCCATATCATCAATTGCTCATGGGGTGGCGGAGGCTCTAGTCAATACGGACAAGATATCATTACATATGCTACTATCAACAAAAATTGCTTAGTAGTTTGTGCGGCAGGAAATAACAATGTTGACGGAGATTTTTTTCCGGCTGCTTACAATTATGTGTTATCGGTAGGAAATACGACAGCTATTGACACTAAACAATCATCATCCAATTATGGATACATGGTTGATGTATGTGCACCGGGTGATAATGTGAACTCAACATGGCCAGGTAATTTTTACATTACATCTTCTGGAACATCCATGTCATCTCCTGTTGTTGCAGGTGCAGCAGGAATTGTAAAACATCATTTTCCATCATACAATGGACTGCAAATTGGAGAGCGTTTAAAAGTTACCGCTGATAATATTTACGGGAATAATCCTTCATACATTAACAAATTAGGAACCGGAAGAATTAATCTATTCAGAGCTTTAACTGATCCGGCTTCTCCAAGCGTAGTAATGACTGATAAAAATGTGAGCGATCATAACGACTTATCCTTCATCAATGGAGACACGCTTTTTATTTGGGGAACATTTATTAATTACTTAGATCCAACATCGGCTCTTAATGTAACCGTAACTCCATTATCTGCATTTGCAAGTAGCATAGATAACACTACATCATTAGGGATTATTAATACTCTAGCAAGTACTACTAATTCATTAGACCCTTTTACGTTTAAATTAACCGGTGCAATTCCAATCAATCAACCAATTGACTTTGAGGTTAGCATGAGTGATGGAACATACCAAGCAAAACAGTTTTTTACAGTTTATATTAATGTAGATTACATTAATATTGAAGTAAATGATGTAAGTACAACTGCCACCAGTAAAGGCAAAATAGGATATAACCAGGATGCGCAAGCACAGGGTTTAGGTTTTAAATACAATAGCACTGATTTATTATACGAGGCAGGATTAATGGTGGGAACTGATACCACAAAAGTTTCTGATTGTGTAAGAGGAGCTGTAGCAGGAGGATCATCTGATACTGATTTTGGCACCATTAACCGAATCGCATTACAAATACCATCTGTTTTTTCAGATCACGATACAAAAGCAAAAATAAATGATAACTTATCTTTTAACCCAATTCCTGTAAGCATTGAGCAAAACACCTATGCATGGGCTACAGTTCCAAATACGCAATTTGTAATTTGGGAATATATTGTAACTAACACTCATGCAACTGATAGTGTAAAAAATATGTATGTAGGAATTTTTGCAGACTGGGACATTGATGGCGCAACCTTCTCTCAAAACAGAAGTGCTTATGATGCAGGAACAAAAATGGGTTATAGTTTTTATACAGGAGCAGGCGGAAAATACGGCGGTATTAAATTATTAACCAATACAGCGCCACCAAACTTTTATGCCATTGACCATGTAAGCGGTGGTAACGGTGGTTTGGATTTTGCAAATGGTTCTGACTCAAAAGATAAATATTTAAGTTTATCTACGCAGCGATTAGCAGCAGGTGTAGCAGGATTAGGAGTAGATGTATTAAACGTGATGAGTAGCGGACCATTTAAATTAGCGCCAAACGAAAGCGTGAAAGTGGCATTTGCTATAGTGGGAGGTGATAGCTTACAGAACTTAATTACTGGCGCACAACAGGCACAAATCAAATACGATGGTATTTCAACAGGAGTTCAAGTAAATACAATTTCAGAAAATGGATTATCTATTTATCCTAACCCAACAAAAAATACTATCACTATTTCTCAAACAGAAAAAATTTTTACTGCTTATGAAATTTATGATTTAAACGGAAGATTAATTTCTGAAAACAAAATACAAAGCAATCTTCAAAAGGTTGATTTATCAAACTACGCAGAAGGCATGTATGTTGTGAAATTAATTGGAAAAGAGAAAATAGAGTTTAAGAAGATTGTGGTGGTTGAGTAGAAATGAAAATTGTCAGCTGGAATTGTAATGGAGCATTTAGAAAGAAATTTAATACTTTATTAGATTTTAACGCTGATATTTATATCATTCAAGAATGTGAAAACCCATCAGAATCAAAAGATTTAGAATACAAAAACTGGGCAAACAATTATTTATGGATTGGAGATTCTAAAAACAAAGGGCTTGGTGTTTTTGCTAAAGAACAAATAAATCTTAAGGCTCTCGATTGGACAAATAACTTCAAAGATCATTCAGTAAAACATTTTCTTCCCTGCCTAATAAATAATGATATTCAATTACTAGCAGTCTGGACACACCAAAATAATTCACCAAACTTTGGCTACATAGGTCAATTCTGGAAATATCTCCAATTAAACAAAACTAAATTTCAAAAAATACTAATAGCAGGGGATTTTAATAGCAACGTCATATGGGACGAATGGGATCGATGGTGGAACCATAGTGATGTGGTAAAAGAACTAAAAGAACAAAACATAGAAAGTTTATATCATCTTTATTCTAAAGAACAACAAGGAAAAGAAACTAAACCTACATTTTTTCTACAAAGAAATATATCAAAACCATACCATATTGACTATTGTTTCTCGTCAAAAGAATTTATCCCAAATTTGAAAAAGGTTGAAGTTCCTGAGTTTAATAATTGGAAACATGTTAGTGACCACGTCCCTTTAGTGGTAACCTTCAAATGAGAAAAAAGCTACTTCTAAACTTATCTGCTCTTTCTCCAAAATTCCCTATATTTGCCCTTTATTTTTAAAAATTATGGAATTAAATACTTTAACTGCTATATCTCCAGTTGATGGTCGTTACCGCCGAGTAACTAACGAATTAGCGGCTTACTTTTCTGAGTTCGGATTAATTAGATACCGTGTGCAAGTTGAAATTGATTATTTCATCTTGTTATCACAACAGGGTTTACCTCAATTACCAAAATTGAACGAAAGCCAAATTGCTAACTTAAAAGCAGTGTATCAAAACTTTTCGTTTGCAGATGCAGAAGTGATTAAAGAAACTGAGAAAACAACTAACCATGATGTTAAAGCAGTTGAATATTTCATTAAAGAAAAATTAAAAGCACAAGGCTTAGAACAATACTTAGAATTTGTTCACTTTGGTTTAACCTCTCAAGATATTAATAACACTTCTATTCCGTTATCACTAAAGCAAGCTAACCATGAAGTGGTATTGCCAAACTTAAAGCAAGTTACAGATAAGTTAACCGGCTTAGCTAAAGAATGGAAAAACATTTCTTTATTAGCTCGTACTCACGGTCAGCCTGCTTCCCCTACTCGTTTAGGAAAAGAAATTTATGTATTTGTAGAACGTTTGCAAATTCAAATCAATCAGTTAAATACAATTCCTTTCTCCGCTAAGTTTGGTGGTGCAACCGGTAACTTCAATGCGCACTACGTAGCATATCCAAAAAACGATTGGATTAAGTTTGGAAATGAATTTGTGAATAACACATTAGGCTTAAGCAGAAGTCAGTTTACCACACAAATTGAGCACTACGATAACATTGCTGCTTATTGTGATGCTTTAAAACGTATCAATACTATCTTATTAGATTTATGTCGCGATATATGGACATACGTGAGTATGGATTACTTTAAGCAAAAATTAAAAGCAGGAGAAATTGGTTCTTCCGCAATGCCACATAAAGTAAACCCAATTGATTTTGAAAACGCAGAAGGTAATTTAGGAATTGCCAATGCCATTTTAGAACACTTATCTGCTAAGCTTCCTGTATCTCGTTTACAACGTGATTTAACAGATAGTACAGTTTTAAGAAACTTAGGAGTTCCAGTAGCACATATTTTAATTTCATACAAAAGTATTTTAAAAGGCTTAGATAAATTAATATTAAACGAAGAAATTTTTAATAGAGATTTAGAAAATAACTGGGCTGTTGTAGCAGAGGCTGTTCAAACTATTTTACGCAGAGAAGGCTATCCAAAACCTTACGAAGCACTAAAAGATTTAACAAGAACAAACACGCACGTTACAAAAGAATCAATGCATGCATTTATTAATGGATTAAATGTAAGTGCTGAAGTAAAAGCAGAGTTGTTAAAGATTACACCACAAAACTTTGTAGGACAAAATCCTGAGTTTTAATCCCAGTTAATGAAAGTAGCAGGCTTCACCATCATACGTAATGCGATTAAGTTCGATTATCCTGTGGTAGAAGCTATTACCTCTATTTTACCTATTTGCGATGAGTTTATTGTAGCCGTTGGAAATAGTGATGATGATACTTTGCAATTAATCAAAAATATCAACTCTCCTAAAATCAAAATTATAGAAACTGTTTGGGATGATTCGCTTCGCCAAGGCGGACAAGTATTAGCCATTGAAACCAATAAAGCTTTTGATGCCATTAGTAAAGATGTGGATTGGTGTTTTTATATTCAAAGTGATGAATGTTTACATGAAAAACATTTAGCTTCAATTAAAGAAGTAATGATGAAATACAAAGATGATAAACAAGTTGATGGATTATTATTCAACTACGTTCATTTTTATGGCACTTATAACTATGTTGGTAATTCTCGTCGTTGGTACCGTAAAGAAATTCGCATCATTAAAAACGACAAATCTATTCGTTCATACAAAGATGCACAAGGTTTTAGAAAGACAGATAATTCCAAACTAAACGTCAAACCAATTAGTGCTGAAATTTATCATTATGGTTGGGTAAAGCCTCCAAAAGCTCAACAAGCCAAGCAAGAAAATTTTCATAAGATGTGGCATGACGACGAATGGATGAAAAAAAATATTGCTCAGGTAGAAGAATTTGATTACTCACAAATTGATAGCTTAGAAGAATTTAAGGGAACACACCCTCAAGTGTTTCAAGCTCGTGTAAAAGCAGCAGATTGGAATTTTAAATTTGATTCTTCTCAAATTAAATTATCTATCAAGGATAAATTCTTACTATTTATTGAAAAAACCACCGGCTGGAAAGTTGGTGAGTATAAGAATTACAGAGTGATTTAATTAATTTTTCAAAAAATAAAATCATTTAAACAATTTTTAATCTCAAGGCTTTAGCCACAGCTTCCGGAGCTGAATTTACCTGAAGTTTAGAATAAATATTTTTAAGATGTGAGCCAATTGTGTCAACAGATACAAATAAATCTGCAGCTATTTTTTTGTAAGAGTATCCTTTTGTTAACAGTTCTAAAACTTCCTGTTCCCTTTTACTTAAACAAAATTCATTTACTTGATTTACTTTATTTTTTTCACGAAAGGCATTAAGTACTTTACTTGCTACGCCTGGACTAATAGAAGATCCACCTATAGATGCATTATGAATAGCATTTAGCAATTCGGCAGGTATTGATTTTTTTAAAATGTATCCATCGGCACCAGCTTTTATTGATTCAAAAATTTTGTCATCATCTTCAAATACGGTAAGCATAATAATTTGTGTTTCAGGACTCACTGATTTTATAATTTTAACACCATCGATACCATTTATTCCAGGCATGTCTATGTCCATTAGTACTACATGTGGTTTTAATGTTAAAACCTGCTCTTTAACCTGTTTGCAATTAGGAAACATTCCCAGCAAATTAAATTCAGGCTCACTTTCAATTAATAATTTTAAAGATTCGCGCATATTGGCTTTATCTTCAAATAACACAATACTTATCATTTTAATTTAATTAATACAGTTATTTCAACTCCTTTATTTAATGAAGATTTCACATCAAACTGGGCATTAATTTCATTAGCCCTGGCCCTCATGTTTTCTAAACCGTTACCTTTTTCAATCGACTCTTCAATAAATCCAATTCCATCATCTTTTATTTTAAATGTAAAATATCCAGTGTTGTATGTAATATCTATTTGAACATGACTAGCCATAGAATACTTGGCAGAATTATTAATTGCTTCTTTAAAAATTAAGTATAAGTGGTATTTAACCTGATTATCTAAAAGAATATTAATTTGATCATCTGGCAGACTAATAGAATAATTTATATTAGCAGCTTCCAAAGTTTCTGATGCAAAACGTGTCATTCGTTTAATTAATTCTGAAATGGAATCGAAATTGGGATTTACGTTCCATATAATATCATTAATAGTATCGCTAATTTGTACCGAGTATTTAGAAATATTTTTCAAAGCCGGATCTGAAAGTTCTTTGTGTTTATTAAGTAACATTTTTACCATAATATTTATACTACTAACATTTGCCCCCAGTTCATCATGCAAATCCCTAGAAATTTGATTTCTAATTTTAATTAATCTCAACCTTTGTTTTTGTCGGTATATATAAAAAAATCCAAAAATGATAAACAACCCAATACAAACTAATAAGTAAAACCACCATGTATTATAAAAAGGTTTTTGAATTGTAATGTAAATGGTTTTTGTATAAAATGTATTTGTATCAGCTTTATTTCCAGAATATACTGTGAGCTGGTAATCATCTGGCAAGAGGTTATTTAATTCTATTTCTCCTGAAATTGTTTCTTTAGTAATTGTATCACGTTTGTTTAACTTATATTTCCAAAAATGTTTAGCTGCATTAGGATAAACTAATGCGGCTATTTGAAACGTAATTGAGTTTTCTTTATGGGATAACACAAGTGTATCGGTTGACGCATGATACTCTTTGTTATTTACAAAAACATGTTCGATTGAAATAGATGGCGTAGATCTACTATTGATAACTGTAAAAGGAAAGTTAACAATAAAATAATCTGAAATTGTATAGATGACCGATTCATGATCTACTGGGCCTAATTGATTGAACCATTTTTGAGGATAATTTTCGTAAGTGTTTATTAATCTACTTTCAGCTTTTTTAATATCGTAACTGTATAAACCTTCGGGGGTAGTATAATACAAATTATTTACACCAATTGAACAAACGTTTTCAATTTCATCACCCATTAATCCATTTTTTGTTTTTAAAAGATTGAATTTATTACCTGAATTATCCGCATGTACTATCCCTACAGTAGTAGAAATAAATATATCATTGCTATTAACGCATAAATTGTGATAATCCACCGGTTTACCATGTAGTTCTTCAATATATGGTGAAATTATTCTTTTGGTATCAATATCATAAATTTCTAAGCCATCAAAAAATCTCAATATCCATAGCTTATTATTTACCAACAGAACATCTTTACAAAATTTTTTTTCATTTTTTATTTTACATAATAATATTTCATTATAAATAATTTGATTAGCTGTGAAATCAAAAATTACTAAGCCTTGATAAGTACATAAGGCTAAAAGTTTTTCCGATAGCTTTTTTATTTTTAATGTTGAATTCTTAAAATGTTGCCCATGAATTATAAAAGGTTTATATGCAACATTAGAAATAGAATAAATGTAAACTCCACTATTAGAAGACACCAATATTTCGTCATTATTCCACTTTTCGAAACTAGTGATCTGTGCATTGTTTATTAAGCTTTTAGTAAAGTGCGTTTCTTCGTTATAAATAAATAATCCGCTATTATCTGTTCCAATTAAATAGCTACCTTTTTTTACCTCATAAACCGCATTAATCAATGTTCCCTTTGGTATAGAATTGTTATTATAAAAATAATAGTATTTATTTTCCTGCAATGTTGGGTGAAAAAAACTTAAACCAGCACTTGTTCCAACCCAAACGCCTTGATTGTTATCTATGGTAAGTGAAGTAATAAAATTAGAAAGTATGCTTGTAGGATTGTTGTGATCATGTTGGTTAATGAACATATGATTGTTTTTTAAATCAACAATATATAAGCCCTTTTCTTTTGTACCTATAAACAAGTAACGCATTTTGTTTATTTCGTATATAACAGCACAACTTAATTCTACTTTATCATCTATTTGTTCTTTTAAAAATCTAACTGCTTTATTATTTTTCACACAATACTTTAAAATTCCGTTTTGTTTAGTGATTAATAAAAGAGTATCCGTACTAAATTGAGTAATCGAATTAATAATAGGGGATTGATTTTCTCCATTTACATTAATCGTTTTATAGTAACTTAATTTTTTAGTATTTGAATTAATTTTTATGAGTGATGGATTATCCTCTGGGCAAGCCCAACTATCGCCATTGACATCTTTAAGTATAAATGGAATTGAATTTCTTGCAGTAACTGTGTAATCATAAACCGATTTGAATTGATGGTCCTTTTGCTGAAGTTGTGTAATTCCTGTCCAAGAAGATACTAAAATTTGATTTGTATTAGTGCAACAAATTTTTCCCCAGCCTTTAATTGGTTCAGAAAATGAAATGGTGGAATCTTTTTTATGATGATACATCGCAATTCCTCTATCTGTATTAATCCAAATATTACCAAACTTATCCTCATCAATATCTACAACCCAATTAGCCGGCAGCCTATATTTAGAATTTTTGTTTTGCTGTTGAAAATTTAACCAAGTATTTCCATTAAATCTGCTTAATCCATTTAACGTAGCCACCCATACATATCCTTTACTGTCCTGCAATACATCATAACAGTAATTAGATGCTAAGCCATTTTTCATAGTATAATTTTGAAATACGGAATTAGAAAACAAAAAATTAACATCCTTGTTTTGTGCAAGCACTAAGTTTGTTAAAAGATAAAAAAATATGTAAAACCTTATTATCAAAATATACATTCAAAGTTATTAAAATATATAGGGTATAAAAATCACCTATATTGGTGATTGTTCTCAAAAATCAATTAACATACCTTTGAAAAAATAAAAAATATGAAAAAATTATTACTTTCTCTATTGACAATCGTAACAATAACAACGCAAGCCCAAACCAGCAACTACATTCACACAAGTGGCAAATACATTTTAGGCTCTTGTAATGATACCTTAACAATTAAAGGCATTAATTATGCGCCATACAATTGGGGTTATACATTAAGTGATTTAAAAATAGATCAAATTGCTCAAACAGGTGCTAATGCAGTGCGTATTGTTTGGTACTGGAGTAACCCTGGAGCAAATGTGTACTACAACTATGTGGCATTAGATAGTGCCATTAGCAAATGTATACAGCATAAAATGATTGCTATTGTTGAATTGCATGATTTTACGTGCGGCAATAATCCATCTAGTTTAACATCTGGTGCCGGTTGGTGGACAAACAGCTCAGTATTTCCAATTTTACAAAAGTATAAACAAAGTATTATTGTAAATATTGCAAATGAAGCTCTGCAAGTAAATTGGGCGTCAAATTCAATCACGGCATTAGCCACTTATAAAAATACCTACCAAACTATCATAACCAATTTAAGAAATGTAACTGGATTTGATTTTCCATTAATGATTGATGCGCCTGATTGTGGTCAATCCTCAGATGCATTTATCACTAGCAATACTGCAACCGACTTAATAACATTTGACCCAAAGCATAATATCATTTTTAGTGCCCATGCCTATTGGTATGGTTATGCGAACAATGATAGTTTACAAATGGCAACAAAAATAAACAATGTTGTTAGCCAAAATATTCCTTTTGTATTAGGTGAAATTTCGAATCAGCAAGATGATGCAACTATGTGTCAATACAATTTAAATTACAAGCCATTACTAAACTATTGCGAAAACAAAAAAATCAGTTGGTTAGCCTGGAGTTGGGATCATGACGGATGTTCTGCTCGTCAGCTGTCGTCAACAGGAAGTTTTACCAATTTAACTACCTATGGTAACGATATTGTAAATAATACAACTTACGGTTTATTAAGTCATCCAGCACCCAAACTATCTTATTTAGTAAATAACAAATCTTGTCCAACTTCAACAGGAATTAAAAATCTTCAACAGGAGTTTTCTGTTTCACTTTACCCAAATCCATCTAGCGGCATAATCAATATACAAACTATTAATACGATTAAAACAATTAAAGTATACGATCTTTTAGGTAATGAGGTGAACTATCAATTGATTAACGATTCGTCTGTACATATTAGCCAAAAAAGTGGCGTATACATTGTAAATGTTATTGACTCAAATAATCAATCAAAAACTATCAAATTAATTTTAAACTAATATGAAACAACGTGTAGTAATTCTTTTGCTTTCTGTATCCAACTTGATAAATGCCCAATTTGCTGGGCATATAGATCCTGCCATGGGATTTGTTAACAATGTAACGTTCGCTAAGGAAGGCCGTGATATCAAACAACTTTCCAACGGGCATATCATCGTCAGTGGCTCGTTATGGTCTAGTCCATCTTATGATGGTTATTTAATGGAGTTTGACAGTAATGGTAATTTTATAACTGGCTCACAGGAAACAGGTACTACCTGCTTTTTTGCATGTGATACCATTGACTCTAATAATTATATTGCTGTTGGACGAAGCGAGAACTTTACTAATCATATAATCTTTGATAAAAAAACATTAGCATATTCATCGGTAGACATAGATTTGTCATCCCTTTTTAATCGTATTGATGTTTTTGACTTAGTAACTCAACCAGACGGAAAATTTGTTATTTGTGGATTATCATCAACAGATGGCTTAGTTAATAAGTTTTGGGTGGCAAGATTTAACAGCAATTTAACTATTGATAACACATTCGGTAGTAACGGACACGTATCCTTAGCCTTTGGAAACGATGCTCAGGCAAGATCCATTGCGTTACAAACAGACGGAAAAATTGTAGCCGTTGGACATTCAATTACTAATAAAAACGCTGTAATCGTCAGATTAAATACAAATGGCACATTAGATAACTCTTTTTTTGGTTCAGGTTATACCATAACACAAAGTGAAATTAATTACAGCGAGTTATACGGAGTAGCTGTTGCAAATGATAATACTATATACTCAGTAGGGGTTAGGAAAGGTGCAGGTAACGCTGAAGGGCAAATTAGAGTTATTAATCCAACTCAAAATCAGTTTATTTACACTGCAACAACCAATGCTAAGTGGTACAGCATTTCTTTACAAGCAGACTCAAGCAAATTAATCATTTCGGGTCAAAGTTCGCCAAGTCTTTTTGGAGCTACAGTACCTTTAGTCTATCGTTTTCGAATGGACGGAACCGGAGCTTATGTAAATGATCCAAGTTTTAATGGTTTTAATAATCTCGGCCTTTATACAACAGGTATTGTTGGTAGTTATAATCAGGACTTTACAATGAGTAATTGTATACAAACTGATGGAAAAATATTACTATCAGGTGTATTTAATGGTGGAATGTTTTTAACACGACTAGAAAACGATTATATTCCAACAGGTAAAAACGAATTTTTATCTGACAAACAAGATTTAAAATCATATCCAAACCCCTCAAATGGAATTTTTAATGTTACAAATACTAAAAATATTAAAACTATTAAAGCGTATAATCTGATTGGAAAAGAGGTTGAAATAATTCAACAATCAGAAAACACATTTCAAATCCATGAGAAAGGGCTCTATATTTTACACGTACAAACAAGAGATGGAAAAATCTGTACCGAACAAGTTATTATAAATTAGAGATTTCTTGGTTATTGTATTTATCGTTAACTCTTTTCAAAGCTTAAACTCTGAAAAGAGTTTTTTTAAAACTGAAAATAAATAAAAGGCTGCATCTCACCACTTACCATTTGGTAAATTACAAATACAAATACCACTGCTACTGCACTCATTACCGGTAAAGGTAACTCAGCAAATTTTAAACGGTATTTTTCTTTAATTGTTTCTGGAATCCAATGAATCAAATAACCAGCTAAGATGACCGAAAACACTAAAGCATAACCTTGAATGATGTTAAATGTTAAAGCTGCGCCAAAATGATTGGTAATTCTGTCAAAAATTAAACTAACGGTATCTAAACTGTCGCTTCTAAAAAAGATACGTGTAAAACTAATAAATGCTAATGTGATAAAAACCATCATCCCTTTCACAACAAATGAATTAGAATCTTTAAACGGAGAAATTTTTTGCCATAGTTTGTGAACTACTAAGCCCAAGCCATTTAAGCCGCCCCAAATAATAAACAACCAGGAGCTACCATGCCAAAAACCTCCGAGTAGCATTGTTACTAATAAATTGATATTGGTATTGATGCTTTGTTTTACTTTAGGGAAGAAGTACGCTAATAATACTAATACAATTGCGATAAATAATAACACTAGCAGTAACCAAATTTTACCGGTTAGCAACACTAATACTATTGATAAAAAAGCTATACAGATATAAGAACCAATTGTTCCTGATTTGTTCCCTCCTAAAGGAATGTATAAATAATCTTTCAACCAAGTGGATAAAGAAATATGCCAGCGTTTCCAAAACTCACTCACATCCTGAGCTTTGTAAGGCGATTTGAAATTCGTTTTTAATCGGTAACCTAGTAGCAATGCCACGCCAATAGCGATGTCGGTATAACCACTAAAATCAGCATAAATTTGTAAGGAATACCCAAAAACACCAAACACAGTTTCTACACCTGAGTAATAATTTGGATTATCAAAAATTCGGTCTATATAGTTTACGGCGATATAATCAGCTAAAATCTTTTTTCCTAACCCATTTAATATCCAAAAAATAGCGTAACCAAATTCTTTGCGTTTTAAACTATAGGGTTGATAAATTTGATATAAGAATTCATTAGCCTTTACAATTGGGCCAGCCACTAAGTGCGGGAAGAAGCACACAAAGAAACCATAATCAAAAATAGATTTTACCGGAGTCACTTTTCCTCTGTACATATCAATGGTATAGGAAATTGATTGAAACGTAAAAAATGAAATCCCCACTGGTAAAATTAATTTATCTACCGGGTCATTCGTGCCTAAGAAAGTGTTGCTAAATTGCGTAAAGTGATTAAAAAATGTAATGTCTGTTCCTGCCAATTGATTAACACTCTCTGTAAAGAAATAAGCATATTTAAAATAACACAACAAGGTTAAGTTAAGTAACATGCTAATCGTTAGGTATATTTTTTTCTTTTTATCAGATTTAGTTTCAAAAATAAGTCGACCCCAATTATAATCACTGATGATTGTAAAGATGAGTAAGATTAAAAATACGCCGCTGGTTTTGTAATAGAAGAAAAAACTTACTAGTAACAAATAAACAGTACGCAGTGTATTCTTCTTATAAATCATCGAATAGATTCCTAACACAACAGCAAAGAATCCCCAAAAATATAATTGGGTAAAAATTACCGGTTGCCCTTTCACATAAAGGAAACAAGATTTTAAATATGTCAACACATCATTCAACTTACTTCACTTTACTATTGTACTTATAACTTCTATTAATAGCATCAAACATTAAATTGGCTAAAATAGTATATCCTCGTCCATTAAAATGTACTTTATCTTTAGCTGCTAACCCAGCCTTTTGCCATTTATAAATAGACTTATAGCCACCCATTACCGCATACAAGTCATACACTGCTCCTTTATGCTTTTCCATTAACTCAAACATAGCTTCCTCTGCTTTAATAGGACGTCTATTAGGCGTTTTTCTTGTCATGTAATTATCAGTTACAGTTGTAAATAAAATAGCAGTATTAGGAGATGCAATTTTTACTAATGATATTAAACTATCGTAATTCGCAATAAATTGATCCTTAGAAAAATTCACACTATGTGTATCATTTACACCTAAGGAAAAAATAACCAAATCGGGAGGAATGGTAGCTAATTCATTTACAAATTCCTGACATCTTAGATAAGATGAAGTGCTGGCGCCGTTAACACCAATAGCCGCGTAATAAAATCCCGGATTGTCATTTTCAATACTAAATCCACGTAACATAAAATCAGGGATAATGGTATCTTTTTTAATCAAATTGAAATTCACAGAATCAATATATGTCTCGAAGTAAAACTCTGAGTAACCATTTTTTTTGAAATCATTTCTCACAAAGTTTAATCCAGTTTGATTGGCAATTGAAAATTCGAAACTTGGATTAAAATTATGATACACTCTTAACGAATTAAATTTTTGATGATGATTGTTCTTTAATAAACTAAATCCAAAAGTGTTAGCGCTATCATTTGTAATACCTGCCATGCCAGCCATTCCCAAATTATCACACATTTCTTTGGCCAAAGCACTGCGTTTACGTATCCACTTACCTGTGGTAAATGATTTAAAGAAATGAGGGCTATTTGATTTCACAATTTTAAATGGAAAAATAAAAGTTCCTCCTCCATTAAAATTTCCCATACTTTGAAAGCCATCCATCAACACTTCTGTCCAAAAGCCTGCTTGAATATGAGACCCACCAAAATGAACTACCGTTACTTTTTTTCTCTTTCCTTCTCTTAGCTCATCTATCTTTTTATAAAAACTCATCATCTGCGAACTGTCCTTTGCTAAGTACAATTTACTTTGATCGTAATTTATAAAAGGGTATTGTTGCGCTTTCGTTTGTTTTGAAAGCATTAATAAAACACATGACAAAAGACAAGTGCAAATTATGTGTATAGTTCTGTTTTTAATCATTAGTCTACTGTCTGTTTTTTACATAGTTATTGTAATCGCTCATTAATGATGAATACAATAACACTGCTATTTTACGAGCTCCTCCTGAGCTAAAGTGAATATAATCTTTTGCACCAATTCCTTGCTCTACCCAAGTTAACATACTGTTTTTGCCACCCATGCAACTATACATATCAAAAAATGCGCAGTCGGTGTCAAATGCTGCTTTTTTAATCGCATCTCTTAAATCTTCAAGTTGAGGGTGCGTTTCATATTCTGTTCCAACTTTCACACTCATATCTGCGGGGCCAATGACTAGTATGGAAGCCTGAGGTGCTAATTTTTTAATAATATTTATTTGCGCTCTTAAATAGGTTCCAAATTCAACCGCTCTTTCTTTTGTTGTAATATAAGGCAAAGCATTTCCTCCAAATTGAAGGATAATTAATTTAGTGTTTAAATAGTCATAAAAGTTTTTAAGTTGGCCAAAATTAATTTGATTAAAAAATGTTCCTGAACTTCCACGTAAGCCAAAGTTATCTACCATTACTCCTTTGCTTCCTTCTAGTGAAACGCCATAAAAATCAGGACTGTCCTTCCCTTTAAATTTAAACTCTTGCAAAAGGGCTCCTTGATTTAAATTAAATTCCTTGATATTGAAATTCCCTCCAGCTACTAATGAATCGGCATTATTTAGCGTTCCATTTTCATACAACTCTACATAGGTTTTTGTTTGAGCGCCTCCATAAAACAATTTTATTTTTTTGTAGGCTGCCGCTTTAGGCCCTCCATTTTTACTCGTCACAACTTTTACCCAAGCCGATTTATATTGAGTGGTATCAGTTATGGTTGAATAATTAAAAAAACGCGTAATGTGTGCTAAAGCTCCAAAATTATTATGTTTCACACGTTTATCTTTTCCGGCAAAAACAGGATAACGGTCCCAACCGGAACTCCAGGAAATTTTATTAACTACACTTGGCGCTACCGGCATAAAGGAAATTAATCCGGGACCTTCTCCGCCAAACTCACTTTGTAATTTTAATCTTATATAATCACTAATTCTATCTCCTTCAATTTGCGAGTCACCATAATGTAGAATTCGAATACTCTTTTCTTCATTAGCAATGTTAGCCAAGGAATTGAAGAAATTAGCCATGGCAGTTTTTGATTCGTTCTTGTATTGAATAGTGGTGATGAGTTTTAGTGAAGTATCTACTTTTACTAGTTTAGCCTTGGCATTTGCGAAAGCACTATCTTTTGTATCTACTGATGAAGTATCAGCAAACTCAGCGTCAATGGCTTTATCTTCAGCATCTGCTAAAGCAATGATATTTGAAATATCTGTTTTTTCTGCCTTTTTTTCTAAAAACAAAGAGGCAAATGTGGGATAACGTATGCACAAATTATCTGTAACATAAATTCCTTTTTCTGGGAATACCAAACTAATCAGCCCTAACAATACAAAAGTAACGGCTAAAAATAAGAGAGTATGAAAAGGCTTGTGCATCATTAATATTAACAAAAAGCAATATCTAAATTACTTTGTCAAAAGATTCCGGACATTAAATTAGTTTTTCACAAAAGCCTTGTAAATAACCGTTTTAGAAAAATAAAAAATGCCAGGTCTTGTCATTTATAACATTACAAAATACCCATCTTACAAAATAGGTAACTGCAAAATCAACAATTCGTTGTTTTTCAATAACTTACAAGAAGTGAAAGATATTACTCTTAAAATCATAAAACTTGGTAGAAAAACGGTATTTTTTTGGGTAAATCGTTGATTTTTAGCTAAAATCCATTATTTTTGCACCCCTTATATTTATTTAAGAAAAACGTCATGAACATATCTAAAAAAGACATTAACGCATTAAATGCAGAATTAAGTATCACATTAACTCCGGCTGATTACGAAACAAAGGTTGATAATGCGATTAAAAAAGTACAAAAACAAGCGGCTATGCCGGGATTCCGTCCGGGAAAGGTGCCAGTTGGTTTAATAAAAAAACAACATGGTAAGTCTATTTTAGTAGATGAAATCAATAAGATATTAAACGAAGCTTTATACAACTACATCAACGAAAATAAAATCGAAATCTTAGGAAATCCTATGCCTAAAGAAGATAGCAATATCGATTTCGA
>DAORKG010000026.1:0-48753 GCA_035439445.1 Bacteroidia bacterium
CCCGTTTCCTTTTTATTTAATTTAGTGTATTTTTACGTAAATACAAACTAAAGGCGAAAACGTTAGCAGCAACAATATGACGACAGTAAAACAGACCATATTGGTATTGACTATATTAGTTTACGGACTGACAGCCTGTAAACATAAACAGACAACTGAAATTCGTAATGACTTTAAAAAGTACTACGACCAATTCATCGTTGAGGGATCTTTCGTGCTATACGACACGCAAGCTGACAAGTTTGTTTTTTATAACCAAGACCAATACGAACAGACTTTTTCACCTGCTTCAACATTTAAAATTTGCAATTCACTTATCGGACTGGAGACAGGAGTAATAAAGGACAAGTATTTTGTGATTCAATGGGATAGCGTAGTAAGAAATCCCGTTTGGGATCAAGATCACGATTTAAAGACTGCCTTTGCGAACTCTACCGTTTGGTATTATCAAGAGCTTGCTAGGTGTGTAGGTAAAAAAAGGATGAAATACTGGCTTGACAAAACTAACTATGGCAATGCAGACACTTCAGGCGGCATTGACCAGTTTTGGTTAACTGGAGGTCTACGTATCTCACCACAACAACAAATAGACTTTCTAAAACGACTTCACGACAATCAACTTCCTTTTTCCAAACGTTCAGTAGATATTGTAAAAGATATAATGATTACAAAGGACACGTTAGACTATATAATAAGAGCAAAAACTGGTTGGGGCGGACACGGTAAAAAGGATGTTGGCTGGTATGTTGGTTACCTTGAGACAAATGACAACGTTTATTATTTTACTAATTGCGTTCAGATAGAAAGTGAGAAATTAAATGATATTAATCGTGCAATTAGTTTTGACAATTCAAGAACAGAAATTGTTTATAAAATATTTGAAGAACTCAAACTGACGAAGAAATAAGAATGTCTGCTGCTTACAGTACCTACTTAGTTACTACTTTTTACTTCCCCCAATTCATCAAATCTTTTCCAATATCTGAGCGATAATATTTTTTATCGTAGCTTACTTGCTCAGCTGCTGCAAAACTTTTGTTTACTGCCTCTTCAATGGTTTTACCAAAAGAGGTAATGGCAAATACTCGTCCTCCATTAGTTACTACCTCATCATTTTTTAAAGCAGTACCTGAGTGAAACACCTGGCTGTTTGCAACATTGTTTAATCCTGTTACTACTTTATTTTTTTCGTAATCTTCGGGGTAACCACCACTTACTAATACCACCGTAGTTGCAGTATCAGGTGTTACGTTATATTGTTTTTCGTGCAAGGTTTGTGTTGCCACACCTTGTAATAAATCTAACAAATCAGATTCAATGCGTGGTATCACCACTTCTGTTTCAGGATCTCCCATGCGGCAATTGTATTCAATCACACTTGGCTCTCCATCACAATTCATTAAACCAATAAAAATAAATCCACGGTAATCAATTCCATCTTTCACCAAACCATTAATGGTGGGCTTCACAATTTTTTCTTCTACTTTTTTAATAAAGGCTTCATCGGCAAATGGCACAGGGCTCACTGCTCCCATCCCACCTGTATTTAAACCCGTGTCACCTACTCCAATGCGTTTGTAATCTTTTGCTGCCGGTAATATTTTGTATGATTTACCATCGGTTAATACAAACACCGATAATTCAATACCTTTTAAAAACTCTTCAATCACTACTGTATTTCCGGCATTGCCAAACTTCGCATTCAAAATCATGTTTTGCAATTCAGCTTTTGCTTCAGCTGCATCATCAATAATCAACACGCCTTTTCCTGCAGCTAACCCATCTGCTTTTAATACATAAGGAGGAGTTAAACTATCAATAAAAGCAGCTCCCTCTGCAATATTATCTTTGGTAAAACTTTTATATTTAGCAGTAGGCACTCCATGCTTAAACATAAATTGCTTACTAAAATCTTTACTACCTTCTAATTGCGCACCATCTTTTTTAGGACCAATCACCGGGATTTCTTTTAGAACTTCATCTGATAAAAAATAATCATGAACCCCCTTTACTAATGGATCTTCAGGACCAACTAATACCATATCAATGCTTTTTTCCCAAACTAAATTTTTGATGGCATCAAAATCAGTTGCGGCAATATTTACATTGGTGCCGCATTGTGCGGTTCCGGCATTACCCGGAGCAATATATAAGTTCTCTAATTGTTTACTTTGAGCAATTTTCCATGCAAAAGCATGTTCTCTACCACCTGATCCTAAAATTAATACGTTCATATCGTTAAAATAATGCGTAAAAATAAAAAATCCCACCTGATTAGGTGGGATTGATTAAAAAGTTTTAAAAACTATTTAGTGTTTTCGCTTACTAAAGCTTTGATTTCCTCTAACTCTGGTAGCAGAACGTCTTTTATTTTGTTGAGCGATGATTCCATCTGTAAAACGCTTGCCTTTTGTACGGTTACGAGTAAATAACTTTGGCTGTTCTCTTTTTTGTTTAATACCTGGATTTGTTTTTCTGTAAACCCAAGGACCATTGCTCTTATTTCCTTTAAAAACTCTTGCTAAAAATCCTTTTTTGTGACCTCCTTTAGCAAAAGCATTGGCGTTACCTTTGGCTTTACTGCCAAATAACTTTCCTCTGCCGCCACCTCTTTGGTTACGATGCTCTTTTTTACGTCCACCTTTTACCTGAGCCACTAACGGTGTAGTAACTCCAATTGCAAAAAGCAAAAATACAAAGGCAAAAAGTTTAGTTAATTTCATTTATACAATATTATACAAAAAATATTACAAAATCCAATAAGAAGGGCATTATTTGTCGAAATAACGCACAAGATTTTAACAATGGTCTACTAATAAGTTTAGAATACAAGAAAACTACAGAATCATAAAAACCACCAATTATGCCCATGCGTAAAACAAAGAGATAAAATATGTAGCTTCGCAGTAATGACTGCAACGGCCCTAGAAGTTGATGATTTTTTGGATAAGAGCAACGGCAACTTAATAATTGACGTGAGATCTCCTATCGAATTTTTCAAGGGTCATATTCCTCATGCTATTAATATTCCTTTATTTGAAGATAGCGAACGTGCAGAAATCGGAACACTCTATAAACAACAAGGGAAAGACAAAGCTGTAAACCGTGGGATGGAAATTGTTTCTCCTAAAATGACAAGCTTTGTTGATAGAGTAAAAGCTTTATCAAAAAACAAAAAAGTATTTGTGTATTGTTTTAGAGGAGGTATGCGCAGCAATAGTTTTGCCTGGCTCATGAATACTTCAGGATTAGATGCTGTAATAATGAAAGGTGGCTACAAAGCATTTCGAAACTATGCGCTCAATTATTTTACTAAGGAAAGAAAGATTGTTTTATTGGGCGGAAAAACAGGCAGCGGAAAAACTGATGTTTTAAAAAAATTAAATGAACTATCATACCAAACTATTGATCTAGAAAAAATTGCGCATCACAAAGGCTCTGCATTTGGGACTATTAATGAGAAAAAACAAAATCCACAACAGGTATTTGAACATGAATTGTTTCAACAATTATCACAATTAGATACCAATCAATTTTTAATATTAGAAGATGAATCCCAAGCAATAGGCTATAATAAAATACCATTTGGTTTGTGGCAGCAAATGAAACAAGCTACTATTATTAAACTGGAAATTCCGTTTGAACTGCGGGTACAAAAATTAGTGAATGATTATACAACCACAAACGTTGAAGCGCTTAAAATGTGCGTTACTAAAATAACTCAACAATTAGGAACCTTAAATACGAAATTATGCTTGCAGTATTTAGATGAAGGCAATTTACATGATGTGGCTAGGTTATCTTTATTGTATTACGACAAGGCCTATGAGTTTAGTTACAAAAACAAAAAACAACCAATTATTCATTTAAACTCTGATACTATTGAAGCAACAATTAATGCACAAAAAGTAAAACAAATCATAGATACTTTAAATTAAAATGTCAGTAAAACTCACTCAATTTAGTAAAGCATCAGGCTGCGGTTGCAAAATTGCTCCGGCTGTTTTAGAAGAAATATTAAATGGTTGCAAACAAGACATAACATTTAAAAATTTATTGGTTGGCAACGAAACAAAGGATGATGCTGCTGTGTATGAATTAGCAGATGGTAATTGCATTATTAGTACCACTGATTTTTTTACACCAATTGTAGATAATGCCTATGACTTCGGAAAAATTTCGGCCTGTAATGCTATTAGTGACGTATATGCCATGGGAGGGAAACCTTTAATGGCAGTAGCAATTTTAGGTTGGCCGGTAGATAAAATTCCGACAGATGTGGCACAGCAAGTCATAAAAGGTGCTCAGGAAATTTGTACCAAAGCAGGAATTCCTTTAGCAGGAGGGCATAGCGTGGATACACAAGAGCCATTGTTTGGTTTGGCCGTAACCGGAATTGCAAAAAAAGAACAGATCAAAAAAAACAATACGGTTAAAGAAAATGATATTCTCTACATCACCAAACCTCTTGGTATTGGAATGCTTAGTACTGCTCTGAAAAGAGGATTATTACAAGAAGACCATTATAAACTGCTACTGGAACAAACCACCATACTAAATTCGATTGGAGAAAAATTAGGAGCATTGCCTCATGTAAATGCCATCACTGACATAACAGGATTTGGGTTTGCAGGGCATTTGTTAGAAATGCTTGCGGACACAAATCTTTCGGCCTCCATTAAAAAAGATTCCCTACCAATTATGGAAGCAGCAAAAGAATATGCTAAACAATTTGTGTTTCCTGATAATACCACACGAAACTATAATGCACAATCTAAATACATAGCAGGTATGACAGATTTAGATTTTATTTTTTATTGCGACCCACAAACCTCAGGTGGTTTATTGTTTAGCGTATCTTCATCTCACGAAGATTATATGGATGAATTTTTAAAATCACACAATCAGTATTTTTCTAAAATTGGAATGATTACAGCAAAGCAAGAAAAAGAGATTGTGTTTATTTAGAAATACCAATCAATACTTTTAAAGATTGCTTCCAAGATAAATTTCGTGATCGACAAGCAATAATAAACGATATCAAAAAACTTGAAGCAATATTTATTAAGCCTATATAGATAACACCTAAAAATACTGCTATAATTAGATCTAATTTATAAGCATTATCACTACCCAAAGCAATTGCAAAGTTACCTGATGAAATAGTTACGTGTCTTATATCAAAGGGAATTCCAATAAATTTGCCAATATTTCCTGCCATTCCTAGACAAAATCCTAAAAATATATTTCCTATAATACCTCCTATATTTTTTTCTACAAACGAAGCTATTTTTTGTCTCTTCTCTAAACTATATTTACCAGTTAATTTTGGATGTTTAATTATTCGCTGAGCAATTTCAGAGTAAATCACTTTATTGTCAAAATAGCCAATCACTATTCCTGATAAAGATAAAAACACGCCAGTGATAGTAGCATAAATTAAAGAGGCACTGTATAAAGGATGATTAGAATACATCTGAGCTTTTGATTCGGTATAATTAAAAACAGAGTGATGTAAATAATTATTTATGACCCAAGCTGATAAAAAACATAGAGGTAACACAACTACCAAATTCCCAATTAAAGACACAAACTGACTTCGAACAACCTGCTGAAACATCATCCAAGGCTTGGTTCCAGAACTATTTGCATTATCAATACTATTAGCTATAAAAGCTGCTGTCATAGCAGGTTGTTTAGTGGCTAGGGTTAAATGAGTTAAATACATAAACACAAAACCAATACTATAATTAAGTCCAAATAAAAACCCTTCAATAAATAAAGGAGCATGTATCTGATGAATAAAATGTTTAATATAAACCAACAATACAACTACCAATCCACCACCCATTGCTGACTTAAACAGTTTTATGTTTTCTTGTTTAGAAAACCCAATGTAATGTTCGCCTTTTTCGGAAGAATGAGTGATGATACGAGAAGCTAAAATATGTGTCGTTTCTCTGATGAACATTCTAACTCTGTTTTTAGTTTGCTCTGCTTTTACAAGCTCTGTAACTAATCGGGATATAGTTTCTACTTTGCTTCGTTTCTGTTTGGTTACAAATAGATTTAATAATAATCTAATTCGTGCGATATGCTGTTGAGCTCTTTGCAGCATATATGTTAAGTGAAGACTAGTGCCTATCTCTTCCTTTTTTTCCTGGATGGCATAAAACATGTTTTCCACACGATTGATGCCTTGCCAAATTATTTCGAGCTCATTATTATCAATATCAAGCGTTTCTCTGTCAAGGTATTTTTTTACAAATAAATTTACGTGATGATTAAGTTCAAAAAAAGGTGAATTACTATCATCAATTTCGGGTAATTTACTTACTAAATAAGGATCAATGCCGATAGTTGCCAAACGGTGACATAAAATAATAATGGCATTATGAACCTGGTGTGCTAATTTTTGAGAGTGTAATGCCAATTGTTTAACATCAATTAAATCTATAATCGCTTCCCAACTCGAATAATTAATTTTTTCAATCCACACATAATCATCTGATGTATTGAAAAGAAAGTTAATGAAATGACTTAGTTCATTTTCGGTTAAATTACTAGGTAAAATTTTATGTTTTAAACGTCTTGCTATTTCTGGAAAAAAACCACGATTAGAATTAATGCCATATTCGGTAAAGGCATTCACAAAAAAAGCGCTATCCAAGGTTAAATAACAAAAATCAGTTAACTCCTTTTTAAACTGTGCATCCACAGATTTTTTACCCACCAATTCTTTTAACAACTGATTAAACTGTTCGTCATCTCTATCCGAAATGAGTCTTATTTGATTAACAAAGGCTGTTATTTGATAAAAATTATGATTTAAAGAGTCCATGTGACTAAGATAACAGAATACCTTATATTATTGGATCTAAACTTTTTTGTTTAACGTTTGTTAACCAATAAAGCGGTAATAAAGTGTTTAAAATCACGTTTTTACAATTCATAAAATAGATTATCTTTGCTGTAATGGAAATTGTTAAAGGATCGGGGGTAATTCCCGGAGAATTGTTGGCTAAGGTGAATTCACCGGCCGATTTAAAAAAATTAAAGGAAGAAGAATTAGAGCAGTTCTGTGCAGAGTTGCGCCAATTCATCATCGATATCGTATCAGTAAAAGGTGGTCATTTTGGTGCATCTTTGGGTGTTGTTGAATTAACTACTGCATTACACTACGTATTTAATACTCCTTACGACCAGTTAGTGTGGGATGTAGGTCACCAGGCATACGGACATAAAATCATTACAGGTCGCCGTGATGTATTTCACACCAACCGTATTTACAAAGGCATCAGTGGTTTCCCAAAACGTTCAGAAAGTGAATATGATACTTTTGGCGTTGGTCACTCTTCTACCTCAATTGGTGGAGCTTTAGGTATGGCTGTTGCTAGCCAATATCAGGGATTAAACGACAAACAACACATTGCCGTAATTGGTGATGGGTCTATGACTGCAGGTCAGGCTTTTGAAGCATTAAACCACGCAGGTATTTCAAATAGTAATTTATTAGTTGTGTTAAATGATAACTGTATGAGTATCGACCCTAATGTTGGTGCTTTAAGAGATTATTTGACAGACATAACAACTTCTCACACTTACAATAAAACCAAAGACAAAGTTTGGGATTTATTAGGAAAAATAAGCAAGTTCGGACCAAATGCTCAAGAAATTGCCAGCAAGGTTGAAAATGCAATTAAAACTTCATTATTAAAACAAAGTAATCTTTTCGAATCTTTAAAGTTCCGTTATTTTGGTCCGGTTGACGGGCACGACGTTGTGCGTTTAACCAAAATCATGGCCGATTTAAAAGATATTCCTGGTCCTAAATTATTACATGTATTAACTAAAAAAGGTAAAGGTTATAAGTTTTCTGAGGAAGGAAATGAAACTGTATGGCACGCTCCTGGCTTGTTTAATAAAGATACCGGTGAAATTATTAAAGTGGTTCCAAAAGAACCTCAGCCTCCAAAATACCAAGATGTATTTGGACACACCATTGTTGAGTTAGCAGAAAAGAATTCTAAAATTATGGGAATTACTCCTGCAATGCCAACTGGTTGTTCTTTAAACATTATGATGAAAGCAATGCCAGACAGAGCTTTTGACGTGGGTATTGCTGAACAACATGCTGTAACGTTTAGTGCAGGTTTAGCTACACAAGGTATGATTCCTTTCTGTAACATTTACTCTTCATTTATGCAACGTGCATATGACCAAGTAGTGCATGATGTTGCCTTACAAAATTTAAAAGTAGTATTATGTCTAGATAGAGGTGGTATTGCAGGTGCTGATGGACCTACACACCACGGTGCTTTTGATATTGCTTATTTCCGTTGCATTCCAAATATGATTGTGAGTGCACCAATGAATGAAGAAGAATTGCGTAACTTAATGTACACCGCTCAATTAGATGAAGTAAAAGGTGCATTTAGTATTCGTTACCCTAGAGGGAACGGTGTAATGGTAAACTGGAAGACACCATTTAATAAAATTGAAATTGGTAAAGGCCGTAAATTAAAGGATGGTAAAGAAGTAGCTATTTTATCTCTTGGCCATCCAGGAAATTTTGCAACTAAAGCTATTGAGAAACTAGAAGCAGAAGGTATTACACCGGCTCACTACGATTTACGTTTTGCTAAACCATTAGATGAAGCGATGTTACATGAAGTATTTTCTCGCTACAAAAAAATAATTACCATCGAAGATGGAACTATTGTTGGTGGTGTTGGTAGCGCAATTTTAGAATTCATGGCAGAAAATAATTACAGTGCTCAAGTAAAACGTTTAGGTATTCCTGATAGATTTATTGAGCATGGTGAACCAAACGAATTATACGAAGAGTGCGGATTCTCTGTAGAACAAATTCATAACGAAGTGTTAGAAATTTTAAAAGAGAAAAAAGCAGCTAAGGTTGCTGGTTAATATTTCTTTACAACATCTATTTAAAGCGACTTAACTAAAAATTAAGTCGCTTTTTATTTAACAGAAATTTTATTTTAAACCTCCTTTGTTTTCGTTAAATTTGGTGTAAATACCAAATAATCTGGCTCAAGAACAAAACATATTAATTTACAAACTCGACGAGTTTATTCGTAAGTATTACAAAAACCAACTCATTAAAGGTTTATTGTATACAAGTGGATTATTAGTTGCTGCCTTTTTGTTTTTAGTAATAGCCGAATATTTTGCGGAGTTTGGAACAACAACACGTACCGTTTTATTTTATTCGTTTTTAGCAACCAGTGGTTTTGTGTTATTTAAATACATCGCTATTCCTGTTTTAAAATTAAATAAACTGGGAGAAGTTATTTCCTATGATGAGGCTGCCAATATTGTTGGTAAGCATTTCAGTAACATCAACGATAAATTATTAAACACATTACAACTGCAACGCAACTCAGGTTCTATTCTTTCTCCCGAACTTCTCACTGCAAGTATCAATCAAAAAATGGAAGAGCTAAAGCCAATACCATTTACCTCAGCCATTGATATTACAGAGAATAAAAAATATTTAAAATTTGCTTTACCTCCAATCGCTTTGATGTTATTGGTTTTAGTCATTAAGCCTAGTATTATTAAAGACGGCACAGAACGTATTGTGTTTCATCAAACCTATTTTGAAAAAGCCGCACCGTTTCAATTTTCTATTTCAAACAAATCTTTAGAAGCCATTCAACAACAAGATTATGTTTTGGAGTTGAAATTAAATGGCAACGAAATCCCAAATGAAGTTTTTATTAATGTAGATGGCGTTGATCATAAAATGGAAAAAGTGGATAACGTCAACTTTACCTACACTTTTAAGAACGTTCAAAAAAATGCAGACTTTGTGTTTAATGCTGCCGGATTCAATTCTAAATCATATGAGTTAAGCGTATTACCAAAACCTATGTTAATGAAGTTTGACATTCAATTAACGTATCCTGCATACCTCAACAAGAAAAATGAAACTGTTTCCAATGTTGGCGACATGCAATTACCACAAGGTACCAAAATGCAATGGGTATTTCATACCAAAAACACAGATAATATCTACTTAAATTTTGCTGATACTCTTGTAGATATTTCTCGCTCATCTGAAGATGAATTTTCATTTTCGAAACGCATGATGCAAAGCACAAGTTATAGCATCAAAACCATGAATCATTTTTTAAAACAAAATCCTGATTCTGTAAACTATACAATCAATGTTGTTCCTGATCAAGTTCCTATAATTGATGTAAGCGAAAAAACAGATTCGTTAAATCCTAAAAATATTTATTTCTCAGGAACGATAAAAGATGATTATGGTTTTACACGACTAGCTTTTAAATACACCCATTATACACAAGACTCAACTGGAAAATCTGTTATAAAAAATGGGGAGCAAATAATGGGCGTTAATAAGCAACAAATTACTCAGCCATATTATTACTTTTTTGACGCGTCAAGATACAACTTATTACCAGGCGATAAAATAGAATACTATTTTGAGGTTTGGGACAATGATGGCGTGTCAGGAGCTAAATCAGCAAAAACACAAACTTTATTATTCAAGGCTCCAACCATTGACGAAATGAATGAGGCAACCGATAAAAATAATTCGGAGATTAAAAAAGATTTGGATGATGGTATTAAAAAAGCAAAAGACTTACAAAAAGACATCAATGAACTCAGCAAAAAACTAACCGAGAAAAAACAAATGGGTTATGATGAAAAGAAAAAATTGGAAGACATTCTTAAAAAACAAAATGAATTAAAAAATAAAATAGAAGAAACTAAACAAGAAAATCAACTTAACAACCAGCAGCAACAAGAAAATCAACAATTGGATGAATCTTTATTAGAAAAACAAAAACAATTAGAACAATTGTTTGAAAACATCATGACTCCTGAAATGAAAAAATTATTTGATGAATTAAATAAATTGATGGAGAAGTTGGATAAAAATCAAGTGCAACAAAAACTAGAAGAGCTAAAACTATCTAACAAAGACATGGAAAAAGAGTTGGATAGAACGCTTGAAGCTTTTAAACAAATGGAAGTAGAACAAAAGCTACAACAAGCCATAGATAAATTAGATGAGTTAAAAAATAAGCAAGATGCTTTGAAGAAAGAAACTGACGGCAATAAAGAAAACTCTGATAAAAAGGACGATAAACAAAAACCGGATGATACTAAATCAGACAATAAAGATTCTAAAAACGACAACAAGGACAATAAACAACTAGATTCTAAAGATAAAGACACTAAATCGGATTCAAATAATAAAGATCAAAAAAATAATAACTCAAAAGACTTAGAAAAAAAACAAGACGAATTAAACAAACAGTTTGATGAGTTGAAAAAAGATTTGAAGGAGATGCAGGAAAAAAATGCGGCTCTGGAACAACCAAACGAACTTCCAAAAACTGACGAAAAACAAAACGAAATCAGTAAAGAAATGCAAAATAGTTCTGATCAACTAAATCAGAATAACAAAAAAAATGCATCTAAATCTCAAAAACAAGCATCAGATAAAATACAGGAAATGCAGGAAATGATGCAGAAAGCAATGGATAGCATGCAGCAGGAACAACAAGAAGAAGACATGCAATCTGTTCGACAAATTTTAGAAAACTTATTAAACCTATCTTTTGCCCAAGAAGATTTAATGACTCAATTATCTAAACTAAGAACAGACAATCCACAATATTTAAAAATCACTCAAACTCAAAAAAAATTACAAGACGATTCAAAAATTATTGAAGATAGTTTATTGGCATTAAGCAAAAGACAACCCGCTATCAGCGCTACAGTGAACCGAGAAATTTCTGCCATAAATATGAATATGGGCAAAGCAGTTAATGAATTGGCCGAACGCCAGCAATCGAATGCACAAATGCGTATGCAGTATTCCATGACATCGGTAAACAACTTAGCATTGTTATTAAATGAAGCATTGGAGCAAATGCAAAAACAAGCAAAAGAATCTAAAGAAAGCAAACCCGGTAATGGTAATTGTAAAAAACCAGGCAAGGGACAAAAACCAAGCTCATCATCAAAACCAGGGCAAGGTAAACCTAGCATGGCTAACATGAAACAAATGCAACAACAACTTAATAAACAGTTAGAGGAACTTAAAAAAGCATTAGAACAACAGGGGAATAAACCAGGAGGACAAAAACCAGGTGATAAGCCAGGGAATAAACCTGGAGGACAGAAACCTGGAGGACAAAGCGGAATGGGACAACAAGGTGGTCAAAATGGTATGCTACCAGGAATGCAAGGACAAGGAATGAGTGAACAATTGGCAAAAATGGCTGCTCAACAAGAAGCTCTGAGACGTCAAATGCAACAAATGATGGACAAAATTAAAAAAGATGGCGGCTCAAATCCCGGGGGGAATATTGCAGAAATGATGGAACAGACTGAAAAAGATATAGTTAACCGTCAAATTACTCAAGAAACCATGAAACGTCAGCAAGACATCATAACTAAACTTTTAGAAAGTGAAAAAGCTGAGCGAGAACGTGAACAAGACGAAAAAAGAAAGAGTAATGAGGCAAAAAATGAAATTTTAAGTAACCCTACGCAATTTTTAGAGTATAAAAGACTTAGAGAAAAAGAATTGGAGTTGTTAAATACGGTTTCACCAAGTTTAACACCTTACTACAAGCAAAAAGTTAACGAATATTTTAATAGCGTAAATAAATGATACCAGCTAAAGGAGAAAAATTAGATATACCATCATCGTCGGAAAATATTAGATTGGTTGAGCGTTTGGTTGAAGATGTATGTGATGTATTTAATGTAAATGAAGACAGTTACGGTAATATTTTAATAGCTGTAACAGAAGCCGTAAATAATGCCATATACCACGGAAATAAAGGTAATCCTGATAAACGAATAAAAATAGGTTTTGAGTCAGGGGAAAAAAATATCAAATTTTCAGTAGCAGATGAAGGTAAAGGTTTTGACTATAACAGCTTACCGGATCCTACCGACCCTATAAATATCGACAAGCCTAATGGCAGAGGTGTTTTTTTAATGAAAAATTTAGCAGACAAAGTTGAATTTAATAATAACGGACAAGAAGTGTTACTGACCTTTAATTTGAATTAATGATTTCTTTCCACAACCAAAGCATTGCTTTTAAATTTAAAGGGAAAACAAAATTAAAGCAATGGATCAAAACTGTTACCGAAAAAGAAAAACACAACCTCGGAACAATCAATTATATTTTTTGCACAGATGATGAATTACTTGAAATAAATATCAAGCATTTAAATCATAATACACTAACCGACATTATCACCTTTGATTACACAGAAGGGAAAACCATCAATAGCGATATTTTCATAAGTATTGAAAGAGTTTTAGAAAATGCCGAAAAATTTAAAGTAACATTTGACGAAGAATTTCACCGCGTGATGATACACGGCATTTTACACTTATGCGGATATAAGGATAAAAGCAAAGCAGATGCTGAATTGATGAGAAAAAAAGAAAATGCCGCATTAAAATTATTTAAGTAAACAAAAATGGATTTTCGAAAAAAATTTTTAATTACAATTTCACTTGTAACTTTAAACTCTATTGCGTTTTGTCAAAAAACACTTTATGTAAATGGAAAACCTATTGATAATACTAGGTGTGTTGAAATTAAAATTACAACAGAAGATTTATCAAATATTGAAGAGAATCCAATTCCGGAAATATTAGATGCAACTATTACAGATGATTGTTTAGAATTAAGTATACAATATTCAGGTTGTGGGGGTAATTTGGAACTTCTAACAGATAATAAAATAAATAAAACTGCTAAGCCTGAATTGAATTTTAAATTTAATTGGATTGAAAAACCAACCTGTGATGAAAAGCAACAAGTATTGGTAACTTTTGATTTAGCACCATTCAAGAAATATATTCAAGAAAATAAAGCTGGTGTTTACTTGCTAGGAACTGGTATTAGTTTAAAATACAAACATTAATTTTAGATATGTTTTCATTCACAAAGTTATTCCTCAGTCTTTCAATTTTTACATCACTATATGGGTTCTCTCAACAAAAAGAATTGCAGGTAAATAGCAAAACTGTTGACTACAATGTTTGCCATGAAATTAAACAGGTAAAACAAATTCCCGAAATTTCTGCAGGTTTTATTTGCGATATAAGAGATGCGCAAATTATTGACGATTGTATTGAACTAACTATTTCGTATGGTGGATGTGGTGGTAATTTAGAATTAATGACTGATAACACAGTAGATAAAAACACACATTTTAATCTCAAAGCAAGATGGATGGAGCCATCTATGTGTAAAGCTTTCTCATTAATAAAAGTATCTTTTAATTTAAAACCTTACAAGGAATTAATTAAAGATAAAACTGCTACAATAAAATTAAGTGGGACAAATTTCGAATTGTTTTATAACAACTAATTCAATTCGTACTGCATTTTACTTAACTTTTGATACAAACCACTTTCATGAGTCATTAACTCATGATGAGTTCCCATCTCCACTACTTCACCCTTCTGCAGTACTACAATCTTATCAGCATTACGAATCGTAGATAAACGATGTGCAATAACAATGGATGTTCTACCCACCATTAGTTTATCTAATGCCTCTTGCACTAAACGTTCGCTTTCACTATCCAAAGATGATGTAGCTTCATCTAAAATTAAAATTGAAGGATTTTTTAATACTGCTCTTGCAATAGCAACACGCTGACGTTGTCCACCAGATAATTGAATACCTCTATCCCCAACTAATGTTTCAAATTTATCTGGAAAACTCATAATGAAATCATATGCATTGGCTTGTTTGGCTGCTTCAATCACTTCAGCATCTGTTGCATTTGGCTTTCCGTATAAAATATTTTCTCTGATAGTGCCTCCAAACAATAATACATCTTGTGGTACAATAGCCATTTGATCACGTAATTCGGTTAACTCATAATCCGTAGATTTTTTTCCATCTATTAAATACTCTCCGGCGTTTGGTTCATAAAAACGTAAAGCCATTGATGCTAATGTTGATTTCCCACTTCCACTACTTCCAACTAAAGCAATAGTTTGGCCGGCTTTTGCAGAAAAAGACACATCTTTTAGTACAACAAAATCAGGTCGGGTTGGATATGTGAATTGAATGTTTTTAAATTCTAAATCACCTTTTACTCTATTTAAATTTAAGTTGTTACGGTGTGCTAAATTTATTTGCTCATTCTTGTCATCAATGATTTCAAACACTCTATCCGTTGCCCCTAATGCTCTTTGTATGGAAGCCAACTGTTCAGGTAACCCACCTAAAGAACCGGCAACAAATAAAGATAACATCATAAACTTTCCGAAATTTTCTGTAGATAGTTCTCCTGTGTTAATTAATAACAACATTTTATAAAGAATGAAAAATATAGAACCGAACACGCACATAATAATGAATGCAAAAAAAGCACCACGCATGATTCCGTATTTAATTCCAAATGTCCTAATTTCATTAGTTACTTTATCATACTTGCCAATTTCTAATTGCTCATTCGTAAAAGCTTTTACACTTGTAATTCCGGTTAATGCTTCAGAAACAATGACACTAGATTCGGATATTTTATCTTGTAAGGATTTTGAATATCCACGAATTTTTCTTCCATACAAAATAGCAACAACAGTAATTGGAGGAATAATAACAATGAACCATTTAGCAACATCCCATGATGTAAAATAAACCAACAACACCAATCCTCCCACTCCAACAATTGTTTGGCGAATAACTTCGGCAATATTTATCGTAAACGCTTCTGAAATCACATTGATATCAGTAGCAACTCTACTACTTAAATCTGCAACTTGGTTTTTAGAGAAAAAGCTCATCGGCATTTGTACCAACTTATTAAACGTATCTGTTCTTAAGCCTTTTAAAATATTTTCGGTGACTATAGAAAAAGTATAAACCCTTCCAAAAGAGACTAAACCTTGAACCACCAATAAAATTAATAATTCCATACCCGTTCCTGAAACCATTCCGCTAAAAGCAGAAGTATCCATGCCGGTATTTCCAAGGTAACCAAACATTTTACCTGCGGCAACAGGGAAATAAAGACCAACAGCAGCCGTACCTGCAATAAAAACCATCCCAAGAATAAATAACCATTTACTTTTTCCTAAATACTTAAATAATCGAAAGGATTTTTTAAAATTCTCTTTAGAAAGCTTCGCTTTAGGAATATCATCCTTAGATTTATGCTTTGTACCGGTAGGACTTTTTGCCATTTTTGAGGAAATTTAGGGTACAAATGTACTGTTTTAAGGTGGCTAAAACCCAAAAATATGGCTATTTTAAGGTTAAAATTCGTAAAAAATTTGTCACTTTATAAAAATCCATTATATTTGCAGTCCAATTTTGAAAAACTTATAAAAATTAAATACTTAATATCATGAAACGCACTTTCCAACCATCGCAACGTAAGAGAAGAAACAAACACGGTTTCCGTGAGCGTATGGCTTCTGCAAATGGCCGTAGAGTTTTAGCTTCTCGTAGAGCTAAAGGTCGTAAAAAATTAACTGTATCTAGCGAAAAAACTCATAAATAATAGCTTTTCTAAAGCAATTTAGTACCTTTTTAACAAAGCTACCTGTAAACACGGGTGGCTTTTTTATTATATTTACTAGCCTAAATTGCAAATATGAAAAATATATTATTTCTCCTTTCGCTAATATCCCTAAATATTTTAGCTCAACAGCAATCTACAATCCAAGAGCAAAGTAATCATTATAAAAACTTCTCGTTTACAAAAGACACACAATGGGACAGTTTAAACACTATTGAGACAGGCAACGTTTATCAAGCTAATTCGAATCAATCAAAAACAAATAGCATTCCGTGTACATTAAATAAAAAGGTATATGGATGGCATCCGTATTGGGTTGGTTCTGTATATACAAACTACGACTGGAGTATGCTGAGCGATTTTTGTTATTTCGATTATTCAGTAAGTCCAACCACAGGAAACAATACAAACACCTCATTTGCTTGGGCAACTAGCGCAGCTGTAACGGCAGCAATTAGTAATAGCGTTAATGTACATTTTTGCGCAACCTTATTTGCAAGTCATTCAACTTTTTGGGCAAGTTCAACTGCACAACAAACCTTTATTACAAACGCAATTAATCTTTTAAACTCTCGTCCTGGTAGCAATGGAATTAATATTGATTTTGAAGGTATGGGTTCTGCAGATAAAACACCTTTCACCACATTTATGACAAACCTTTGTAATCAGGTTCACGCTGCAAATCCAAATTACAAAGTAACTATGGCATTATATGCTGTTGATTGGAGTGGCACTTTTGATATAGCTGCTTTAAATCCAATAGTGGATAATTTCATTATCATGGGATATGATTATTATTACTCAGGCTCTGCCCAAGCAGGACCAGAAGCTCCATTATATAATTTTCAAACAGGTTACAATCAAACATTATCAAAATCGATTACCTATTATTTAAAACAAGGCGCTAGCAAAAACAAACTATTATTAGGTTTACCATGGTATGGAAGAGAATGGGAAACTGTGGCAGCAACTGCTCCATCAAACACAACGGGAGGTTTTACATCTTCAAGAACGTATAACTATGTAAGAAACAATTCTGCCACCTATTCTACAGCAAATAAAAACTGGGACAGTAATAGTTTTAATCCATTTTACTCTTACCAAGTAAGTGGTGCATGGCGTCAGTGCTGGATAGATGATAATTACAGTTACAGCAGAAAATTTGACATGGTTAACCAAAGAGGAATTGGCGGTATAGGCATTTGGGCATTAGGTTATGACGATGGTTATTCTGACTTATGGAATTTAATTAAAGATAAATTCTCTAACTGTGCTACTGTTGCTTGCACAGATAGTATTTTTGATATGGGTGGTCCAAACAGAAATTACTATGACGCAGAATCCTATGTATATACAATTGCACCCACAGGCGCTAGTAAAGTACAATTAAATTTTACAAAAATGGATTTGGAACAAGGTTATGATTCATTATATCTATTTGATGGAACAAATATATCATCTCCAGTATTAGGAGCATATACAGGAACCGTTATTCCCGGATTAATAACATCAACCGGGAATGCGATTACAGTAAAATTTAAATCAGATAATGCTACAGTAAAATCAGGCTACAGAGCAGTTTGGACTTGCATACAAGATAACACTATTCCAACTACACAAATAACAACACCTAGTGGATGGATAACACAAAACTTTACAGCAACATATACCGATGTTGATAATGTTGGAGGAACAGGAATAGAAAAAAGTTTTTACCAACCTACTTATTTTAATGGCACTGAATGGAGAGCAAATGGTGCTAGAGGTTTTTTTAATGATGATTTTAATGGTCCATCTATTCATCCTGACTGGACAACATCAGTGGGTACTTGGAGCATTTCATCAGGGGTATTAATTCAAACAGATGAGACAAATAGTAATACCAACATTTACGCATCAGTTAATCAAAGTTTATCAAACCGTTATTTATATTGTTTTAAAGGAACAATTACCGGTGCAAATACAAATCGTAGAGCTGGAATTTATATTGCATGTGATAATCCCTCACAAACACAAAGAGGAAATAGCTATATGATTTGGTTCAGACCAGACCAAAGTTCTGTTGAATTTTACAAATCAGTAGCTAATACAATTGGTTTACCTACTTATTCCGCTAACATCAATATTACACCCGGAACAACTTATGATTACAAAATTTCGTACGACAGAATCAGTGGCGAAATAAAAGTATGGCAAAACAATGTATTTATTGCATCATGGGTAGACTCTGCTCCATACGCAAATGGAAATTCAATATCATTCAGAACAGGAAATAGTACGTTTAAAGTTGATGATTTTAAAATATTTCGTTCAAGAGCCTCATCTACTTCAGTTTTAGTTGGTTCTGCGAACACAAACGATTTAAGAAACGAAAACATTTCTCCAAATATTTATGGAGGAAACATCAGCAGTATCACAAAAGATAATGCCAACAATCTATCAGCAATCAGTAATCAATACATTGATATTGACTGGACTAAACCGGTTGCATCCACTATCATTAAAGATGGCACATCAACTGATATTGACACAACTTATATTGGCACACAATTAGATTTGAATTATACAGCCGCTAAAGATACTAACTCAGGGATTGCAAACTATTACTATGCCATTGGCACAACAGCTGGTTCTCAAAATATTGTTAGTTGGACCAATAATAATTTGAATTTAAATGCAAGTAAAACAGGATTATCTCTAACTAATAACCAAAAATACTTTATCATGGTTAAAGCAATAAATGGAGCTGGATTGGTGAGTGACAGTACGGTGAGTGACGGAGTTATTTATTTAATACCAACAGGATTAAACGAAACAAACACATTGAATGAATTAAGCATTTATCCAAATCCAACAAATGATAAAGCAATCATTAGTTTAATTAGTAATTTAAACGAACAATTGCATTATGTGCTATATGATGCATTAGGAAAACAAATAGAACAAAAAGAATTATTTATTAATAGTGGAATTAATACTTTAGAGATAAATGTGAAACAACTTCAATTAAGTAAAGGTGTGTATTTTATAAAACTAAATTCTGGCGAAAAAGAAATTACAAGAAAATTAGTGGTAGAATAATGCTATTTTTAATTTTACGAAGTTACCTCAATGCTGACACTAGTTACAGGAATTACCCAGAATGGGCAACCTACTTAGCACTATTAATATTAGCCTTTGTATTGTATTTGCTTTGGAAAGGCAAAAGGAACAACAAACCAAAAAATAAAAAAAAGTAGATTCCCATTTGTCTTTCGAGTATAGATTCTGTTAACATTATTAGTGTCGAACTTGTCAAATAAATAATGGTGTATGGATTATTTTTAATCAACTTATATAAAACATATAGGCAAGTAATAAATACAAGCAAGATACCTATTCCATAACTTATACCTAAAGTAAGATATTGGTTGTGTGAATTTAAATGAATACTGTATCCTTTGTAAAACTTAAAATACACATAGCAAAAATCTAGTAAATTTTGAGTATTCCGACTTCCTATACCGGTTAAAAAATCCTGAACAAAAACCATCTTACTACAGTTAAACACAACATATCGTTCGAGTATCGTGTTATTATTTGACACATTGTCAAAAAAGCCTATTATCTCAGACAATCTATTATTGAGAGATGGAATAAATTCAACCATCAGAAATAATGAAACAAAAAATAAACTGTAAAAAATGATTAATCTTTTTTTATTCTCAACTTTTTTAAATGCTATCCATAAAACACCAACAGTAAAAATAAGTAAAGGCATTTTGGCTGCTATTAAAAAATTAAGTGTTATCATAAAAAAGAGAGAAATCCCTAATAACCATTTCAATTCTTTAGAGTACTGATCAAAAGCATAGATTACCCATAAACTAGCTGTAGAACAAAATAGCCCAAAATATATGGGGTGTTGACCGGATATTTCTTCGAATGATTTTCTTAATTCAAAAGCTCCATTTTGATAAGATGAAACGGAAAATAAGTTTCCCGAAAACACTAAATAAAAAAATGAAATAATTGATAATATGGCTACAGAACTTATAAAACAATTAATAGCATGATACACCTTGATTTTATGATTTAACAAGCTGTTCATATAAAAAGAAATTGGGGCAATAAAAAATAATAGTTTTTTCTCAACCTCAAATTGAATAATTGAGTTAGTTGGAAACAAAACAAATTCAATTAAATAAGGAATAAACGGGACAATAAAGATTAAATAATATTTAAAGTCTGAAATAATCCACTTAGGTTTTTCCTTTATAAAAAGGAAAAGGGTTATAATTGAAAAAACAATAAAAAAAACATTTATAAATTTAATTGGAATAACAGGGAAAGAAAACATGGCTATAAATAACCATTGTCTAATCAAATTTATATGACTTAGTGAAATCATTTATTATGAAATATATGCCACTTACCCTCAATAAATTTTTTAAACTCATCATGAAATCTGCTTTTATCAAAACGCATTACATTGTTTTTAAAATCAATTTCATTAAATACTTTAGGCTGATTTTCAAATAAATCAATAGCCTTCTCTATATCTTCAACACTTTGTTTTTCAAAAAATACACCTGTATTTGTCTTAACCGTTTCTTTATAGCCTCCTAAATAAGGCACAATAATAGGCGTTCCACAAGATTGAGATTCAACAACCGTGATCCCAAAATCTTCATTAGCATTGGCAATAAAGGCTTTGGCGTTTTTAATTTTCTCCTTTAAATCATCCGTTGATATAAAACCAATTATTTGCACATTGGGAGTAGCAATTTTGCATAACTTTTTTCGATTGGGTCCATCACCTGCAACGATTAGACTTAAATGTGGGAATTTAGCAAATGCTTTAACTATCTGTTCTGTTTTCTTATAAGCAACTAATCTAGAAACAGTAAAATAATAGTTCTCTTTTTTTGCCGTGTAAGTAAAACTATTCACATCAACTGGCGGATAAATCACTTCTGCATCTCTACCATAATTATTCTTTATTCTATTTTGTACATTAACTGAATTAGCTATAAAATAATCAACTCTTTCATTAGCATTCAAATCCCATTTTTGTAATCTATTCAAGAAGAAATTAAATACAAATTTAGAAATAGGATTACTCATGACACTTAAATAGTCATCTCTTAAATCCCAAGCATAACGCACCGGACTGTGACAATAACAAATATGTAACTGTGACTTTGTTTTTCGAATACCTTTAGCAACAGAACTAGAAGATGAAATAATTAAGTCATATTCTGATAAATCCAACCGCTCAATTGCCGAAGGAAATAATGGAAACAAAAATCTATAATACTTTTTAGAGAATGGGATTTTCTGAATAAAACTAGTTGTTGATTTTTTCCCTAAAAGATATTTTTCTCGTTTTGAATCACTATAAAAATCAATTAAACTAAAAACGTCTGCTTGAGGATAACACAGCAGTATCTCTCGCACCACTTTTTCAGCTCCGCCAATATCATTAAACCAATCATGAATTACTGCAATTTTCAACTATTCAAGTCATCTAAAGATTTTAAAATTAATGAAACAGATTTATCAAAACTAAATTTAGTTTTCAATTTATCAACTTCACTATCTGATATTTCAAAAGAGTTTATTAAGTCTAATGATTCAGTAAACTTTTCATTTGAATCAAAGTAAATTGGAAGATTGCCAAATGACTCTTTATATACTCTTAAATTTTTACATATAACTGGAACTTTTAGTACAAGAGCTTCTAAAACTGGTATACCAAAACCCTCATAGAAAGAAGGGTAAATTAAAACCCTGCAATGTTTTATTAACGAATAATAAGAATCTTTAGAAACATAATCGAGTTTAATGATAGGCTGATGTTCTTTTGTATCTTGATGATTAAAAACATGAGAACTGTTATTTAGGATAACCAGTTTCATTCCCCTTTTTTCAAATTCAGAAAGATAACTTATTACCAAATCAGCATTTTTTCTTGGATTATTCCCTCCAATAAGAAGCGCATAATCATTATTAATTAAACGTTTATCGGTTTTTTCAGGGATATTGATTCCATTCGGAATAACTATAATTTTTGATGATTCAATTTTATACAGATCTCTTATTTCCGTTTTAGAAAATTCGGAAACAGTAAATATTAATTTAGCTTTATTACACAACTTAGGAATAAGAAATTGATACCATTTTTTAAAGCTAATAGAAAACCAATTTACGCCTCTTTGCTCAAATGCTAAATCATGAACCGTAACAACTTGCTCCTTCACAAAAAGTGGCGCCGAATTACAAAAATTCAATAAGATGTAATCCTTTTTTCTAAAGAAAAATAAAGCTAAATCAAACTGTTCCCATAGCCAAAGATTATAGAAAAAACCAATTTGCTTACTGTTTTTTACATCTGATTGCCTAAGGGACTTGGGGACTAAAATTTCAAAGTCAACATTCAATTTAATCAAGCTTTCTATCAATCCTTTAGCATAAGCTTGAACACCTGATTCCTGCTGTATCAAAAACTTGCCGTTAATATATACTTTCCTGCTTGACACAAAGATAAATATAGACAAAAAACCCTTCTAAAATTCAAAAAATATGCTCAAAAAAGGCTATTTTCGTTAATTCATGAAAACTACTAAAGGATATACTTTATATTTTTTAATCTATAAAAATCTACAACTAAAATACAAGCATTCGCTGTTAGGTTTTGTTTGGAGTTTTTTGCATCCTTTAGTTTATTTATTGATATTTAACTTTGTATTTTCTAAAGCCTTTTCAGAAATAGAAAACTACTCTCTATTTGTTTTGAGTGGTTTAATTTTTTGGGTTTACTTTTCAGGAAGTTGCAATCAATTAGCTAGCACCTTTATCAAAAATACTTCACTTATCAAATCATTTCAATTAAAAAAAATATTCTATCCCGTATCTGAACAATTAACAGAACTAATTAGTTTCCTAGCGGGCTTCGTTTTATTTATCGGACTGATGGTGTATTTGAATTTAAGTATTAATCTTTCGATTTTATATATCATTCCAATCATTATTCTTTTTTCAATTTTCACATTTTCAATAGGTCTTATACTTGGTTCATTAAATGTTTTTTTCAGAGATATTGGCATATTATGGAACACCTTAAATCCAGCTCTTTTTTACCTCACACCAATAGCATATGCCATTGAAATAGTACCTAAAGATTACGCCTTTTATTTTAAGCTTAATCCTTTATATCATTTTTTCTATATCATCCGAAATGTTTTACATCAAGGTTGTGCCCCTGAATTTTATCATAGTATGTATTGCATAGCAATTACCATCATTACGGTTAGCATTAGTATCATAATTTATAAAAAAACCAAAAACGGCTTTATTTCAAATCTATAATGAAACAAGTTGCTATAGAATTAAATCAAGTATGTGTCAGTTATATCAATAACCGACGTGGTATTTATTCTGTAAAAGATTTTGTTTTAAAAGGCGGTTTATTCTCTCCATTTGAATATAAATCGGTTTTAACCGACATTAATTTAACTATTTATAAAGGTGAATCGGTTGGGATTTTCGGAAGAAACGGAGAAGGAAAAAGCACTTTACTGAGAACAATTGCCGGCATTATAACTCCAACATCAGGCACCGTAAAGGTTGATGTTACAATATCGCCATTACTAGCCTTAGGAGCAGGAATAGAATTAGAATTAACCGGCATAGAAAACATAAAAATATACAGTGCATTAAGTGGTAACTATGATAAAAAAACTATCAACTCCGTTATCGATAACATTGCCAATTTTTCTGAGTTGTCTTTTGAACAACTTAAAATGCCAACAAAAATGTATTCAACAGGCATGCTGGCAAGATTAGCATTTAGTAGCGTCGTTTCTTCACAGCCTGAATTGATGCTTGTTGATGAGGTAATGGCAGTTGGGGATAAAGGGTTTCAAGAAAAATGCAAAAAAAGAATATTTGAAATAAAACAAGCAGGCGCTACCATATTATTTGTATCACACAATCCGGATGAAGTAACGGAAATATGCGAAAGAGGTGTTTGTTTAGAGAATGGTAAAATTAGCTATGATGGCTCATCAGAAGAAGCCGCAAAGACATACATAAAATTATTTAGTTAATGCCCTTAAAAGAAAACATACGAAATAACACTGCAATAAAAGACCATGAAGACCTGCTTGATTTAAATTTAAAATCAAGAGAGGAATTGGTAAATGAAATTGTAAAATCTAAAAGAGAGACAATTCATCTTCACGAACAATTACATAATGCTTATAAAAGCATTGATCAATTGATAAAACGAGTAACTGAATTAGAGAGCGGTAAATATTACAAATTAAAAAAACATATTTCCTTATATATAAAAAGGTTACGTGGAAATGTAAAAAAAGGAAATAATAAAAACATATTCTCAATATTATTTAACTACGTATTTAAAAGAGGCGGTCGTGTTTTACGAATTTTAGTAGCAAAAATATTAAAGCATGTGTATTTACTTGTAGAAGTAAAAAAAGTAATGATTGTGGAAGTTTTCAATAACGTATTATCAAATCAGGGAGATTATAATCAATACCTGATGAAAAGGCTTATCACAAAAGACAAACGAAAAATCCTCACTAATCTTCAAAAGAATCTTCCCTACAAACCTCTAATAAGTATAGTTATTCCTGTTTACAACCCGCCTATTGAATTCTTTAAAAAAGCATTAGATTCAATTACAAGACAAATTTATACCAATTGGGAAATTTGTATAGCCGATGATTGCTCTACCGACGAAGAAGTTAAAGAAGTAATTGAGGAATACAGAAAAAAATACAGTAATATAAAAGTTGTTTACAGAAAAGAAAATGGCCATATTTCAAAAGCATCAAATTCTGCTATTGAATTAGCTGAAGGAGAATATACATTACTTTTTGATCAGGACGACGAATTAAAAGAGAATGCATTATTTGAAATAGTTAAACTAATTAACCAAAAGCCTAATGCTGACTTAATATATAGTGATGAAGATAAAATTGACGAAAACAATGTTCACTCAGCTCCGCACTTTAAACCAGACTGGTGCCCGGACAGTTTATTATCCAGAAATTACATTTGTCACGTCAGTGTTTTTAAAACAAATCAATTAAAAGAAATCGGAGGCTTTAGAGTTGGATTTGAAGGAAGTCAGGATCATGATTTACTTTTAAGATATACCGAGAAGTACACCAACATCTACCATATACCGGAAATACTATATCACTGGCGAATACACGAATATAGCGTAGCATCCAGCGAAGGTGCAAAACCATACGCCTACCGTGCAGCACAAACTGCTATAACAGAAGCTCTTGAAAGAAGAGGTTACAAGGCTGACATTGGATTCCTAGAAGGTTTTGTTGGATATACCGTGCGCTTAGAATTAAAGAAGCCTAATGACCTTGTTAGTATTATTATACCAACAAAGAACAAACAAGAGTATTTAGAAAAATGTATTGATTCAATTGTTAACCTTTCAACATATAGAAATTTTGAGATTATACTCATTGATAACAATAGTAACGAAAAAGGATTTTTCAGTTTAATTGAAAAGTATAAAAATCAAAAAACATTTAAATTTAAATATGTGAGAGATGAGAAATCATTCAATTTTTCCAGATTAATGAATTTAGGCAGAAAACATGCTAGTGGAGAATATTTAATTTTATTAAATAACGATACTCAGGTGGTAACAAACGACTGGATAAATGGAATGATGGAACATGCACAACGTCCTGAAATTGGTGTTGTAGGTTGCAAACTATTATTTGAAGACGACACAATTCAACATGCCGGTGTAGTTATCGGCTTAGGTGGAGTTGCCTCACATGCCTTTATGGGTGACTATGTGGATGAACCAGGTTATTTTCATTATAAAAAATTACTAAATAATTATTGCGCATTAACGGCCGCTTGTATTATGGTAAGAACAAGCGTATATGACGAAGTCAATGGTTTTAATGAGGATTTTGTAGTTGAATATAATGATGTTGATTTCTGTTTAAAGGTGGTTGAAAAAGGTTATAGAAACTTATATGTACCTCATGTAACTTTATACCACTATGAATCTATATCAAGAGGGCACCCACACGCTACCTCAGAAGGATACAAAAGGCACGTTAAAGAAGTAAATTTATTTAGAAGAAAATGGATGAAGTATATTGACCACGATCCTTGTTATAATCCAAATTTAACAAGAGATGGAGTTCATTACACTTTAAAATAAAAAAGAATGGTATTTAGCTCTACTATATTTTTATTTTGGTTTTTGCCTTTGTGTTTGTTTGTATATTTTATTATACAAAACAACTATAAAAATGGCGTACTTCTATTCTTCAGTTTATTATTTTATGCTTGGGGTGGCTTTGAAATGCTTGCTATTGTTCTGTTTTCAATTCTCACAAATTATATTGTTGGAATTTCTATTCAGCAAGCAAATAATAAAACTAGATCCAAACAATATTTGTTTTTAGGAATTGTTATTAACCTATTAATTCTTCTCTATTACAAATACGCGAATTTCTTTTTAGAGAATTATAATATTGCACTAACCCACTTCGGAAGGGAAGCCATTGTGTTTGAAAAAATAATACTTCCACTCGGAATATCTTTTTACACATTTCATGGCATAAGCTACATTATTGACGTTTACAGAAAAGATTCGATAGCACAAAAAAATCCATTTGATTTAGCTTTATATTTTTCATTCTTCCCTCAGCTTATTGCCGGTCCAATTGTAAGATATAAAGACATTCAATCTCAATTAAAAGAAAGAACAATAAATTCAACATTATTTGTTGAAGGAATAAAGCGATTTATTTTAGGTTTAGGTAAAAAGGTACTTATTGCAAACATTATAGGCAGAATACCTGATCAAGTGTTTGCACTTCCTGAAAATGAATTAAATGCTTATTGGTCGTGGTTGGCAATTATTGCTGCAACAGTTCAAGTATATTTAGATTTTTCGGGATATTCAGATATGGCAATTGGATTAGCTAAAATGTTTGGTTTTCAATTCAAAGAAAACTTTAACTACCCTTTTATTGCCAAATCGATGAAAGACTTTTGGACACGCTGGCATATTTCACTATCATCTTGGTTCAGAGATTATGTGTATATTCCATTAGGTGGTAATAGAAAAGGAACTATAGTAGCGTATTTAAATATCGCCATTGTATTTTTATTAACCGGATTTTGGCACGGGGCAAGCTGGTCCTATGTTTTATTTGGAGCATTTCATGGCACATTAGTAATTATAGAGAAAATTGGATTCAATAAACTCATCGATAAATTACCTTCTGTTCTTTCTAATGTATATGTGTTTTTCACTGTTGCATTTGGTATCATTTTCTTTTCGATAGATAACTTACAAAACATTACAAGTTTCTATAAATCCCTGTTCCATTTTCAGGCACCAAATATTCATCATCCAATAAATTTGTATTTAACTAATGAGTGGTATATTACTTTAATATTAGGTTTATTGTTTTGTTTTCCGGTTGTTGAATATGTTTTTGGTAAAATAAAAAACTACACATTAAAGAAGAGTATAGAGGCAATTTTATTGATAAGTGTGTTTATATTATCAATTGCCGAATTAGCAAATACAAGTTATAATCCATTTATTTATTTTAGATTTTAATGCGTAAAATTTTTATATCTGCCATCATCCCTATAGCACTTGCTTTAGTAGCGAGTTACTATAGTTACATGTCACTTATAAAAACAGATGTTATTAAACAAGAAATCAAACTTGAAATTGTATTAGACGCCTTTCAAGAATCAAATTTCCAATTCTTTCTTGAAGATAGCGTTGATTTTAAACCTATTAATTCTCAGACAATAAAAATCCCCAATAATGTCACAGATTTCAAAATTGAGTTTATTGTACCTGATTTAAAAAAGCCCGGAAAAATAAGATTAGATCCAAGTGTAACCAAAGGTTTGTGGCATATTAAAAAAATCACACTTAAAGGATACTCTAAAAATATAGTTTTGAAAACTGACAGTATTATCAAACATTTTGTTCCAAATAATGACATAAAAAAGTTTGAAATAAAAGATGATAAAACTATTATTTTAGAATCTTCTGGTAATGACGCTTACATCGTCAGTGATTTTCTATTAAAAGATTACCTAGAAGTTTTAGAAGAAGAGCCCATTTTATATTTACTACCATTTTGCTTTAGTATCTGCTTCTTCTTTTTATTATTCTATTTTATTAAACAAAAATCACAAGCCTTTAATGAAATTACATTTGAAACAAATCATTTTATAATAATAAGTTTCGGAATCATTATCAGCATGCCACTTTTATGGATGAACATGTTTCCTTTAAACCAAAATGATTTTACAGAAAAACGTATTTTAAAACCTAAGCCGGCATTTGATTTTTCTCACATCAATCAATTTTTCAAATCGTATACTGATTATTTTGAAGATAATTTGGGCTTTAAAAAACCTTTGTCTACACTCAATAGTTATTATAAATACAAACTATTCAACTCCTCATCAAAACCTGATAGAGTTGTAATTGGCAAAGACAGTTGGCTATTTTCTATTGAAGAAAACACAACAGGTGATTATCAAAATTTAAAATCTTTTACTCCTGATGAACTTCAAAAAATAAAACAAAATTTAGAAGAGATAACGGACAGTTATAAATCGCTTAACGTCAACTTTTATTTTGTGTTATTGCCTGTAAAATCAAGTATTTATCCTGAAAAACTTCCGAATTTAGTTCATCGAAATAATAAACCAACAAGACTCAATCAATTAGCAAATTACCTAAAACCATTTTCATCAATAAACTTTATAGATGTTACAAACGAATTTATAAAAGAAAAAGATTCTACAGATGTTTATTATGAGCACGATATACATATGAATTATCTAGGTGGTTTCATCACTTATCAAAAACTAATTAATAAAATGCGCAAAAATGATTCTAGGATAGAGCCTATGAAAAGAAGTTATTACTATAATCTACAGATACGTTTACCAAATGCTGATTTAAGCAATATACTTTCACTAGATAATATTTTATTTAATGATGAATATTATTTACAAAAAGGAGTACATAAGAAATTTAAAAAGATAGAAGCACCTGTGTATACAACAATACCAATACAGCAAAACACTGTTAAAACAGAAATAAAAAACAGTAACTTACCAAAAGCTGTAGTTTACCGCGATTCATACTTTAACCTTGTAATGCCCTATTTTTCTGAAAACTTCAGAGAATGTATCTATATATGGTCGTATGAGATGACTAAAGAACCTATTGAAAAAGAAAAACCTGAATTTGTGGTATTGGAAATGACAGAGGCAACAATTGATAGACTTTTAAACGATAATCCAAAGTGGATAAAAGACGAAATACATAAATAATGAAACTAGCGTCCAGAATACTAAAAATTGTATTGATTACATTAAGTTGTATTGTAGTTTTCATGTCGATAAAGTTCATAGTTGAAAAAAAACAATGGAGCCCAATTGATGAATATGCTCACATGGATTACATCGAAAAACTAGGAGAAGGAATGATGCCGAAATTACAATATGCCATTTCTAATGACATCTATTCTGATTTAATAGAACATCCAACAAGAAGCTTTACTGGGCTTCCTGTTCACAACAGAGAGGAACTTGGACTTGGAAATTATTCCTATCAAGCCAAACATCCACCCCTATATTATGCAACGTTATTAATTCCGAATATGATAATGAAGAAAATAGGAATTAAAACCTATGAAAGATTAACCATTTTACGAATCATTTCATTTTTGTTATATGCCATTGGAATATGTATCTGTATCCCAATTTTTAAAATGTTACGGTTTTTAGGTTTCCAAATTCCGGAGTTCTATTCTTGGTTGTGTGTGCTTTTTTGTTTACTAATTGCTACTCATCAACGTTATGGATTAACAAATAATATGTTATCTCCATTATTCATTAATGCCTCTTTATTATATCTTTTAAAGTACAATATAAGTCATGAAATAAAATACCTATATGGCTTCATGCTTCTGGCGGGCTTATCCGTATGTGTAGCACTAACAAACGTTTTTATTATTCCTTTTTTGTTTTTGTATGCTTTAATCATCTATTGGCCTCAATTCAATTTAAAAACTTTTCTAATAGCATGTTCCATTTTATTGATACCTGCTACAGTGATTGTATGGTGGAAAATATTCACCATTCCTGATAAAGCTTTTGAGAATTATATACAAAATTTACTTCTAGTAATAATCCCATGCAATGTGCTTACCTTTAAAATGTTTTTAGATTTGCTTTTAAATGACACGTTTCAACTAAGCTTTATAAACACAAACTATAACCTCACTGATCTTTACTTAATTTTATTAGCAGTAAATACTTTACTATTTTTAGTTTTTATAAAAACCATTTTAAAAAAGCATCTTTGGCTCGCTTTTGCAATGGTTATCTTTGTAATTTTTGTATACAATCTCTATTTCTTAAATGCCTATGTTCCCAGAGTACATTGGGTAGCACTAAGAAATTACATGGGTTTTGTGCCACTACTATTTATTTCATGTTCAGGATTTATAGTTGTAATTTCGGGAAAAATTAAACAAAAAATTGCCTAAAATTCTTATCATAGCCGATCATCGTTTAAACCGTTCTCCGAGCCAGAGATATAGGTTTGAACAATATTTAAATTATTTTAAATCAGAAGGTTTTGATTGGGAATTATCTGAAATTATCACAGAGAAAGACGATAAAATATTTTATCATCCCGGCAATTATTTAAAAAAAGCATGGATACTATTTAAATCTCTTTTTATTCGTTTAAAGGATTTAAGAAGAGCCAAAGACTTTGATATTATTTTTATTCAACGAGAAGCTTTGCTTTTAGGTTCATCCTATTTCGAAAAACAATTCTTCAAAAAAAACAAAGTGGTGTTTGATTTTGATGACAGCATTTGGCTGCTGGATACTTCTCCGGAAAATAAAAAATTTGAATTCCTAAAAAATCCAGACAAAACAAAAATCAATATTAAACACGCACATTGTGTAATTGCGGGAAATTCATTTTTAGCCAACTATGCTAAACAGTTTAACCAAAACACTATTGTCATTCCAACAACCATTGATAGTGACTTCCATATTCCAAAACCTGAGTTAAGGAATAAAGAAAAAATAGTAATCGGCTGGAGCGGAAGTATTAGCACCATTAAACATTTTGAAATGGCTATTCCTGCTTTAAAGGAAATTTCGCAAAAATACCCTAATCAAATTGAAATACATGTTATAGGACAAGGCTCATACAAACACCCTGAAATTAATGTAATTAGTAAAAACTGGAGTGCAAAAACAGAAGTAGATGATTTAAATAGTTTTGATATTGGAATTATGCCTTTACCTGATGATGAATGGGTAAAAGGAAAATGCGGATTAAAAGGTTTATCATACATGGCATGTGGCGTAGCTACTATAATGAGCCATGTTGGCGTAAATTCCGAAATCATAGAGCATGACAAAAATGGTTTTCTAGCTACTAATCAGCATGAATGGGTAAGTTACCTATCAGAATTAATAGAAAACAAAGATTTGCGTCTTAAAATGGGCCAAGCAGGAAGAGAAACGGTGGTTAAAAACTACTCGGTAAATGCTAATAAAGTTAAGTATCTGGAGGTTTTAAAATCACTAATAAAATAGTAGATTTACTCCCACTTAATTTAGAACAATACCTTATAATTTTATACTTATGAAAAACACAGCACTTACACAAAAGCACATTTCATTAGGAGCTAAAATGGTTCCATTTGCAGGATACAATATGCCTGTTTCTTATAGCGGGTTAAACGATGAGCATGCAACTGTTAGAAATGCTGTTGGTGTATTTGATGTAAGCCACATGGGTGAATTTATTTTAAAAGGCGAAAACGCTTTAGATTTAATTCAACGTGTTACAAGTAATGATGCTTCTGTATTAACTGATGGAAAAGCTCAATACTCATGTTTACCAAATAACGATGGTGGTATTGTAGATGATTTAATCGTTTACCGTATTGATAAAAAAACATACATGTTAGTTGTAAATGCCTCTAACATTGATAAAGACTGGAATTGGATTAGCAAACACAATACTAAAAATGTAGAGATGCATAACATCTCAGAAAAAACATCTTTATTAGCCATTCAAGGCCCTAAAGCAATTGATGCGCTTCAAAAATTAACGGATGTGAAATTAGCAGACATTCCTTATTACTCTTTTGCTAAAGGCAAATTTAATGGAGTTGATAACGTGGTAATTTCTAACACGGGTTATACAGGTGCCGGTGGATTTGAAATTTATTTTGAAAATGAATACGCAGAAAAAATGTGGGATTCAATTTTTGCAGCAGGTGCTGAGTTTGGAATTAAACCAATTGGATTAGGTGCTCGCGATACATTACGTTTAGAAATGGGATTCTGTTTATATGGAAATGATATCGATGATACGACTTCTCCAATTGAAGCAGGCTTAGGCTGGATTACTAAATTCACTAAAGACTTTACAAATCGTGCTGCTATCGAAAAACAAAAAACAGATGGCGTTACCAAAAAATTAGTTGGATTTGAAATGATTGACAGAGGTATTCCTCGTCACGATTACCAAATTGCAGATGCTAATGGAAACATTATTGGTAAAGTAACTTCAGGAACTCAATCACCAACATTAAATAAAGCTATTGGAATGGGTTATGTAAATAAAGATTTTGCAAAAGCTGATACTGAAATTTTTGTAGTTATCAGAGATAAAGCGATTAAAGCTAAAGTTTGTAAAATTCCTTTTTTAAAGAAATAAGTAAACAAAACCTGTCACACTGAGCGGAGTCGAAGTGTGACAGATAAAAGTCTTCGACTCCGCTCAGACTGACAAAAAATAAATACATGAACATAGAAGTTTGTTATACACCGCAGGCCTACAATCTTTTTCATAAAGATGAGGCTATTGTGGTGGTGATAGATATATTTAGAGCTACCTCAGCCATTGTTACGGCTTTTTATAATGGCGTTAGCAAAATGATTCCTGTAGCAACAGTTGAGGAAGCTAAAGAATACCAACGTAATGGTTACTTGGCAGCAGCTGAAAGAAACGGAGAAATGATTGAAGGATTTGAGTTAGGTAATAGTCCTTTTGGCTACATGAATAACAAAGTAAAAGGAAAAACCATTGCCATTTCAACCACTAATGGAACACAAGCTATTGAAGCAAGTCGCAAAGCATCTAAAATTTTAATAGGCAGCTTTTTAAATTTAGATGTACTATGCGAATATTTATCAGCACAGAAAAAAGATGTGATTTTAGTTTGCGCTGGTTGGAAAAATAAATTCAATTTAGAGGATACTATTTTTGCAGGAGCTGTTGTAGAAAAGTTAACGACAGAATCTAGTTTTGAAATTACTTGTGATTCTGCTATAGCTTCTAAACACTTATACAATCTAGCAAAAAACGATTTATTTGGATTCCTAGGGAATTCTTCGCACCGTAATCGTTTAGCAAAATTAGATTTAGAACGTGATATTAAATATTGCTTAACTCCTAATCAATGCCCTGTTATTCCGGTAATGGAAGGAAAGTATTTAGTTAAAATGTAATCTGATTCTTATTTATGGAAAACATTCAAACGATAGGAAAACGCAGTTCAATATTAATTAAAGATCAGGTTTTTAGTTTGGTTATTTTACCAACCGATGATAAAAAGAAAGTCAATTTAATGTTCTTATGGCTATTAGCATGGAGTGTGAGTGGCGTTATTGTGATTGCCAATTATTTTACATTAACTCAGGAAAGCGCAAAACTATTTATTATCATTTGGCTTGGCTTTTGGGCTTATTTTGAATTTCAAATTGTTCGCGTGTACATGTGGAAACGATTTGGTAAAGAAAAGCTATGGATTAAAAACGGAACTCTATTTTACCAACAAGACATTAATGGCAAGGGAAAAATACGAGAGTATGATGTAAACTTAGTATCTAATTTTGAATTGGTAGAGTTAACAAGAGGAAGTATTGCTGATACATTTAGCCAAACATTTTGGGTAAAAGGTGGTGAGCGTATTGAGTTTATCTGTCAATCAAAAAATGTAAGATTTGGGATGCAATTAGAAGATGATGATGCTAAAAAAATAATTACAGCTTTAAAGAAATTCATAAAATCTAAATAATGGTTTATTGTAGATTTTTCTTTCTATTATCAACAATTATTTTTATTGGTAATTCTTGTTCTACAAAGAAAAAATCATCAATCTTTGGAGAATATCAAAGTAAAAGGTACTCTTTTTTTGAGAGAATTCCATTAATTATAAAAAACAAAACCTATGTTCTTCATTCTAAAATCATTTTAAATAGTGATTCAACTTACATTTTCACAACATGCGGAACTGAAATGAAAGGGATATGGCATGTTAGCAATGATTCATTAATTTTAATATGTAAAGAGAATAAGTTCATAAATGACAGTTTAAACAAAATACGCAAAGCATCTTGCGGTGAAAAACCCGTGAAAATGTTCTTAGATTTTGAGAAGAATGAGTTAAGAGAAGATTTAAATCTAAATGGAAAAAAAGTTCAAAATTATTTTTCAAAAAAATAATTGTTATTTAGTCCTTTTTGAGCCTTGTATCTGGTCACTCTCTCCAATTATCAATTTTCAATTTTCTAAAAAACTCTTCTTCTTCTATTTCTTTAACACAACCCGGCTGTAAATCTCCCAGTTCCAAATCTTCAATCGATAATCTGATTAAGCGTTTGCAATGATGATAAACAGATGAAACCATTTTTCGGATTTGATGATATTTGCCTTCTGTTAAGGTAATTGTTAGCCATGTGTGAGGCAAATCTTCTCTAAACTCATGACCCCTTTTGTGCAGATCTTTTGGTTTTTCTACTATCTCCACTTCACATGGCGCAGTTGTATAATAACTCCCTCCTTTCACTCTAATTTCAATGCCGGTGCGCAGCTGATGTAATCGTTCTGGAGTTACAACCCTTTCAACTTGCACAAGATAGGTGCGCTTATGAGGTGTTTCACTTTCAAATAATAATTTAGTGACACGTTTATTGGTTGTTAAAATTAATAAACCCTCTGAGTTATTATCCAATCGTCCGATAGCATGCGTTCCCTCTGGCCACTCAAAATCAATATCTCCCAATAAGTTAACTTTATCAGGGCTAACAAATTGAGAAACCATTTTGTATGGTTTGTTTAATATAAAGTAACGATTAGAACTTGGGTTCATTATTGGTTGGCTTATACCCAAATACTTTTAATAAAATCCATGCGAAAATAAATCCTGCTACTCCTGCAACAATAGATAAAACAGTTGCTCCAATATAATACACATACAAGTTATTGAGTGTTTCAATGGACAATAGTTTTGAAAAATCTAAATTTACTTTTTGACCTAAAACTAATTCACCTGTTTTTACACTTGCATATAATACAAATGGGATTAGTGGTGGCACTGATATCTGTGCCGACAAACCAACTATCACTTTGTTTAACTTGAAATAAATAGCTGAAAAAATTGCCAAAGCAAATTGGAATCCCCAAATGGGTACAATACCAAAGAACAAACCTACTCCAACAGAAAGTGCCTTTTTATTTGTACTCTCATGAGCTGCTATAACTTCTTCTTTCCAAACTTTTTTTAAGTTTTTAAAATTAATGCTTCTTATCAGCATTACCGGGCGCCAAAATAAAGCTGCTAATATTACTAGGTAGGTATTTAAAAAGCTAATACGCGTGCTATCTCTGCTTGGAATAAAATGAGAAACTCTTTCTCCTTGAGGCGCATAATAAACACTTACAGGAACTGATATCACAGGTATTCCTCTCCATGCCGCTTTTACTATCACTTCAATTTCCAGTTCAAATTTTGTAGTAAACAACCAAATCTTTTTTAAACGTTGAACAGGGTATAATCTGTAACCGCTTTGGGTGTCGGGTAGTTTAATACCGGTTTCGGCCCAAAACCAAAAGTTACTGAACTTATTTCCAAAGTTGCTTTTATTTGGCACATTCTCAACAGTCATATTTCGAGCACCAATAATTAAGCTTCCTGGCTCCTCCTCCACTTTATTTAAAAAGATGATAAAATCTTTTGGATAATGTTGCCCGTCACTGTCAATACTAATCACATAATCAAAACCCAAATCAACAGCTTTGGCAAAACCATTTCGTAAGCCTTTTCCTTTGCCCTGATTAACAACATGTGTAACAACTGTTAGTTGTGGATATTTTGCTAAAATTTCAGACGTGTTATCGGTACAGCCATCATTTACAACTATCACATCATCGCAATACTCCAATGTTGACAGAATAACTTTTTCGATAGTTTTAGAATTATTGTATGTGGGAATAAGCACACAACATTTTAGTTGTTTAAATTTTTGTTTTGTTAGTGCTTTTTGTTCCTGAGTCTCCATTATAACTGTGTGGTAAAAATAAAAAAATAATACTTGTAAACCCTATCTTTCTTGTTATGAATATTTTTTTAAGTTTGTAGTAATGTCTTATGCCTTAAAATACATTACTATAGTTTGCATCTTATTGATGAGTCACTCCGCATTGGCTCAAACTAAAGGTAAAAAGGAGAAAAAGCCAAAAGAAACGAGAGAGCAAAAAAAAGAACGGAAGAAAAAAGAGAAAAATGCATTACCTGAAAACATAGAAGCCTTTCCTAAAAACTTCTTAATTCGTCCACGTTTTGTGTACCCTGAAGTATCTGTTAATGTAAGTAACAGGATGTTTGGGAAGGGCGAAAAATTCAGATACAAACCTGCTATGCCTGGCGTTGTAGGTTTATCTCTCAAGATAAAAAAAGTGAACATTTCGGCGGCTATGCAATTACCTGCCAGCGAACAGATGAAAAAGATGTATGGCGAAACAAAGTATCGCAACATTTACATTAATATTCAAGGCCGAATTGTTAACTGGGGCTTGTTTTACAGAGATTACAAAGGCTTTTATTTGAAAGACTATGAAAACTATTATCCAAATTGGAATAAAGATTCATTAGGATACCCAAAATCTCCCGGATTACGAATTATTGAAGGTGGTTTAAATTTAGGCTTCAACTTCAATAAAAATTTCTCCATGAATGCAGCATTTGCTCAAGGAGAAAGACAAAAGAAAAGTGCCGGCTCTTTTTTAATGGGATTAACTGAACGCTATCAAAGAATAGAAGCTGATACAAGTTTTGTTCCTCCAACTCAGGGTGTTTTATATCCAAACCTTGATAAATTAAAATACGGCAACTTTACAAGTACTATTATTTACTTAGGCTTTGGTTATCAATTCGTAATTAAAAAAGTACATTTTACGCCTGTGGCAATGGCAGGTTCAGGTTTTCAAATTCAAAGTTATGAGCAAACAGATAGAAAACGTTTTTGGATTAACTACCCTACTTATGCCACTTTAAAAGCGCAATTAGGCTATAATGGAGATCATTTTTTTGCTAACCTAATATATGGTACAGAATTTAATACGATTCCAATTAAGGAATCTAGAATTAGACTATTTCACAATTGGCTAGAGTTTGGGATGGGGTTAAGATTTTAATTTATTCAGAAATAAAAAAGCCGCTACATCTGTAGCGGCTTTTTTATAATCATTAAACTTATTTTTTCTTATCAAATTCAGATACTTGATTATCGTAACACAGATAGTATTTGCCTTTAGGTAAATTAGCAATATCTGTTTGTTTACCAAATCCTTTTTTCACAACCGAACCAAAAGCATCATAAATCTCAAAATCAGTTTCTATAGTGTATTGTATTGCTTTGTTATCCTTTGTAATCATGTAACTTGGTTTATCTGTTCCAGAATTAATAATAACCGGTGAAGATACTTTTGGAGTAGCTCCTAAACCAACTTGTTTCACTCTAAATTTATTTTCTCCGCTATGTGTAGATATTTGAAAAGAATAATCATGGCTCTCTGCTGTACCAACTCCTTGAACCTCTCCAACATAAACCCATTTATTCCATTTAAATTGTTCAATCACATAAGGCAACGAACCACTTTCGTTTTTAGCTGTCCATTTTAAAATACCAGAGTTATTAATATTCATACTCACCACTTCAAAAGTTGGACGAGGTTTTAAAACTTCAGGATTTAAAACAACCGGAGTACAATCGCTTTTATGGCTAATTTCAATAACTACCTTTTGACCTGGCTTAATATTCATAGCAGACAAATCGATTTCAATGGCTGAAGAGTTAACTTCGTCAGTTGTAATTTGACCATTTACTCTTATCTCAGTAGCACAAAAACCTACTCCATTTGACCCGAATGAATTTTGGATATAAATGTTTTTATTTTGAAACTTACCTTCAACTATCAATACGCTACTAGCTTTAGCAACAAACGCAACTACAATTAAAGAAAGAATTAAAATGGTTTTTTTCATTTCAAAAAATGATTGATTTTATACTTAATTATTGAGTAAAATACTGTTATCGTTGAGTAAATTTATGAAAAAAAGAATCAAAAATTACATACGATGACGCATTTTAACATAAAAAAATAACAACAATAGTACCAAAATCGTAATCATAAGTACTTTTGATGCGCCTTTAAAGTGCAATTTATTGGTAAAACTGTCCTTTTTGTATGACCAAAGCATTCCAATGGCAAAAACTACCACAAAAACGGCTGCAAAAATCATTTTTCCTGTTGTCAACATCTTTTCACTTAATTTTGGGTGCAATTTATAATTTTACAGGCAATTGATGAGAAAAATAGTTAGTCTTTTTATAATTTGTTTCGCACTAAAGGTTTCTGCCAGTAAAATTTCAGATGCCTATAAAGCACTTTATATATTTGATTATTTCAAAGCAAAGCAATTATTTTACAAAAGCCTAACAAAATATCCCAGCGAATCATCTTATGGACTAGCAACAATTTATTATCGCACAGATAATCCTTTTACTAATATTGATAGTGCAGCTAAGTATATTGCTATAAGCAGTAAAACATTTAAAGACACTATCACATTATCAAGCTTTCGAATTGACAAAGAGAATATCGATTTACTTTTAGGGAAAATTGCTGATAAAGGTTTCAATACTTTTTGCCATAACCGTTCGGTTGGCGATTTAAATCATTTCTTATCTACTTTTTATTTTGCCAACGAAACACTTTTAACAAAAGCCTATTATAGCCGTGATGCTATGTTATTGAATGATGCAACAACAACTAAATCCAGTGATAGTGTTGCATTATTTTTATTGAATCATCCTGAAAGTATATTATATCATCAAGCCAAATTATCTTTTTTTGATTTTCAGTACAACGAAAAAGTTCCGTCAAAATCCATTTATGAACTGCAATGTTTTATTAAGCGATTTACCGATAACCCTAATCTACCAGATGCTGAAACAACTTTATTTAATCTTGTACAAAACCTACATTCTGCAGATAGCGTTTATCATTTCATAAAAAAATACAGTAGCCCACTTACGCAAGAAGTAGCTTGGAAATTATTATATAGTTTATCTGTAAACAACTACAGCAAAGAAGAACTGAGTGCATTTTTGGCAAAATATCCTGACTATCCATATAATGAGGCTGTGTTAAAAGAAATTGTTTTATCACAAAATATTTTGATTCCTTTAAAAGACACCAGTGACAAGTTTGGGTATATAGATACTTTAGGTAATTGGATTATCAAGCCTCAATTTGATGATGCTCAGGAATTCAAAGAAGGATTTGCCTCGGTGTGTAAAAACGACAGTTGTTTTTATATTAATAAAGAAGGTATTAAAACATCTGAAAATTATTTTGAAGAAACCGAGAACTACACAGATGGAATTGCTATCGTAAAAAAAGATAATGCCTATTTTTTAATAAATCGTTCCGGACAGTTAATTTCAAAAGGCTATCAGGATATAAATGCATCAACAAACAAACTATTTGTATGTAAACTCAACAATTTGTATGGAGCTATAAACGCAAAAGGAGAGACCATAATTCCATTTGAATATAACAAACTAGGAAATTTTAAAAACAGATTTGCTTATTATTTATCCACTCAATATGGATTGGTTGATGTAACCAACAGAAAATTAGAAGCAAAATGGGATTGGATATCGGATGTAGATTCAAACTCTGTGGCGGTTGTAAAAAAGAAAAATCAATTTGGATTAATGACTGTGAGCGAACAATTGATATTACCATGCGAATATGATTATGTGGTACATTGTCAAAACGATATATACCTTGTTGTAAAAAATGGACTCTATGGCTTTTATAATATCAATGAAAAATGTTTTGTAACCTCAGTTGATTACAACTATAATTCAAGTTACGAACCGCATTACTATACCAATGGAAAATATTTTAAATTAATACAGGATGATGAAGTTGCTTTGGTAGATGCAAACGGAAGAAACAGTATTAACTTTGGAACTTACACCAATCTGTTTTTTGCCAAATGCGACATCATTCGAATTCAGAAAAAAAACAAATACGGCTTTGTTGACAGAAAACTGAAACCGGTAACACCAATTGAGTTTGACAAAGCAACTGATTTTGAAAATAATTTAGCCATTGTTTCAAAAGGAATTAATAGTTTATTAATTGACAAAACCGGCAAAGTAATTTACTCCATAAAAAACGGATACATAGAGTCTTTCTACAATCATTATCTGGTAAAACAAAACGACTTAGTTGGCTTAATTAATCAAGATGGCAAAATACTACTCAATACAGAATTTGAAACGATCAATAAAGTATATAAAGAATTATATGTTTGTTTAAAAAACAACGAGATGTTATTATTTAACTCCGAAACACTGACCTTAAAAAAATTATAATCTCTACTTTATTACAGGAAAATTAATGGTGAAGGTAGTTCCTTCATTAATTTTAGTTTCAAAGGAAATGATACCGTTAAATGATACTACAGAGTTTTTTACCATGGCTAAGCCCAAACCTGTTCCGGTTGTTTTTGTAGTAAAATTTGGAGTAAACAATTTAGGTTTTACCTCATCGGCAATACCACTGCCGTTGTCTTTTACTTTAATTATCACAACATCTCCTTCAAGATAAGCATCAATAATTATCTTTCCTTTTCTATCTTCCGGTATTGATTGTTCGGCGTTTTTGAGCAAGTTGGTAAATATTCTCAAACACTGTTCTTTGTCAGCCATAACAAACAATGATTGCGAGGCATTTAATGTAATTTCACACTCTGTATTTTGCTGAAATAAATGAGTAACATTTTGTAATACATCATGCAAATTTACTTCCTCTAAATTAGCATTTGGCAATTTAGCGAAGTTTGAAAACTCAGTTGCAATATGCGATAAGGTATCAATTTGCTCAATTAATATTTGCGACACTTTTTTAACCCGTTCGTTAATATCTTCAGGATGCGTTTCAACAACACGTTGCAGATGTTGAATGTTTAACTTCATTGGAGTTAATGGATTTTTAATTTCGTGCGCTACTTGTTTAGCCATTTCTCTCCAGGCACTCTCTCTTTCCGATTGAGCTAATAACTCCGAACTTTTTTCGAGTTTCACTAACATATTATTGTACTCTGCCACCAAATTTCCAATCTCATCATTTGATTTCCATTGCAAAGCCTCGTTAAACTTACCAAACTGTATATTGGAAATTTGTTGTTTAATAATACGCAATGGTTTAGTTAATAAGTTAGAAACCAATAAAGCCGTTAAAGTAGTAATAGCAAAAAGTATGGTGTAAATATTAATTAAGGTGGTTAAGTATGCCGTTAATTCTTTTTCTAAATCTTTCTGACGAGAGAAGTAAGGCAAATTGATATAACCTAAAAGCTTATCGCTTTTACTATAAAACGGAATGTAGGCCGACAGATACTTTAGTGAACCGATGTTTTCTTTTTGCGTATAGTTTGCCCTGATATCTTTAGCGAAATTCATAAAAGCTATTGGGTTCATAAATTTTGACACTAAGCCCTGCTCGTAGATAGCAGGTTGTGAAGTAGCATAAAGTAACCCTTGTTTATTAAACACAGAAATATCAGTAGAAAACACTTGAGATAAGCGTTTTAATCTAAAAGAGGTTGCATCTCTGTAGGTTGTTTCCAAAGCATCTTGCAACCCAATGTTTTGTTGCAACTCTCTCAATACTGATTGTGATTTTAGTATAAGTTCTTTTTCATTTTTCAACTCAAATTGGGTGTTAACCACCCATATTGTTCCAACTACAACTCCGGCAAGCGATAATACAACAATAGATACCAGGATAAATTGAATTCGGTTATTTAAAGAGCTGAATCTCTGACTTCTTTTGATGATTATAGAGTTAAACCAAACACTGCTTAATACCAACACCGAAAAGAAAATAAATAAATAGGAATTAGATGTGAAACGTCCCCATAAACCAAACTCTTTATCGGTGATAACAATAGACACATTTTTTTTGGGCGTATACAAAAAGTGCTCGTAGCCATCATTAGTGGATGCTTTAAATGAATTATTATTGATAAACAAAGGATATTGATACTCACCAAACGTATTTAATAATTTACCTGATTCGTAAACTGCATAAGAAAGGCGTTTAGATTCGAGGTTATTTTCGAGAGATTTATCCAACAACAAATCGGGGAAAGCACCCAAATTTACTGCTAACTTGGGTTCTAATTGTAAGTAAAGATGAAACGTTTTATCAGGGTTTTTATTCACATCTTCAATATCAATTTTAGCGATATAGCGGATAGATTTTTTTTCTTTATCAATAAAGTACAAATCATCGCAAATTGTTTGAAAACCATCTTTTTCAATTTGTTGTTTAAAATAATCTTCGTTTAAGAACACCGGATTTAAATGCACAAAAACAGGAGTACAATCATTTTTAAATAACGACATGATAATTTCATAACGTTCGAAATAACCGGTGAAATTACGTTGACGCAAACTTTGTTCAATTTGCTCGCTGCTTAAAGGCAAAAGAGACAATAGATTTTTTAGCTGAGCATCTTTTTTAATGGCGGCGCTGATTTTATTAAACTCATTTTCAGCAATTACATCTTGTCTATCGGTTAATCCTAATGAAATAGCCTCATAGGTTTGGCGTTTATTAACCTGTTCATATTTTCTGAACAAAGACGAAACAATAAACGTAGTAACCAAAACTATTAAACCTACATTGATGAAGTTATACGAGGCTTTGAATTTGCGAAGCAAATAAGAAATCAATACTAAAAGAATTGGCCAAAAATATTCAACAAAACCAGACTGTTTGAAATAACAAAAAGCAATAATAGATAGTATTAGAACAGTGCTTAGCAAAGTAATAAAAGGTGTTAAAAAATTGAGTTGCAACAAGGTAATTATTAGTTTTTCGAGCAACAGATAAAAAGCAAAAATGAGTAAACCAACCGATAATAAACCAATTAAACTATAAGCACTGAAGCTAAATAACTCGTTAATATTATAGGATATAGTAGAGTTATTTACTAAACTATAAATAATGAGCCTTATTTGAATTGAGAAAGCTACAATAAGAGCAATCACAATAAATGTCGCAATGATGTTTTTGAGTTTTTGTTCTGTTTTTATCTTAAAATCAATTTTATAAACCAAAAAAGACAATAAAAATAAAATGGCACTATTAATAAGCACATCTCCCAAATAAGAAAAATAAAAAGAAGAAGCATCTGCAAATAATTTTGCGTCATATAAAGTAGCGTTATAAAATACATTAGGAATTTTAAAAATTATCATTCCGGTACGAATCAGGAAACATATTCCAGCAAATGAAATCAAAAATCCAATTTCGTTGTTAATAACAGATTTTAGAAACAAGAATACAAACCACAGCAAAAGTATAAATGATAAAGCAGCCAAAAACGAAGCATAACCATTAACTGGTTTACTTTTAAATAAACCATCTGCTCTGTAAACCTCAAATAATGGTGGACCATATTTAGATTTTACAGCGTGTGGTAAAAAATTAATAGGTGTTACAAGTTTTGAATTTTCGGGAAGCTGAAGCCATGAGCTGAAATTATTATTCAGATATCGATTTTCGAAATCATATTCGGGTTTAATGGCAATTAGAGCTATTAAGGTGTAATCGCCACTTACATTATTTTTTTGTTTGATGAATTCATACCAACCATTTCTGATTTTAATAAGCTGCACATCCGTTTCGTTTGAATAAGCAAATAAGTCAACGGCCGGCTGGTTATCTGTCCAAAAACATAAACTATCATGCCGATACGCATATAAAGAGATATCGGTACTTTTAGATAAATCTTTTGTTATCTCATCAAACTTTGAAAAAAGGTCATTAGCATTTTGGTTCTTAATTAACTCCGAAAGTTTATCGAGGTTACTTTTTGCAATTTCTTCTTTTTGGTGCAATTTGATTTCTGCTTCCTTAACCAGCTCCTCGGTAGTATAATTATTGCGCTGTGAAAGAAAATACGAAAACAAAGCACATAAAATGCCGCCAATTAAAATGGTATATAATCTGGATGGACGTTTTTCCATTTGTATTATAGGGCAATTTACTGTTTTTTAACTAATTTTTTAATTCTAAAAATCATTTTTTTGAAGTTTTAAGTATATTTGTATGATAACACCCTATTTTATATGGCAAAACAAACTACCAGTGCAAAACAACCTGTTTTTAAGGAGTTAAAAAATACATTTCATTTTTTTCCGTTCAAAAATCAAACTACTCCCTTTATTGTAATTATTTTATTGGGCTTGATTTTTAACCTTACCTCATTACACAATGAGTATGCCTTGGACGACGGTATTATTATTCATCAAAACGATCACGTTATCAAAGGTGTTAAAGGTATTAAGGACATTATGACCAAGGATGCCTACGAGAGTTTTTATCGCAGAATGAACGCAACCGATCAGTTAGCAGGAGGTCGTTACCGTCCGCTATCAGTTGTGAGTTTTGCCATTGAGCAAGAATTTATTGGCGCTTATCCAAAAGATGGATTATACCCAGCACAATGTTGGGATACAAACGGTAATAAGGTAAATGATGTGGAAGAAGACACAAACGATGACGGCGTGTTTAATGAGGTAGATTGTCAGGTAAAAGGTGCTTCGTTGCGTCACTTTGTAAATATTATTTCATTAATTATTGGAGTAATGTTACTGTACTTGTTTTTCAGAAACTACATCTTTAAAAATTACCATGATTTAGCTTTTTTAGCAGCCTTATTATTCCTGATGCATCCTATACACTCTGAGGCTATTGCCAATGTGAAAAGTAGAGATGAGTTGTTTTCTTTAATATTTATTTCTTTAACCTTCTTCTACTCCTTTAAATATATGGAAGAGAAGACTAACAAAAATTTATTTTGGGCAGCATTTAATTTCTTACTAGCACTATTATCTAAGGAGTATGCAGTAGTATTGGTTGTTTTAATTCCTGTAGCATTTTATGTATTCGATCAAATTGATTTTGACCCGAAAGCATTCTTTAAATCAAAAGAATTTAAACAAACACTTTATGTATTTGGCGCATTTTTTATATGTGCTTTATTAATGCTAATGGTGAAACGAAACTCCGACATTCATGTGCAACCTGGACAAAAAGCAACAACTTCTTATTGGTTGTTCCCGTTTGTATATTTAATTGTTGGTATTGGATTAATATCTACTAAAATCAAAACTAAGTTTGCAACCTTAATGAGTTGGCATTTCTTTATCATGTTATTTTATTTAGGAATGCGTTTAGTGGCGGTGAAATTAAAACCGGGAGTGCCTGACACTGAAATTTTAAATAATCCTTATTTATTAGCATCTCAGCACGAACAATGGGCAACAAAAGTATTTGTGTTATTAAAATACTTTACATTATGTTGGTTCCCTCACCCATTATCTTCGGATTACTCTTTCAACACTATCCAATTCCGCACCTTTGCAAGTTGGGATACTTTACTATCTCTTGTATTGCATTTAGGATTAATGTATGCAGGCTTTAAATTAATTTTAAAGAAACATATTTTAGGATTTGCCATTGCGGTGTACTTTGCTTTCTTGTTAATGATTGGTAACATCTTAATGGATATTGGTGCTACCATGGGTGAGCGTTTATTATTCCATTCAACCATTGGTTTTGTAATTGCCTTTGCTTGGTTAATTTTAAAAGGAACCGAAAAAATACCGGGGGCACTTACTGTTAAGCGTGTGGCATTATTCTCATTACTAGCTGTAATGACCTTTTTATATGGATGTAAAACTTGGGAACGTAACTGGGACTGGAAAAATGATATTACTTTATTCTTAAAAGATGTTGAAACCGTTCCAAACTCTGTATTAGTATTGGGTAATGCGGGAGCGCGTTATATTGATTTATCAGACACTAAAAACTTTGTGGCTCACCGCGAAGAATCGTTAGAAAAAGGTATTAAATATTTAAAACATGCAATTGAGTTACACCCTCGCTATGTAAACGGTTACTTAAACTTAGGTTTAGGAAGTTACAAATTGCACCGCGATAGAGATGCTTTATACTACTGGAAACAAGCAGAATATTTATATCCAAACAATCCTTATTTAAGAAACTATTACATTGTATTTTACAATGATTTATTAAACAGAGGTTATCAAAAAGCAGCTCGCGGACAATTGGATAGTGCTATTTACGAATTACGTAAAACTATTATTTTGGATAAATTGAACCCTGAAGGTTTTTACAATTTGGGTGGCGCTTATTACCAAAACAAACAATACGATAAAGCAAAATACTATTGGGAACAATGTTTAAAACTAAAACCTGATCATGCACAAGCAAAAGCAGGCTTATCAACTATTGTTACGGTAACGGTTCCTGCACAGCCACAGCCGGTTGCTAAAAAATAAAACAAACATCATCTTATTTTAAAAGGCGAGAAAAATTATTCTCGCCTTTTTTATGCTTCAACTTATTTGCTACAAAATATAGCAACATGATGCTATTTTTTTCAGGAAATTTGAGGTATGATAAAAGAATTATATATTGAACACGGCTTGCATAACAACCGCATGAAGCTATTCATGAAATTTGATTATGATGCCAAAGCGATTGAGTTGGTAAAGACATTGCCAGGTGTAAAATGGAGCCAAACAGAAAAGAAGTGGCATATTGGCTATCATCCCGAAGCCTTAAACAGCATCAAAAATGCCTTTAAAAACACGGGGGTATACATTCAAACTTTAAACGACATTAACGATGTGGTGAAACCTAAACCCACAGAGATAAGAAAGCCAAGTGATGCCCTACCCTATTTAAATAAAGAACAAAACAACAAAGTAGATCAATTTAAAAACTATTTACTTAGTAAGCGCTATAGCGAAAGTACGATTGAAACGTATACCGATGCGTTAAGTACTTTTTTGAGATTTTATGCTAACAAACCATTTTCCGAAATTGATAATGCTGATGTTATCATATTCAACAATGATTACATACTTAAAAACCAATTTTCGTCTTCATATCAAAATCAGGTAGTAAATGCCATAAAATTATTTTTTAGAACCATAGAAAATAAAGTGATGGAAACAGAAAAGGTTCATCGCCCCAGAACAGAGAAGGTGTTGCCAAATGTATTGAGTAAAGAAGAAATAAAATTGATACTAAACGCTCATGGAAATATAAAACACAAAGCTATGCTAAGTTTAATTTATAGTTGCGGATTGAGAAGAAGTGAATTACTAAATTTAAAATTAAACGATATTGATTCGAAAAGAGGCTTGGTAATTATACGGTATGCGAAAGGCAAAAAAGACAGAATAGCGCCATTATCAGAAAAAATATTGGAACTATTGAGAGACTATTACATGGCGTATAAACCCAAGCATTGGCTATTTGAAGGGCAAGAAACGGGCACCTCTTACGCTGAAAATAGTTTGGCTAATGTGTTAAAACAGGCTTTAGAGAAAAGTAACATACAAAAACCTGTTACCTTACATTGGTTACGCCATAGCTACGCAACACACTTATTAGAAAACGGCACGGATTTAAGATATATACAAGAAATTTTAGGACATAGCCGAAGCAGTACCACTGAAATATATACCCATGTAAGTAATAAAAGTATACAAAAAGTTATATCGCCTTTTGATAATTTATAATAATATGCATAGCTTTACTAAAAACAATAAGAACCAAAAAACTGGTGTAATATTGCTAAATTTGCAATATAAGAACCGTAAAATGGTTCCTATAAGCTAGTTA
>DAORKG010000027.1:0-48597 GCA_035439445.1 Bacteroidia bacterium
ACCCGCTGTACTTTCAGGATCAAGTAAGATGTAATATTGCACACCTGCCGTTAATGCCATTGCTGTTGCACTTGTACCTGCCCCCGAAATATCATCTACGCAGGTCCATCCTGAGCTGCTGCATCCTCCAGAGACAGCCTTGAATTGATAATCTATATATGCAAATGATGAGCCTTGTTGAATGAAATAGTTTCCGGTAGTTGCCGGTGTGAATGTGAATATTTTCTCATAACCATCTGTTGACCACCCACAAGCTGATGTTGCATATAATCCGGTTCCTGCGGCAAAAGAAGTGCTGATGGAAGAGCCACAGCTAGCTATATTAGTTATTGAAGAACAAGGGTTTACAGGGGTATTAATACAAACACTAAAAGTTCCAGTATTGGTATTATTCCCATTACTATAAACCCTAACATAATAAGTTGTTCCAATGTTTAAGCCCTCAATAATAGATGATTCTACTGAACTTCCTGTAGTATTATTAACGCAACTATAGGTTGTTAAGCCCGCACAGCTTCCGGTAAATACTTCAAATACTGCATTGTTGATTGTGCCAGGAGTTACAACGATAGAATGAGTATTAGATGATGCTACAAACGAAAACCAAACATCATCATCTGCATTTCCTGTACAACCTGCTAATGATTGAGTAGCATTGGTGGAAGTAGCAGTTGTAGATGAAACGCAAAGAGAGGTAGTGCTTACAGCTACACTATATGAACCAGAACAATTATCATTAGAAGGTGGGGTAATTGCTGTAGCGCATAATCCAAATGTACCGTTATTATCATTGCCATATTCCCAGAATCTAACGTATAAAGTTGAGCCAGGAGTTTGTCCACTTACAGTTAACATTGGCATAGAACCATTTGGACTACTGTCATCGTCGCAGCCTACTAAAGTTAAAACCCCACATGGAGTGCCTGAATATACAGCCATTCCTCCATCTGTCATGACGCCTGTTTGGGAATCAAAATTTATACTTCCGCTAGCCGGAACTGTTACCGAAAACCATACATCACTTCCTAAATATGATGAGCAGCCAGGTGCAGGTATGGTTCCACACGAAGAAGCTGTAGCATTAGCGTTGGTAAAAGTTGTATAGCTACAACTTGCTCCGGCAGTAATAGGTGTAGCACCGGATGGATCATCATTGGAAGGTGGGGTAATAGCAGTAGCACATAATCCAAATGTACCGTTATTATCGTTGCCATATTCCCAGAATCTAATATATAAAGTTGAACCAGGAGTTTGTCCACTTACTGTTAGCATGGGCATTGCTCCGTTTGGACTACTGTCATCGTCGCAGCCTACTAAAGTTAAAACACCACATGGTGTTCCACTATAAACAGCCAATCCTCCATCAGTCATTACACCAGTTTGAGAATCAAACGTTATACTTCCACTTGCCGGAACTGTTATCGAAAACCAAACATCACCTCCTGAATATGATGAGCAGCCTGGTGCTGGTATTGTTCCGCATGAAGAAGCTGTAGCATTAGCATTGGTAAATGTGGTATAGCTACAACTTGCTCCTGCAGTAATAGGTGTAGCCCCAGATGGATCATCATTGGCTGGGGGGCATGTTGCCGTTCTTGTTATAATAACTTGGTCACCAGTTAGTACGCACCCTGTTGCGGTTTCAGTTAATACCCATTGAAAAGTTGTTGCTACACCAGATGTTAAACCTGTTACTCCAGATGTTGCAGAGGAAGGCGTTGTTATGGAAACTCCTCCACAGTTGGTAATACATGTCCATGCTCCTGTGTAACCTGCTACCGCATTACCTGCCAATGTTGCTGCTGAAGTACATACTGTTTGATCTGGGCCAGCATTTGATGAAACAGAAGGTGTAGGATACATGATAACTATTTGTCCATTACCTCCTGCAGCACCCGTTCCTGTTCCGTTTCCTCCGCCACCACCACCACCTGGTGCAGTACCAACATTACCAGAGCCGTTTGCCCCAGTTTTACCGTTTCCGCCATCTCCACCATTAGTATTTCCAGTTCCACCAGTCTGAGTTACCGCATTATTACCTACTCCTGAAGAAGAGGCGCCTTCTCCGCCGCCACCACTGCCTGTACCACTAACTCCAGTTGCTCCATTACCTCCTGAAAAATTGCTTGTTCCACCAGATGCAGTTCCGCCTAAGCCACCAGCTCCATTAGCTGCTCTGTTACCTAGGGCACCGCCAAAACCTTTTATTGTGGTTGCTCCAATTATCATTTGAGAGAATCCACCAGCAGTACCATTTGCTCCTTGAGCACCACCACTACCACCAACACCTACAGTATAGTTATATGTCGTACCCCCAGTTACTGTTATTCCGTTATATATTGCACAACCGCCGCCTCCACCGCCACCACCGCCATCTCTGGATGCGCCATTACCACCACCGCCACCACCACCTGCCCCAATACAAATGATTGTTGCATTTGAAACTCCACATGGAGCAGTCCAAGAACCTGCGCCTGTTGTTGTAATGGTTAACGTAGTAATTTGACCAAAGTAATTTTGAGTACACAAGATTAACAGTAACAAATAAAATAATGTTCCTATTGTATTTAATTTATTTTTAGTTGATTTCATTAATTATAATCCAGAAGTTTATTGGTAGCTAATTATGCTACTACTTTTAATGTTATATTTATTTAAGAATTCTTCAAACTCTTTTGGATGAAGCAGTAAGCTGTGCGTTAGTGTAAAAGTTTTTAAAATTGTATCATTGTTGAAATAGGTGACTTTTCCGCTCCAGCCTTTCAATTCTTTTTGAAAATCTCTAAACGTTTTTGATGGATAGCCACTAGTATTTATCACTATTGTTTTTGTAACAGAGGATTGATGATTTTGAGCACGAAGAACTTCATCTGATTTTGAAGATGAATTAATATTATTTTGAGCGTCAATAAAATAGGGTACAGCCAAAAATAAAACCATTAAAAGTATCTTTTTCATTAACAAATGCTTAATAATTACCTAACTAAGATACTGGATTTTTCTTGTAATTCAAATGATATTTGTTATGATATAAGCTATTTTTTGGCTTAAAATGATGTGCCGGCACTCTTTGATGGTTTTACTCCATAGAAACGTATTTTTACTCTTTCGATTAATGGTTTAGCCCAATTTTGAGTATTGTTTTATTTATTAACATCTTATGAAATAAAAAAGGCATATGAATAACATATGCCTTTAAAAAAATATTTTCAAAAACTATTTTGTGCTATTTATGATCACTTTAATGTTTTCTGATTTCGAATCATCAAAAGTTACATTTACGATATAAGTTCCCGATGCGAATTCAGAAGTATTAATGTAAGCATTTTCAAAACCATTTGATAAATCTAATTCCTGTTTGTATAGTACTCTTCCATAAATATCAAAAATATTAATAGCTGCATTTTTTTGATTGGATGAAAGTAATGATATATAAAGTTCATTAGATGCAGGATTAGGATAAACAGTTATTTTATTTTCTTTTATGCTGCCATATTCAATAGCAATAACATTACTATATCTGAAAGAGTTATCTTGGTCGACCATTTTAAGCCTATAATATGTAATGGGTTTAAAGAAATTAAAATCTAAATATTCGTAACTATTAATGCTATTTTGATTTCCTATTGGTTGAATATCTGCAATCCTACTGAAACTCGTTCCGTTTTCAGAACTTTCTAATTCATAATGATGGAAATTGATTTCAACTGCTGATTTCCAGAATATATTATTATAAGAATTTGCAGATATACCATCAAATGAAATTAATTCAACAGGTAGTGGTAGCGTTCCTTGTACTGTAGAAAATTTTGAAAAACCAGATACCCCATTTCTTATAGTTGCAGTTGCAGGGCTACTAACACAGTTGCCTGCTAATGTCCAACTTGGACTACTTGATGGGCTTTTTGCAACAGAAAAACCTGAACCTGTTGCGTTTGAATAACCTCTGTTATAAAGTGTAATATTATAGTTTCCAGTACTTGGTGCCGAAGCATCTATACTCCAATAACCATGATTTAAGTAATTTAAATTATAAGTTGTACTACATTCACTCCAGTTGGGTATGGATGGTAATGGGAATGAACCTCCCCAAGAATCAAATCTGGCTAAAAGATTAATAGCGCCAGCTGCAGCTGCACTTGTAAAGTTAATATTTGCTCTTTCATAGCCTGGTGTAGCATGACCTACAGGAAAATCGAAAGGCCCGGTTGCACCTGCTGCAAGGTATCTTCTTAGATTTCCTTCAACATAACTTGTAGTATTACCTGATGAAACAGCGGTATTGCCAGTATTAGTTACTATTACTTCTTGTGAGCCTGGAGTAACAATTTTACCTGAATTTAATGTTAATACACCAGTTGAATTTAAAATTAAATTGGGTGTATTAGTTGTCGACAAAGTAACACCTGTACTCGTATTACTCATTGTCACGCTGCATAAAGTTAAACTTGGCGTAGCAGCATTTGCATTTGGATTGTACACTTGTGCACTTGACCCATTAAATATAAATGAACTAGTGCTTGTAATTCCTGTAAATGTTGTTGATCCATTACTATTGACGAAATCTCTACCTATAACAAAATCAGTACCGCTGGTATTAACTATGCTGGTTGCATTAACTGTTTTAAAGTCTTGACCAACCTCTACATTTGTTCCTAATGTTACAACACCTGCCGTTTTGTTTACGGTTAAATTCGAAAATTTATTTACTCCAGTTAAATTACCTGTAATTATCTGGTTACTTGTTCCGCTAAAATTTATTGTTGATCCAGCAGCACATCTCAATTGACCATTATTTACAAAATCACCACACACATCCAACACGACTCCCGAATTAACTGTAAGCGTAGCTGATGGATTTATAGTCATACTTTTAACACTAGTGTTAATATTTACAATAGGTTGAAATGAGGGACCTGCTAAAACAATTGCATCATATGCCGGAGAACAGCTAGGTACTGTACAATTACTCCAGTTTGTTGTGTTTGAGAAAGTTGAGGATGCAGCACTTCCTGTCCAGAAAACGGGAGAAACAGCAGTATTACCTACGCTCGCAAAACCTACTCCAGTTGGGATAGTTAAATTAAAACCAATATTTGTGCTTGCATAATTTTGAACTACCAATATAAATACATCCCCAACAGCCGCTGTTATAGAAGGCTCATAACCTGCATTATAACATCCGACACCTGGGTTAATTGTAAAACCACTTGAACCTGTTAATGGTTGATTACCTGCTGTTCCTGCATTCAATGCTGAAGACATACCGGTAACTCCTTGGTAACTGTAGTTACAAGCGAGTTCTCCATCGCCACCCGTAGATTTAATGTTGGCACATGTTGTAGCACCAGCTCCAGTTGTCCTGTACAATACCCAATCATAGTCAGAATCCAGATCACAACCTGTATAATCGTTTGGTATAATATTAAAAGCAAGTGCTCCTGCTGTTAATGCCGTAAATTTTATCCAAAGTGCATTTTGTTCACCTGCAGCAAGGCAATTACCAGTACCCGTGAAGTCGCATATATTTCCTGTGTTTTTATAACCCGGATCCGGAATTGTTACTGGGAAAGAGCAGTAGGTGATTGGTAATGAACAGTCACTTCCAGCAATTCCTATAGCGGTTCCTACACCTCCAGTTGTTGATGCCATAATATTATAAGTTCCTGTAGTAGACAACCTTCCGTCTACACGGATGTAATATGTACCTGCTGCTAATCCAGTTAAATTTAACTGAGAGTTAGAAGTTGCAGCAGCTCCACATCCAGCTCCGGGAGCATCATCGTTACAGGCAATTTCTGTTAAAGAAGCACAAGAACCACTGTAAACGGCAATTTGTGTATTTGCTAAAGTAAGTGAACTAGTTAATACACTTAATATTCCAGAAGCAGGAACAGAAACAGAATACCACAAACTATTTACAGATCCGGTACTCCAACAACTCCCAGCTGCTAATGGAGCTTCATCTGTTGCGCATGAGTTGTCATCATTAATCGTTACTCCCGAAGTTAAAGGTAGTGCACCTCCACAGACGTCATTTGCAGGATTTGCTCCACCTGTTGTAAATGAGAAAGTTGTACATCCTGTTGCAGAGCCTGCCGCATTTTGGGGAACAATATTCCAGTAATAAGTCGTGTTATTTAGTAATGCAGGGGGTGAGTAATTTAAAACATTTCCAATATTTGTTCCGTTATTAATGTTTGTAGCACCTGCATCAGTTCCGAAATACAGTAAATATTGAGTTGGAGGAGAACCACCAACTGGTGCATTCCATGTAAAGTTTGTTGAGGAACAAGTAAGTGTACTACCATTGGCGGGAGAAGTTTTTACAGCACAATTTGGAACCCCTAAAGATGCACAACTCATTGTAAGACTGTATGTGCCAGTTGCTCCGCCAAACCCTCCAACAAAGATGTAATAATCTACAGCATTAGTTGATGTCCATGTAACTTGCGATGAAGTTCCGCAAAAATCATCGTTTCCTGAAACACAACTCAAACTTCCGCATGTTCCTGAATAAACTTGGATTTTTGTGTCGTAAGAAGAGCCACACAAGCTAGCTGTAATAATTTGACCATTACCTGTAAATTTATACCAAACACCAGGTGTGCCAGCAGTAGTTCCACAAGTTCCTGCAGGGTCACCGGTACTTGTTGCTAAAATTGTAGAACCAGTGTAAGTTCCAGCACAAGAAACAGTTGTAGCACCCGAACATGCGTCGTTAGCAGGAGGTGTTGTTGCGTGATACACACATACAGTTCCAGTTAATTTTTTATTGGCACTATTTACTTTAAACATTCTTAAATAATACACTTGACCTATTGTTGCAGTAAAAGTTGTAGTTTCAGTTCCTAGTAAACCTGTAGCATTTACACATGTTCCTGCTACCAAATTACTAGCAGCACAACCGGTATAAACCGCCATACCTAAATCTTGGTCATTACTTGTGCCGGTTATTGTATATACAACACTTGCTGCTGCAGTGAATGTAAACCAGCCATCTCTATCTGATGTTGCACATGCGGGGCTTGCAATTTCATTTCCAAAAGCTTTTTGTACATTATAATTTGTAGCTACACAAGATGTGTTATCTGCGATTGAAACTGCTCCGCTACATAAATCAGATTGTGAAAATGCGTCTTGGGAAATAAAAATAGAGCAAATAATAAGTACAACTGAGGAGATTTTATTTAGAAAATATGATTTCATTTCAATTAGGTGTCTAGTATTTAATTATTACTTGTTTGAGCTTTTAATCATTTTTGCATACTCAGATGGATATTTTTTGATCCAGTCCGTTTTTTGTTTCTCATATTCTATTGCGTCTTGTTCTTGATTTCCAGTATTCACAAATGTTGGAAAAGGATCGATAGGCTCACCCTCCATTACAAAATATTTTATTGGTAAATAATTCTTTTGCATTTTACTGGAAACAGATCTTTTGTTTAAAGTCTGATAAGTTAATATTGTAAAGACACTATCTGTTTTATTAAATTCAACTGATAATGCATCTGTAAATCTTCCTAATAAATTCTTTGTAATATCAAAGTTCTTTTCATGAAGATTGTACATTGTTATAAAGTACTTGTTTTTTTTATAAGTGTTTTCGCTTTGAGTAAAGCCAATGTTTGAAATAGAAAAAAAACAAAAAAAGAATAGTAATTTTTTCATATATGTAAATAATTGTTAAAATAACATCAAAAAAAGTGCCAACTTAATTTATATATCAGATGCAACTTTTGAAGTAAAGATAGTGAAATAAATATCAGGCTAATCAGTGTTGTTACGTTGTATGTAACAGTTAACTGTTAGAAAGTTCTGCTTTTTTGTGTTTGTCGACTAAAAAACATGTTTTATCGCTAATATTTCCGTTTAGAAAATATAGCAATTGAGCGAAATGGCTATAATATTGAGTGAAAATGAGGTGTTTTTAGCAATAAAGTACTAATTATCCCCTAATTCTTGCTCTCATTGCCACACCTGTTAAAACAGAAGTTATGGTACCTAAAAATAAATTCTTGAAAACGATACTAGTACATTCTTTGAATAACGTTACTTGATCTATTTCTTGTTGTATCAAATTGGGAATTTCTGCTTCTGTTATTTTTAGGTTTCCATTCTTTATTTGTGCTTTTGCAAGTTCTACGCCATAAGTTTGCATGAAATCAATTTTATAAGCTTTAAAATCTAAAGTGAAGAAAATAGCTTGAAAAACAACAAGTATAATAGTACTGAAAATAATAAATTTTAATCCTTCTTTAATAGCGTCTTTGCCTCCTATATTGCCTTGATATATTGCTTTTTTAGCGTATAGCATTGCGCCGACACAAAATGGAATAATCAAAAGCCAACCGATAATTGTTACTTTATTGATATGATTAATATATCCTCCATAAAAAGTAACACATGTGGCTACAATTACTAAGATGCTATATAAACCTGGGAAAACAAAGGATTTAGGATTCATATTTATTATCGGTTCATGCTGATTAAAAATTCCTCGTTTGTTTGAGTTTTACTCATTTGATTTTGTAAGAATTCCATAGCCTCTACAGGATTCATATCTGCTAAGTGTTTTCTTAAAACCCAAATACGAGATAGTGTATCTTTACTTAATAATAAATCATCTCTACGAGTGGATGATGCTGTTAAGTCAACAGCAGGGAAAATACGACGATTTGCAATTTTTCTATCTAATTGCAATTCCATATTACCGGTTCCTTTAAATTCCTCAAAAATTACCTCGTCCATTTTTGATCCAGTTTCTGTTAATGCTGTTGCAATAATCGTTAAAGAACCTCCATTTTCGATTTTACGAGCAGCACCAAAGAAACGTTTTGGTTTTTGTAATGCGTTAGCTTCAACACCACCGGATAATACTTTACCACTAGATGGAGCAACAGTATTGTATGCACGAGCCATACGAGTGATACTATCTAATAAGATAACTACATCATGCCCGCACTCTACCATACGTTTTGCTTTTTCTAAAACAATGTTGGCAATTTTTACATGTTTTTCAGCAGGCTCATCAAAAGTTGATGATACAACTTCTGCTTTTACACTACGAGCCATATCTGTTACCTCTTCCGGTCGTTCATCAATTAATAAAATAATTAAATAAACTTCGGGATGATTATATGCTATAGCATTTGCAATATCTTTTAATAAAACAGTTTTACCTGTTTTTGGTTGAGCTACAATTAAACCACGTTGTCCTTTTCCAATTGGAGCAAACATATCAATAATACGAGTGCTGTTGTTTTGTTGTGGATGTCCGGTTAATTTTAATTTCTCTGAAGGGAATAATGGTGTTAAATAGTCAAAAGGTACTCTGTCTCTGATATAAGAAGGTTCACGACCATTTATTTCTTCTACTTTTACTAATGGAAAGAATTTCTCTCCATCTTTTGGAGGACGAATACCGCCTCTTACAACATCACCTGTTTTTAATCCAAATAACTTTACTTGAGATTGAGAAACATAAATATCATCAGGTGAACTTAAATAGTTATAATCAGAGCTTCTTAAGAAACCATAACCATCAGGCATCATTTCTAAAACACCTTCACCAATGGCAATCCCATCAAAATTATAATATACACGTTCCGGTTTTTGTTGGTGTTTGTGCTCAGGTTTATTATCACTCATCTCCATTCCATCAGGAGTTTGAGGTTTTTCTTCAGGTTCGATGTTAATAGCTAGGTCATTATTTACAACAGGTGTTGTTTCTGTTAACTCAACCGCAGAATTAGAATTATTGTGTTGGTGTTTGTGAACAGGAGTTTTATGAGTACGTTCTTCTTTTCTTTCAAACTTCGGTTTATCGGTGTGATTTTTTTCTATAGTTTTCGTTTCAGCAACTTCTACTATTGGAGTTTCTTCAAACAAATTTTTTTCTGATTTTACTTCAGCTTCAACCGGTTTTTGAATACGAGGTTTTTTAGCTTTTGTTTCAGTAGTTTTTTCTGATTTATCAGCATCTTTTTTTGGAAATTGAGCTGCAAGTTTAGCAGCTAATTCCTGATTAGCAGCTTGCGCATCAATAATTTTCATAACCATATCTGGTTTTGCTAATCCTTTTACATCAATGCCAAATTGTTTGCAAATGTCTTTCAGCTGAGGCAAAGCTCTGCTAGTTAAATCTAATACTTCAAACATAGTTATGTTTAATAAGGGGAATTATAATTAAAAAAGTTTTTCGTTATTATTATTTTGTGATTATAAGACTTACAGGAAAAATGTATGTCTCGTTATGATGACACAAGTATAAGCATTAATTTTATATTACAAAATAATTTAAAAATAATTTTATAACCTAAAAAAGACGCATTTTTACCAAAAAAATACCTTTGCGTAATGAGTAAATTTTTAATAGTGGGATTAGGAAACATTGGGGATGAGTATGCTCATACTCGACATAATATTGGCTTTGATATTCTTGATTATATAGCCAAGGAAAATGATTTGAAATTTAAATCGGATAGATTAGCCGATGTAGTTGAGTTTAAATATAAAGGTAAACAACTGGTTTTAATAAAACCAACAACATATATGAACTTGAGTGGAAAGGCCGTTAATTATTGGATGCAGGCAGAAAAAATTTCATTGGAAAATATATTAGTAATTGTTGATGAATTAGCATTGCCTTTTGGGAAGATTCGGTTGGGGCCTAAAGGAAGTGATGGCGGACATAATGGATTAAAAAACATTCAGGAAATTTTAAATACGAATCAATACCCGCGTTTACGTTTTGGTATAAGCAATGAGTTTAGCAAAGGTAGCCAGGTAAACTATGTTTTGGGTAAGTGGAATGAAGAAGAAAAGAAAACATTGGACGATAGAATTAAAATTGCTGCAGATGCAATAAAAGCATTTGCTTTTATTGGATTAGCCAGATGTATGAATGAGTTTAATACAAAATAATTTATTTATTTTGTATATCGTATCGTGCAAGAGGTGTGGCATCTAACCCGCAAAAATCCTGTTTCAAATATTTATAATAGCCTGTAATAGCAATCATTGCTGCATTATCTGTACAATACTCAAACTTTGGAATATAAGTTTGCCATTGGTGTTTTTTCCCTAATTGTTCCAATTCATTTCTTAAACCCGAATTTGCAGAAACACCTCCAGCAATGGTAATTTGTTTAATCCCGGTTTCCTTACTAACAGCTAATAAATTTTTTAATAAGTACTTAATTAAATGTGCTTGATACGAAGCGCAAATATCATTTAAATTTTCTTCAACAAATTTTGAATTTAATTTAGTTTGTTCTTGAATAAAGTATAAGAAAGATGTTTTTACACCGCTAAAACTATAATTGTTGTTTTTAAGTTGAGGTGTAGGGAATTTATATTTAGTAGAATCACCTAATTGAGCATACTTGTCAATTAATGGTCCTCCAGGGTAGGGAAGCCCTAATATTTTTGCGGCTTTATCAAAGGCTTCACCAACAGCGTCATCTTCCGTTTCTGCTAATAATTCAAAATTTAAATGGTCAGTAATTTTCACAATTTGCGTATGACCACCGCTCACTGTTAAACATAAAAAAGGAAAAATAGGTTGTTTAATTTCTTGATTTTCTTCTTTAATGAAATGGGCCAAAATATGCCCTTGCATATGATTCACTTCAATTAAAGGAATATTAATTGCTAATGAAAGAGACTTTGCAAATGATAAACCAACCAATAAACTTCCGCTTAATCCTGGGCCTCTGGTTACGGCAATGGCACTAATTTGAGAAAGAGTAATATTTGCTTTTTTAAGAGCAGCATCAATAACCGGAACAATATTTTTTTGGTGATCTCTACTCGCTAATTCAGGAATTACACCACCATACTGTTCGTGTATTTTTTGATTAGCTGTGACATTAGATAGTAAAAAACCATTTTTTAGAATAGCACATGATGTATCATCACAACTGGATTCTATCCCTAAAATATATATATCGTTGTTGTTTTGTAACACTTTTTACACCTCTAAATTCAATAACTTAAGCTATATTAACGTTATACATTTAGGTTATTTCGTTATTTTTATACTCTATGAGTATTTGGCGTAAAATTACAAGAATATTATGGAAAACAGTATTGTTTTCTGTATTACTTGTTGTGATTTTATGCAGTCTTGCATTTGTGGCAGTTCAATCCGAAACAGTGCAAACCTGGTCTGCAAAAAAACTAACAGCCTATCTCTCAAAAGAACTAGATGCAGAACTAAGCATTGAGAGAGTTAAAATTAGTTTGATTAATAGTGTAAAACTAGAAGGAGTTTTTGTAAGTGATAAGCATCATGATACTTTGGCTTATGGAAAAAATATTACTGTAAATGTTAGTGGGTTTAATTATAAAAATCATCAACTTAATTTGGATGAGGTTGAACTCTCGGATGTAAAGGTTAAATTACTTAAATATAAAAACGAGGACGATTGGAACTTCCAGTTTTTGGCCGATTATTTTGCTTCTTCAGACACAACAAAATTAGATACTTTAAAATCTCCTTGGAAAATAACTTACGGAGATTTGAAGTTGAAAAATGTTGATTTTACCTATCGTTTGTTGAGAGATACAGATAAAGTTGTTTGTAATATGAACTATAATAATATTCATGTATCAAACATTTATGGAACATTTACGGATATTGATTTCAAAGGTGATACTATTTGTGCTCAAATAAATAATTTGAGTGCTAAAGAACAATGTGGTATTGAGTTGAAAAATCTAACAACCAGAGCAAAGGTTTCATCAACAGAATTACGCTGCGATAGTATTTATCTAAAGACTGCCAATAGTTTTGTTAGAGGAGATTTGCAGTTTAAATATGATCATTGGGAAGATTACCAAGACTTTATAAATAAAGTTTACATCAAAGGTAATTTAATAGATAGCACATATGTGAACTTTAAAGACATAGCTTATTTTGCTGAAGATATTAATGGTTTTAAGGAAGAGCTTCGATTAACAGGTAAGATAAGAGGTTTTGTAAATGATTTGAGTGGTTCAGATATGAATGTGAGATACAGAAAATCGACCCAATTTGTTGGTGATTTGAGCATAGCTGGATTGCCTGATTTTGAAAAATCTTTTATACATTTTGATGCTCAAAAACTTTCTACTTCCAAAAATGATTTGGAAAAATTTCCTATCCCTCCTTTTGATAAACCTAGTTTTTTATCTCTTCCGAGTGAGTTGGATAAATTAGGCATTATATCTTATAAAGGTAAGTTTGATGGTTTTGTAAATGACTTTGTAACCTATGGAACTTTTAAAACGGATGTTGGAAGTATCAAGACAGATTTGCAGGTTAAAAGCAATAAATCTAAACCAGTTGAATATTCAGGAACAATTGCCACTACAAACTTTAATTTATCTAAACTCTTCCCTCAGGTAAAGTTTGTAGGACCCATGTCACTTTCTGCTGAGGTAAAGGGTAAAGGATTAAAATCAGAAGAACTAGATGCTCAGTTTGACGGAATAGTACAGTCTATATTTTACAACAATTACCAGTATAATGATGTTAAAGTTGATGGATTATTTAAAAAACAAGTATTTACAGGATTTGTAGTGAGTAAAGATACTAATGCTAATTTCGATTTTAATGGTTCAATAGATTTTAATAATAAAGTTCCCAAAATGGATTTTATTTCTACCATTAATAATTTTGATTTAGAGAAAACACATTTTTCTACACCTCAACTAAATGGAAAAGTGTCTTCTCAAATTTTAATTAACTTAAATGGAAATAGTATCGATAATTTGAGCGGACAAGTGAACTTTGATAACACCATTTATAAAAACACAGAAAAAATATATAAGCTAAGCAGCTTTAATCTTGATTTGGATCAATCTGGGGTAATGAAGAATATTAGACTGAATTCTAATATTGCCAATATTCAGTTAAAGGGAAAATATAATTTAAGTACTTTATCTGATGCGTTTAAGCAATACTTGAATGAATATTTCCCAACATTTGTAAAAACTAAAACACGTTACATATACAGTGATAAGGCAGATCTTACGGTGAAAATTAAAAACTTTACAATCGTTAAAGAATTGTTTTTAAAAGATTTAATGATTGCTCCCAACTCTCTAGTTGAAGCTTCTTTTGATGCATCTATTAATTATTTATATGCTAAAACAAATAGTGATGTTATAAATTATTCTGGTATAAAGTTTAATGACAATCAGATTAATATAAATTCTTTACCAAATGGAGTAGAATTTAATTACCGCTCCAAGTCAATTAACGTAAGTGATAGTTTAGCATTTAGAAACCCCAGTTTGGTTTTTGTTGCCAATGATAAGGTTAGCAATTTTAATCTAAATTGGGATAATCTAGTGAGTCCAAATTATTCAGGTATAATGGCCGGTAAAGCTGTTTTTGAAAACACAAATGCAACTATATTATTTGATAAAATAAAATATGTGATAGATGATAGTGTTTGGCAAATTGTAAAAACAACACCTATAGTAATTGATACTGCATTTTCTGTTTTGTTTAACTCACTAACATTTTATAATCAAAATCAATTAATCACAATTGACGGAAAACTATCAAAGAATCGTGATGAAAAACTAGATGTCTTTATTCAAAACTTTAAGTTAGCCCAATTGAATCCGTTTTTAAAAGATTCAAAATTAACCATTGATGGTTCTTTAACAGGAAACACGAGTATATTTGGTGCCTTTGGAAAAACAATTCTCTCTAGCGACATTAGTTTTAAAGAACTCAAACTCAATAATAAATTAATTGGATATGGCGAGGTAAAAAGTGAGTATAATCCCGAAAAAGATTATATCAATATTGATGGTTTTTCTGCTTTTGCTAAAGATTTTGACGGCAACTTAATGAAGAATATTGTGTTTAATGGTTATTATTACCCTAAACGTAAGGATGATAATATTGATATTAAATTTAGGGCTGAGCCTTTTGATTTATCTTTATTACAACCATATTTAAAAGATATATTAACATTTAAAATAGGATATTTAAACGGAAATGGAACAGTAACCGGAACGTTAGATAATCCACAAATTAATGCAAAGTTGAAATTTTTTAAATGCGTCATGGTTGTTGATTTCCTCAATGTTCAATACACTGTTAATGGTTTTGTGGATATAATGCCGAAACAAATTAATTTCGAAAATCTCGAAATAAGAGATAAAATGGGTAATGTGGGTAGCGTGTATGGAAATATATTCCACAATAATTTCAAAGATATGCGAATTGACTTTGATATTAATACCAACAAACTGATGGTTCTAAATACAACTTCAGCTAATAATCCTGCTTATTATGGAACTGCCTACGCGTCAGGAAATGCCGGTATTTATGGATTTTTGGACGATATTAAAATGGAATTAAATATGAAAACTAACGGAGGTACCTATTTCTATATTCCATTAGATGGCCCTTCTGAAGTAGGTAATAATGATTTTATAAGATTTGTAACGAAAGATACTTTAAAGCCTATTGTAAAAACTACCAAATCTAATTTCTCTCTAGATTTTAATTTGGAAGCAACTAAAGACGCAGAGGTACAATTGATTTTTGATGAAAAATCAGGAGATATTATTAAGGCAAGAGGAGATGGTATTTTAAATATGAAAATTAACTCGAAAGGTAAGTTTGATATGTTTGGAGACTACGTGCTCTCAACCGGTGATTATTTATTTACGCTCGAAGATTTTGTAACTAAGAAATTCGAAATTCAAAGTGGAAGTTCAATTAAATGGAATGGTAACGTATATAAAGCTAACATTGATATAATAGCTAATTATAAACAACGAGCCTCTGTCAAACCTTTATTCCCTAATGATTCTCTAAATAATTACAATAAACGTTTTCCGGTAGATTGTAAATTGTTTATGAAAGATAAATTAACTTCACCTGATATTACCTTTGGAATAGAGCTACCAACAATTGATGAAACAACTCGTTCTGCTATCAAAAGTATATTAAATGACGATGCTGAATTAAAGCGACAATGGTTTTCGTTATTATTGTTAAGAAGTTTTGTTACACCAATTTCATTTTCGGGCAGTGGTGGAATTAAAGCAGGTGAAGCTTACGAGGGTGCAGTTTCTTCAGGTACTGAAATATTAAGTAATAAAGTGAGCAGTTGGTTAAATGGAGTTACCAAAGATATTGATATTGGTGTAAACTACAGGCCAGGGGGTACTTTAAGTAGTGATGAGTTAGACTTAGCGCTTTCTAAACAGTTATTTAATGATAGATTATCCATTGATGGAAATTTTGGTGTGTCTAATAATAATTCTACTAGCAGCACGGCTACTTCAAATTCATCTAAAAATAATAATTCTAGTAACTTAATTGGTGACGTTACTTTAGAATATAAACTCTCAGAATCAGGGAAATATAGAGTGAAAGGCTTTAACAGAAGTAATGACAATACTGAGGCTGCCACTAACGGTGGACCGTTTACGCAAGGTGTAGGTGTTTTTTATCGAGAAGAATATGAAAGTTTGAGTGAGTTATATAGAAGATATATAAGTAAACTCAAACGTAATAAAACAAAAAAATAGTTTAATTCAATATTATTTTTTTGTTGTAAATTCCATTATCACTAATTATTCTCATAATATATATACCTGCTGGTAAATTTTCAAGTTCAATAGATTCAAGTTTATTTTTGGGTTTAATCGTTAATACTTCTTCTCCTGCTATATCTATAATTAAAATTCTTTTAGACAGTTCTTTAGTTTCAATAAAAACCCTATGATCAGTTGGATTAGGATATAAATCTATTATATAATTTGATTCTTGTTCAATAATTCCAACATCTTGGCTACTTCTGAAATTTGAAGAAATAATTGTGTCCATTGCGGCAGCAGACGAGGTGCAATTGGTTGGAGTTAAAATAGCAACTTTATATAAATTAAGTCCTGCTGGTGCCGTTAAATCAGTATAAGCAGTTGTAGAACCTGAAACGGTATTAATAACCTGCATGTTAGATGATGTAGTTCCTCTAAAAATATAGTAGGTCGTGGGGTTAAGGCCTTGATATAAATTCCATGATAAATTAATTTGAGTCCCTGTACCCTGGCTACTTTGCAATAAAATTGTTTTATGAGGACTTGATTTTAATTGAATATTATTACAGCTATCCAGATGGGCTATTGAATATCTATATGATTGTTGATTTGTATTAGATGTTAAATCTGTAAATTTATCATATTGACCATTTGGAACATAACCAATAGAATCCCATAAACTTGAACTGTTTTCTCTATATATGACGGTGCTTTTTTATAGGTATTAATGTAATTATTGAAATAAATTTCATTATTTAGATTTGCATTTGATGATACATAACAAAGCGAAGGTGTTGCAACTGCTTTTGAACATTCATTTATACATAATATTCCATTGCCGGCAGTTTGATTGAGTGTAAATTGTGTAGTTGTAGACGCTGGTGTTGTAGCACATATTAAATAAAATTTACCTGAAACAATATTGAATGTAATAGATTCAGTTGAGTTAGGTGAAGATGAGCACGCTAAAGTGTTTGTCATTAATTGGGAGCAAATATTTTGTGGTCCATTTACCCCTCCCCAACATATTAAATCCATATCGCTACCCCCAGTTACCTGTAAAGTCACAGACCCATTATTTTGTGCTTGACCATAATAAAAACAATTATGATTAAAGTTTGTTATACACCCAAAACTCACACCTACTGATGAAGAAGTGTTGTTGGATATAGTAGAATTTGTGTAAGTTGTACCACTACAAAATGACAAAGCATTGTAGCAACCATATTGTGCATTTAATTTAAAAGTAACAACAATTAAAAGTGTTAGTAGATATTTTTTCATTGACAATATTTTAACCTAATTTATAAAATATTAATGAACTATAAAAATCTCAAAGATTTTTTATTTGTTATTTAAATATTTGTAGTATAATATTTATTTCTAAACCAAAAGGCTAGTTTTACCAATGCAATTAAAGCTGGTACTTCCACTAAAGGTCCAATAACTCCAGCAAAGGCTTGTCCGCTATTAATGCCAAAAACACCAATAGCTACAGCAATTGCTAATTCAAAATTATTGCCGGTTGCAGTAAATGATAAGGCTGCATTAGTTGAATAATCAGCTCCTAATTTTTTGGCAAATAAAAATGTAATGACAAACATTACTGCAAAGTATATGACTAATGGAATGGCTATTCTAATTACATCTAAAGGTATTTGTACAATTAATTCACCTTTTAAACTAAACATTAAAACAATTGTAAACAACAATGCTACTAGTGTAATAGGTGATATAGCGGGAATAAATTTTTGTTGATACCATTCTTCTCCTTTTATTTTTATTAGACTATATCGACTAACTATGCCGGTAATAAAAGGTATTCCTAGATAAATAAAAACACTTTCCGCAATTTGTGACATACTAATTGAAATATCAAAACTTTTCATTCCAAATAAAACAGGTACTTTTGTTAAATAAAAATAGGAGTATGCTGAGTATAATAATACTTGTAGTATACTATTTAAACCCACTAAACCTGCTATATATTCTCTATTACCTTCCGCTAATTCATTCCATACAATTACCATAGCAATACAAGGAGCTATTCCTATTAAAATTAATCCTGTCATATACTCAGGATAATCTTTCAAGAATAGATATGACAATAAAAACATAAACAATGGTGCAATAATCCACGTAATTAATATGGACATTAATACCAATTTTATATTTTTAAATACTTGAGGGATTTTTTCATATCTCACTTTAGCTAAAGGAGGATACATCATTAGAATTAACCCTATTGCTAACGGAATATTAGTTGTTCCGCTCGACATTGAATTGATAAATATGGCAGTGGAAGGAATAAAATACCCCATTGCTACCCCAATTAACATGGCAGAAAAAATCCACACAGTTAAATATCTGTCTAAAAAACTTAATCTTTTTCTGTTTGCTGCAGGGGCACAGTTTGTGTTTGACATATAATTTTAATTTATTTTTGAAAAAACGTAAAAAGTTTCTAATGCAATTTGTTTACAACGCTCATCATATTTAGCATTTTGTAATGGTGTATTGTCAAATACTTTAGGGTCGTCGTAAGTTGTTCCAATTCTTAATTCTACTCCGGGTATAAATGGACAATTCTCTTCGGCATCACTACAAGTCATAATTGCAGCAAATTCTTGTTTAGGATTTACATCATCATTATAAACTTTAGAGAAACACTCTATTGGTTTTTCGCTTTCGTTATAGTATAAGTGGTAAATTGGATTTGTAGTTTCAGTTGTTTTTTTTACATCAAAACCTATTCGTTTCACAGCATTAATTGCATTGATGTTAAATGCCGTAGCTTCAGTTCCTCCCGAAAATGTTTTTACATTTTTAATATTATAATAATTTGCCGCAACTTGCGCCCATATTTGTCCAAAATGGCTCCTGCGCGAATTATGTGTGCAAACATAAACTAACTGTATTGGTTTATGCTCTAGTTTTTTTTGTTGTGTGTATTGTGATATTTTCTCTAAAAGAATTTTTCTTTCTACTGATATAGAATCAAATTCTTTAATTAACCCATCACAATATGTTTTAATACTTTTCGTCATATTTAAATTATTAGCAGCATTTACCACCAGGTGTACAACAGCTTTGATTATTTGATAAGTCAACTAAATTTACTTTTAATTTCTCTGTAGGTATTCCACATTTGTCCTGAGCTAAGCAGTTTGTTTGTGTTGACGTTAAAGTAAAATCTTTGCCATTAAATTCAACTCCGTATTTTCCAATGGTGTCGCTTTGATATTCTACTTCAATTTCGGCATCTTCTAATCCTAATACCTTTTCAGATAAGGCAATAATATCGTTTAATTTTTTAGGAGCCAAACGATGGTCAAAGTCATTAGCTTCCCATAATTGAAAATTAACTACTTTCTCATTCCTTACAGTTCCGCCGCAATCAATAAAGTTTTTTGTTACTTGTCCAACTTCTGTTACGTGAAAGTGTTTAGGAACTTTAGTCCCATTTGGTAATACAAAATTTAAGTCTGTTACAGTACTTAATTGTTTTTTAAATTCTGATAGTTTCATGATGTTTGTTTTTAGTTTTTTATCGTTATTTTACGATATATTTAATTAAATTTTTTTAGCAGCATTTAGTCTTTGAAGTATATGAGCCAAATAACGAATTAATATATTCTTTAGCTAATTCCCATTCTTTCTCATCTATACAATAACAAATCTTTGCACCATCGATATCGCCTTTAATTAATCCTGCTTCTTTTAATTCTTTTAAATGCTGAGACACTGTGCTTTGAGATAATGGTAATTCATCTACAATGTCTCCACAAATGCAAGATTGTTTTTTGATCAGTAATTGTAAGATAGCAACGCGTGCAGGATGAGCCAATGCTTTAGCGTATTTGGATATTTTATTATCCTTAACAGTAAATTCTTCTGATTTAGTTATTCCCATATTAATCGTAAAATTACGATTAATATTTTAATTACCAAATAATTATTTTACATCTACAATAAACTGCTTTGTAGCAGAGGTGTCTCGGTATTTTATTAAGGCAAAGTTTAATGTTGTTTTACCTTTATTTAATGTTTTGAAGTTAAAATCTACCCCCTTTTCATTTCCATGAAATACAGAGCCATAGTAATCTAAAACCTTATTATCAAAATTATTATTTAACTGCCACATGTAACCAGTTGTGTGATTTTCAGGTAATGTAATTCTAAACTTTTCTCCACTTTTAACATCATTTGTTATTGGAGCTTCATTCTTAATTTCTTGATACGAACACCCAGTTAGGGTAGTAATAAGTAAGGCTAAATAAAATATATGATTCATTTTTCAAAGATAGCCTTGGAGTTATTAAAAAATCATGTTTTACATATTTTAACACATTAAAAAATTGTAAATTTATATTGGCATAAGATTTGAAAATGTTATTTGAAAAACCAAATAAAATGAAAACTATTAAACATATCGCAATTTTTGTATCAGCTATAACTGCTACTGTAGCTTTATGTTCGGCCGGATACTATCTTACTGAAGAAGAAAAATTAGAGCAAGTTATACCATCAAATTTTCCTTCTAAAGAATTGCCTTTGGTTCAAAATGAAGCGTTTAAAGCCGGTGAAATATTGTCTTATCGATTACACTATGGCGTAATGGATGCCGGGGTTATTTTGATGGAAGTGAAGCCAGAGGTATTGGAAGTTGCCGGAAGAAAAGTGTATCATATTGTAGGTAATGGTTATTCTCAGGGAGCTTTTGATTGGTTTTTTAAAGTAAGAGATAGGTACGAAACTTTTATGGATAAAGACGCTTTATTACCATGGATGTTTGTGAGAAGGGTTTATGAAGGTGGTGTTACAATTAACCAGGATTATAAATTTAATCACTATACCAATAAAGTGGATGTTGGAAGTGGAGAAAAAGTTGAAATTCCGGAAGGAACACAAGATATGATTTCGGCTTTTTATTCTGCCAGAAATATTGATTTATCAAACGCCAAAGAAGGAGATATTTTCACCATCAACAGTATTGTTGATAAAGAAATTTGGCCTTTAAAAATCAGGTATGTAGGTAAAGAAAAAATCACCTGCGATATTGGAACATTTAATTGTGTGAAATTTAGACCAATAGTTCAAAAAGGTCGTGTTTTCAAACATGAAGACGACTTAAATGTTTGGCTTACCGACGATAAAAACCATGTTCCTTTAAGAGCGCAAGCTAAATTGGTAGTTGGTTCTATAAAACTAGATATAGTTTCTGTGAAGAATTTAGCAAATCCTACATCTGAGATAAAGTAATTTAGAATATAAAATAGTTAAAAGGATATTGGGTAAATCAATATCCTTTTTTTATTTTTAACGGTATGGAACTAAAACAAGAAATAATAGACAGAGTTCGTCAGCTTGAAGAGAAATATAGTTTGATGGGACAAAGTTTAGAAGGCTACTTGGATGGCCTTCTTTTATCAAACTATCTAACTTATTGGGACTATATCCAGGTAGATACTCTTTTGACACTTCAAAATCCTAAGACTGATTTCCCTGATGAAAAAATTTTCATTATGTATCACCAAATCACGGAGTTGTATTTTAAACTTTCGCTTCATGAAATGGAACAAATTGCAAACAACGGAAAAAATATACAATCCAATGGGCAGGATTTAGGTTGGAAAGAAACCTTGGATGTGAATTTATTTGCAGATAGAATAACTCGCATAAACAGATATTTTGAGTCATTAACCAAATCGTTTGAGATTATGGTTGATGGTATGGAGAAAGAGCAGTTTTTACGTTATAGAATGGCATTATTGCCTGCAAGTGGTTTTCAGAGTGCGCAATATCGTAAAATAGAAATTTGTGCTACTGATTTTTTTAACTTAGTTGATAAGGATGTGCGTCCACAGTTAGAAGGAAAAAATTCTAGTATAGAAGAGATGTTTCAACATATTTATTGGAACAAAGGAGCAACAGAATTAGCAACAGGCAAAAAAACACTAACGCTTAAACAGTTCGAGCAAAAGTATGGTAATGAATTTATAGCCTTAGCAAAGGAGTATCATGATAAAAATATGTGGGCCAAGTTCAAATCTTTATCAGATCACGATCAAAAAAATCCAAGATTAGTAAACGCTTTAAAAGAACTGGATGTGAATGTAAATATCAACTGGCCATTAATGCATTATAAAAGTGCTGTTCGTTATCTACAACAAAATACAGAGGACATTGCTGCAACTGGAGGAACAAATTGGCAAAAATATCTGCCACCACGTTTCCAGAAACGTATTTTTTATCCCGAACTTTGGTCAGCCCAAGAACATGACGACTGGGGTAAAGGTTGGGTAGAAACAAATGTTTTTAGAATGAATAAATAATCGCACAATAAACCCTATTTTTAAGCGTTTATAATCATATTGAAAAAAACAATAACATATTTTTTATTTACCGTAACTACTAGTGTGTTTGCTCAATTAGGTGGTACTAAGGTTTATAGCTTTTTAGATTTACCTATTCCAGCTCGTTCAAATGCTTTAGGAGGTGCAACCATGGCTATTTGGGATAAGGATGTGAACCTAGGATATAGCAATCCTACCTTATTAAGTCCTAATAGCTCAAAACAACTGGCATTTAATTATGTAAATTATGTTTCCGATTTAAGTTACGGTAACTTTATGTATGCACATCAGCTTAAAAAGTATGGAACTTTTGGTGCAGGTTTCCAGTATTTTGATTATGGGAAATTTGATGGTAGAGATGAATATGATGTGGAAACCGGAAAGTTTAAAGCAGCAGATTATTGCTTGAACCTAGCGTTTGCTAAAACTATTGACAAAGACAGTACTCTATCATTAGGGGTTGCACTAAAAACTATATATTCTCACTACGAAATTTATAATTCTTTTGGAAGCGCTGTGGATGTTGGTTTAACGTACCATAATAAAAAGAACTTTACAGTTTCTTTATTGGCTAAAAATTATGGTAAGCAATGGAAACCTTATTTTGAAAATGGCCCAAAAGAAGCATTACCAACAGATGTGCAGTTAGGAATAAGTAAAAAAATTCCTAAGGCACCGTTTAGAGTTATTTTTCAATATGATCAGTTATTAAAATGGGATTTGACCTATGTTAGTCCTCAAGACCAAACTTCAGATATTGATCCTTTTACTAATAAACCCGTAGTAAAAACCGAAAAACAAAAAAGAAACGATAAGATAAAGGCAGGTTTAGATAAATTCGGAAGACATTTAACAATTGGAACCGAGATTTTACTTGGTAAAAACTTCGTTATTAGAGCAGCCTATAACTTTAGAAAGGGTAAGGAAATGGCTTTACCAGATGTAAAAAAAGCTAACGGCTTGTCCTTAGGTTTTGGTTTAAAAGTGTATAAATTTCACTTAGATTACGCCTTTTCAAAGTATGCTCTAACCGGAAATTCTCATACCATTGGGATTACTACCAATTTAAATTACTTTAATAAAAAGTAATTTATTTTCTCTCGATTTATTACCTTAAATTTACTGCATGAAAACTTTTAATGTTCGTGTATATGGAATTTTAATACATGACAACAAGGTATTGGTGTCTGATGAATATATAAAAGGCATGAACATTACAAAGTTACCTGGAGGTGGTTTAGAGTTTGGCGAAGGAACCGTTGATTGCGTTATCAGAGAATTTAAGGAGGAACTTGATTTGGACATAGAAGTGGACGCACATTTTTATACTACTGATTTTTTTGTTAATTCAGCATTTAGTGTCAATAATCAGGTAATCAGCATTTATTATAAAGTAAAACCAAGTAAAGAGTTTATCCCATCTCAAGCTGGTTTTAAAATTTCAAACAAACCTTTTGACTTTGATAAGAAAAAAGAAGGTGCCCAATCTATGCGCTGGATTGAGTTAAATAAAATTTCCGAAAACGACTTTACTTTTATTATCGATAAAAGAGTTGGAGAAATGCTTAATAACAGTTGGAAACAATTATTTTAAATCTAATTCAGGTTCACTAGCACCTTCGTTTAAATTAGTAACAGCCTTTATAGTTGGTATTTCCTCAATAACCACTTTTTTCTTTTTCTTCTTTTTAATGGGCTGAGCTATTGATTCTTTTTTTGTTTCTGCAATAACAGTTTTCTCAACTTCTGCCTTGGTAGGTTCTGAGATTTTTTCTGATTTTAATTGTGCTACCTCTGGAACAGAAGTAATAGTTTTTGTAGGCTCTACTGTTAGTGTAGCCGCTACAGAAGCTGAAGTTGCAATAGAAGGCGTTGCTTTTACTACAACCGGTTCAATAATTTTAGCAGATTTTATTTCTGGTATTTTATAATTTTCAGGATTTGCTACAAGCGGAATTTCCTTATCAATAATTTCCTTTTTCTTAAAATCAACAAAACTGAATAACATAGCAGATAAACCACCAATAAGTACTACAAAGAGGATGGGAACAATTACCGAACGACTGATTCCAAAATTAAATTTCAGAATGTAGTTGTCAATTTTTATAGATGAAGATGATTTACATTCCAAACTCGGTTCCAGTAACTCAAATTTATTCCACAACGCTTCATTGCAGTCTAACTCGGCATCCTGCATCATCACTCTTATTTGACGCTCATCTAATTCGTAACTAAACTGGCTGCTCATCGTTATTTAGTTTTAAATTTCGTTCAATAGTTTTTTGCAGGTTAAATCGAGCTTTCTCCAAATTAGCTTTCATACTTTGTTCGCTGCTATCTAACAACTCCGAAGCCTGAGCTAATGTGTAATTATCGATCACATGCAAGTTGAATATTAATCGCTGAGAAGGTACTAAAGATTGAATTGATTTCAGTAAAATTTCCTGACTCACATTGTTTACGTCAATAAACTTACTGTCAAAAAACAAATCGTAAGATCTTTCTCTGTGTTCAACTGCTTTTACAGTGCTGGCAACATAATATTCGTTTCTGATGCCTTTTATGTATTTCACAACAAAAGAAATGAACTCATTTTTTATGAATTCATCCAAGGTAATATTGTGTTGAGATTTAAAATGACCTAAATTCGAAAATAAACAAGCAAATCCGTTTAGTAAAACCTGCTCAGCTTGCGCCGAATTTTTTGAATAACGGTTTGCAATGAAAAATAACTTGCTACAATAGGTCTCAAACAACTGTTTTTTGGCAGTTTTGTCGTTTTTTAAGCATGCCGATATAAGTTCAGCTTGAGACATAAATTAGGTTTCTGGCTAATTTATACACAATTTGTGAACAAATAGTTACATTTTACTTAAATAATTTCACTTTATCGGTGTAGTTAACTGGAAATTTCTTTTTTAGAAAGAATTTTCCGGCCTTTAATTCTCCTTTTACTTCAATTTTCCCCAGATTATCCAAATTCAAAAGTCTTAAGGCATCCAAGGGGTTCATATCGGCAATTTTTGAATTTAGTTTAAAAGTGTAAACCTTTTCTGCTTTTCCATCAATATGTACTCGTTTATCCAATTTGGCTTTACCTAATCTAATTCCGCTAAAAATAACTTCAAATTCACTGGGATAAATTGAGAAACCGGTATTGTTTGGATTGTTGATTTTTACATTTACTTCGGCTTCAATTTTTTCGGTAGTAATTTTATTCATGTAAAAACTATCCACATTTGTTACAGTGATTTCTTTAAACCCTTTACAAGACATAAAGAAAATGGAAACGCATATAAAGAATAAATTAAGCTTCATATTTTGAGATTATAATTCGGTTTTAATAATAAGTTACAAATAAACTAAAATGCTTTTTATGAAGTTAGTTTTTATAATATTTTGTGCTTTTAATTAATAGAATAGTTACCTTCGAATGATATGCTTCCTGTTAATCAAAATAATTTCGTTGTTTACAAATCCTCTGCTGGAAGTGGTAAAACATTTACTTTGGTTAAAGAGTATTTAAAATTAGCCTTGGCTGATAAACATCAGTTAACTAAAGCTTACCGAGGCATTCTTGCTATCACCTTTACTAATAAAGCTGCTTCCGAGATGAAGTGGCGTATTGTTAAAGCACTTAAAGAAATTAGTTTAGAGAGTAACGATATGCTTACTTCTTTAATAGCTAAAGAATTATTGATATCAAAAGAAGACTTAAAAGAAAGAGCAGAAGTTGTACTAACTGATATTTTACATAATTACTCAGATTTTTCGATTGGTACTATTGATAGTTTTACGCATCGTATTATCCGCACATTTGCTCTTGATTTAAAGCTGCCTATCAATTTTCAAATTGAAACTGATTCGGATGCTGTATTTAAGAAAGTAATTTCAAGTCTCATTAATAATTTAGGAAAAGATAAACTCATCACCGATTATTTGGTGCAGTTTTCCTTAGGTCAGGTTGAGGATAATAAAAACTGGGATCCCGAACAAACACTCATTGATTTTATTAAAGAAATTAATAAAGAAGGTGCCGGTGATTTGATAAATCAGCTGAGCTCGTTTGATATTGCCGATTTTGATAAGGTTAAAAAACAATTAAAATCAGTTACAAAAGAGTATGAATCGTATCTGAAATCACAGGGGGAAAAAGCTTTGAAATTGATTCATGAAAAGCATTTAACAGCAAGTGCTTTTGCCAGTGGTGTAGCGGGTATATATAATTTTTATGTTAAGCTCGCAACCTTAAAAGAAACTTCGGAGAGTGAATTATTTGGATCGAATGTGGTAAAAACATTAGACAACGATAAATGGCATGGGGGAAAAGCAACAGCTGATGAAAAGGCAGCAATTGATTCGATTAAACATGAATTGGAAAAAATTGCCAAAGATGTTTTAGCATATTTAAAAGAAAATGAATCTCGCTACAATGTATTTACATTAATATCTAAGAACATTTATGCTATGGGTTTGGTGAATGAATTAGCCAAGCTTACTAATGAGTATAAAAACGACGAAAATATTTTATTTATTTCTGAGTTTAACGAACGTATTTCGGAAGTGGTAAATCATGAGCCTACACCATTTATTTTTGAGCGATTGGGAGATAAGTATAAACATTTTTTACTGGATGAATTTCAGGACACCTCTTCTATGCAATGGCAAAACATGTTGCCTTTAATTGATAATTCATTAGGTAATGGTAATATGAATTTAATTGTGGGCGATGGTAAACAATCTATTTACCGTTGGCGAAATGCAGATGTGGAGCAGTTTGTGAATTTGCCTAACGTTAATGTTGCTGTAAAAAATGATATACTTCAGGAACGCGAAGATGCTTTGGTAAGAAATTTTGAAGGAAAAGTTTTAGGTACAAATTTTAGAAGCGAGAGTACCATTGTGAAATTTAATAATTCCTTATTTGAATTTTTAAGTGATACAGTTTTAAACGATGATTTAAAAAAGATTTACCATAACCAAAAACAAGAACATAAGAAAGAAGAGTTAGGTTATGTGAGTTTGGATTTTCCGGAATTAGTAGAAGAAGATACCGATAGTATTAATACAAAATTTGTTTTAAAGTATATTCAAAAAGCTATCGAGGATGGGTTTGCTTACAGTGATATATGTGTTATCATTCGTCAAAACCGACATGGTAATACAGTTGCAAATTATTTAATAGAGCAGGGAGTGCCTGTTGTGTCGGCCGATTCGTTGCTATTGCATAATGCAAAAGAAGTATCGGTGGTGTTGGCATTTTTAAAATACATTTCCAATCAAAAAGATTTTGTATCCGCATCAGTTGTGATAAATTATTTATTAGATAAGCAATATTGCAGCGAAGCACAATGCATCACGTTTTTGCGAGAAATAAATACGTCTAAAACCAAAACTCTGTTTGATATTTTAAGTGAATGTCAGTTGAGAGTTGATATTTTAAAGCTTACTGCGTCTAATTTATTTGACGTTTGTTTGGAAATAATTCACACATTAAAACTCAATGAGAGCAATCCTCAATACATGCGTTTTTTCTTAGATGAAGTTCTAGGATTTTTGCAGGGCAATACTTCTAACATCAGTTTGTTTTTGGATTGGTGGAACAGAAGAGCAGAAAAGGCTTCGGTAATTATACCGGAAGGAATTAATGCAGTAAATATTATGACCATTCATGCTTCTAAAGGCTTAGAATTTCCGGTTGTGATAACACCTTATTTGGCTTGGGATATCGAAAAAACACAATCTATTTGGGTAGATATTGACGAAAAAGAGATTGATTTACCCGTAGCTTTAATAAACACGACTAAAGATGCAGATGCAACGGTGTATAAACCTTTGGCAGAAAAAGAGCGTCAGCAACAAACCTTGGATAGTTTAAATTTATTATATGTTGATTTTACTAGGGCAGTAGATAGATTGCATATCATTTCGCCACAACTTAAAAAGAAAAGCACCAAAAACTGTCATACCTGGCTAACGATTTTTGCCGAAACGCATTCGCATTATGATGCCACTAATCATGTATTGGAGTTTGGAAAAATGACCAAAAACACTAAAGTGCCGCACAGTAAATTAGGCTTGGAGCAATTGCAAATAAAACAATTGAGTTTTAATCCTAATCACGATGTTGTTCAAATTAAAGGAGCTTCAACATATAGTGTTAATGAGGAAGTTACCAAAGCACGTGAATATGGAATTTTAGTTCACTTTATTTTATCAAAAATTAGAACTAAAGAAGATGTGGATGCCGTGATTGAACAAACTGTTTTATCGGGTGATATAACTGTTGAAGAATCTCAAAAAATAGCATTGGAAATAAAATCCTTGTTATCTATTCCAGCTATTACTTCTTATTTTGAAAATGGATTAGATGTAAAAAATGAATTGGAGATCTTAACTTCTGCAGGAGATATTTTGAGACCGGATAGAGTAGTAGTGTCTGATAAAAATGCCGTAGTAATTGATTATAAGACAGGTAAACGACATGCTCAAAAATACCACACCCAAATGCTGGATTACGAATATGCTTTATTGAATTTGGGGTACACTTCTGTCAAAAAAATTCTTTTATACATTCAGGAACAAGAGGTGGAAGTGTTAGCTTAATCTGCTTTATTAGTTAATATTTCTATAACTCATTATTTAATAATAAATTCGTAAAGAATGATTAAACGAATTTCTATAGTATTTCTCTTATTTATTTGTTTGGAACACAAATCCCAAAATTGGGATACGGTTATTGGAGGTCATTTTTCCAAGCAAATTGAACAAGTTTTATATGACTCCGTTTATGATAAACTACTTGTTAGTAGTAAATTTATGAATCATGTTGGAAATTTATCTGTGAGAGGTATTTGTCAATGGGATGGGGTAAATTGGGACAGCTTATCTGGTGGTATTAATACTCATAGTAAAGCACTCAATCCTTCAAATCCTCAAGGAGTGGTATTAACATCTATGCCTTATAATAATAAGCTATTGGTTGGTGGCTTTTTTTCATCAATAGGGTATGTTAATACCACAGGTTTTGCAATTTGGGATGGAGTTAAATGGGATAGTTTACCGAAAAGAGCATTTAGGCAGGGTAAATCAGTTGTAGTATCTAACTTTTTAAAGAAAGGTAATCTCATATATTTTACGGGAAGATTTGATACAATAGCTGGGCAACCTACCAATGGAATTGCCACTTGGGATGGCGTTAACTTTAATCCAATATTATTACCTGTAGATCCTAATTATCAGGGTATTACATCCATTGTTGAATTTCAAAACGAAATATACATCGCTGGAGGGATGTTTGTTGGAGGAAAAGGCGATGTGCTGAAGTTTAATGGCTCTAATTGGGTTTCAACAACGGGCGGAGGTTTTTTGGGACCTTATGCTGGTGCTAGGCAGCTTATAGTTTATAATAACGAATTGTATGCTGCTGGTTATTTTGAGATGGCAAATGGTAATCCCGGGAATAATGTGATTAAATGGGATGGAAATCAATGGCATGATGTAGGATTTGGAACAGAGGGATCTTATATAGCGATTAATAAATTACTTGTTTACCATAACAAACTATGGGTATTTGGAGGCTTTTATCAAGTCGCTAATTCATTTACCAGTAATGCAGCCGTATTTGATGGGACATCTTGGTGTGGATTAAAAGATACTTTAGATAATGTCATAGGAAGTGCTGCTATTTACAAAGATACCATTTATGTTGGAGGTGGTTTTTGGAAAGCTAACTCAGATTCAGTACCCTACTTTGCAAAATTAAGTGATGCTAATTTATTTTATCAGTGTGTTAATGTAGTTGGTGTAAATGATATTGAAGGTTTAGAAGAAATAAACGTTTCTCCAAATCCTACTGACGGTATTTTAAATATTAGTGATGAAAATAATCAACTCCAAAATTCAACCATTCAAATTCAAGATAATATAGGACAAGTTGTTTACTCTTCTCAATTTTCTACTCAAATTGATTTATCAGATCTTTCTCCTGGCGTATATATAATCATTATAAAATCACATTATTCTTCAGGTGTATTTAAGAAGATTATTAAACATTAATATTTATTTGAACCATTTACCGACTATCAAATACCACTAACCTAATTCATCTGGTTTGTTGTTTTTCATCCACTTATTTTTGTTTTCAATTAATTACAACAATTTTTAACATTAAACGTTACACAAAAGGTAAAAAAATCATTTAGGAAACTTGAGAAAAAAAATAAGTTTCCTAAGTTTGCAACCGAATTTTAAAATTTATGAAGAAATTAGTTCTATTACTCTTTATCTGCTCAGCCTTTATGGCTCAGTCTCAGGATAAATTCACTATTAGCGGTTATGTTAAAGACGCCAAAAATGGCGAAGCCTTAATTGGCGTAACGGTTTACAAAAAAAACTCACAGGTAGGAACCAGCACCAATGAATACGGGTTTTATTCGCTAACCCTACCAAAGGGGCAAGATACAGTTGTGTTTTCGTTTGTTGGTTATAAAACGTTATCTAAACCAATTGATTTATCATCAAACCAAACCATAAATTTTGAGATGGCTGAGGAAGGTAAGGAATTAGAAGAGGTTGTTATTTCTTCCGAAAGAGAAGATAAAAACATTAAGAGCATGGAAATGAGTGTGGCAAAATTGGATATTAAACAAATTCAAAAAATGCCGGCACTTTTAGGTGAAGTTGACATTATAAAAAGTATTCAGTTATTACCTGGAGTAACTACTGTAGGAGAGGGAGCCAGTGGTTTTAATGTGCGTGGTGGTAATATCGATCAGAATTTAGTATTGATGGACGAGGCTCCTGTTTACAATTCTTCTCACTTGTTTGGTTTCTTCTCTATTTTTAATCCAGATGCCGTTAAGGATGTGAAACTAATTAAAGGCGGTATTCCTGCTCAGTATGGCGGAAGAGCTTCTTCGGTTTTAGACATCAGAATGAAAGAAGGTAACAGTAAAAAAATGGAAGTAAACGGTGGAATAGGAACTATTTTTAGTCGTTTATCTATTGAAGCACCAATTTTAAAAGATAAGGCTTCCTTTATCATTGCAGGCAGAAGAAGTTATATTGATATTTTGGCAAAACCTTTATTAGAAAAACGACAACCATCTTTGAAAAATGCCAAGTTTTATTTTTATGATTTAACGGCAAAGTTTAACTGGAGAGTGAATGATAAAAATACTGTATTTGCCAGTGGATATTTTGGAAGAGATGTGTTTGGTGCCGGATTTAAGTTTAACTGGGGAAATAGCACCGCAACCCTAAGATGGAATCATATTTTTAATAATAAGTTATTTATGAATCTAAGTACGTTTTATAGTAATTATACATACGAGCTAGGTTTTAAAGATGATGGCGCAAGTACCAAATTTGAGTGGACATCCAATATTATTAATTACAGTTTAAAGCCTGATTTTACTTATTACTTGAATAGTAAAAATACCATAAGATTTGGTGCTCAGGGAATCTTCTACACATTTAAGCCTGGTAAAGCAATTATTACTGCTCAAGATGGAAGTGAATCTAATATTAGTTTGGATAATCAATATGGAGTAGAGTATGCCGGATATATTGATAATGAACAAAAACTATCTAATCGTTTTACATTGCAGTATGGAGTTCGTTGGTCATTTTTTAATTATTTAGGTAAAGGTACTAAGTACACTTATCGAGATACTATTCCTAATGAAAGCAGACCATTAGATTCGGAACAAAAAATTGATGCCGGAAAAAATATTGCTACTTACAATACACCCGAGCCTCGTTTAGCTTTAAACTACACTATAAATGATAAAAGTTCTGTAAAATTAGGATACAATCGTATGTCTCAATACTTACACATTGTTTCTAATACAGCAGCATCTACACCTTTGGATATTTATACACCTGTAACTAATAATATCAAACCTTTAATTTCAGATCAGGTAACTTTGGGTTACTTCAGAAACTTCAAAGACAATATGTTTGAAACCTCTGCCGAAGTGTATTATAAGAATTTGCAAAACCAATTAGATTATGTAGATAATGCCAATTTACTTTTAAATAAATATCTGGAAGCAGATTTAATTCAAGGTAAAGGTCGCGCTTATGGCTTGGAATTGTATGTAAAAAAAGCAAAAGGTAAATTAAATGGTTGGGTAAGTTACACTCTATCAAAAACTGAAAGACAAGTACGTGGTATCAGTAACGATGAGTGGTTCTTATCAAAATATGATAGAACACATAACGTAAATACTGTATTGATTTATGATTTAAGTAAGCGTTGGAGTTTCTCTGCTAATTTTATTTTTCAAACAGGTACACCTGCAACATTCCCAACTGCTAAAGTTGAAGTACAAGGTTATGTTATTCCTTATAACACAGATAACAAAAGAAATAATTACCGTAACACACCTTATCACCGAGCAGATATAGGAATTACTTATAACTTCAAAAGTAACGAAAGAAAGCGTTGGAAAAGTACTATTGTGTTAAGCGTGTATAATGTTTATAACAGAAGAAATGCATTCTCTATTTATTTCAGAAATAATCCTGATTATCCTGTAAATACTGAAGCAGTAAGATACTCTGTAGTAGGTTCTATTATACCTGCAATTACGTATAATTTTAAATTTTAATAATATTACTTAAGAATATGAAGGCAATAAAAATAGTTTTGTTTGTTTTATTAGTAATTAGTTTCACATCATGCGAAGATGTGATTCAGGTAAAGTTGGATGAAGGAGAGCCAATAGTTACAATTGATGCATTTGTAAACGATATGCGTTCTCAGCAAAAAGTAAGATTAACATACACAGATTCTTACTTTAGTCAAAAACCAAATACAGTTATAATTGGAGCTACGGTTAAACTAAAAGATTTGACATCGGGTATTGTGTATGATTTTACGGATAATAATGATGGTAATTATGTTTACACGCCAGGAGCAACAGATACTATGGGTAGAGTAGGCCATAATTATGAGTTAACTGTTACTCATCAAGGAAATGTATTTACATCAATATGCAGAATGAATAGAACAACACAAGTTGATAGTATTATCTCCGAATTTAAAGAAGGTGGTGGTTTAGCAAATACAGAGTCTGGTTATGATATGTCTTTTTTGGGCTTTGATGTTCCGGGAGATACAATTGATTATTACTGGATTAAATCGTACCGTAATGGTGTGTTTTTTAACAAGGGGGGTGATATTAATATTTGTGCAGATGGAGCTTATGGAAATGGTGCAGATGGCTTCCCATTCATTCCTCCAATTGCTCAGGGTATCACACCATTTGGTGAGCGATTTCAGAAAAACGATATCTGTAGAGTAGAAATACACTCTATTAATGTGGAAACTTTTAATTTTTTAACTCAGGTACAAACACAAACTACAAATTCAGGATTGTTTGCCACCAGTCCTGAAAATATTAAAACAAACCTAAAGTCATCTAATGATAAGGTTAAGGTAGTTGGATGGTTTTGTATGAGTGCTGTAGGCTATAAAGAAAGAGTGGTTGATTGATTTATTTTTCATAAATCAAATTCATCATATCTTCATCTTTTCTGTATACATCAATGTATAATTTAAGACCGGTGCTATCAGCATGAGCTGTATAGTAGCGAGTGTAAATTGGTAAAGTTTTTTTAAGTTTTATTTTCCTTTGTTCCTGTTTTGCAAAATATACTTGTAAACTATCATGCGTATAATGCACACTGTCGTCACGTATTAAAAAGTCAGCAAAGTCAATAAAATTTTCTAAACGAATGCAACCATGGCTTTGTGAACGTGAACTGGTTTTAAAATAACGTTTTGAGTTAGTGTCATGTAAGTATACGCCATAAGGATTATTAAAATTAAATTTCACTACACCCAAACTGTTCTCTTCACCAATTCGCTGCCTGAATCTTACCGGTAAATAATCTTTAGTATATTTTCTCCAAGGTATTTTTGTATAGTCTAATACTTTATTTCCCGCTCCTAAAACTTCAAAATTCTTTTTTCTGATGTAAGAAGTATCACGTTGCACAGCAGGTAAAATTTCTTTAGTGGCAATGCTTATTGGAACATTCCAGTAAGGATAAATCAACATGTGATCTATTTTACTTTTTAAAATTGGAGTTTGATGATCCGGTTTACCGCACACAACTGCAGATTGCATAACTACAGTGTCTTTTTCGTAAACAGTTAGCCAAAAGGCTGGAATATTAATGAAGGCATATTTCTCAGGAAATTTAGTTTCCCATCGCCATCTTTCCATTGACATACAAATTTGTTTGATGGTTTTCTCTCGGTTGTAACTGAGAGCCATTGTAGTATATTTTCCTAGTTTTCCATCGGGTTGTATAAACCATTTTTTTTGCAATTTATTTAATGCTTTAGCTAATTTGATACTATCTTTTTGAGTGGATGTTGTATCATAAAAACCTTGCTTAATTAAATTTTTTACAATTAATTGAAGTTTTGTTATCGAATCTTTTTCACTTACAAAAGGGATTGAATCGTTTTGAAATAAAGTAGTATCATTTAATATAAATGCTAATTCTTGCTTTAGCATTTTATAGTGATAAAATTTTGGTTCCAACGAATCAAAAGCTGCTTTTAAATTTCCTGTTTTATAACCACTCACTAAAATACTATCCCAGCCTTTATCCAGCTTTTGAAAGTTAGTTTGTAATAATAAACTATCCGGATAAAATCTCCCTTTGTTTAAATGTGCTCCAATTAAGAAATAAGCATCACTTAAAAGTAAATCTGCTTTTACTAATGAAGTAACATTAATAAGTTCTTTATTTGAGTGAATGGAGTCAATGTTAATTTTAATTTTCTCAAGGTGGTATTGGCTCGGAATTAAGCCATAGTATATGCTTTTTTCTATCAAATGAAGTAGGCTATCTCCTTTGTGATTTAGGTTTGTACTTTCAAACCATAATAATTTGTTGGTATAGATTGATTTAAAATACTTAAAACAATAAAGTGTAATGGAATCAATTTGAATAATGGAGTCTTTCTTCTCTACAAAAGCCGCCAAAAGTTCTTCAGTTTCTTTTTTTAGGTCTTGTGGGGCATTTACTTTAACTATTTTAATTTCTTCTTTTGGTTCGTTTGAACAAGAAGTGAAAATTAAAATGCTAATTAGTATAAAAAAACGAAGCCTCATCTCTAGTAAAGATAAGGCTTTGTTTTGAATTGAAAAAAGTGTTATTTATTAATATTAAATTTACCTGTAGTAAGTGTTTGGTTTTCTTTGTTAGTTACTTGATACATATAAACACCACTAGCTAAATTACTTGTATTCATTTTTACGCTACCATTTTCTAAAACTTCAGTTGCTACAACTTTTCCTGTCATGTCGTAAGCAATGATTTTAGTTGCATCTAAATTGTTAGTTGAGAAATTAATAAATGTTGTTGCAGGGTTAGGAAAAACAGATAATTCAATATCAGATTTTGAGATAGAGTTTACTCCTACAACATTGTAATTTGGTTGAACAGTTACAATTGTTTGAGTACTTGTTCCTCCTAAAGTTGAAGAGATAGTTGAAGTTTGTATTGAGAAAATTGGAGCTTTTGATGCGCTTGGAGAATAATAATCGTCAGTTACCGTGTTAAGTGAACCAACTCCAAATGATAGAGTCGCATTTAAATTTTGAGTTGTTGTAACCCGAACGATGTCAGTAAAAGTTTTTAAAGGTAAAGTTAATGTTCCTGTTCCTGTTGCAGTAGCTGTTGCATTTCCGGTAAATGTACCTGTAATTGCACCACCAATGGTAATGGAACCTGTAGGAGAAGACGTAGTACTAGAGCTTAATGCCATTGGGTAGTGGGCGTAAACCGCAGGATTAGCAAAAACAAGTTTTACAGGAAAAGCCCCAACTGTTAAGGTTCCACCATAGTATTTTAAATCGTTTACATCAGAATGATAGTAAGAGATATTGGCAGTTGAAGAAAATACTGAAACATTCGCGGCTGAATATTCTGCTACGCCCGGTAGGGTATTGGAAGTAGTAAAGGTTTGTGTACTATGTAAGTTAGTTGGAGTAAAGCTCCATGCTGCTCCTGCTCCGGATGCGCCTGGAACAATACCTGTTGAATCACATTGTGATGTTTGGTATGTTGGATTATACCAAGCTGGTGAGCTATTAGCATAAGTTAATGTTTGGGCTGTAGCAGAAAGCCCTAAACAAGTGAAAATAGAAAGTATAATTTTTTTCATGTGTTTGTTTTTATGGTTTATCAAATATATTTAAATAAATAGTCGTTTCAAAATTGATTATAAAAATAATACATATTCAAATGAAATTAAATCAATGTAGCTCCAGTATTATCAATTAGTTTATTGAATTTATTTCTCGAATTCAAATAACAATCATTTCATTTAAAACACCATTTTACCCGGGTTTAAAATTAAATTTGGGTCAAATAATTTTTTAATATTTCTCATTAATTCAAGTTGGTATTCAGGAAAAACAATTGGTAAATAAGCTTTTTGAACTAGTCCAATCCCATGTTCTCCACTAATTGTTCCACCTAATTTTTTACAAAGTTCAAATATCTCAACAATACCTTTAGGTAATTCCCTCTCCCATGCCTCATCCGATAAATCTCCTTTGATGATATTTACATGTAAATTACCATCACCTGCATGGCCATAACAAACACTTTTAAAACCGTATTTAACACCAATTTCTTTTACTCCTTTTAAAAGTACTGGAAGCTCTGCTCTTGGTACAACCGTATCTTCTTCTTTATAAACCGAATTACTTTTTACAGCTTCTCCTACCTTACGTCTTATTTTCCAAAGGGCAGATTTTTGTTCAGCACTGTCTGCCATTAAAATTTCATCACAACCATGTTCGCTCATAATGTTGCTGATAGTTTCACAATCATTAAATAAAACGTCCATGTTATTTCCATCCACTTCAATTAATAATAAAGCTTGCCATTCAGGTTTAATCGTAAAGTTTACTTCTCCGGCATATTTAATACTCCAGTCAATAGCATCACGCTCCATGAACTCCATAGCGCTTGGTGTAATGCCTGCTCTAAATGTTGCTCCAACTGCTTCACATGCTTTTTCGGCTGAGGTAAAAGGTACTAACATGAGCAAATCATGTTTTGGTAATGGAATTAATTTAAAAACAATTTTAGTGATGATTCCTAAGGTACCTTCACTACCTACCATTAGATGAGTTAAGTTATAGCCAGTTGAATATTTTAAAGTGTTTGCACCAGTCCAAATAATATCACCGTTAGGTAACACCATCTCAATATTTAATACATAATCTCTAGTTGTACCATATTTTACAGCTTTTGGCCCTCCACTACTGTGCGCTACATTTCCTCCTAAAGAACAACTTCCCCAGCTTGCAGGATCGGGAGGATAAAATAAACCAACTTTTTTTACCTCTTCCTGAAAAATATAATTGATGACTCCGGGCTCAACTGTTGCTTGTAAATTACGTTCATCAATTTGTATGATGTTATTAAAGCGTTCCATGCTGATAATGATGCCACCATGTATAGGTAAAGCGCCACCGCTTAATCCGGTTCCGGAGCCGCGCGCAGTAACAGGTATTTTATGTGAGTTAGCTAATTTCATAATTTCTGAAATTTGGCTAACGGTTTTGGGTTTAACTACAACTTCTGGTTTAAAAATAAAATCTTCAGTTTCATCTTGTCCATATTTTTCAAGATTGTCATTGTCAATCAGTACATCATTCGCATCAATTATTTTTTTTAATTGAGTAATGATTGCGTCGTTGATTTTATTGTACATACTTTTAAGTATTATTTTTTTAATTTAATAACTGCCCACTCATTTCTATTATAACTTTCGATATAAGTAAAGCCAATGCTTTGCGCTAATTGCTTTAACTCTTCTACGTCAGTAGTAAAAAAACCACTTAATAATAAATAGCCTTCTTTCTTTAAACAATTAAAGTATGATGCCATATCTTTCTTTAAAACATTTTTATTGATGTTTGCCAGTATGATATCAAAAGTTTCGGTTTTTGGAAGTAAAGAGGCATCTCCTTTCTTAAATTCAATATCAGTTGCATTATTGATAGCAGCATTTTCAATAGAGTTTTCGATACTCCAATCATCAATGTCAATTCCTAATAATTTTGTTGCCCCTAATTGTTTTGCCAATATGGCCAAAATTCCTGTGCCACATCCCATATCTAAAACATGAGTATTTGTAAACGGAACACTAAACATAGTTTTGCTTACTAGCCATGTAGTATCATGATGCCCTGTTCCAAAGCTCATTTTAGGAGTAATTACAATATCGTGTTTTATGTGTTGAGCTGCTGGATGAAAATGAGCCCTGATGCAAACTAAATCATCTACATAAACCGGATTGAAATTTTTTTCCCATTCCTCATTCCAGTTAGTTTTGGGGATTATAGTTCTTGTATATGAAAATGTAAAATCTTCAAAATGAAGTTCTTTAACTAAATTTTCATTTTCAATTTCTTCTTGGATATATGCCTCAACGCCAGTTTCATTTTGTGTAAAACTTTCAAATCCTAAATCTGCTAAAAGGGCAACTAGAATATCTGAACCCGGCTCAACTGGTTCTATTGAAAAGCTATATTGGATGTAATTCATAACCAAATTTATGTATATAAGGTTACATTGAATTGTTATTATAAATCGATTTATGAATATATGATGTTTAATTTCTTTTCAAAAAAAAGAGCCATCATAAATGATAGCTCTTTTTTAAAATAATAGATAAATTATTATTTTAAAGTACAAGTTGTACTAGAGTTTGAAGTTGTAACGTAAGTTGTTCCAAACGTTGTATAAGAACTAGTAGTTACATCAGTTGAGTTACCACATAATGCTTGAGCGTTTTTCTTACTTGTTTTTGAAATTTCACGAGTTGATACTGTTACTGCGTTAGATGGAGTACCAGGATTTCCATTAGTACTTACGCTAGTTTCTTGTGTCGAACATTCACATTTGTAAGCTTTTTTACATGAAGCAAAAGACGCAACTGTAACTACTGCAGCTAATAAAATAATTTTTTTCATTTTTTTTGTTTTAAAGTTTATATAAAATTTGACGTTTAAGAGCAAAAAACGTGCCATTAATCTATACAAGTTATCTTTTGGTCTACTTTTAAACTGTACATGGAATTTTAAAAAGAGCCTATTATCTTACAAAAATCATCAGCTTTTAGAGATGCTCCACCAATTAATCCTCCATCAACATCAGGGCATGCAAATAATTCCTGAGCATTTTGAGCATTGCAGCTTCCTCCATATAATATAGATACATTGGAAGCTCTAGATGAATCATAGATATCAGAAACAATATTTCTGATAAATGAATGCATTTCTTGTGCTTGATCAGCAGTAGCAGTTTCTCCTGTGCCTATAGCCCAAACTGGTTCGTAAGCCAGAACAAACTTTGTAAATTCTTCAATACAGAACTCTTTTAAAACATTGGTTAATTGTTCTGTAATTACCTTGAAATGATTTTCTGTTTTTCGTTCATGAATGGTTTCTCCAATGCAAAGAATAGGTTGTATGTTATTTTTCAGTGCCTCTTTAATTTTTAAAACTAAATCAGAATCTTTTTCTTTAAAGTATTGTCTTCTCTCGCTATGACCTACTAAAACATATTTACAGCCAACAGAATCAAGCATGTTTGCACTTACTTCGCCCGTGTATGCGCCACTTGAATGTGTGTGGCAGTTTTGAGCGCCAACGTAAAAATTAGATTTACCAGAAGTTTCAGTAACAACAGATTCTAAAAAAGGGAATGGAGGAATAATAATTTTTATTACTTCATCTGAATTATTAGACTGATTAATTATTTGTTTTACAAGAGTTTTGGCTTCTTGTAAAGATTTATTCATTTTCCAGTTACCTGCAACTATTTTTTGTCTACTCATTATTTTACTCTAACCCTAGGATCTAAAACACCGTAAGCAATGTCTACAAAAATATTAGTCACCACAAATATGGTAGCAAAGATTAATGTAGCACCCATTACAACTGGCAAGTCGTTTTTGGTTAATGCTTCAAACACTTCATATCCAATTCCTTTCCAGCTAAAAATATATTCCACAAACACAGCTCCTGCCATCAAACCTGCAAACCAACCCGAAATAGCTGTAACAACAGGGTTAAGGGCATTTTTTAAAGCATGTTTTATAATGATGGCATACATGGTTAAACCCTTAGCCTTGGCTGTTCTAATATAATCCTGACTCATTACATCTAATAATGAACTTCTCATTAATTGAACAACAATGGCTAATGGTCTTATACCTAATGTAATTGAAGGTAAAATAAGGTTCTTTAATTTTAATTTCTCTCCGTCCCATACATCAATGTCGTATAAACTACCTGTTGGAGACAGCCCCGTATAATCTGCCAATACATACCCAAATAACCAGGCAATAATTAACCCTACGAAAAAAGAAGGAGCTGCCATGCCCAAGACAGCTAATACCAATGACATGCGATCGTATATGGTATTACGTTTAATAGCACTGATAATTCCTAAAAAAATACCAACAATTGATGCAATTACAATAGAACTGAATGCCAGCACAGCTGTTTCGGGCAAAGTTTCAATAATAATATCCGATACTCTTCTTTTGGTTATATAAGATCTTCTTAAGTAAGGTAATTTTACAACTAAAGACTTGTTCTTACCGAAACTCAACAATGGTTTCCAACTGTATTTTTCAGGGCTCAAAAACCAAATACTTTGATTGTTTGTGTTATTATGAACCGAAATTGGAGATAAGTCATTCAGGTATAAAGCGTATTGCTCCATAATTGGCCTGTCTGTTCCAAGGTCTCTGTGAATAGCTTCAATGGCTTCCTTGTTGGCCCTTTGTCCAAGCATGATAGTTGCGGGGTCGCCCGGTAAAACATTAAATAAAAAAAAGATAACAGTAATTACACCGTACAAAACGAGAACACCATACAATATTTTTTTAGTAATATACTTTATCACAATTTTAGAGCAAGTTCTATAATCTGCTAAGTAAATAAAATATTTCAGTAAATAAAATAATTTCAGCGAAATTTAAACATTATAGTTTGCATTAAAATTTTAAGGTAAATTTGTATTGATTGATTCGAAATAATAAAATATCCGTCTTTTTGGGCTTTATATTAGTTTTTGTGCTTTTGTTTAGTTCTAAAATTGCTTTCTCCCAAAAAGTGGGTGTTGTAATGAGTGGCGGAGGTGCCAGTGGAATAGCTCATATAGGCGTTTTAAAAGCTCTTGAAGAAAATCATATTCCTGTTAGTTGTATTGCTGGCACATCAATAGGTAGTATTATTGGTGGTTTGTATGCGTCGGGTTATAGCCCTATTGAGATTGAAAAAATGGTAAAAGACCATACATTTTCTAACCTTACTAAAGGTGAAATGTCACCAAAATTTGGATATTATGTTAGAAAAAGAGATGATTATGCATCATGGAGAACCTTAAAACTGAATCTGAATAATTCGCTTCTCAGCAATTTAGCTACCAATCTTATAAACTCGGTACCAATTGACTTTTATTTGATGGAAACATTTGCTCCGGCTAATGCTGCATCCAAGTATAATTTTGATAGCCTGATGATCCCTTTCCGATGTGTGGCATCGGATATTGAAAAGAAAAAAAGCGTAGTTTTCAGAGAAGGAGATATGCCTTCCGCCATTCGTGCTTCTATGAGTTATCCTTTCTATATCAGACCTATAACTATAGACAGTGCTTTATTATTTGATGGGGGCTTGTATAATAATTTCCCTTCAAATGTAATGTATGAAGAAATGTATCCGGATTTTATCATAGGTAGTTCTGTTACAGAAAACTCAGAGCAACCAAGTGACGATAATCTGTACTTACAGTTGCGCAATATGCTGATGAGTAAAAGTAATTTTAGTCCGGTTTGCGAAAACGGAGTAATCATTGAACCTTGGGCAGATGTTAGTATTTTTAATTTTGAGTCGGCACAAAGATTAATTGATAGTGGTTATGTGGCCACTATGAGACAAATGCCACAGATAAAAGCACGTATTTCTAATTATCAGGATGCAGATGAACTTGCCAGAAAAAGAAGTGCATTTAAAGAAAAAGTAACTATTTCAAATATTGTGTATAATAAAGTGCTTGTTAAAGGGGTAGATGCTAAAATGCAGAAGTTCGTTACTAAAAGTATTGCTCAAAAAAGAGATACGTTCACATTTAAACAACTTAAAAAACAATATTTCAGGATGATGGCTGATGAGAAAATAAAATCAGCATATCCTACTACAAAGTTAGATACGAGTTCCGGCAAGTACACCTTAACACTTAATGCTAAAAAAGATAAGCATTTGTTTTTTGATTTAGGAGGAAATTTATCTAATAGGCCAATCAGTAATTTCTTTTTGGCGGTGCAATACAATCACATTGGCAAAATTGGTTTTACGGCCTATGCTAATGGTTATTTGGGTAAATTAAATTCAAGTTCTTTAACTAAAATAAGGCTTGAATTTCCTACTAAAGTTCCATTTTATATTGAACCTTCTTTCACCATATCAAGATGGGATTACTATAAAAGTAGCGCCTTGTTTTATGATTTTGAAAAGCCTGCTTATTTGATTCAAGAAGATTTGTTTGGTGAACTAAATATTGGAGCTCCTGTTGGTAATATTGGTAAGATTGTAGCAACCGGAGGCATGAGTGAGTGGAAAAACAGATATTATCAGGTTGATCAATTTACAAGGTTAGATACCAGCGATGTGAGTGTTTTTGATTTTGGTTACGGACAACTTTCCTATCAAATCAATACTCTCAACCGTAAACAGTATGCCTCAGAAGGTACAAATATTTTAGTAAGAGCAAAAGTGGTAAGTGGGGTTGAATATTATTATCCAGGTTCTACAGCGCTTGATTCCGTTAATTTTATTAATGGACCTGGGCATGATTGGTTTAACCTAAAACTGACTATTGATAAATATATTAAACCTATTAAGTATTTTAAAATTGGGGTTTTTGCAGAAGGTGTTTATTCGTCTCAGGATTTTTTTAGAAATTATTCTGCTTCTATTTTATCCGCCCCTTCATTTAATCCAATACCTGAAAGTCAAACTTTATTTATTGATGATTATCGCGCACATCAATACATGGCCGGAGGGGTTAAGGCAATTGCAACACCGTACACAAATTTAGATATTAGATTTGAAGGATACTTATTTCAACCGGTTTTATCCATTATAAAAACCAAGGATAACAAAGCAGCATACAGTACTCCGTTTTTGTACCGTCATTTTTTAGGAATGGGGGCTTTAACTTATCATACGCCAATTGGACCTATTAGTGTTGGTGTTAACTATTATGATAAAAATGATAATAGTTTTTCTTTCTTCTTTCATTTTGGTTATACTATCTATAATAAAAAATCAATAGATTAAGCATTTGCCTTTTTGTTTACTAGATGTTATTTGACGGTCACTTGTTAATAGTGCCTATTTCACTCATTTAACAAATTTTAAATAAATGAAATCCCTTATTGGATTTAAATTTGAAGGCAAACAATCCAATTAAATCCTTATTTTTGAATACAATTATATCTTATGAAGAAATTATTATTAAGTCTTAGCTTGTTGTCTATCATCACAACTGTATCTGCCCAAGGTTATGACATTCGTGTCAACTTCAAAAATTGTAAAGACACTATGATGTTTTTAGCTTTTTATCAATTTGATAAATCTTATCTTGCTGATACTTGCAAAAAAGTAGTTAAAGGTCAAGTGGTTTTTAAAGGTAAAAAACCGTTGGAGAAAGGTGTATATTATTTAGTTAGCCAGGATAAAGCCAGATATTTTGATTTTTTTGTGAGCGATAACAACCAAAAAATCATGATGAGTACTGATACTGTGGATTTGGTTAAAAATTTAAAATGTTCTACTCATAAAGAAAACGATGACTTCTTTAACTATATCAGATTTATTACTGCTAAAAATAAAGAGTTTGGTGATTTAAAAAGTAAAACAAAAGGAATGAGTTCAAAAGACTCAACTGCTTTCATGATTGAAAAAGGTAAAGCTTTAAATGAAGTTGTTGTAGCATACGAGAATGATTTCTTGGCTAAACACAAAGGAATGTTTGTAGCTGATGTAGTAGGCTTAAAAATGGAAAAAGAAGCTAAAGACATTCCAAAAGCATCTAATGGTCGTCCTGATAGTTTGTATATCTACAATTATTATAAAAATCATTACTGGGATGGAGTTAATTTTGAGGACGATGGGATCATGCGTACTCCATTTTTTGCCGACAGATTGAAAAAGTACTTTAATAATGTTATTGTGCAAAACCCTGATACTGTTAATGCAGAAATTGACAGAATTATGGCTAAAACCAAAGCAGGTACAATGATGCAAAAATTATTAATCGCTCATTTTACCTCTACTTCAGAATCATCTAAGTTAATGGGATTTGATAAAGTTTTTGTTCATGTCATCGATAAATATATTAGAACAGGAATGGCTAAAGAGGTTTATGATGCCTCTACCATTGAAAAAATTAAGGAACGTGGAGATATTTTAAAACCTTTATTATTGGGAAGTCAAGCTCCTGATTTGTTAATGATTGATACTATTGGTCATAAGACAATTGCTAAAATGGGTTTTGACACGGTGAAAACTAGTGCCGGTGCTACTAAATTATATTACGATAATGTTCAACCTTTAGCTCAAACTTTCGTTTCACTTTATGGAATAAAAACTGATTATTTAGTTCTAGTGTTTTGGGATGTAGATTGCGGACACTGTAAAACTGAGATTCCTAAATTATTAGAAGAATATCATGCTTTGAAAAAGGAAGGCTACGATTTGAAAGTTGTTGCTATGTATACACAGCATGATTATGAAAAATGGCGTAAGTACATTATTGAAAATAAGTTAGATTGGATTAATTTGTATGATGGTGTTCATGTAAATAACATTAAAGAGAAGTATGATATTTATTCTACTCCGGTTATTTATATGTTAGACAGAAACAAACGTATAAAAGCTAAACGTATAGGAACTGAGCAAGTAAAAGATATTGTAAAACAAATGGAGAAAGAATATAAATCTGTTAAAAAATAAATTCTCAGATAACTATCACAAAAAAGCCGCTTAATTGAGCGGCTTTTTTGTATTTTTATACCTCACATAATATTTTTACAAATGAAAAAACATTTATTTTTTATCTACACACTTTTCTTTGTTTCTATTTATCAATTAAGCGTTGCGCAACTTAATATAAAAGTTAAAGTTAATAGCGTATCTGTTTTATCTGCTTTAGATTGTGATGCAGGGGGAGCGGATAACAGCGATTTTGTTTTTGAATATAAAGTAAAAGATAATTCGCCCTTTTCATATACAAATAATTCGCCGGTTGCAGGTAGCATTGGCATGTGTAATTATGTTGTTATAAACGAGCAAAATGGACCTTACACACTAACACCGTCATCGCCGGGAGTTGCTGTTTTTTCTCCTACATCAGGTGTTTTTTTTGATAGAAATTATAACTGTGTGAATGATATACCTACAACTTTTACACTAACATGGAGTGCTTATGAAAATGATGATGTTTCAGCTCCTTCTGTAACTCCTGTTGCTAATGGGTTAATGAATCCACAAGTAATAACGTATACAGTTCCTTCGGCTAATGGAACATTTACAGCACAGTATACAGAGACATCTTTGGATGTTGCTTGCCCACAGACCTATGTTATTGAATTTGAAGTTCAAAAAACAGTTGGAAGTTTTTCACCATTGGCAATTAATTTTTTAGATGGAAATATTATTTGTACCGGAACGAGTAATGGAGATTTGGAAGCCTCTTTTGCCGGAGGATCAGGAACAGTTTTGACAGATTGGAGTGTAGATGGTTTAGGAGATTATGATGATAATACAAATGTATCAGGCGTTCCAGCAGGTTCTTACACGATAGTAGTAAAAGATGCTTTAAACTGCACAGATACAGGTGTTGTTGTAATTACTGAAGTAGATCCTCCTTTAAACATAAGTGCGTTTACTAGTGGTTCTTCTACTGTTTGTGCAGGTCAAATGGCAGTTCCGTATTCTGTTCCCTCGCAAACTAATGTAGTTTATATTTGGAATTACACTGGTGGAACAGCTAATATAAATGGAACCGGAAATAGTATCAATATTGATTTTGGTAATAATCCAACAACGGGTACTATTAGTGTTTACGCTCAAAACAGTTGTTCAACAACTCCTGTTTTAACCGGAACAATTGATGTTCTTGCTTCGCCAAATATTTTAATAAATGGAAATAATACGATGTGTGCAAACGCACAGGAAATTTTAACAGCCTCAGGAGCTGCCACATATACTTGGAATACTGGTGCAACATCTGCAAGTGTGGTTGTTTCTCCTTCATCAGCTACTGTTTACACGGTTACAGGAACCAATGCAAATGGCTGTGTTGCGATAAAAGAATTTACAATGGATGTGATTGCATCGCCAACAGTACAAATTACAGGCTCAACGGTATCTGTTTGTCCTAATCAAACGGTTGCATTAACTGCCGTTGGTAATGGAAATTTATTTATCTGGAGTGATGGATTTATTGGTGCAAATCATACAGTATCTGCCAACGCAACAACTATTTACACGGTTACTAATACATTCACTAATTCTTGTTATACACAAGTAACCTACACTTTAAATGTTACACCTGCTGCTTTATCGGTTAGTGGAAATACAACCGTATGTACAGGAGCTACTACTACATTAACAGCAAGTGGAGCTAATACATATACATGGAGTGATGGTGGAACGAGTAATGTTAATGTTATTACTCCAAATTCATCTACAACATTTACCTTAAACGGAACAACTTTAAATGGTTGCTCCTCATCTCTAATCATTCCAATTAATGTGGTTAATCCTCCAACAGTAAGTATTAGTGGAGGGGATACTATTTGCGAAGGTAAATTTGCCACTTTGGTTGCCAATGCAACGGGTGCTGTAACTTACGGATGGAATAGTGGAGCTAATACAGCAACTATCACAGTGTCACCTATTGGAACATTTACTTATATTGTTACAGTTGATAATGGTGGCTGCACCGCAACTGCATCTCATGAGGTTTTTGTGAAATTAATTCCTACAGTTGATTTTTCTGTTACAGGCACACCATTTTGTACTACTGATGCTGTTTATACATTTACTTCTAATCCAACTGGTGGTTCATATAGCGGAACAGGCGTAAGTGGTAATACATTTGATCCGGCTGTTGGGGTTGGTATTTATCCAATTTTATATCAGGTAACTGCTAGCAATGGTTGTTTAGCATCCCAAACACAAACAATTGAGGTGCAATTATGTACAGGTGTTGCTGAAACTGAAAATAATTTCTTTAGTGTGTTTCCAAATCCTGCAACAAATTTTGTAACTATTCAATCTGACAAAGAAATAAAATCAATTTTAGTATACGATTATTCAGGAAAATTAGTGAAACAGATAGAGGCAAACACTTTTGAAACCTCTGTAAACATAAGTGATTTAGCAAGAGGGTTTTATTCTTTTTCAATTACCACAAGTGATGGTTTGCAGAAAGCAATAAAGATTGTAAAAGAATAGTAGTTTATGATTAAGAATAAGAAACGGATGGCAAAAACAAAAACCGTACATATACTACAAAAAAGTGCTGTATATGTACAGTTTTTGGATATAAAACCGTT
>DAORKG010000028.1:0-46494 GCA_035439445.1 Bacteroidia bacterium
AACGGTTTTATATCCAAAAACTGTACATATACAGCACTTTTTTGTAGTATATGTATGGTTTTATTTTTTGCCATCCGTTCCTTATTTCTTGTTTTTATTTAAACTTAATTTCTCCAATGGGCTTGTTACCCTCCCTATCCCATCCACACTTACATGGGTATAAATCTGGGTTGTTCTCGGGCTTTTATGCCCCAACAAATCTTGTATATACCTCAGGTTTGTTCCTCCCTCCAATAGGTGTGTTGCGTAACTATGCCTTAGTGTATGCAAGCTAACATTTTTATGAATATTAGCCAAATTTTTAGCCTTATGAAATACCTCTTGCAAACTTGTTTCGGTATATTTTTCGCCTTTTTGCCCTTCAAATAAATACAATTTTGGCTTATAGGCAATATAATATTGCCTTAATAAATCTAGTGCTGTGCCCGATAATGGCACAATCCGATCTCGGTTGCCCTTTGCCGATCTTATAGTTATCAACATGCGTTTCGAATCTACATCCCTAATTTCTAAATTTAACAACTCACTTCGCCTTAACCCTCCCGAATAAATAAGGGCCAACATCGTTTTATGTTTAATATTATCTAAACTATTAAGCATTAACTCTACCTCATGTAAACTCAAAATCTCCGGTAATTTAAATGCATTTTTGGGTCGCTCAATTGCTTCAATATGCATTTTTGTGCTTTCAACCTTACTAAAAAAAAGTTTTACGGCATTAACTACCTGATTTTGATAAGAGGCTGAAAAATGATTTGCTAAAATATATCCATTGTTAAAAGTAATTAAATCATCATTGCTAATATCGCTTATTGCTTTATGAGCAAAATATCGCAAAAAAGTCGTCAAAGCATCACAATAAGTATCAACGGTGTGTTTACTGTATCTTTTTGATTGTAACCAAAATCTAAATTTCTCAACTTTTTCAAGCCCTAAGGCATTCAAGTCGTGTAAATTTGCCTCCGTTTTTGGCAATTTTTCTATTGTTTTACTTTTTATTTCAACAACATTGTCATTTATCTTTTTATCATTAAAATCACTATAATCTAAATAATAGTTATCCTTTACTAAAGCAAATAAATCTTGTAAGATGTTTTTATAATAGGATACATACCAACAATTCATGGTTTTGCTCCAGCGTATAGGGGTGCCTTTTCGCAAAAGCTTTATAATGTCTTCGTTTTTCTCAAAAATTAGCTGTACCACTGGTTTATCGTGGTGCAGGCTGTTCCTTAATTTGATAACATACTTTATTCCCATTTATCAAATTTCATAAAATTTATAGCAAGATGTTGCTATACTTTGTAGCAATTTAATAGTGATACTGGCTTATTTTTTCACATACCAATAGCTCATTAAGTGCTGCTTTACCAAATTAATTGGAGACAAAGGCAATTTTCCAACGGTATAGGGAGTTGTTCCCTCCGGATTTTACATTAATCCCATGGGATGAGCGGGATATTCCCGGGAATTAGGTGGCTGTTCCCTCCGGATATTGCATTAATCCCATGGGACGAGGGGTATATTCCAAGAGATTAGGTGGCTGTTCCCTCCGGTATAGGAGCTAAACCCACCGCGGTTTGGCGCTATGCGCTATGGATTTTAATACAAAAAGGGAGTAATCCTACTTCACAATCTTCATCTCTACCCTACGGTTTTGTTGCATCCCTTTCACATCAGGTTTGCCATTAGGTAAAGTGTTAGGTGCTATTGGTGCCGTTTCGCCATAACCTTTGGCTATCAGGTTTTGTTTGTTGGCACCTTTTTTAATTAAGGCATTTACCACCGCCTGAGACCTTGCCTGAGATAAGGTCATATTTGCTGCATCGTTACCTTTGTTATCTGTATGTCCAGATACCTCAATTACAACTTCAGGGTATTCTTTCATCAAGGCAATCAGTTTATCAATCTCCACCTTCGATTCTTTTCTTAAGGTTGATTTGTTTGAATCAAAGAAAATATTGTTCAATACCACTTTAGCTCCCGCCTCTACTCTATCCAAAACCACATCTTTTCGCATATCCGAGTATTCGGCTACTTTTGGCACGTTAATGTTTTCTGAATGAAATAAATAACCTTTGGCTTCGTAAGAAATATTATAGTTTTGCCCACGGTTCAATACAAAAAAGTATGCGCCCGAATCGGAGTTGGTATAATACGTGTTTAATAATTTTCCGGTAGCATTATCGTTTACATTAATAACCGCACCCGGTATCGATTGACCTTGTTTGTTTCTCACAACTCCTTTCACAGCCATGGTACCTAAAGTTTTACTTTCAAGGTTCACCATTTGTAACATAAATTCTTTACTCAATTCCTGATAGGATGAGTTTGGTGGAATTACAATTGATACCGACAAAGGTTGGTAACCATCTGCTTCAAAACTGATATTATAAGACTTTCCTTCAATTCCCGGAGCTAAAATCATAATGTATTTACCTGTTTTTTCGTTTGGTTTAATGTCTTGCACCAATTTATTAGTTCCTTCTTCTGTTACCAAAATCTTCACATTGCCCGGCATTTTGTTTTCACCATTAAACGTCAAAGTTCCTTTTAATAATGTTAAAGGCTCAGCCATTGAGCGCTCAAAATCAATTCTAAAAATATCTCTATCGCCAAAATTTCCTTTTCTGATGGAAGAAAAATAACCACGTTTTCCATCAGGAGATTGTGCATAAAACACATCATCATCAGGTGTATTAATAGGTGCTCTTAAATTTTCGGGCTCACTCCATTTTCCATCCGATGATTTCACGGTTTTAAATACATCAAACCCTCCCATGTTTTTATGACCTTTAGAACTAAAAAACATGGTTACACCATCCGGATGAATAAATGGTGCATCTTCATCCTCGGCCGTATTGATAGTTGGCCCCAAGTTAGTTGGTAAACTCCACTCCCCGTTTGGTAATCTCACACTTCTCCAAATATCTTTTCCTCCGTAACTACCTTCTTTTCTGTCGCTCACAAAATACAAGGTATTTCCATCTACAGATAAGGAAACATTAGTTTCCAAAGCGGGTGAGTTAACATTATAACTTAACGGGAATAATGAACTCCAGGTTTCTCCTTCCAAATTACTATAGTAAATATCACCGCCATTTACATCTTTATAAACAAACAATTGCTGTCCATCAGGAGAAATTCCAATACAACCTTCATCGCCTGAGGTGTTTATTCTTGAACTGATAGATTTTGCTTTAGTCCATTTACCATTTGGTTTTTTATAACACACATACACATCTTCCATGTACAAACCCTCATCGGTTACATCTCCATCACCTGTACTTTCGGGACGGCGAGACGAGAAAATTAATGTTGATTCATCAGCCGAAATTACCGGATTGTAATCAGGATAAATTGAGTTTACACTATCTCCTAAATTTACAATAAGCACTTTGGCTGTATCTTTAGTAAATTCCTGAGCATTTGTATTGGTTAATATTTGCTTATCAATATCGGCAGTTAACTCTGCATTTTTGCTTCCAACCATATCTCTAAACTTCTTAAAGTTTACATAAGAGGCTATAAAGTTATAGCTCAATCTGTAAGCCTCACCCAAATAATAGTAGGCAAATTCCGAAGCTTGCGTTTCGTTAGGATCGTCCTCTGAATAATTATGAGTGGTATTTTGTACGGCTTTTTCTAAATGGTAAACAGCTTTATATTTTTGAGAACCGGATTGTAAGTAACACACACCTAATTTGTAATTGATATTAGCCGAAGAAGAGTCAATTTGGTATGCTTCCTTAAAATTGGTTAGAGCCAATGAATAGTTCTTTTCAACCATCAAATGGTTTCCCTCCACAATTTTTTCGCGATAAAGAGCTTTTTTGCCCTGTGCATTAATAATTTGTGATATAAAAACTAAAAAAATAAATAAAGCTAATTTCCTCATAAAAATTTAAGAAGTATAAAATCAAATATAATAGTTTTATTTAAATACCCGTAATAAATAATTTCCTTAAATAACTGATTTTTAGGATTTTTAAAAGAACATATCAAGTAAATAATAAATAAAATTAGATTTGATTTAAACTGTAAATTATTTTTTAGTTAAATCCATGTGGCAGCATTAAATATTGAGTAATTTAAATTATATTTGATAATATGAAGAGCTATTTATTTTCTGTTTTATTAATTCCGTTTAGTCTTTTTTCATCCAATGGTGATGGACCTATCGGTCCTCGCTCCGCAGCATTAGGTCATGCATCTTCTTGTATTTATGATGTTTGGAGTACAAGAAACAACCAAGGTAGTTTGGGTTTTGTGAGACAAAATGAGGTAGGCGCTTTTTACGAAAACCGTTTTTTTGTAAAGGAGCTAACCCAATCCGGTTTTGCGGCAGCCATTCCTGTAAAAAAAGGAACTTTTGGTATTTGTTACTCATCTTTGGGCTACAAATTGTACCGAGAATCTCAAGCAACTTTAAGCTATGGCATGAAACTGAGTGAAAACATTTCAGCCGGTATTGCATTGGATTATCTGAATACAAAGATTGCTGATATTTATGGTCAAGCAAATGCATTTACCGGCTCTGTAGGTTTAACTGCCAAAATACTGCCTCAAGTGGTAATTTCTACTCATATTTATAACCCTTTTAGAGCAAAGATTACAAATTATAACAACGAAAAAGTACCTACCATTTTTAAGTTTGGGGCTCAGTATATTTTCTCAACAAAGGTATTTTTGGTTGCAGAGGCCGAAAAAACGTCCATGCAAAAAATTAATATCAAAGGCGGTATTGAGTACAAGCCGTCTTCATTAATTTATATTCGCGCCGGTGGCTCTTCATTTCCTACACAGGCTGCATTTGGAATTGGAGTAGATTACAATGGATTAAAAATAGATGTAAGCTCATCTTACCACAGTATTTTGGGACTATCTCCTCAAATTGGATTGAGGTATGCTTTTGGTAAAGAGAAAACAAAAGCAAAATCAGACATTGAAGAATCAGAAAAATTATAATTTTTATTAAATCTTATTTCTACATATTCAGTCTCATTTTTCTATTATCAGGCCTATCTTCGGGGTATGCCCAAAATGATAGCATTAATAACAAAAGTAATGAGCAGGTAGATGAGCAAATCAATCAAAACATCGAATTGATTTCGGAGCAAATGCAATCCGAAGATGGAGATTTATCAAACCTTACCGAAAACTGGACATATTACAAATCACATCCCCTCAACCTTAATAAAGCTAAAAGAGAAGAATTAGCTGACCTACAATTACTATCTGATATTCAAATAAATAACCTATTAAAACATCGTGAAAAAAACGGTAATTTAATAAGCATTTATGAACTACAAAGTATTGATGGTTTTGATTTGGCATCCATAAAAAAAATTACTCCTTTTGTTTATGTGAGCGATAATTTTAATTCGGCCTTTTTTAGTTTTGATGAAATGCTAAAAGATGGCAAACATGAATTTGTAACCAGATTTCAGCGTATTATAGAACCACAACTAGGCTACAACGTAACTGATAGTATAAAAAATATTAAACCTAATTCGTATTACTTAGGAGATCCTAATAGAATTTTTGCGCGCTATTCTTTCCAATACAATAACAATGTATCTTTTGTTTTGGCAGGAGAAAAAGATGCTGGTGAACAATTTGGAATTGGAGGTAACAAAATAGATAGTATTCCATTTAATGATGGCTCCAACCAAAAAAGAGCTGTATACAAACAAACCCAAGGTTTCGATTTTTATTCGGGACACATAGCCGTGAGAAATATTAAGTCTATTAAAACCTTAGTAATAGGAGATTACCAGGCAACGTTTGGACAGGGTTTAACCTTGTGGCAAGGCTTTGCTTTTGGCAAATCTGCATCACCAATGAATGTGAAACGTTATGGGATGGGTATAAAACCGTATCGTAGTTTTGATGAAAACCGTTTTTTCAGAGGTGCAGCCGGAACATTTAGAATAAAAGATTTCGAAGTAACAGGTTTAGCGTCTTATAAGAAACTGGATGCTAATGTGGTTAATGCAGATACGGCAAGTAATGGCGAAATTGATGTAGTTGGTGTGAGTAGTTTAGAAACAGGTGGTTTGCATAATACAAATTCCTTAATGCAAGATAAAGGAACTATTGAGCAATATATTTTTGGCGGTAATGCCGCATACAATAAAAGAAATTTGCACATAGGAGTTACAGCCTACAATATGAACCTAAGTGCTCAACTCATAAAAACACCAAGCCTTTATAACCAATTCGATTTTCAGGGAAAAAGTAATTTTGTTGGAGGTGCAGATTATAACTATATATTCAGAAATGCCAACTTATTTGGAGAGTACTCCATAAGCGCCAATGGAGGAAAAGCCTTTTGTCAGGGCTTAATATTAGCGTTAGACCCTAAACTAACATTAACGGCACATTACCGCCATTTTGAAAAAAACTTTCAAAACCTTTATGGAAATGCTATTTCCGAAAACACCTTGCCACAAAACGAAAAAAGTTTGTATCTGGGTATGGAAGCAAAACTATTTAAATCGTTAACCTTATCTGTTTTTTTAGATCAGTATAAATTTGATTACTTTAAATCGTCGGCAAGTGCGCCATCAACAGGGAGAGATATTTTTACCCAGTTAAATTATACGCCCACTAAAAAAATCGACATGTATTTCCGTTTCAGACATCGCACTAAATTTATAAATAGTACCGACGATAATTTTTACGACTACCTTGCTCCTTATGTACAATATAATTACCGATATAATTTATCTGCACAAATCACACCGGATATTAAATTTAAATCGCGTATAGAATATACACATATAGACAAATCAGTAGAACCAGATGAAGATGGTGTAGCTTTTGTTCAAGATATTATTTACAAAAAAATGAAGTTTCCTTTTACATTCACTTTACGTTATGCCGTTTTTGATACCAAGAGTTATGATAGCCGAGTGTATGCTTATGAAAATGATGTGCTTTACTCCTACTCTGTTCCGGCATTATATTATAAAGGACAAAGAGCATATTTTATAGTTAACTGGGACATTACCCGTAATTTCGAAATATGGGTAAGAGTAGCCAGCACCATATATGATAACCAAACTCAACAATCAGTTGGTAGTCTAAATCAAATAGATTCTAATCACAAAACTGAATTGAAGCTCCAGGCAAGGCTTAAATTCTAGAAGTATTTACTGATTTTTATCATTAAACGCAACCTTTGTTTATTCTTAGCAGTACAAGTACTCGATATTGAATTATTTTTGGAATAATTGTCTTATACTTTAACTGAGCTTTTTATCATTCAATATAAAAAACATATGAATACATCCATACCTAAATTCTTTGCCGTATTAACTTTCTTATTTTTTGCTTTTTCAACTCAAATTAATGCTCAAATTACATCTTTAGAGATTAAAGCTTCTGCTTTAATTGAAGATAAAAACACTGATAATTATGCCATTGTTATTTATATGGATGGAGTATTGAAAGATTCTATCTATAACAAAAAAACCAAAGCAGTAGATGTTACATTAGAAAGCGGGAAATTGTACTCTATTGTTTTTAAAAAAGCTAACTATGCCGACAAAATAGTAATAGTTAACACTAACATACCAAGTGGTTTAAGAGAATTACACGAAGAACCTTTTGAACTTCAAATAGAGTTATCTCAAAATGCATCCGTAAAAAAAGACTTAATAGATTATCCTGTAGCAGTATTAACGGTTAACAGAAAAGTAAAGTCTTTAATGGCAAGTGAAGAATATCATAAATTTACTCACGAATAATCCTTTCAAACCTTTACCCTTTCTTTTTAATTTTTAGCATATTTTAGTAGTGTAACTAAACAAATGATGCCTACATTTGTGTACTATTAAATTAATCTATAACTAAAAATTAAAAGATATGTATCCAGAAGCATTAGTAACCCCAATGAAAGCCGAATTAACATCTGTGGGTTTTGAAGATTTAAGAACTCCTGATAGCGTAGAAAACGCTTTAAAATCGGAAGGAACAGTATTAATGGTTGTAAATTCAGTATGTGGATGTGCAGCCGGAGCTTGTCGTCCGGGAGTAAAATTAAGTTTAGAAAATGGCAAAAAACCATCTAAATTAACTACCGTATTTGCCGGTTTTGACAGCGAAGCTGTTGCTCAAGCTCGTCAGCATTTTGCACCTTACCCACCTTCATCTCCTGCAATTGCTTTATTTAAAAACGGAGAATTAGTTCATTTTGTTGAACGCCACAACATTGAAGGTAGAAATGCAAATATGATTGCAGAACACTTAAAAATGGTTTATGATGAGTTTTGCTAACATCTATTTGCAAACATTTCATTATTAAAAAGTCATAAAAAAAAGAAAGCCTCCATGTGAGGCTTTTTTTAATTTTAAACTATGATTATTTCGTCTAATATATCCCTTAAACCCTACAATACATTTGGTATTGATGTTTCTGCAAAATACTTTACAGGTATTCAATCAATAAATGATATTTTAGAACTATTACAAACACCGGAGTATAAAAACAATGAACGATTAATTTTAGGGGGAGGCAGCAACATGCTTTTAACCAAAAATGTAGATGCTATTGTTGTGAAAAATAACTTAAAGGGTATTGAAGTTGTGAAAGAAACAGAAGATGCCGTTTTTGTGAAATGTGCAGGAGGTGAAATATGGCATGAGTTTGTGATATGGTGCATCGAAAAAAATTATGCCGGTTTAGAAAACTTATCTCTGATACCGGGCTGTACGGGTGCAAGTCCTATGCAAAATATTGGAGCTTATGGTGTAGAAATTAAAGATTGTTTTTATGAACTAGAGGCTATTCATGCAATTACCGGAGAATTAAAAACCTTTTCAAAATCAGATTGCGAATTTGGATACAGAGAAAGTGTTTTCAAGCATCAATTTAAAAATCAATTTATTATTACTTCTGTAACATTTCAGTTATCTAAAAAACCTCAGTTCCATATCGAATATGGTGCTATTAAACAGGAGTTAGATAATATGAATATTACTGAGTTAAGTATAAAAGCTATATCCCAGGCGGTTATTAATATTAGAAGCAGTAAACTCCCAAACCCCAAAGAAATTGGTAATGCCGGAAGTTTCTTTAAAAATCCTGAAGTAAGAGCTGAGGTGTATAATCAGCTAAAAGTGAATTTCCCAAATATAGTTGCCTATCCACTTGAAAATGGTAACTATAAGTTAGCTGCAGGTTGGTTAATTGAACAAAGTGGATTAAAGGGCTATAGAGTTGGCGATGCCGGAGTTCATAAATTACAAGCTTTAGTACTGGTAAATTACGGTAAAGCTTCAGGAAATGAAATTTATGATCTATCTACTCATGTTTTAAAAACAGTAAAAGATAAATTTGGTGTAGAATTAGAAAGGGAAGTAAATATAATTTAGAACAAAATAAAAAAGCCTCTCAAAATATTGAGAGGCTTTTTTTATATAGACAGATTTATTATTTAGTTTCTGCGTTTCTTTGGATTTTTTCGCGGATACGAGCAGCTTTACCAGTACGAGTACGGATATAGTATAATTTTGCTCTACGAACAATACCAACTTTATTTAATTCGATTTTATCAATGAATGGAGATGCTACAGGGAAAATACGCTCTACACCTACTCCATTAGAAATTTTACGAACTGTGAATGATGCAGTAGCTGGTTCGTTTTTACGTTGAACTACAACTCCTGAAAATTGCTGAATACGCTCTTTATCACCCTCTTTAATTTTGTAGTGAACAGTAATAGTATCACCAGCTTTAAATTTTGGGTGATTAACTTCAGCGCTTAACTGTTTTTTTACGTAATCTAATAATAAACTCATTGTTTCTTATTTTTTAATATTTATCTTTTGAGCATTCGCTGCACCGTGCAACCAGAGGCTAAAAAGTGGACTGCAAATATAGAATATTTTTACTTACCCACAAAATTATATTTGTAGCTAAAAAAGACTGAAAATCAATTATTTAGGGAACTATTCTGATTTATATTCTGTTTGATGAACATTGTTTGTTTGATATACATCGTCAACATCATCATCGGTCTCTTTCAACTCATAGTGCTTTTCATTGTCTATATTAATGTTTACCACAGTTGGTGGAGGTGTTGCATTTACTACCCAAACAGTGCCATTTCTGTAAACGTACATTTGTCTCCAGTTATCCCAATAAAAATTATGTTTTGGAAAAAACACCCATCTTCTATTGAATGCTCTTTTTGGTCCCCAAACTGGATGAAAAACAACTAATTTCGCCGGACGATAACGACTCTTAACAACCACCACTCTACCATTTGGATGTTGTTTTCCTACAATTTTTGCCTTAACATGCGGGTGATGTCCGCCTCCATGTCCTCCATGTCCTCCATGTCCTCTTTGAGCTAATAACTGATTGGGACTTATTGTTAAACTGCATAGAGCAACAATAAAAATGAATGTGAAATGTTTCATAATCTAAATTTTATTACTTCGACTACAAAAGTCAAACCAAGGTTTAATTAATAAATTACCAAAGTTTTGAAGTTCTATATACTGTTCCCTTAAATAAAGCTACTGTGGATGCATCAGAACTCTTATAAATTTTAATTGTGTAAATCCCTATCTTACTAGAGCAGTGCTCTTCGTAGGCTTCTGCGATAATTTCATCACCACTCTTTAGGGATACAGTATGAGATATAGAGGTTTCTACTGAAACTGCTTTTTGACCGTGAGAATTTGAGGCGAAAGCTAAAGCACTGTCGGCGAATGAGTAGGTAATTCCACCATGTGCTATACCAAATCCATTCAACATTTCTTCTCGAACAGTCATTTTTAGCTTACTACTCCCCTCTTTTATATCTAACACTTCAATACCTAACCACTGACTAAAGTAATCTTTAGCCATCATGGTATTTACTATTTCCAGAGGGGTAGACATTACACTCGGGGCTTCCAAGGAGTTTCTGTTGCCTTTAAATCTTGGGTAAATTTACGCGACAGAACAAATAAATAATCGGATAAGCGATTTAAATATTTATATATTAATTCGTTTACAGGTTGTTCTTCATTTAATCTTAACACGCAGCGTTCTGCTCTTCTGCAAACACATCTTGCTATGTGGCAAAACGAAACTGTTGTATGACCACCAGGTAAAACAAATGATTTCATTTCAGGTAGATGTTCATTCATTGCGTCAATTTCCTTTTCTAGCAGTTCAATGTCCGACTCTGAGATTTGGGGTAGAACCATTTTATTTTTTTCGGGATCCGATGCTAATAAAGAACCAATTGTAAACAGTCTGTCTTGAATCTCAATTAAGATTTCTTTTGAGTGGTTGTCAATCTGCTGATCACGCACCAACCCAATGTTTGAATTTAATTCATCTACCGTACCGTAAGCCTCAATTCTGGTATCAAATTTAGGAATACGAGTACCTCCTATTAAGGAAGTTTGTCCCTTATCTCCTGTTTTGGTATAAATCTTAAAAGCCAAAGTAATTAGAATTTAAAACTAATGTTTACGTTTGGTAAAATAGGTAATTGATTTACTCGTTTATTTCTTACACGATCATAATAGAATATATTTTCACGATTATAAACGTTTGTAGCTCCAACTGTTAATTCTAGTTTAGTTTTTTCGCTAAAGTTATATAACCATTTTAAGCTAATGTCCATACGGTGATAATCAGATAAACGACGAGAATTATAATCTCCTGGAACATATCCTAAATTTGCATTAGCAGTTGTATAATCAAAATTAAAATTATTACCAAAATCAACTTGAGGGTAGTAACCTTGAGTTGGTGTGAATGGGAAACCAGAACCATAATTCCAACGAATACTTAAATCTAAATTACGTTTTTTACCAAAACTATAGGTCCCAACTAAATTCACATTATGTCTTCTGTCAAAAACAGGAGCATATTCGTAAACATCACCGCTAGCTGTATTTCCTGTATATCGTTTATTAAATGTTAATGAGTAAACTGTCCAAAAATAAAAACGTTTTTTCTCAAATTTTGCAGTAAAGTCCATTCCGGTTACTTCACCTTGTTCCATAATAAAATCTTTTCTATTAGCTTCAGGTTTATCAGCATTTTCAGGAGTATCATCAAATAGCTTATCTCTATTAACACTTGCCATTTGAGTAAAATACTTTTGATAACCTTCTATTTGAATTTCTAAATTCTTCAAAATATCGATTTCAAATCCTGCAACTATATGACGAGATTTTTGAATTACACCTTTTGTATTAACAGTGTTATTATTTTTGTCTTTATAAGTTGCTGGTAAATTTTCAGGGCCATTAATAAAACCATAAAACAAGTTTACCACATCTCTATCTGAGCTTGCACTCATTAAACTTTGACTGTATAATCCACCTGCAAACTTCATACGTATTTTTTTAGTGAAATTTACTTTACCTTGTAAACGAGGCTCTGGAGATAAATTATTGAAAGATGCATAGTATTGTAAACGGAAACTAGGCTCTAATACTATCCATTTTTTCTTATCCAACCATCTAAATTTCATATGTGCTCCAAGCTCCAAAGAGTTTTTAGTATATTCAATAGGAATAGATAAGTTAGGATTTTGAAGAGAATAATTTGTATTAGTACCTACTAGCTCAAAACCATACTTCAACTCATTACGACCAAAATATTTAAGGAAGTTAAATCCTCCGTTAAATCCTCCAACTGAACTTGATTTTTTATCTTCGTCAACCGAGCCTTGATAGTTTATTTTGTATTGAGAGTATGCGAAATTTCCTTCAATTAATAAAGTTGAGTTTTGAGGAATTAAAATAAAATTACTTCCTCCACCAAATGAAGTCCAGCTAAACTTTGCCAAATCTTTATATATAACTTTATCATTAAAGTTATAACCAAACAAATTTACTTTACTACCATTATTTCCGTTAAAAGAAACCTTTCCATATAAATCTGTATAATAAAATGGCAAACCATCATTATTTGTTTTATTAGCATACGGATATAGTGTTTTTGAGGTTTGAGGTAAGTAAGAAGTTTTACCAGATAATAAAAATGAAGAACTTCCTTTACCATCTTCTTTTAATTTTTTCAAAGGACCTTCTAAAGTTAATTTAGCTCCAAATGTAGAAGCTGATACCTTACCTGATAAATGTTTTTTATTACCATCACGAGTTGTAATATCCATAATTGATGATGTTCTTCCTCCGTACTCAGCACCAAAACCCGCACTATAAACATCTGCATTTCTCATAATATCATTATCAAATACAGAGAACAAACCGATTGAGTGAAAAGGGTTATAAATAACCATTCCATCTAACAAAACTTTATTTTGAATTGGAAGACCTCCTCTGATATATAACTGCCCTCCCTGATCTCCTGTAAACACAACACCAGGTAATACTTGTAAATACTGAGCCAAATCAGGTTCACCAACACTAGGTAACTTATTGATTGCAACAGGATCAATTTTTTGAACAGCAACATTGGGAGTTTCAATCTTATCTACCATGTCTGCACTTACATCCACGGTATTTAAAATCACCCCACCTTTTTCTGAAAAGAATTTCTTATTAATAATTTCTCCGGCTTTAACGGTTATACTTTCAGAAATAGTATCAAACTCTAAGTTTGTTACCAATAAAGTATAAGAGCCCGGATTAACCTTATTGATTGAGAAATAACCATTTAAATCGGTTGAAGCACCGGTTGTAGTACCTTTTAAATAAACGTTTGAAAATGCTACCGGCTCACCATTAGATTTGTTGTAAACAAATCCTCTAATGGTAGCAAATTGAGAAAATCCAACAAGAGAAATAAATAGTAAGCAAAATGTATAAATGGAACGAATCATATTATTTTTATAGTGGTTTATAATCTTAAGTTTTAAAGGATAGCAAATTTAACCATTTAAGTGGTTTAAAAAAGGGATTTTTTTTGTTAAAAATAGGAATGTTATGAGCGGTAAAAAAACAAAAAACCGCTCGAATTGAGCGGTTTTTTGAATAAATATAAAGTGATTATTTATTTCACGCCTTTAATTCTGTTATTCATTTCATTACCTTTAGTCTCATTCCCTGTTTTATAGTATAATGTTCTCAATGCCGACATCGTAGTAGGGTCATTAGGCTTTACATCTAAGGCTTGTTCTAAATAAGGGATAGCCTTTTTGTAATATTCTAAACTTTTAGCATCAATATCTTTTTGTTTTTTAGCTAACTCTGTAATCGTTGCTTTTGACATAGCGTTATTATAAAAATGAATCCCGTAATTGTGATACAATGCACCTAAATTATATAAAGCATTGTAATAACTATCTTGATTTGGGGATTTTAAATCTACTGCTTTTTGATAGTGCTCTAATGCTTTAGCAATATAATTTTCGTACTCAGCAGGTTTAGTAGTGTCTTTTCCAGACTTTCCTTTTGGATTAGCTAAATTATCATATACAGTTCCTATAGCACAGTGTAAAAAGGCATTATTAGGTTCTTTTGCAATAACAGCTTGTAGGTTAGCTAAAGCTTTCTCTTGTTGACCTTTTTGAAGAAAAATTTCAGTTTCCTTATTCATTAAATACACATCATTTGGAAACTGAGTTCTACCTTTATTTAAAAACTCCATTGCAGCTACTGTATCATTTTGTGAAGCTTTTAATTCATAAATGGTTTGATAATTATAAGATGAAGCGATACCTAATTCAATCATCTTGTTATTAAAATCAAACATTTTGGTTTGATTTTTTGCTTTTTGAGCACAAACACAGGCATTATAATAATTAGAAGTATCTTTTTTACCTGTCATCATTTTGTTTGTTTCTGCTAGAGATTCAAAAAAATCCGCTGCCTCATCAAACTTTTTAAGTTTGTATTTTCCTGTTGCCAAATTTGCCTGGTAAGCTAAAATCTGGCTTATAGCAGTAAATAATTTTCCATCTTCCTCTGAATCTGTTTCTCCTTTAGCAATTTTATCAAACTTTTTCGAATCTATTTCTTTCAATTTAACTAAGCATTTGGTTGCTTCATCAAATTCAGAAGTGGAAACGTTTCCATAAGCAGTTTGCATTCTTTCATTTTTATCTGCAATAGATGAAACTAATTTTTTGTCCTCAGCTTTTAAATTTTCTGAAAATAAATACACATATATTCTGCATCTGTATGTATGTGTTTTAAACTGATTTTTAGTTTCATCATTATTGGTAGCCAAATCAATATTTTCTTTTGCTTTTGCCAAATATGAAGCATCAGGGCTATCTGCCAATGTTGATTCATAGTCACTCAGATTTCTCCACGCACCCTGAACTTTATTTTTTTGAGCAAAAACCGAAAATGGTAATAGAGCTACAATTAAAATTCTTAAAATTCTCATTTGAATATTATTAAAGAACAATGATATAATTATTTATATTTTTCTGCTTTTTCGGTCTCACCTAAACGTAAAAATAATTTACGTAATTGTTGTTTTGTTGCCTTATCAGGAGAAACTTCATACGATTTCTCGAAATTAACTACAGCTTTCTTAAAATACTCATTAGCCTTTGCTTCGTATTCTTTTGCTTTTGCTGTTTCTTTTGGAGGCAATGCACCCAATTTATCATTCCACTCATTCCCAGAGTTGAAATACATAACACCTAAGTTATAATTTGCAATTTCGTAATCAGGTTTAATTTCCAATGCTTTTAAATATTCTGCTTCTGCTTTATCCTTTTCGTTTGTTTTTTGATAAAGGTTAGCTAATATGGCATGTAAAACTTCATTATCAGGAGATAAATTAATAGCATCAGTTAATTTTGTTTTTAATTCATCTGTTTTGTTACGAGCTAAGTAAATATTAATCTCACTATTTACTAATTCCATATTATCTTCAAACATCAACTTACCTTTTCCAATATACTCTAGGGCTTTAGTCGTATCTCTGTCTATTAACGCAAGTTTTACCATATCTGTATAAATTCTTGGCTCTTTATATTTAGATGCAATTAATTTATCAGCATATTCTTTTGTTTTTTCTTTGTTTGCAGCATACTTATATGTATCAAACTTATAGTACATAATCTTTTCCTTAGTAATATTGGCACGTTTCATACCTTGGTCAAAATCATATGGTAAAGCTTGTTCTAACAAGTCGTAACAATAAAGAGCTTTATCAAATTCCTTATTCATTTTATAAGCATTAGCCTTATTACTAACAGCAGCCGTTGCCTGAACAATAAGACCTTTTACCCCGCCTTCTTCTTCTTTATAAAAATTATCTTTATCATTTTTTAAACACTTAATATAACTGTCTAATGCTTTTTCTTCTGCTTCAGCATCTAATCCTTTTATGGCAGGATCTTTAGAGAAATAAATTTCTTGATAAATCTGGCCTCTATATTTCCATAATTTTGGATTATTGATTGTTGATTCATGAACTGAAGCAGCATCTGCAGCTGCCTTTGCCTTATCAAACTCTTTATTTCTTAAATAATTTGAAGCATTTTGCACTTGATTACTTTGACTAAACGAAATAGCTGAAATTGAAATAAAAGCAGCTGTAATAATGTGTCTCATATGATTGAAATTTTTGGTTAAGATATAAAAAAAACACTAGATAGATTTTATCTAGTGTTTTTTTATGTAGTTATTTTTGCATGATTAATTTATAGACGCAAATATTGTGCATTTGCATAAATTAATCAACTGAAATTTTCTTTAATTTAACTTTATTTAATACTTCTTTATTTTTAGCATCTTTTGCAGCTTTTTCTAATTGAGCTTCAATCATTGCTTTATCACCAACAACAACTGTTGTTAATTTATTAACGTCAAAGTATTTTTTAATTTGAGCATTAACCTCGTCTTTAGTGATATTTTTTAAGATTTGGTTTTGTTGAGCTGTAAAGCCTTTGTCTAAGTTATATTTTACTATATTAGATAAGAAAGCTGCTTTTTGATATGGAGCTTCATACTTAAGTGCTTCTTCATTTAATAATGAACTCTTAGTAAATTCCAACTCTTTATCAGTAATACCATTAGTTTGATAATTATTAAATTCTTTAATAATCTCAGCTAATGATAAAGCAGTTGCAGGGCGTTTTACAGAAGATTGAATTACGAATGTACCGTTATATTTTCCACCTGAGAAACCAGAACGGATACCGTAAGTATAACCTTTATCTTCACGTAAATTTAAATTTAAACGGCTGTTGAATGCTCCACCAAAAACAAAGTTTGCGATTCTGTTTTTGTAGAAATCACCGGTAGCATCAAATTTCAACGATGGATAACCCATTGTGATAACAGATGATGGAGCTCCATATTTATTATAGATAAAGAACTGTGGTTCTGCAGGAGCAGTAGGCTCAACAATAGGTTGAATTTTTACTTCTTTAGCTTCCCATTTATTTAAAAATGCCAATTTCGCAACGATATCTTTTTCTTCAACATCACCAACAATTACCACATTTGAAACAGAAGGCGAATAATATTTTGAATAATAATCTTTAACATCAGCTAGTTCAATATTCTCAATTGTTTTAATGGATGGTTCTAAACCCATTACAGAGCTTCCATATAAAGCAAAACTAAATGCTCTACCAGCCATTGCATTAGCACTTGTCTCGTCATTTTTTACACTTTCTTTATATTGTTTTTTAGCCAACTTAAAGTCTTCTGCATTAAATCCAGGATTTAATAATTTTTCTTCAAACAACTTAAGTGTTGCATCTAAATTTTTCTTTAAAGATGAAATTTGTACACTTGTAGAATTTTTATTTGCAGAAAAACTGATAGAACTACCTAATTTTTCTAACTCAGCAGCAATTTGCTCAGTAGTATAGTTCTTAGTTCCTTCATTTAAAACACTAGCAGTTAATTCTGCTACTCCTAATTTTTTTAACTGATCGTTTGATAAAACTAAACTACCACCTTCCATTGTCAAAACAATAGTAACTTCTGGCGACTCAGTATTTTTTGTACCAATGATACTGATACCATTTGATAATTTAGTAGTAAAATAATCAGGAATAGTTACAGGTTTTGGCGCGCCTGCTTTTGGACGAGCAGCTCTGTCAAATTTATCAGCTGCAGGAGCATAAGTTAATCCATTGTATTCAGCAGGAGTTTCAAATTTCATATTAGCATATGGATTGATACTTTTTACCGAATCTTTAGGATTAACAATTGGATATGTATTTAAAACAGCTGCACCGGCACCTTTGATGTATTTATTAAAAACACGAGTGATATCATCTTTTGTTACTTTGTTGTATCTGTCAATTTCATCAGATAAAGTATACGTTTTCCCTAACAAACGCTCCCATTCAGAAATGGTACCAGCCTTGCTGCCAACTGTAGATAAGGCACCATACATACTTGACTCGATTTCTGCTTTTGCTCTTGCTAAAGCTTCATCTGTAATTCCTGTATTACCAAATTCATCAATAGTAGCTTTTACTTTTTCATCAATATCCGTAAATAATTTTTCTAAGTTAAAATCTTCAGGTGGATATGCGAAAATTTGAATAGAAAACTCACCACCTAATTCTTTAGAACGGTGATTAACACTTGCATCAACTGCAATTTCAGGTTTTGATTTAACGAATTTTTTATAGAAAATAGAGTTATTACCATTACCCATCATCATACCTAATAAGTCTAATGCCGGTTCATCTCTGTTATATTGAGGAACTGTAGGATAAACTCTTAAATTTAATGGAAAATAAGTACGGTCTTTGTAAGCTGTATACTTATCTGTAGCAATAGTAACAGGTGCAACTCTCATTTTTTTAACATCCGGACATGGTTTAATGCTTCCGAAGTATTTATCAATCATTGCTAATGCTTCTTGTGTATTAAAATCACCAGAAATTGTAAGGATAGCATTGTTTGGTCCATACCAACGTAAAAAGAAGTTTTTAACGTCTTCTAAAGTAGCTCTGTTTAAATCATCCACATATCCAATTACAGGCCAGCTATATGGATGTCCTTCAGGGTATAATGCCTTGTTAATCTCCTCAACAAATGCCATTGCATAAGGTTGATTTTCTACATTTTGAGATTTTTCGTTTTTAACGGCATCACGTTGGTTTTCAAATTTCTTAGTAGTTAACGAATCTAATAAGAAGCCCATACGATCAGCTTCTAACCATAAAGCCATTTCTAAATTGTTAGAAGGAACTGTTTCAAAATAAACTGTTCTATCTTCAGTAGTGTTACCATTCATGTTACCACCTGCTGTAGAAACAATTTTAAAATGCTCTTCATCAGCTACGTGTTTTGAACCTTGGAACATCATATGCTCGAAAAAGTGAGCAAAACCTGATTTCCCTAAACTCTCACGATTAGAACCTACTTTATAAGTTACTAATACATGTACCAATGGATCAGAGTGGTCTTCATTTAATAATACAGTTAATCCATTAGGTAATTTCCATTTTTCGTATGGAATAACCACTTTTCCGGCAGTTTGTTCTACCTTTTCTACTAAAGTAGGTTGAGCTACCATAGTTGCTAAGCTAAATAAGCTTAAAGCACCTGTTATAATTGTTTTTTTGTTCATACTAAATTATTTGTTCAAATATATAAGTAATGTGTTATTTATTTTGTCCGTCCATTAAACGTTATCGTCCGCTTGTGTAGTATTTCGTTTTAATGACGCGTTACTATTAATTTTTGAGAGTACTGTTCTGTATTTATCATATATATTCCATTCTCAAGATTAATCGGCTCTTGAAGAGAATTAACGATACCTGAATAAACAACTCTCCCATAAAGGTCAATTATCCAATATTTTTTACCCATCCACTTTTCGTTTAAAAAAAGCACATCATTATTATAACTGATTTGGTATTTAGAATTGGAAAGTTCATTAATACCAGCACTGTTATAGTGTAAATAACCTTTAATATCTAAATTACTCAATGAAATGGTAAAGTTATTTAATGTGGTGTCTTGTTTTTCAAGCCATATTTTCCAATTAAAAGGCAATGTAGTTGTAAACCCAACTTTAAATCTTATTGCTACTGAATCTACTCCATTATAATTTTGAGTTAATGAGTAAGGAAAGTTATTAATGTTTTGCAAAAACTCTCCGCGAATTCTGAAATTTTTAGCATAACCATTCGTTTTCACTTTAAACATAAAAACTAAACTATCATAAGAATAAGCTAAAGTTTGTGCTTGTGCATCAATCATGTTGTTTTGAGAATACATTCCTACCGCTGGAGTAGAAAATAATCCGTTGTAAAACGTACAACTTCTAGGCAATCCACTGTTGTCAATAACATCGGAGGTTGGCCCGTACATAGAAAAGCCATAATTACTAAAATCCGATGGCGGAGTAAAGTATGCTATGTATTGCGTCTGTCCATAATAAACAGAACAACAAAAACACAGCATACAAAAAATAGTTTTTCTCATCTATTGGTTTAAATTTTACCCTTTAGGTTCATCATTCGTGGGCTCATTTGCAGCATCACTTTGAACCTCGCCAGTTGGAGCCTCCGGAGTTGATCCATCTATTGCTACTTCTGTTTCAGTTTCATCTTCATGATCAACTTTTGTAACTGCCGCAATACTATCGTTATCTTGTATATTTATTAAACGAACTCCTTGTGTTGCACGTCCCATAACACGTAAATCAGACACATTCATACGGATAGTAATACCATTTTTAGTAATAATCATTAAATCATTAGCGTCTGTTACTGATTTAATACCTACTAAATTTCCTGTTTTATCAGTGATATTAATTGTTTTCACACCCTTACCGCCACGGTTTGTTATACGGTATTCATCAATATCTGAACGTTTACCGTAACCTTTCTCAGAAACTACCAATACATTAGCTTGTTTGTCATCAATACAAATCATTCCAACTACTTCGTTATTTCCTCCTTCTTCGTCATTTAAATCAATACCAATTACACCTGATGCATTTCGGCCCATTGGACGAACTTTTTCTTCAGGGAAACGGCAAACCTTACCTAATTTAGTAGCAATCATAATTTCATTGCTGCCATTAGTTAATGCCGCTTCTAATAAAACATCCCCTTCACGAATAGTGATTGCGTTGATACCATTTGCACGAGGACGAGAATACGCCTCTAAAGTTGTCTTTTTAATAATACCATCTTTAGTACATAATACTATATAGTTATTATTTAAGAATTCTTCATCCGTTAAATTCTTAACATTGATGAATGCTTTTACTTTGTCATCCGGAGCGATGCTAATGATGTTTTGGATTGCACGTCCTTTACTTTGTTTATTTCCTTCAGGCACTTCGTATGCTCTAATCCAGTAGCATTGTCCTTTTTCGGTAAATAATAAAATATAGTTATGAGTAGAAGCAATAAACATGTGCTCTACAAAATCCTCATCACGAGTAGCAGTTCCTTTACTTCCTCTTCCTCCTCTATTTTGAGCTCGGTACTCAGCTAAGTTTGTACGCTTCATATAACCCATGTGAGAAATGGTAATTACAACATCCTCATCAGCAATCATATCTTCAATTTTTAAATCATCGCCAGCGTAAACAATATCGGTACGACGCTCGTCACCGTATTTTTCTTTAATTTCAACTAATTCTTCACGGATGATTTTGTAACGTAATCCTTCATCAGCTAAAACTTCTTTGAAGTAAGCAATACTCTTCATTAACTCTTCGTACTCCGCATTTAATTTATCAACCTCTAGTCCGGTTAATGTTCTTAAACGCATATCTAATATTGCACGAGCTTGAATTTCTGATAAAGAGAAACGAGAAATTAATTCATCTTTAGCAGTATCAGGGCTTTCGCTCTCACGAATAATTTTAATTACTTCATCAATATTTTTTTGAGCAATTAATAAACCTTCTAATATATGTGCACGTTTTTCTGCCTGAGCTAAATCAAATTTTGTTCTACGAACAACCACATCGTGACGGTGTTCAACAAAGTGATAAATCATATCCTTAAGATTTAACATCTCAGGACGACCTTTCACTAAAACAACGTTATTAATTGAGAATGAAGTTTGTAGAGCAGAGTATTTATATAAATTATTTAATACAACATTTGAAATTGCATCACTTCTTAATTCGTAAACAATACGCATACCTTCTCGGTTACTCTCATCACGAATTTCAGTAATACCTTCAATTTTTTTCTCGTTACATAATTCCCACTGACGTTTAATCATTTCAGCTTTGTTAATTTGATATGGGATTTCTGTAACAACAATTCTTTCTCTGTTATTAATAGGCTCAATGCTAGCTTTAGCACGCATTACTACTCTACCTCTACCCGTGCGGAAAGCATCTTTAACTCCTTCATAACCATAAATAGTACCACCTGTAGGAAAATCAGGGGCTTTGATGTGTTTCATCAACTCATCAATTTCAATATTTTTATCATCGATATAAGCAAGGATACCATTAATTACCTCTGTTAAGTTATGAGGGGCCATGTTAGTAGCCATACCTACAGCAATTCCAGAAGATCCATTCATTAACAAGTTTGGGATACGGGTAGGAAGTACAGTTGGTTCAGTTAAAGAGTCATCGAAATTTGGGCGGAAATCAACCGTGTCTTTCTCGATATCGCTTAACATCTCTTCAGTAATTTTACGTAAACGCGCCTCTGTATAACGCATTGCCGCAGGAGGATCACCATCTACCGAACCGTAGTTACCCTGCCCGTCTACCAACATATAACGTAAACTCCATTCTTGAGCCATACGAACCATTGTGTCATAAACAGAAGTATCTCCATGCGGATGGTATTTTCCTAAAACCTCCCCAACAATACGGGCAGATTTTTTATAAGGTCGATTGTGCAATACTCCTAAATCCAACATTCCGTATAATACACGACGATGTACAGGTTTTAAACCATCTCGCACATCAGGTAAAGCACGCGATACAATAACCGACATTGAGTAATCAATGTAGGCTGTTTTCATTTCCGATTCAATGTTAATTGGGATAATTTTCTCTCCGCTCATATTCTTTTTTAAGTTTTAGTTCTATACAGTTTTAAAGTCTATTATTCAGAAATATTGTCAGTTAATTTTTCATTAAGTTCAACTAAAAAACTATTTCAAAAAAATTAATAATAGACTTTGAAAATAGCTATTTTGTGGGTAATTTAGTTGTATAGTTATTAACAGTTTTAATGTTAAAAAAAACACGCCAAAAAAGAATCAAAACTGCCATTATCGGTTACTTTTGATTGTGGCATTAATTATGTTTAGAACCTAACAAAGAACTACAAATTTATGGAAGCAAAATTTTCACAACGCGTAAAAGACGTGATAACGTTTAGCCGAGAAGAAGCACTAAGACTAGGGCATGATTATATTGGAATTGAACATTTAATGCTTGGCATGATTCGCGATGGCGAAGGAGTTGGCATTAAAATGCTTAAAAATTTAGGTATAAACATTCAGGACTTAAGAAAACAAATAGAACAAAGTTTGCCGGTATCTCTTCGTAAGGTAAATAATCTTGCAAATATACCATTGGTAAAACAAGCTGAAAAGACTTTAAAACTTACTTACCTAGAAGCAAAAGTTTTTAAAGCACCTCAGATAGGTACAGAACATCTATTAATGTGTATCCTAAAAGATAACGATAATGTTGTTACTAAGACATTATCAAAATTCGGAGTTGATTACAATGCCGTTAAATTAGAACTAGAAGGGTATATGGAAAATCCTCATAAAATAGAGAATTCAACTGCAGGAGATGATGATGATAGCGAAGAATCATTTGGTGCAGGAAATTCTGGAGCAGCAAAAAAACCAGGCGACTCAAAATCTAAAACTCCGGTATTAGATAATTTTGGTAGAGATTTAACCAAAATGGCAGAAGAAGGAAAATTAGATCCTGTTGTTGGCCGCGAAAAAGAAATTGAACGTGTATCTCAGATTTTATCTCGTCGTAAAAAGAATAACCCAATTTTAATTGGAGAACCTGGTGTGGGTAAATCATCTGTTGCAGAAGGTTTAGCGCTTCGTATTGTTCAACGTAAAGTATCTCGTGTGTTATTTGGTAAACGTGTTGTTACTTTAGATTTAGCGTCTTTAGTTGCAGGAACAAAATACCGCGGACAGTTTGAAGAACGTATGAAAGCTGTGATGAATGAGCTAGAAAAAAATCCGGATGTGATTTTATTTATCGACGAAATTCATACTATAATTGGTGCAGGTGGTGCTAGCGGAAGCATGGATGCTAGTAACATGTTTAAGCCGGCTTTAGCACGTGGTGAAATCCAATGTATTGGTGCTACAACATTAGATGAATTCCGTCAACATATTGAAAAAGATGGAGCTTTAGAGCGTCGTTTCCAAAAAGTAATTATTGAGCCTGCTACACAGGAAGAATCATTACAGATTTTAACGAACATTAAATCTAAATACGAAGATCATCACAATGTAATTTATACACCTGAAGCTATTAAAGCTTGTGTAACATTAACAGCTCGTTATTTAACCGACAGACACTTACCAGATAAAGCTATTGATGCTTTAGATGAAGTTGGTTCTCGTGTTCACATCACTAACATTAATGTTCCGGAAAACATTATTGAGTTAGAGAAAAAAATGGAGGACATAAAAGAACTAAAAAATCAAGTGGTTCGTTCTCAAAAATATGAAGAGGCTGCAAAGTTACGTGATACTGAAAAGCAATTACAAGCTCAATTAGATGCTGCGAAAAAAGCTTGGGAAGAAGAAACAAAACTAAACAGAGTTGTTGTTACTGAAGATAATGTGGCGGAAGTTGTATCTATGATGAGCGGAGTGCCTGTTCAACGTATTTCTCAAAATGAAGGTGAGAAATTAGTTAAAATGGTTGATACTTTACAGGGTAAAGTTATTGGCCAGGATGAGGCATTAAAGAAAGTAGTAAAAGCTATTCAACGTAATCGTGCTGGATTAAAAGATCCAAATAAACCAATTGGTTCATTTATATTCTTAGGTCCTACAGGTGTTGGTAAAACTCAATTAGCAAAAATTTTAGCGAAACATTTATTTGATAATGATGAAGCTTTAATTAGAATTGACATGAGTGAGTACATGGAGAAATTTGCCGTTACTCGTTTAATTGGTGCGCCTCCGGGATATGTTGGTTATGAAGAAGGTGGTCAATTAACTGAAAAAGTTCGTCGTCGTCCATACTCAGTTGTACTATTAGATGAAATTGAAAAAGCACATCCGGATGTATTTAATATGCTATTGCAAGTATTAGATGACGGGCAATTAACAGATAGTTTAGGTCGTAAGATTGATTTCAAAAATACTATCATTATCATGACTTCTAACATTGGTGCACGCCAATTAAAAGAGTTTGGTACAGGAGTTGGTTTTGGAACACAAGCACGCCAAGATAGCGAAGCCGAAATGAGCAAAGGTGTTGTGGAGAATGCATTGAAAAAAGCATTTGCTCCTGAATTCTTAAATCGTATCGATGATGTAATTATGTTTAACTCTTTAGAGAAAAATGACATTCATAAAATTATTGATATTGAATTAAACAGCTTATTTGGACGTGTAAACAACTTAGGTTATACTATTAAAATTACTGATGCTGCTAAAGACTTTATCGTTGAAAAAGGATATGATGTTCAGTATGGCGCTCGTCCATTAAAACGTGCAATCCAAAAATATTTAGAGGATCCAATGGCTGAAGAAATTATTCAAAGTAACTTATCTGAAGGTGATCAAATTGAGATAGATTATGACACTGAGAAGAAAGAAATTGTTGTAAGAACTATTAAGCCAAAAGCTAAAAAGAAAAAAGAAGACAACTAATAAAAAACCCCACTGAAAAGTGGGGCTTTTTATTGCGCAAAAAATTATCTTATTCTACATGACAATCCGTTAAATCATTATAAACAGAGCTATTTGATTTACAAGATTCTTCAAAACCTTTTTTACCCAATTTGGTTGTTTTGACTTTATCGCCAAAACTTTTTTCACCTGTAACAGAATTCGTGCAAACACAAGTATATTCTTTTTCGCATGATGAAAATAGAATAATAGATAGAATAAGGATAATAAACGTGCCTTTTAACATACTAATAGTATTCAAAAATAAGAATGTACTTTTGGCATCACAATACCCACCAGTACGTATTTTCATTTACAAAAAGACATAAAAAAAACCATCAATATTGATGGTTTTGAAATTGTATTAAAAAAATATACTTCAGTTATCCTAACATTTCTTTAACTATCTGAGAAACTAATTTACCATCAGCTCTTCCTGACACAACTTTGTTTGCAGCTCCCATTACTTTTCCCATATCAGCAGCACTACTTGCTCCTACTTCGGTAATAGCATTTTTAACGATGGTTTTAATCTCATCTTCGCTTAATTGTTTTGGTAAATAATCTTCCATTACTTTAGCCTGAGCCAATTCGTCATCTGCTAAATCCTGACGGTTTTGTTGAATATAAACTTCAGCTGTTTCTTTGCGTTTTTTATATTCTTTTTGAATTGCCTTCATCGCACTCTCCTCTGTTAATCCTTCAGGAGATGTTTTTAATAATAATATCACAGATTTTAAAGCTCTAACAGCCTCTAAACGTTTTGCATCTTTTGCTAACATGGATGCTTTTACATCCGCATTAATTTTTTCTTCGATTCCCATAATATGTTTAATTTTAGCATAAAGATAATTTTTGTTTTTAAAACTCTAAAACTAATTTATGAACTGCACATGGCCTGGTAACGACGAACAGATGCTACAATATCATGATACGGAATGGGGAACTCCCGTACATGATGATAAAAAGCATTTTGAATTTATAGTATTAGATTCTTTTCAGGCCGGATTAAGCTGGAAAACAATTTTACACAGACGTAAACATTTTAAGAAAGCCTTTGCCAATTTTGATGTAAAAAAAGTTTCAAAATTTGACGAAGCAAAAGTATTGGAACTTATGCAAAACGATGGCATTATTCGAAATAAATTAAAAATTACAGGTACTATAAAAAATGCCAAAGCGTTTATAGAAGTACAAAAAGAGTACGGCTCGTTTGATAAATACATATGGCAATTTGTAGATAATAAACCGATTGTTACTAAAGTTAAACAATCATCAGATATCAGAGCCACTAGTCCCGAATCGGATGCTATGAGTAAAGCCCTAAAGAAACGAGGATTTACATTTGTAGGTTCTACCATTTGTTATGCCTATATGCAGGCAGCCGGAATGGTGAATGATCATCTAGTAAGTTGTTCAAGGTATAAGGAAGTTATGAAATGAAATGAAATAAAGTAAACTAATATCATGATATTAAAACACATCATACAAGAAATAGAAAAATTCGCCCCACCTTCTTATCAGGAATCTTATGATAATTGTGGTTTATTAACCGGAAATAAAGAACTTGAAGTAACAGGAGCAATACTTTGTTTGGATTGTACAGAAGCAGTTGTAGAGGAAGCTATCAATAAAAAATGCAATTTAATTATTGCTCATCACCCTATTATTTTTAGTGGTTTAAAAAAATTAAATGGGAAAAATTATGTGGAAAGAACTGTTATTAAAGCTATTCAAAACAATATTGCCATTTATGCCTGTCATACAAATTTAGATAATGTGAAACTGGGTGTAAATAAAAAAATAGCTGATAAACTAGGTTTAGTAAACACTCAGATTTTAGCTCCCAAAAAATCACTTTTGAAAAAATTAGTCACCTTTGTTCCCAAAACACACTTAACTCAAGTTCAGGAAAGTTTATTTAATGCCGGAGCAGGCAATATTGGAAATTATAACAGTTGCAGTTTTGTTTTGGAAGGAATGGGAAGTTTTAGAGGAAATGAAAATACAAATCCATTTATTGGCGAAAAGGGAAAATTAAGTTTAGAAAAGGAAAGTCGTCTAGAATTAATTTTTGAAACTATAAACGAATCCCAAATTATTTCGTCACTATTGCAAAATCATCCTTATGAAGAAGTGGCTTATGATATTTACCAATTAGAAAATACTTACCAAAACATTGGTTCTGGTATGGTCGGTGAATTGAAAAATCCAATGCCTGAAATTGAGTTTTTAGAGCGTTTAAAGTCGGTTTTTATGTTAAAACTTATTAAACATACACCGTTATTAAATAAATCTATAAAAAAAGTAGCTCTTTGTGGCGGAAGTGGTAGTTTCCTATTAAAAAACGCAATTAATTCAAAATCAGATATTTACATAAGTTCAGATTTTAAATATCATGAGTATTTTGACGCTGAACATCAGATTTTGATCGCAGATATTGGCCATTATGAAAGTGAGCAATTTACCCCCGAAATTTTTTATGAGATTATATCAAATAAATTTCCTACTTTTGCAACCTATTTAACGGAAACAAACACTAACCCGGTTAATTATTTTTAAACTATGTGCGCTAAAATCAAAGAAAAAATTGATGCATCTATCGAAGGAAAACTTCGTGCTTTATATGAATTACAAATTATCGACTCTAAAATTGATCGTATTCGTACGGTTCGTGGTGAGTTACCTCTTGAAGTTCAAGATTTAGAAGATAGCGTTGCCGGTTTAGAAACTCGTGTAAACAACTTATCACAAGAGTTAAAAGATTTGGAAGAACAAGTTGCTGAGAAAACTCAAGCAATTAAAGACTTTAAAGCTAACATCAAAAAATACGAAGCTCAACAAGGAAAAGTAAGAAATAATCGTGAATACGATGCTATTACTAAAGAAATTGAGTTCCAAAACTTAGAGATTCAATTAGCTGAAAAACGTTTAAAAGAATACAAGTTTGCAATCGAGTCAAAATCAGAAATCGTTGAGAAATCTCAACAAGACTTTGCTGAGCGCAAAAAAGATTTAAAATTAAAAAAATCTGAATTAGACGAAATCATTGCTGAAACAGAGAAAGAAGAAAAAGAGTTAATGAAAGCTTCTGAAAAAGCAACTGAAGGAATTGAAGAAAGATTAGTAAATGCATACAAAAGAGTTCGTGCAAATACTCGCAATGGTTTAGCTGTTGTGCCTGTTGAGCGTGATGCTTGTGGAGGTTGTTTTAACAAGATACCTCCTCAAAAACAATTAGATATTAAAATGAACAAAAAAATATTAGTATGTGAACATTGCGGTCGTATTATGGTTGATCCTAATATTATCTCAACAGAGGCTTAATATTTAATTAAACCAAACTTAAAAGCGAGATAATTATATCTCGCTTTTTTTGTTTAGGAATTATTTACATAAACACATAACTATATTAATTGTTAGAGATTCGAAAACTTCTTTATAAAAGCAAAAAATTATTTGCAACTTTAAACCAAACACATAGTATAAAACACAAACAACTAACACATGAGCTCTATAAAACATATATTGTTATTTGTTTTTTTGTTTCTACTCAAAACAACGTTTTATTCTCAATCTGTGGGTGGTATAACATCTGGAGCTCAAACCTATTGCGATACATCTAATTCAGGTTTTATTTCCTTAACTGGTTATGTTGGAAATATAACTTCATGGCAATATTCAACAAATGGAGGCTCTACCTGGATAAACAATGGAAATACATTTAATACTCAAAGTTATTTTAATTTAAAACAAAGTACTTGTTATAGAGCTATTGTAAAAAATGGATCTTTTCCATCTGATACTTCTACAATGTCATGTATTGATGTTTATGCACCTTCCAAAGGAGGAACTATATCTGGAGGTGGAACATTTTGCGGAGGCTCAGGAACCGGGACTTTAAATTTAATAGGAAGTATAGGAAATGTTTTAAAATGGCAATTTTCATTAGATGCTGGTAATTCCTGGACTGATATATCTAACTCAACAACAAATTTAAGCTACACAAACATTACACAGGACAAACTGTATAGAGCAATAGTTAGAAATGGAGCAACTTGCCCAACTGATACTTCATCTATTGCTAGTTTTTCGATAATACCACAAACCGTTGCCGGCTCATTAAATTCTGTAAATACTCAAACAATGTGTTATGGTACGAGTTCAAATACTATTAATTTATCGGGGAATACAGGTAATGTCTTGTACTGGATTTCGTCAACAAACAATGGGGCAAGTTGGAATAATATCTCTAATAACACAACAAGTATAAATATTACAGGCATAGCCCTTACAACTCTATTTAAAGCAGTTGTTCAAAATGCAAATTGTAATATTGATACAACAAATAGTTTACAAATTACCATTTTACCATCATTTACAGTTAATGCAGGTAAAGATAGCACTATTATTCAAGGCCAATCAATTCAATTAAATGGTTCCGGAAACGGAACGCCACAATGGTCGCCAGCAACAGGTTTAAATAACATAAACATCTTAAATCCATTTGCTAATCCGGAAAATACAACCTATTATATTTTAACTATCACTGATACTAATTCTTGTTCGTATTCTGATACAGTATTGATTACAGTTATATCAAATGAATTTAGCGGAATAGTATCAAGTGTTTTTACACCAAATGGAGATGGAATAAATGATAATTGGTTTATTGAAAATATTGACTTTTATCCGGAAAATGAAGTGAATATCTATAATATATATGGCAATATTGTTTATTCAAAAAAAGGATATAAAAATGATTGGCAGGGAACATACAACAATGCACCACTTCCGGATGGCACATATTACTATATTCTAAAAATAGGTGAATCAAAAAAACTAATTAAAGGGTCTGTAGATATAATTAGAAATAAATAATGAAACGTACTTTTATAATTATAATTGCTATTCTAACGGTTGGGAGTTTGTATTCTCAACAAGTCGTTATGTTTAGTCACTATTTTTATAAACCTATGACTTATAATCCAGCCTTTACAGGAGTAAATGACAACATGAATATCATGCTCGTTAATCACACTCAATGGACTGGTTTTAAAGGAGGACCTCAATATAATGTATTAACACTTGATGGAAATTTTATCAATAAAAATACTGGACTAGGTTTATCTGTTATTAGCGATAAAAAAGGAGTTAATAGCAGAGTTGGAGGAGATTTATTTTATTCTTATAAATTACAATTCAAAGAAAACATCTATATCCGACTAGGCTTATGCCTTGGTATTATCAATCAATCAATTGACTATTCAAAAGCAACAATTGAAAACCCAAATGATCCCTATTTATTTATTAATAGACAAAATAAAACAACATTTGACGCAAATGCCGGAATGGCATTTATTTTAAAAAACTTTGAATTAGGATTTTCTGTTCCTCAATTATCAAATCAAAAAATAAATTATATCTCTTCGAATGACTCGAAAATTTCTTACACTCAAAGAATGCATTATATAAGCTCTTTGAAATACAGATTTATTTTACCTAAAAAAAAGGAATTATCTCTCACTCCACAATTATTATCAAGATATCTTCCAAATACACCTCTGCAATATGATGCAACTATCAATTTTGATTGGCAAAATAAATTTTGGATTGGCAGTACATACAAAAGTAATTACGCAATTGGCGTTAATTTGGGCGTAATTTTATTTAAAAAATTATCAATAGGTTACACTTATGATTATATCACAGGAAATTTAAACAGATACGGAGGATTAAGTCATGAAATCATGATTCATTATACTTTTAACAAAAAGAAAAAAGAACCGAAAACTCAAGAACAAAAAGAAGATGAGGAGTTGCAAAAATTATCACAACAAGACTTAAACAAAATATTAATAGAGAAAATTAACAAAAAAATAGAAGCATTACTAGATAAAGGAAATGCCACACCTGAAGAAATACATGCATTATTGGATGAAATTGCATCATTTTTGGACGATAACTCAACTGATCCTGCTCAAGAAACACTTCGTAAGTACTACAACTCTCTAAAAAATCAAGCTCAAGGAGAAATTAATGTTTTAGTAAAAGGCAAAATAATTTTAGAAGACAACAATAATCCTGATTTATTTAAAATTAAAATTACAATTATCGATTTAGCCTCAAAAAAAACAATAGCTACCTCAAATGTATCAAAGGATGGCAAATATTATATTATTCTAAAACCATCAAAAAAATATCAACTCATTGTAGAGTCTGATAACTATAAAACATATTCAAAAACTATCAGCATTGGTGCAACTCCAGAGTCGTATGAAATGAACCAAGAAATTTTGCTTACTAAATAAAATACTAGTTTGAATAACTTGTTTATAATAAACTTCAATTAAACAGCAACTATTTCCTTAAATTTAGCGTAACATGAACAAACAATAATAAATCTACTATTGTTGTTCAGTTTGAACTCAATATTCTGGTACTAAATGGAACGATTTTCACTAAATAAAAGCACACTATCATTTAAAATGAAGATTTTAATTGCTTTAGTGTTTTTATTTTCCCCTATTTTAATGTTTTCTACTCATGTGGTTGGGGGTTCTTTAACATACGTATACAATGGGGGATCTAACTATACCATTACTTTAAAACTATACAGAGACTGTGGTCCAGGAACCGCTGCTTTACCAGGAAGTGTTACGATTCAAATACGTGATGTAAACGGAAATGCTTTTTCACCCTCCAAAAATGTAACTATTCCTTTAACTTCTGTAACAAACATTGCTGCTTCTTTAGATCCATGCGCTATTCCACCCAATCCATCGCCTTGCGTTGAGGAAGCCATATATACAACAACAGTAAACAACCTTCCGCCAAATGCTACCGGTTACCACATGTATTTCCAAATCTGTTGTAGAAATGGGAGTATATTGAATATTGTAAATCCAGGATCTGCAGGAGAAACTTTTTATGCCAACATTCCGGGAAGTAGTTTTACCCCCAATAGTGATCCTGTCTTTAATCTATTTCCGCCTCTTTTTATTTGTGTAAATAAACCATTTACATTTAATCACTCTGCAACTGATGCTGATGGTGATTCATTAGTTTACTCATTATATCAACCATATAATAATACAGCCCCAACTTTTCCGGGCGGTGTAGCCACTTTTCCGACAGTTACTTATGTTGGAGGATATAACTCAACAAATCCTTTGGGAGCTGGACCTTTTAGTATAAACCCCTCAACTGGTTTATTATCTGGAACACCAAATACATTGGGGCAATTTGTTGTAGGGGTAAAAGTGAAAGAATACAGAAATGGAGTTTATATTGGCGAAACAATCAGAGATTTTCAATTTAACGTAGTTAACTGCCCTCAACCTCCCCCTACACTTGCTGTTCCTAATGCAACTATTAATAATGGATGTACCGCTAAACCGGTTGCAACAGGTATCACATCGGTTTCTGCCACTTGGAATTCAATTTCTCCAGGAGCTCCCGGAGCATATAACAATTATTTAGCTTGTACTTCGGGATGTCTTAATAATACGATTACTCCAATTGGGTCTCCACCACCTTTTGTGGATTATGTAGTTTGTGGAATTTCCACATCTTGCTCAGGAGCTGCTATTTGCGACACATTCAGGGTTTATTTTAATCCTTCTTTGGCTGTATCAATTTTTCCTTCTAATCCTACGTTATGTTTTGGGCAAACATCTACAACAATTACGGCAATTGGTTCCGGAGGTACTCCACCCTATACTTACTTATGGAATAATGTGAATCCCTCTCAAACTATTAATGTTGGTGTTGGAACCTACAATATTCAGTTATCAGATGCTTCTGGCTGCCCACCTGTATACAGTGCGGTATCTGTAACTGCATTTACATCTGCCATAACAGCAAATGCGGGACCCAATAAATCGGTATGTATTCAAAACCCAATAACAATATTAACAGGTACTGTAACCGGTGCAAGCGGAGGAATCTGGTCAGGTGGTGGCGGAACATTTCTACCAAACAATACTACTTTATCTAATGTATCCTACTCTCCTACTCCATCTGAATTAGCCGCTGGTTCCTCAACATTATTTTTAACTACAACTGGTAACGGTACATGTCCCCAAAAAACAGATACAATTATTATAAATTACGTTGGATTTACAGGAGTGATAACACCATCTGTAAATAATGTTGGATGTTTCGGCGGAAATGATGGTTCTGCAAGCATAAATTTAAATGGAGGATTTGCACCATATACCTACTTATGGAATACGGTCCCTTCTCAAACAACTTCATCAATCAGTAATCTTTCTATTGGAATATATTCTGTTACAATACAAGACGCTATAGGTTGTTCAACTCAAACTACAGTTACCGTATCTCAGCCACAAGTATTGTCATTAAATCAAACAATCAAAAATGTTTCTTGTCCTGGAACTAGCACAGGCTCTATATCTGTAAACCCTGTGGGCGGAACCGCTCCATATACTTACTCATGGTTACCGGGAGGTCAAACAACTTCTTCAATAACAGCCTTAATGGCTGGCAATTATTCTGTGACTGTTACAGATGCAAAAGGCTGTATAAAGACAGCTACATATACAATAACCCAACCTTCACCAATTTTCATAACTTATACTCAGAATAATGCTACATGTTTTAATTTAAGTAATGGATCAGTAAATACAACAGTAAATGGAGGTACTGCTCCATTTACTTTTAGTTGGTCGCCCGGAGGTGCAACTTCTCAAAATGTTACCGGGTTACATGCGGGCACTTATACATTAACGGTAAAGGATAATTTTAATTGTACTGTAAATAATATTATAAACATAACACAACCTCCTGCTTTAACAGCAGTTTCAAGTGTAACAAATGAAACTTGTAATTATCTTAATAATGGTTCAGCTTTTATTTCTCCTGCAGGTGGAACAGGTCCTTACACTTATACTTGGTCTCCGGGAAATCAAAACACACAAAATATTTCAAATCAAACAAGTGGCACATACACAGTTTTAATTAAAGATTCAAAAGGTTGTAATATTTCAAAAGTGATAACAATAACTGAGCCTCCACCATTAAATCTAAATTTTATTAATCCTATAAATGTGAGCTGTTTTGGAGGTAACAACGGAAGTGTTAGCGCAAGTCCTTCCGGAGGAACACCAAATTATACCTACTCTTGGACGCCAAGTGGTTCTACAAGTTCTATGTTATCAAATGCATCTTCAGGAACTTATACTGTTACAGTGAAAGACAGTAAATTATGTTCAATAACAAATACAATTACTTTAAATCAACCAACTGCTATTACTGCAACTCAAACCACCACAAACATTACCTGTAATGGATTATCAAACGGAGCAATTACAATAAATACAAACGGAGGAACATCACCATATTCGTATTCATGGTTACCATTAGGTCAAACTACCTCTTCAATCACTAATATTCCTGCTGGAATTTATACTGTAAATATTACCGATTCAAAGGGTTGTATTAAAACTTCCACATATTCAATTATTCAACCAAACCCTCTTGTTTCAGCAATCAGCCAAACCAATGTTTCATGCTTTGGAGGGAATAACGGAGCTGTTAATTCAAATGTTTCTGGTGGTACAGCTCCATATACCTATACATGGAATCCGGGAGGGATTAACACTCCAAACTTATCAGGATTAGTTGCATCAACAAAAACATTAACAGTAAAAGACAACAACAATTGTATTACTACTGTAACAGTGTCTATTAGCCAACCTCCTTTGTTAACTATTGCCTCAAGTTTTACAAACGAAACTTGTGACTATCTAAATAATGGAGTTGCAAGTTTAACTGTTACGGGAGGTAGTTCTCCATATTCATATCTATGGTCACCAGGAAGTTTCACAACTTCTGTCGCATCAAATTTATCTGCAGGAATTTATACTGCCAATGTAACCGATAATAATGGATGTATTAAAACAAAAACAATATCCATTTCACAACCAAATCCAATCAACATCAATTTTATTAATCAAGTTAATGTAAGTTGTTTTGGAGGTAATAATGGATACATAGGAACAAGTATTACGGGTGGTTCACCAAACTACAGTTATACTTGGACCCCAGGTAATGCACACACTACCTCTTTAATGAATCTTGCCGCAGGTATTTATACTGTTAATGTTAAGGACAGTAAAAACTGTACTTCACAAAATACAGTTTCCATAACTCAACCAAGCTTGGCACTCAGTGCGTCAATTCTATCTCAATCTGCAACTTGTTATGCCCTAGCAAATGGATCTGCAACAGTTAGTGGTATTGGTGGAACTCCATCTTATAACTACACATGGACGCCAGGAAATATTATAGGTTCATCTGCTTCAAATTTAAGTGCAGGAACTTATTCTGTAAAAATTATTGATTCAAAAGGATGCTTATCTACTAAGACGCTATCTATATTACAACCATCTCAAATTTTACCGGTTGTAACAAGTACTAATTCAACATGTGGAAATGCAAATGGAATTGGTTCAGTATCTGTAACAGGAGGTATAGCACCATATACTTATCAATGGTCTCCTGCAGGGGGTACATTTTCAGTTTCAACAGGATTATTAGCTGGCCCATATACTGTTTTAATAACAGATTTTAATGGATGTCAAGCTACTCAATCTTTCAATATAAACGACCTTGGAGGACCTGTAGCAACAATTTTTTCCACATCAAATGTTAGTTGTTATGGTGGAAATAATGGATCAGCTACAGCTGGAGTTAGTGGCGGCGTTCCTCCTATAACTTATTCATGGTCTCCATCAGGAGGCACGGGTGCTACTGCAACGGGGCTTACTGCCGGCATATATTATGTTACGGTAACAGATGCTAATGGCTGTATTTCGCTTGCTACTACAAGCCCTGAAATTACCGAACCTCCAGCAATTTCATCAATCATAACAACTTCAAATGTAAGTTGCTTTGGTGGAACAAATGGATCAGCAACAGTAACTGCAGCTGGTGGAAATCCAAGCTACACATATACTTGGCTACCGAGTTCAACAAACGGATCCAGTATTTCAAATTTAAGTTCAAACACCTATTCTGTTTTAATAGAGGATCAAAATAATTGTATATTAACCTCTACATTTACAATTTCTCAACCCGCTACCCAAATTTCAATTTCTGCAACAACAACTTCTGTAACATGTAATGGAGGTTCTGATGGAACCATTGATGCATTAGCCTCAGGAGGCACGGCTCCATATTACTATAATTGGTTCCCTGGAAATTTATTTGGACATGCTATTTCAAATATATCAGCTGCTACATATTCCGTTAACGTAACAGACGCTAATGGATGTATTGAAACACAAACAATAACAGTAACTGAGGCTACTCCAATTATTTTATCTACAGGTAGTATAAATTCTAATTGTTCATTAGCCAATGGTCAAGTATCAGTTACAGCATCAGGTGGTACTGGAGTATATACATATTCTTGGTCACCAAGCGGAGGAACGGCGTCAATTGAAAATAATTTATTGGCAGGAACATATAGTATTGAAGTTATAGATGCGAATAATTGTACGGCCACTGCTATTCAAATATTAGCGGATAATCCAAGTCCAACAGTTTCTATTGCTCAAACATCCACTGTAAGTTGTTTTGGTGGTTCTGATGCATCATTAACTGCAAATGTTTCGGGTGGAACCGCTCCTTTTACATATACTTGGTCGCCAACGGGAGGTAATAACCAAATAGCATCTAATTTATCTTCAAACTCTTATTCAGTTATTGTTAGTGCGGCAAATGGATGTACCGTATCTGCTTCAAGTCCAGTTATTCCTCAACCATCACTTTTATTTTCTGTAATATCAACATCTAATGTTAGTTGTTTTTCAGGCAACAATGGTTCTGCCTCTATTATTGGTGGTGGTGGTAATGGCCCGTATTCTTATACTTGGTTACCTTCTGCTACGACAGGAAGTATTACAAATGGACTCTCCGCTGGAAATTATTCTGTTCAAATTAATGATGCAAACAACTGTCAGTTAATTTCCACTTATACAATTTTTCAGCCAAGTGCAGCGCTATCTGCGATTGCCACATCTACTGCTGTATCATGTTTTGGAGGTAGTAATGGAATTGCATCAGTAAATATTTCAGGTGGTACAATTCCTTATAATTATAACTGGCAACCAATGAGTGTAAACAGCAACTCAATAGGTGGATTATCAACAGGTACCTACTCTGTTGATATTACAGACTTTAATAATTGTATCACATCTGCAACGGTTTTTGTTAACCAACCAACTCAAGCATTAACTGCCACTGTAAATAGTGTCCCTACAAGTTGTTCGGGAGGTTCAGATGGAACAGCAACCGTAACTGCTACAGGTGGAACAGGAAGTTATTCATATCAATGGTCTCCAAGTGGAGGAACAAATCCTGCAGCATCCGGTTTAGGCCCAGGTACCTATTTCGTTGATGTTTTTGATGCTAATAACTGTTCTACTAATATTTCAGTAATTGTTTCCTCTCCAACCCCTGTTACCGGAAGTTTAACTATACTAAATCCTGCATGTGGTCAGTCAAATGGAGTAATTACATCTCAAATATCAGGCGGAACCGGACCTTATACTTATTCTTGGAGCCCTGTAACTGCAACTACATCAAGTATTGGAGGATTACTTCCTGGCACCTACTCTCTTACTACTCTTGATTCCTACAATTGTTCATTCACTCAAACTACAACATTAGTGAATATATCCGGTCCAATATTAAATTTAGTATCCACAATAAATGACAGTTGTTTTGGAAGTAATGATGGAGCAGCAACTATTGGTATTAATTCAGGAACAGCTCCATATAACACGTCTTGGTTGCCATTCGGAGGTAACAACACAACGGCCAACCAATTAACCGCAGGTACGTATACTGCGAATGTGACAGATAGCAGAGGTTGCATAAGTTTTATTACGGCATCTATAACAGAACCAAATCCAATTTCACTAATAACCAATTCAATCGTAAATGTAAGTTGTTTTGGTGGAAACAATGGTTCTATTTCCATATCTGCTTCAGGAGGTACTCCAAATTATAGTTATACATGGCTTCCTACAGGTAATGGAGCTAATATTAATAATTTAAGTGCGGGCTCTTATACTGTAAATATTACCGACTCTCATTTCTGTACAACATCATCTATCCTTAGTATTAGCGAGCCATCAATAGCACTAAGCTCTTTTATAAGTTCTATAACACATCCGTTATGTCATAATAGTACAGGTAATGCATCATGTAATGCTATAGGAGGAACTTTGCCTTACACATATACATGGACATCTACTCCTCCTCAAAATGGAAGCATTGCTACTAATATTCCTAGCGGCAATTATACCGTTTATATTACTGATGGAAACGGTTGTTTAGCATCAAATACAGTATCACTAATTCAACCATCCGAAATTTACACCAATGCAGGAGCAAACGATACAATATGTATTGGATTACAAGCAACTCTAACATCTTCAGCAACAGGCGGAGTAGGGAATTACTATTATGTATGGCAACCTGTTAATGTTACAAATTCAGGAACACTGACTATTAGTCCTACAAGCAACTCAAATTATACAGTTGTTGCCTTTGATCAAAATGGATGTGCGGGTATACCTGATACAGCAAAAGTGATTGTTTATAATCTAACAGCTCCAAATATCCAAACATTTGGTATATCTCCATTATGTCCGGGGCAAAGTTCTTTATTATCCGCAAGTGTAAATGGAAATACCGGACCAATAACCTATAATTGGAGTAATGGTGTAGGCTCTGGTATAGGTCCTCATATTGTAACACCAACACAACCAACAACCTATTATGTAACTGTATCAAATAATTGTGGAACATCTATTTTAGATAGTGTTGTTATTAAATTTAATCCTCCTCCTACCGTATCTGCAGCTTTTGCAGGAACTATTGCATGCGTACCTGGAAGTTTAAGCTTTTTGGATAATTCCGTGACTGGTAATTCTAACGATCCAATATCATATTGGTTATGGGATTTTGGAGACGGAAGTACATCAACCCAACAAAATCCTAGCCATAATTATACTACGGCGGGAACTTATTCTATTACATTAACGGTTACAACTGATGCCGGTTGCACTAATAATAGCAGTAGTTCTCCTATTGTAATTGATGCATATCCTTACCCAATTGCACAATTCTCGGTTAACACAACTGTTTTAAATTTACCTTATGATGTATTAAATTGTACCAATCAATCAACTGGAGCTTCTTCATACAATTGGAATTTTGGTGATGGAGGAACGTCAACTCTTACAAATCCTAATCATACATACACTTCAGTTGGGCCTTATGATGTTCAATTAATTGCCACTACCATTCATGGTTGTTCAGATACTGCAATAATTAGAATTATAACTGATGCTGATATTGTTTACCCTAATGCCTTTACTCCTAGTTCTGATGGTCCATCTGGAGGATATTATATTCCAGGAAATTTGGATAATGATATTTTCTTTCCATATACTTCAGGAGTTATTGAATATAAATTCCAGGTATTTGACAGATGGGGAGAATTGATTTTTGAAACTGAAGATATTAAACAAGGATGGGACGGTTATTATAAAGATAAATTATGCCAACAAGGTGTTTATATATGGAAAGCATACGCAAAACTAAATAACGGAAAAGAATTTAAAAAAACAGGAGATGTTACTCTTCTTAGATAAAACATATGTTTAAGTACTATAAAATATTTATTCTGTTTCTACTCATAAATAAGTCATTATCTTATGCTCAGGATATGCAATTTACTCAATTTTACGCCTCTCCTTTATATTTAAATCCGGCATTTACTGGAGCTAATGTATGTTCAAGAGCTACTTTAGTTTACAGGAATCAATGGCCTAATATAAAAACAGCATATAAATCATATTTATTCTCAATGGATCATTTCATATCCAAACAAAATTTAGGAATTGGTTTGCAGTGCGCAGTTGATGAAGCAGGATCCGGTGGACTAAAAACAACAATGATTAATCCTTCGTTTGCATATGAAACAAAAATAAACAAGACTGTAGCCATGAGATTTGGGGTACAACCGGGAGTTACCATTAAAAGTATACACTTTGACAGATTATTGTTTGGAGACCAAATTTACAGAGGTGGAAATGCAGGAGCTAGTTCTGTAAATACAGTTGAGAACCCAACTCAAAATAGAGCCTTTTTTGATATTGGAGCAGGAGCTTTAATTTATACATCAAAGTATTGGATTGGATCATCGTTTTTTCATTTAACAAAACCTAATGAATCGCTTTTATCAGGAGGAACTGTCTCTACACTTCCTATAAAATATAGCGTACACGGTGGGGCAAAATTTGAATTGAATGAAGAAGAAAGAGATCCAAACTTAAAACGTTCAATAACAACCGTTTTACATTACAAAGGACAGGGAGAGTTTGACCAATTTGATATAGGCGTTTATTATACACAGCTAGGTATAAATTTGGGACTATGGTATAGAGGAATTCCTGGATTAAAAGCCTATAAACCTGGTTACAGGAATGATGATGCTATTGCTTTAATAGCGGGGTTTCAACAAGAAAGATTTAGCTTTGGATACAGTTATGATATTACTATATCTCAATTACACAGATTAACAAAAGGATCACACGAAATTACGCTTTCGTATCAATTTTGTAACCCTAAAAAAAAGAAAGTAACCAGAGTATTAATTTCTTGTCCGAAATTTTAAAGAATTATTTATTCTTTTTCATGAACTCTTGTATTAATTGTTCATCTGTTTTGCCTAAATTTTGAATACAAGCCTTAGCATCATTTGCGTAGGGACTATCCGGATATTCTCTAATCAATTGATGATATATAGTTCTTGCTTCTGATTCATCATTTAACATTGATGCATCATCATATAATTGAGCAAGTAAAAACATAGCAGCTCCTCTACCTCTAAATTTTGGAAAATCGTCAATACATTTCTTAAAGAAATCTTGAGCTTGTGTAAACTTCCTAATAGATTGTGCCACTTGACCAGCTTTAATTAAAAATACAGGTGCCAATGTATCTGTTTTACAATTTGAAGAATAGTCATAAAAAGCCTTAATGGCTTGCTCTGCTATATCATTATTTACAACAGTAGCTTTTAGCAAAATATTATCTAAGCGTTTGGCTTCATTAAACAACTTTGAACAGGAAGACAATTCAACATTAGCTATTGTATCCTTTTTAACTTCTTCTTTTTTCTGCTCGATTTCTGAACTATTAGAACATGAAATAAAAAGAACTGAACACGAAATAAAAAATGAAATTTTTTGTAACATAATTATCTAACGCTTAGCTTGAAAAACTCTTGTTTTATAATCTGCTCTGAATTTACCTTTACTGATATCCGTTAACTTACCACTAATTAACTTACGTTTGAAAGGATTAATTTTATCAGTAAACAAAACACCTTCAATATGGTCGTATTCATGTTGAATTACACGAGCAATAACGCCATCGTAAGTTTCAGTATGCTTCTTGAAATTTTCGTCGTAATACTCAATTGTTAATTTAGGTTTACGCAAAACATCTTCTCTAATTTTTGGTATACTTAAACAACCCTCATTAAACTTCCATTCTTCTCCTACTTCCTCCAAAATCTGTGCATTAATAAATGTTTTTTTGAAACCATTCATTTGCTTCATTTCTTCAGGTGTAAATTCAGGTTCTTCATCTTCGTCAACTTCAGCAAATGGAGTTGCATCAACTACAAATAAACGAATAGCTTTATTAATTTGAGGAGCAGCCAGACCAACGCCATTAGCCTCGTACATGGTTTCATACATATCCTTGATTAATTGGTCTAAACCAGGATAATCCTTATCAATATCAACGCATTTCTTTCTTAAAACCGGATCGCCGTAAACAACTATTGGTAATACCATTCTTCTTATAATTTATTATTTCTCTATCTTGTGTAATTTGGAGCTTCTCTTGTAATAACCACATCGTGCGGGTGACTTTCTTTAACACCTGCAGCTGTTATACGAGTAAATTTAGCATTTTGAAGTGCTTTAATATCTTTAGCACCGCAATATCCCATACCTGCTCTTAAACCTCCTATTAATTGGTACATTACATCTGCTAAATGTCCTTTGTATGGAACTCGTCCACTAATTCCTTCCGGAACTAATTTTTTAATATCATCTTCAGCATCTTGGAAATAACGATCTTTTGAACCTTTTTGCATCGCTTCTAATGAACCCATTCCACGATATGCTTTAAACTGACGTCCTTCATAAATAATAGTTTCTCCCGGACTTTCTTCAACACCAGCAAACATTCCTCCCATCATCACGGTAGATGCTCCGGCAGCAATAGCCTTCACGATATCACCTGTGAAACGAATACCACCATCTGCAATAATTGGCATTTTACCTTTAACTGCAGCAGCAACATCTAAAATAGCTGATAATTGTGGCACACCAACACCGGCAATAACACGGGTTGTACAAATAGAACCAGGACCAATTCCAACTTTTACAGCATCAGCTCCTGCTTTCATTAAATCTAAAGCAGCTTTTCCTGTTGCAATATTTCCAACAACAACTTGTAAATTTTTATACTTTTTCTTAACAGCCTTAAGCATGTTAATTACACCTTTTGAGTGACCATGAGCTGTATCAATAATAATTGCATCTACTCCGGCAGCAACTAAAGCATCAACACGCTCCATTGTATCGGCAGTAACACCAACAGCTGCCGCTACACGTAAACGTCCTAATTCGTCTTTAGCAGCATTTGGACGTACTTTAATTTTGATAATATCTTTGTAGGTAATTAAACCTATTAATTTTTTGTTTTTATCTAAAATTGGTAGCTTTTCGATTTTATGATCTTGTAAAATTTCTTCTGCTTGTTTTAAGGTTACCCCTTGATTAGCTGTAATAGCTTTACTTGCAGGAGTCATAACTTCTTTAATCAAACGCTTTAAGTTTTTTTCAAAACGCAAATCACGATTAGTTACAATTCCAACAAAAGTTTTTTTAGCATCAACTACCGGTACACCACCAATTTTATTGTCGGCCATTAATTTTAATGTACTTTCTATGTTAGAGTTTTCATCAATTGTTAATGGGTCTACAATCATACCGCTTTCGCTACGTTTCACTTTACGAACGTGCATAGCCTGATCTGCTATAGTCATGTTTTTATGTAAAACACCAATACCACCTTCCTGAGCAATAGTAATAGCCAACTGATACTCTGTTACAGTATCCATAGCTGCAGAAACAATTGGAGTATTTATCTTGATGTTTTTAGTAAAATGGCTTGAAATGTTTACCTCACGAGGTAACACTTCAGAGTAAGCAGGAACTAATAAAACATCATCATACGTTAAACCTTCGGGAGCAAATTTGTTTGCTAAAAGTGTAGATGCCATAAGAATGAATTTTCTGTGTTAAAATTCGGGCAAATGTACGAAAAAATTGTTTTTAAAAAAATCTGTTTTTACTCTTTATTCTTTTGTTTCTGGAGGGGTTGGATTCTGTGTTTCCTTGAAATGATAAACAATTTGAAAGGAATCCAAAGGAGATTGATTTTTTTGCACTTCCATTATTTTTTCCTGCTCTAACATCTGGTTATACTCTTCCTCCAAATCTCTTTCTTCTTCAGGCCAGTGATGTTCAACTTTCTGAGGACCATCTTTTCGGTAACTAAATGCTACTAATATTCCAGAGATGGCGCCAAATAAATGTCCTTCCCAAGAAATTCTTGTATCAAAGGGAAAAATACCATGAGTTATACTACCATACATAAACACAACAAAAGCTGAAACCATCATTAATTGTTTATGTTTTCTGAACACCCCACTAAAAAATAGAAATGTAGAAAACCCATAAATTAAAGTACTAGCGCCTATATGATAATTTGGAATGACATCGTTATTTCTGCCACCTACCCAAAGCCAAAGACCACTTATTATATAAATCCATATAATAGAAGACCATGCTATGGGCTTATAAAAATAAAATATCATGGAGCCTAAAATAAGGATTGGTAAACTATTATTTAAAATATGATTTAAGTCTCCATGAATTAATGGAGCAAATAAAATACCTTTTAAACCACTTACGCTTCTTGGATTAACTCCATATTCATAAATGTCCAAATTCCAATAATTATCTGCAAAAAATATCATCCACATTACTATTAAAAATAGGAATGGATATTTAATAACAGATAAAAACTCTTTTAATGGAAATTTTCTCATGGCCTAATATTCTCCAAAAATATACCACTACACAAAAAACTGCCAAAGGAAGACATAATGCGTCACTATGTCTTATATTATTAAATAAAAAAGCCAGAGTATACTCTGGCTTTAAGATGATAGGATTAGAAAACTAGTTCGTTTTTCCGGGATATACTTTTAATGCTTCTTTTAAGCAGGTAACTGCATTTTTTAAATCTTCTTTATTTAAAACATAAGCCAAACGCACCTCATTAGTTCCAGCGCCAGGAGTAGAATAAAATCCAGAAGCCGGAGCCATCATAACAGTTTGACCGTTAAAAGAAAACTCTTCTAATAACCACTGACAAAATTTATCTGAATTATCAATTGGTAAACGAGCTATACAGTAAAATGCGCCGCTTGGTTTAGGGCAAAAAACACCATCAATTTTATTAATTTCTTCAATTAAAAAATCTCTACGAGCAATGTACTCAGTCTTCACACCTTCAAAATATTCTTTAGGAGTGTCTAATGCAGCTTCTGCTCCTATTTGCCCGTAACTTGGAGGAGATAAACGAGCTTGAGCAAATTTCATTGCTGCAGACATTACTTCTTTATTTTTGCTTATCATAGCTCCAATACGGGCACCGCAAGCACTATAACGCTTAGAGATTGAATCTAATAACACTACATTATTTTCAATACCGTCTAAATGCATCACAGAAACATATTCTTTACCATCATAACAAAACTCACGGTAAACTTCATCACTTAGTAAATACAAATCGTATTTTTTCACTAAATCGCGTAATGCTTCTAATTCTGCTTTTGAATACAAATAACCTGTTGGGTTGCCGGGATTACAAATCATAATCCCTTTTGTTTTTGGAGTAATTACCTTTTCGAAATCACTGATTGGAGGTAATGCAAATCCTGTTTCAATATAACTTCTTACCGGAATTACTTTAACGCCAGCCGCAGTAGAGAAACCATTGTAGTTAGCGTAGAAAGGCTCTGGAATAATCACTTCATCACCTTCATTGAAACAAGTTTTCATAGTGATTTCAATTGCTTCAGAACCACCACAAGTAATAATTACTTCACTTGCATCGATATTGATATTATATGATTTATAATAGTTACATAATTTTTTACGGTAACTTTCATTACCTGCACTATGACTATACTCTAGTACTTTAAAGTCAGCAGTTTTAACTGCATTTAAAAATGATTCAGGAGTCTCAATATCAGGCTGTCCAATATTTAAATGATAAATTTTTGTTCCTTTCTTTTTTGCTGCCTCTGCAAATGGAACTAATTTACGAATTGGAGACGATGGCATTTGAACGGCCTTTGCTGATATTTTTGGCATAATGTAATTTTAAAATTGAGTGACAAAAATAATCATTTATGAACTATTTATGCTACTAATTTTAGTATAAAAGAGCGCAAAATTAGTAAATTTGATGCTGGTGAAAATATATACATCATTCAAAAAAGCATGATTTCTAACAAACGAAAAATTATAAACGACCCTATATACGGATTTGTGACC
>DAORKG010000029.1:0-44610 GCA_035439445.1 Bacteroidia bacterium
CCGATACAAAACTTCGAGAAGATATTTCCTAATAAATCATCATTAGTAACCTGGCCTGTAATTTCGCCAAGAGCTTCTAATGCATAGCGTATATCTAAGGCTAAAAAATCGCTTTGGATATTACTGCTTAAACCTTCATTTACTTTTACTAAAGCTTGTTGCGCATTGTTTAAAGAACTCACGTGGCGCGAATTAGTTACAATTGTTTCGGTTGTATTCACCGTTCGTGTATCAAACAAGCTTACTAATCTATCTTTTAGTTGCTTAATATTTTTTTGTTCTTTAGCTGAGATAAATAAAATGTTTGGCACATCCGCAAACTCTTTTTTCAATTCATCCAAATTTTCAAAGTCTATTTTATTTCCTACTACTAATAATTGCGACGTACCAATGTGTTCTTTAATTACATTCATTTCCAACTCCAAATCTCCCCTACTCAACTCATGCGTATCAAACAAATAAATCACAATGGCCGATTTTTTAATCACTTCAAAAGCCTTATTCACTCCTATTTGCTCAATCACATCTGTGGTGGTTCTAATACCTGCCGTATCAATAAATCTAAACAACACCCCATCAATTATCAATTCATCTTCAATGGTATCGCGTGTTGTACCCGGTATATCACTCACAATGGCTCTGTCATCTTCCAATAATACGTTTAGTAAAGTTGATTTACCGGCATTAGGTTTCCCAACAATAGCAACAGGAATACCATTTTTAATGACGTTACCCACTTCAAAACTAGCAATCAGTTTTTCGATGATGGATAAAATGGTATTGATTAATTTTTTCAAATCGGTTCTATCTGCAAACTCTACATCCTCCTCACTAAAATCTAATTCCAATTCAATTAATGAGGCAAAGTTTAAAAGGTTCTCTCTCAACACAGCAATCTTATTACTAAAACCGCCACGCATATGCTGCATAGCTACCTGATGAGAAGTTGCCGAATTGGATGCTATTAAATCAGACACAGCTTCTGCCTGACTCAAATCTAACTTACCATTTAAAAAAGCACGTAAAGTAAATTCTCCTGCTTGTGCCGGTCGTGCCCCATGCTTATAAAACAACTGTAATAATTGTTGCTGAATAAATTGTGAGCCATGACAAGAAACCTCAACAGTTTCTTCGCCTGTATAAGTATTAGGCGCTTTAAAAATAGTAACCAACACCTCATCAATTATCACCTCATCTTCTACAATTAGCCCAAAATGAGCGGTGTGAGAGGCTTTATCTGACAATTTTTTATGTTTTAAGGATTTGGTATAAAACACCTTTTCTATAATAGCAATGGAGTTTTTACCACTTAATCTAATTACCGCAATAGCACCAGCCCCATGTGGGGTTGCCAAAGCTGCAATGGTATCATCATTTAAAACATAGTTTGCCATAGTGCTAATATACTGATTTTAAGTAGATTTTAGGAAGAGAGAATGGCTCTGATCCGCATTTTATAAACAAAAAAGGCAAAAAATTAACTTCATATAATAAATTGTAAAAATCTTAACCAGAAACACGAATTTATGTTTAAATTAGCGCATCAATTAAAAAATTAACTAAACTAATATAAAATACAATGGGCGTTTTAGTAGGAAAAAATTCAAAAGTAATAGTTCAAGGTTTCACTGGAGGTGAAGGAACTTTTCACGCTACACAAATGATTGAGTACGGAACAAATGTAGTAGGTGGTGTAACTCCGGGAAAAGGTGGTACTACTCACTTAGACAGACCGGTTTTTAATACAGTAAAAGATGCTGTTGAGAAAGCAGGTGCTGATACATCTATCATTTTTGTACCTGCTGCATTTGCAGCTGATGCGATTATGGAAGCTGCTGACGCTGGCATTAAAGTAATCATCTGTATTACAGAAGGTATTCCTGTAAAAGATATGATTGCCGCAAAAGAATATATTAAAGGAAAAACTTGCCGTTTAATTGGCCCTAACTGTCCAGGTGTTATTACAGCTGGCGAAGCAAAAGTTGGTATCATGCCAGGATTTGTTTTCAAAAAAGGACGTATCGGTATTGTTTCTAAATCAGGTACTTTAACTTACGAAGCGGCTGACCAAGTTGCTAAAGCTGGATTAGGTGTGTCTACAGCAATTGGTATTGGTGGAGATCCAATTATTGGTACACCAACTCGCGATGCAGTTGAGTTATTAATGAATGATCCTGAAACGGATGCTATCGTTATGATTGGTGAAATTGGTGGAAGTTACGAAGCAGATGCTGCACGTTGGATTAAAGCTAATGGTAACAAAAAACCGGTTGTTGGTTTCATTGCCGGACAAACTGCTCCAAAAGGTCGTACCATGGGTCACGCAGGTGCTATTGTTGGTGGACATGATGATACAGCGCAAGCTAAAATGGCAATTATGCGCGAGTGTGGTTTACATGTTGTAGACAGCCCTGCATCTATTGGTAAAACCATGGCAGCTGTATTAAAAGGCGTTAATGCTTAATTAATAATTACAGAATATTTAAAAAAAGACCGATAGTATCGGTCTTTTTTTATTTGTACAATTGCGGTAAAGAACCCAAATCACTAATAGGATTTTAAATAATTATCGGTTATTTTTACCTCATCAATTCCCCGATTGAAATTGCACATGAGACACAAAATTTACATTATTCTTTGCCTTTGTTTTACTTTACAGTTACAAACAATTGCACAATCGGTTAAGGATTCTTGCGTACGTATTTTAATGATAGGCTTTAACTTTAGCGGACAATTACCTCAAAACGACCTAGCAGCCAGATTTGGTCCAAGCTTATGCGCAGGTGGAAGTTTTGCCTGGAAAACCAAACAAAATATTTTAGTGAACGTAGAGGGTAGCTACTTTTTTGGAAGAAATGTAAAAGAAGATGTAGTAGCCTCGATGCGTAATTCGGATGGACACATCACGGACAATGAAGGTTTCCCTGCTGATTTACGTCTGACAGAACGAGGCTGGAACATTTATACCAATGTCGGATATGTATTTTCTAAACTTGGGAACAATCCAAATTCGGGATTATTTGTAACGGTTGGTGGCGGATGGACTCAACATAAAGTAAAACTGTATGATGCCAATCAAAAAATTGCAGCTGTAAAAGGAGATTTAAAAAAAGGATATGACCGATTAACCGGTGGTATTGGCATCTCACAATTTATTGGTTACAAATACATCAGTAATAATCGTTTGGCAAATTGTTATTTTGGCTTTGAGTTTTACGAAGCACAAACACAAAGCTTAAGAGGTTTTAATTACGATACTGGCTTAGAAGACACTCAAAAGCGATTAGATGTTTTTGTGGGTTTCAGATTTGGCTGGATACTACCCTTATATAAACGTACCAAAGACTTTTATTACAACTAGCTTTATTATATTCTTATTCAACAAAGCTATCATTATCTCTGCATTGTATTTATTCTAAAAATTTAATCTATACAATAATATATAGTAAGGTAATATCATTTCAAACACTTATAAGTGAGATCATTGGAATTTTAGTATTCATTGATTTTATTATATTGAAAATTTGGTAAGCATTACTCAAAAATAAAAAAGCCATCAGAAATTCTGATGGCTTTATAAAAATTAATAAACCTAAATATTAGTATTGAGAGAATCCTTGTCTTGCGGTTACTTTATGCTCGATTAACAAACCAACACAAGCAGCTTCCATTGGTTTATGCTTATCTTGAGATGTTGCACCTGCAGGAACTGTTACTTCAATTATTAATTGACGACTAGCAGTACTTTGGAACTCAAACAAAGGTTCATTTTGAGCAGTAGCATTATCATATAATAATTCACTTGTACGAGCATCAAAAATTTTATAGTTTAATTTATCGCCAATAGCCGTCTCACAACATACATTAATACGGTAATCCATACCTTTGTAAATTACGCAACGGATTTTTGAAGTAGAGCCTTGATTAAATAATCCACTTTTAGATTGTGCATTATACATCCATTCTTCTTTACCTCCATGTTTAGTTTCAACAGTACAAAACTTACGGTGAAATTGACCACACACACTAGCTTGTGAAAATGCCATCACAGAGCTAATTATAAATAATGATAAAAATATTTTTTTCATAGTTTCTTAAATTATTTCGTTAAGGTATAAGAGTTTCTGATTGCTTTAACTTTTTCAACAATAGCTTTATATTGTTCTGCTGAAATAGATAGTTCTTTACCTCCACCTAATATGTGTTTAGTTTTATCTGCACCAGCAGCAGCTGCATCCTTTTCCCCAATTTTATTAAACTCGCCTTGTAACTCTGTAAATTGAGTTAAAACACCAGCAACATTAGCATCACTTTCATACTTCTTTAAAAATTCAATTAAATTATCTAAAGTATATTTTTGATCTGCTAAACGTTCAACAACCGGACTATTAGCTTCATACTTTGCTAGGCTTGTAGCAATGTACAAACTCTCAATCCATCCACCAGCAACAACTAAAGATAAAGTTGGTCCTTGCTTACTGCTTTCTAAAGCTTCAAAAGATGTAAAATACACATCATCAGTAATAACTGATAAAGAATCAGGATTACCTATATTTCCTTCTAAGCGTTTTAATACTTCTGGCGAAATAGCAGAAGATACACCAATTTGATCTCCTAATTGCTTTACAGTTTTGAAATATTTTAATGCTTCAGAACCAATTTCGAAAATACTACAGTAGCTTAAATCACAACTATAAATACCAAAGTTTAATGCTTTAGATTTATTATCAGTATAATTTTTTTGATTATCAGGGCTATTTAAGAAAGATACATTTTTATTGTTTTTACCTCCAACCATTTTAATGAAAGTTAACATCTCACCAGGAGAAGGAACTTGAAAAAATGTTTCAGTAATTTGTTCGGTTTGAGTTTCTGTCTTTAAAGTATCTACTCCAGACATTTCATCTCCACCTTCAGTCTTATCACCGCCACAAGAAACAAGCATTAAACTTGCTGCTAAAGGGGCAATTAAAAAATGTTTACGTTGAATCATGATATTTTTATATTTCTATTTAAATTATTTACCAATTAATTTAGATACTAAGTCAGCCGCTTCTTGTAACTCAATTGCAGAGTAAACTTTTAAGCCTGACTCATCAATTAATTTTTTAGCTTCAACTGCATTTGTTCCTTGTAAACGCACAATGATAGGCACATTGATTGTTCCCATGTTTTTGTAAGCATCAATTACACCTTGTGCCACACGGTCGCAACGAACGATACCACCAAAAATATTTACTAAAATTGCTTTTACGTTTTTATCACCTAAAATAATGTGAAATGCTTTTTCAACACGCTCAGCATTTGCAGTACCACCCACATCTAAGAAGTTAGCAGGTTCTCCACCTGATAATTTAATGATGTCCATAGTTGCCATTGCCAAACCGGCACCATTTACCATACACCCTACGTTACCATCTAATTTCACGTAGTTTAACTCTGCTTTACGCGCTTGAACGTCTACTGGATTTTCTTCGCTCTCATCGCGCATCGCTTCGATATCTTTGTGACGATATAATGCATTATCATCTAACGTTACTTTAGCATCCACTGCAATAATTTTATCGTCAGAAGTTTTTAATACCGGGTTAATTTCAAACATTGAAGAGTCGATAGAATCGTAAGCTTTGTATAAAGCCGCTACGAATTTTGTCATTTCTTTAAAAGCATTTCCACTTAAACCTAAATTGAAAGCGACCTTACGACATTGGAAATCACGCAATCCAACTTTAGGATCAATTTCTTCTTTCCAAATTAAATGCGGAGTAGATTCTGCCACTTGCTCAATATCCATACCACCCTCAGTACTATACATAATGATATTACGGCCGGTAGAACGGTTTAATAAGATACTCATGTAAAACTCTTTAGTAGGAGTTGCTCCCGGATAATATACATCCTGAGCCACTAATACTTTACTTACTAGTTTACCCTCAGCGCTTGTTTGAGGAGTAACTAAATGCATTCCTATAATTTTTGAAGCTGTTTCTTTAACTTTCTCTAAGTTTGGAGCAAATTTAACTCCGCCCCCTTTACCACGACCACCTGCGTGAATTTGCGCTTTGATAACAACACCGTCGCATTTGTATGTTTCCATAACTTGTTTAGCAGCTTCTACTGCTTGCTCCGGAGTTTCAGCTACAATCCCTTCTTGAATTGCTACACCAAAACTTTTTAAAATACTTTTTCCTTGGTACTCGTGAATGTTCATATGTGATAGTGTTTAAAGTTCTAAATTTGCTCTCAAAAATAGCGTTTTTATTGTAATAGCAAACATTTTTTTACAAAATATTTGTCCATTCAAAAAGTCTATAATTCCAATAAAAACTGAGTCATTGCATCAAAAACCTGATTTAACTCTGTTTCAGTAATACAATAAGGTGGAATGAGGTATAAAATATTACCCAAAGGTCTTACTATGACTCCTTTTTTTAGAAAATAACCGGCAATACTTTCTGAGGCATTATTGAGGTAATGCGTATGTTCATCGGTATTAATCTCAAGAGCTAAAATGGTGCCTTTTACTCTAAGGTCTTTTAATTTTAAGTGATTTTTAAACTTTGCAGCAAATACTTTATTTGCAGAAGAAATCATACGAATTTGCCTCCAGGTTTCCTCTTTTTCCATCAAATCCAAACTGGCTAAACCGGCCGAACAGGCCGTTGGGTTTGCCGTGTAGCTATGTCCATGAAAAAAGGTTTTCGTTTTATCATCATCCAAACATGAATTATATATAAACTGAGCACAACTGGTAACTCCCAAAGGCATGTAGCCTCCGGTTAACCCCTTTGAAAGACATATAATATCAGGTTTATTATTTAAGTAATTGGAGGCGAAAAACTCCCCGGTTCTTCCAAAACCTGTCATTACTTCATCTGCAATACATATAACATGGTTCTCCTTACACAGAGCTATTAATTCATCCAAGTACTTAGCCTCGTACATTATCATGCCTGCTGCTCCCTGCACTAATGGCTCAAAAATAAATCCGGCAATATCATGATGATTGGTAAACCAGGTACTTAATGTATCTTTTATTTGTTCGATATTTTCATCATCTGGCAAAGGAATGTGAATCACATCAAATAATAAATTTTCAAAAGCGTTATTAAATACATTTCTTGCCCCCACACTCATTCCGCCAAAAGTATCCCCATGATAAGCATTCTCAAAAGCAATAAATTTTTTCTTTTGTTCACCCTTATTATGCCAGTATTGTAACACCATTTTCAATCCTACTTCCACTGCTGTGGAACCATTATCTGAATAAAAAATTTTAGATTGATTTTCTGGTAAATGTCCTATTAATCGTTCTGCTAATTTAACGGCAGGTTCGTGTGTAAATGAACTAAAAATGGCATGTTCCAAGGCATGTAATTGTTCGCTCACCTTTTGCGAGATGTAAGGATGGCAATGCCCATGTAAATTAACCCACCAACTCGAAATAGCATCCAACAGTTTATTCCCATCACAATCATAAAAAAAAGCTCCTTCTCCCCTCACTATATGAACAGGAGCCTCGGCATATTTTAAATGCGTGAATGGATGCCAAACAAACTGCTTATCTTTTTGTTGTAAATCTAAATTACTCAAGGGTCGTTATTTTGATTCGAAAGTATTAAAATAATTTAATTCATTTACTATATTTATGGTCTTATAACTAAAAACACATGGACTTAGAATTTAATAAGAACGATGATAAAATGCGTTTGCTGATTTCGCAAATGGAGCAACGCTTAAATAAAATATATGAAGGTGGCGGAAAAAAACGCATCGAAAAATTACATGAGCAAGGAAAAATGAGTGCGCGTGAGCGTATTGATTTTTTATTGGATAAAAACGCTCCACGTTTTGAAATGGGTGCTTTTGCCGGTTACGAGATGTACCCTGAGCATGGCGGTTGCCCGGGTGGTGGCGTAGTTGTAGTTATAGGATATGTTAGTGGCAAACAATGTATTGTAGTAGCAAATGATGCCACTGTAAAAGCCGGTGCTTGGTTTCCTATTACAGGTAAAAAGAATTTAAGAGCGCAAGAAATTGCCATGGAAAATAAATTACCAATTATTTACTTAGTAGATAGTGCAGGTGTTTATTTACCAATGCAAGATGAAATTTTCCCTGACAAAGAACACTTTGGTCGTATTTTCCGCAACAACGCTATCATGAGTGGCATGGGTATTTTACAAATATCTGCCGTGATGGGAAGTTGTGTTGCCGGTGGAGCATACTTACCAATTATGAGTGATGAAGCCATGATTGTAGATAAAACAGGTTCTATTTTCTTAGCTGGTTCATACTTAGTAAAAGCTGCTATTGGTGAAAGTATTGATAACGAAACATTAGGTGGTGCTACTACTCACTGCGAAATCAGTGGAGTAACAGATTATAAATGCAAAGATGATGCTGACTGTTTAACTCGTATCCGTAACATTATGAGTAAGGTTGGTGATTATGACAAAGCCGGCTTTAACAGAGAGACTCCTGCATTACCTAAAAAAGATCAAAAGGAAATGTATGGTATCCTTAACGATAAGCAATATGAAGTGAGAGATATTATCGAACGCATAGTTGATAATGGTGAGCACGATGAGTACAAAGAATTATATGGTCAATCCATCGTTTGTACTTATGCACGTATAGATGGATGGGCTGTAGGAATTGTTGCTAACCAACGTAAAGTTGTGAAAAGTAAAAAAGGTGAAATGCAATTTGGTGGAGTAATTTATAGTGATAGTGCTGATAAAGCAGCTCGCTTTATTATGAACTGTAACCAAAAGAAAATTCCTTTAGTGTTCTTACAAGATGCAACCGGTTTTATGGTTGGTTCAAGAAGCGAACATGGTGGAATTATTAAAGATGGAGCGAAACTAGTAAACGCAATGGCAAACTCTGTGGTTCCAAAGTTCACTATTATTATGGGTAACTCTTATGGAGCTGCTAACTATGCGATGTGTGGTAAGGCATACGACCCTCGTTTAATTGTTGGATGGCCAACTGCTCAAGTTGCAGTAATGGGAGGCGCACAAGCCGCTAAAGTGTTAGTGCAAATTGAAGTAGCCAGCTTACAGGCTAAAGGCGAAGAGATTACTCCGGAAAAAGAAGCTGAACTGTATAACAAAACCAAAAACAAATATGATGCACAAACCACTCCATATTATGCAGCATCTCGTTTATGGTTAGATGCTATTATTGATCCTATTGAAACACGTAAGGTAATCAGCATGGGAATTGAAGCTGCTAATCATGCTCCTATTACAAAACAATATAATGTAGGAGTTTTACAAACCTAGTTTATGATTATCAAAGATGCTATACATACAATCAAAGAACTCGATTATCCTGATGTAAATCTGCAACGAAAGTCGAATGACATTGTATATGTAACATTTAAAGATAATTGCATTTTAGATATTTCATTACAGATGCGTTTATTAAACTACTACAAAAACATCACAGATGATAAATTAATGCATTTTATATTCTTTGCAGCTGAAAATGTTTCAATCACAAAAGAAGCAAGAGATAATGCCGTAATAATCGAAGATAAATCAATGATTGGCGCAACTGCGGTGGTAGTAAATACTCTCCCATATAAACTTATTGCTAATTTTTACTTAAAATTTAACAAGCCTAAAAGGCCATATAAAGTTTTTGGCAAAGAAGAAGAAGCTATTAAATGGCTGAAAACAATTAAACTTTAAAATGAAAACTTTTGTTCTAAGTTGTGTTTTAATTTTACTGAGTAGCAGTATCATTTCTCAAGATAAAGTTCCTGCTATTTTTAGATGGCAAGACAAGTATGCTAAAAAAAACATACATAAGTTTATAAAACATGATACATTGATTAAAACAAGTCAGGCAACAATTCATATACATTATAATAATACTCCCAATAAACCTTATTTATTACTTTTACATGGAATGGGTGCCAATGCCCGCACTAACTGGAGTAGTCAGGTTGGCACATTATCTAAGCATTTTAATTTAATAGTTCCGGATTTAATTTATTTTGGAGAAAGCACTTCCGAATCAGGAGATTATTCTGTAGATTTTCAAGCCATGCAAATTCACGAGGCAATCAAACGTTTGGGTATAAAAGATAGCATTAATGTTATGGGCTTTAGTTATGGAGGACTCACGGCTGCAATGTATAATCAAATATTTCAATCCAATATTATTAAGTTAATTATTATTGATGGACCTGTGAAGTTTTATTCGGGAGAGATGGCAGATAGTTTAGCAAAAGTAGTTGGTGTAAAAACTATGAAAAATGTAATAGTTCCAACTACTATCGAAGAATTTGATGGCATGAAAAAAGCAGTAATGTCAAGAGGATTCCCTGCAACAAAAAAACTAAAACAAAAAATGTTGACTCATTTTTTTTTACCAACAAAAACAATCAGAGATGCACAAATGGATTACTTATTTCAGCGACAAAAAATTTATCAGCTTTATAATTACAATTTAGAGCTAACTCCTACTCTTTTGATTTGGGGAGCTAAAGATGGTGCAATCCCTCTCTCTGTTGGAGAAAATTTACATAAAGCATTCCCAAATACAACTCAACTTTTAGTATTCCCCAAAGCAAAACATGACGCACATTTTAGAGAATATAAAAAATTAAACAAAGCTGTGATTGAGTTTCTAAAACATTAATTAGATTTGTATATGGAAAAAACTAAGATTTTAGACTCAGTTCAAATTAGTCAAAAACTAAATCGTATGGCTTATCAAGTATACGAAAACAATTTTAAAGAAAAAGAACTTTTGATAGTTGGGATTGATGGTAATGGTTATAAAGTTGCTGAAAAAATAGTAGCTATTTTAAATTCTATTTCTCCCATCAAAACCAAATTAGGCAAAATAAAAATGGATAAAGAAAATCCATGGAGTTTTGAACCTAAAATAGATTTTACTGAGAAAGATTTTGAAAACAAATCTGTGATTTTAGTAGATGATGTTTTAAATAGCGGCAAAACATTAATATATGCCGTTAAATTATTTTTAAATAAACCGGTAAAACAGTTAAACACATTAGTATTGGTAGACAGAAGTCATACACGTTTTCCCGTAAAAGCTGATTTTGTTGGCTTATCATTATCTACCACATTGCAAGAAAGAATTGATACCGACTTTTCGAAGAAAGGAAAGGAAGCTGTTTATTTAGTGTAATATTTTTTTAACGATTCCTAATAAAAAAATCCCCGAAGAAATTCGGGGATTTTTTTATTTATCTTAATAAGGTTACATGTCCTATGTATTCATGTTTTTTACCTAAGACATCTTTTAATCTAACTTTCCAAACGTAAACATCTTGTTTTCCTTCAGCACCTTTTCCTTGCACACGTCCATCCCATCCTTTTTTAATATCGTCTGTATAGAAAATCTTTTCTCCCCAACGATCAAATACCCACATTTCATATGTTGCAATTCCAATACCTGTACCGTTGAAATAATCATTTATTCCATCATTATTAGAAGGAGAAAACGCATTTGGAATATAGAATGTAAATTCCGGAGTAATTTCTACAGGAACATATGCAGTGTCTGTACAACCATATTGATTCATTACTATCAAATTAGTTGAGTAAGTCTCTGCTGTTTCACTATCATATAAATGTGAAGGATTTAAGTTAACTGAGTCCACTTTAAACGGACCTGTTCCAACAAATGTCCACCACCATTTTATGTAATCTTGAGATTGATTTGTAAAATACACTAATGGCTCTATGATACTAGTTGGATTTGGACTTACGGTATAATTAGCTATAGGACGAGGATATACTGTAATAAAGTTAGGCTTGGTTAATGTTGCCACACATCCACTATCCGTTGTAACAGTTAATCCAACATTAAATAAAGCTAATTGATTACTACTGGAGTTATTGTAACAATGTTTAACATCTGAGCCAGAAGAATTAGTAACTGTTGAACCATCACCTAAATCCCACTGCCATTGAACGATTTGAGCAGGGGCTGTAATAGCAGGGGTTGCATCTGTAAATTTAACACACCACTCAGGACAACCACTTGGTTTATCAACGCTGAATTGAGGTACCGGAACATAGTTAACATAAATAGATTTGATAATAGTATCCTTACATCCATTTCCTGTTTCGGTAATTAACCCTACGGTTTGTGTACCCGGTCCAGTAAATGTAAAGCCTGTATTTTGTCCCGTAGCCTCAATTGAGAAGAGAGAGTTGTTAAAGTCCCAATACCAATTAGTTACTGTTCCACTTCCCGCTAAAGGTTGAGCTGAAAATGTCATTGCCGCGCCATCACAAGCTGGGGAATTAGCTATATTCATAATAGGCTTAGCATAAACCTCAACTTGTTTCACAACATTTTTCACACATCCTTTATCAGAAGTAACGGTTAAAGTAACGTTATAAACTCCAGGCGCCGCATAACTAACTGATGAAGTAGATGCTGCTCCAGATACAGTAATACTATTACCAAAAGCCCAAGCATAAGTTGTATTGGTTCCAATAGCAATTGTACTTGAAGATGCATTAAATGTATTAGGCTGAGCATTAACACAATTATTAACAAAAGTAAAGTCAGGTATTGGGTTAGGATTTACAAACACTGTAATAGTATTTGTTGCATTTGAACAAACTAAACCGGTTGCTGGATTTGTAGAAACCGTGTAAGACACAGCATTAACACCAAAATTAGGAAATGTATAGTTTGGATTTGCAACCCCTGTAACATCAACTGTACCATCGTTAGAAAAATCCCAAGTAAACGTATTTACAAAATTACCATTTCCTAAAGATGCGTCCGTTAAAGTTGTAGCACTTCCAAAACACACTTGATTAGAAGTAAAAGAAGCTGTAGGTATTGCATAAACACTAACCGTTTTCACTGCATTATCAATACAGTTATGAAGCGAGGTAGCAGTTAGAGTTACATTGTAAGTAGCATTACCATTCCCACCTAACGTATAAATATGTGTTGGAGAGAAAATGTTAGAAGTTGGTGATGTATCTGCAAAATCCCAAGTATAAGTTGTTCCTACACCCACATTAGGATTAGTGGTTTCATCTGTAAGATTTGTAAATAAACTGGATGTTCCAAAACAAACTTTATCAGGAGTGAAATTAGGAATAGTATGACCCCAAACATCGATTGGTAATTTAACAGTATCCTTACATGTATGATTATCAGTTACAATTAAAGATGTAGTGAAGGTTCCTGATGTAGGGAAAATATTTGTAGGCGAATTTGTTGTGTTATCAACTGTTCCGTTATTTGTAAAATCCCATGCCCATCCTGTAATAGAACCTGTTGGGGTTGATAAGTCTGTATATGCCGTAGCTGTTGACTGACATACTGAAGTTGCGCTAAAATTAGCTACTGGTTGTGCGTATACCTCAACAGTTTGAGTAATAGATGCAGAACATGTTGTATTAGCAGTAATAATTAAGGTTATTGATTTAATTCCACTACTATTATAGTTTAATGTAGGAGGATTTTGAACATTGCTTGTTGCAGGTGACGCCCCCGTGCCAAATGTCCATGAATAGTTGGTAATATTATCCGGTAATGCAATACTTGATGAATTATTTAATAATACATTCGTATTAACACAAGCGTTAACCGGAGTAAATGTTGCTGTTGGTAAAGCATTTACGGATACTGTTTTTACTAAATTATCCACACAACCATTTACTGTTGTAGCTGTTAAGGTTACATTATAGGATGGCGTAACTGACGATGTATATGTATACGTTGGATCTTGTAAAGATGACGTTCCCCCATCTCCAAATCCCCAAGCCCAAGTAGGAGTACCGCCTACATTTGCATTAGTTGTTACATCTGTGGTATTACTAAATGAACTTGTTGCTCCAAAACATACTGTTGTTGGATTAAAGTTAGGAATTGAATGTCCCCAAACATCAATCGGTAATTTAACAGTATCCTTACATGTATGATTATCGGTTACAATTAAAGATGTAGTGAAGGTTCCTGATGTAGGGAAGGTATTAGACGGAGAAGTAGTTGTGTTGTCTATTGAGTTATTACTTGTAAAATCCCACTGCCAACTGCCAATAGAACCAGTAGGAGTTGATAAATCTGTATAAGCAGTTGTTGTTCCCTGACACACAGAAGTAGCACTAAAGTTTGCTACCGGAGAAGGAAAAACCTCTACAGTTTTAGTAATAGTTGCTGTACAGGTTGTATTTGCTGTAATATTTAAAACAATTGTTTTTACACCTGGGGTTGTATAAACTAAATTTGGGTTTGCAGTACTTCCAGTTGCAGGAGATGCTCCGGCTCCAAAGTTCCAGCTATATGTTGACATATTGGCTGCAGGAGACGAGGTATTGTTTAACGCCACATTTGCATTTACACAGGCATTTGATGGTGTAAATGTTGCTGTAGGCAAGGCGTTTACTACCACCGGTATTGTTAAGCTATCTTTACAACCATCTGCTGTAGCCACCACTAATTCTACACTATAATTGCCTGCTGCCGTGTAAGTATTTGTAGGGCTTTGGGTTGTATTATCAGGCGTCCCATTATTATCAAAATCCCATGCCCAAGTATTAATAGTTGCCGGAGCTGTAACATTTGATGTATTATTAAAGGTTGTTGGCAATCCTAAACAAACAGTATTTGCAGATATTGCAGCGACTGGATTTGGAAATACATTTAATGTTTTAGTAATCACACTTTGACAACCACTAGAGTTTGTTACTGTGTAAGTTACATTTTTAATTCCCGGTGTAGTATAGGTATGTACAGGATTTGCTCCAGAACCATTAGCGGTTCCATCACCAAAATCCCAAACATGAGATGCTAAACCAGCTGTTGGAGTTGAAGTACTAGAAAAACTAGTTGACCCATTTAAACAACCACTTGTGTTATTAAAATTAGCTACTACTGACTGTGATACAGTTAATACTTTTGTAATACTATCCGTACATCCTCCATTAGAAACTAACAACTGTGCACTATAGGTTCCGGGAGCAGTGTAAGTATTTGTAGGGCTTTGAGTCGTATTATCTGTTACACCATCATTATCAAAATCCCAATACCAATTAGATATAGCCGGTCCACCATTGAGTGTTGTTCCGTCAACAAACGGAACCGATAAGCCATTAGAACAAGGGTTAGTTGAAAATGTGAAATTAGCAATAGGTTTAGGTACTATATTAAAAGTTGAATATAAGACCGGATTTTGACAACTTGTTCCTTGCATTCCAAGTGTCACAGAATATGTTCCTGATGTCGAAGTTGTGATACAACGATTTGTATTTCCTGTAGCGCCTGGCCCTGTCCATGAATAGGAAACGAAACCTGGTGGGGCACATAGTGTATTTGTTGTGGTAGAACACATATTTGTTGTTGTTTGACCAACAGGTATATCTGTTCCATTTAATTCTAATGTCATTGGATCACAAGCGGCATCAATGTAACAATATCCTGGGTGCGCACCCTGAGATGCTACACAGCCACCAACCGTAAATTCAATATTAACACATTGTCCTATATAGGCCGTTAAATCAAACGAACGAGTTTGCCATGGTAAGTAACTCCAAGAGCCACTAGTTAAAAAGTTTGGATCTCCGCTAGAACATGCTGACCCCATTTGAGCAACCTGATATTGCGCACAAGGGATAACCGTTCCATTGCAAGTTTCAAATCTTATATTAAAAAATGGTTGATCAGAACATGCATGACCACCGTCCTGTAATACTACTGCATATTTATAAATAAAAACGGAATTTGCTGCCGTAACCGTAAATGTTTGATTTAATCTATATGACATACCTCCAGTACCAGTTTGCCCTAAACGACAAGCAAAATTTCCGCCTCCGGGAGGAACCTGAGGAATAAGTGCTCCTACATTTGGGTCATTTCCAGGGCCAACAATAACAGCTTGTGTGGTAGCTGCACTTGTCCAAGGTAACATGGTTTGTGAATTATTGTTAGATGATTCAACTGCTGTCCAACCAGTTAATGTCCCGGTTTCAAAACCAGGATTAGTACATGGAGCCTGAACTGTAGGATTTGATGGTACAACCGACTTTAATCCATATTGGAAATCAATATAATTTCTTTTTAGAAGAGCTACTATTCTTTTTTGTTGCCAAAGTTCATTAGTTTGTAGTTGAGCTTGTTGCCAAGCTGCATTTTCATCAAACCCTACTAATGAATCGGCTGAAAATTCATACGGTATATAAAATTTATCGATATGTTCACCATTAAGCCCTTGATGCTCATGATGTTGATCCGTTTGAGCTATTCCAAACACAGGAATGAAAATACAAACAGCAACAATAACTTGTTTAATAAAGTGTTTCATGCGTAGTTGTTGATTTATCATACAATAATATATTAATTCTTCTCAAAATAATAGAGGGATGGCCCTCCAAATTATATAACTAAAATTTAGCTTTAACAATACAATAATATACACTTTTTCATGAAAAATCAAACTTTAAACTAAAAAGAAATAGAGATTAACTAACTGATAATCAGATTTCACCCAATTTTATTTTGTAGGTATTTTGTAGGTTTCTAATTCACTGATTTAGAATATCCTAACTGCTATATGGGAGACAAAAATAGACAACCTGTAAAATGATGTTTTTAATCGTGTTGATTTTTCGAAAATACACTTTTCCAGATTGCAAAAGAATAAAGTCTTAAAATGAAATTTGGCTTTTGCTTTAACAGTTCTTCAAAGTAGAGATTTACTTTATCTATTTCAACAAACTTTAACTGTGAGTTTATTTGTTCTATTATCGAAGATTTGTTTGACATGAACCATTTTTTTACGGGAGTCTCAAAACCAATCTTATCTCTTCTGGCATATATTGAAGTAGGAATATATTTTTTAGAGGCCTCTCTGAGCAAATACTTTGAAATACCATTCTTTATTTTACGATTACCATTAACCGAAAATAGAAAATTCACCAACTCTACATCATCGGCAAATGGCACTCTACTTTCTATTCCAAAAGCCATACTACACCTGTCCTCACATTTTAAATATGATTTTAGCCTCCCATTGTAATCTTTCATTATTTGACGATTTAAACCAGAGGCTAAAACCTCACTTTTACTTCTAGATAATTGTTTTTTATCAGAACTAAAATATTTTGAATAATCAACACTCAATCCAAAAGTATCTTTAACTATTGATTTTGCAAATATTTTAAAGCCATTAGGAACCGTTTCTTTAGCTTCAATTATCTGCTTAAAAGTTCCCAAACCAATATTTTCTTTCCAAAGCGCCATATAGTGATGAGAGTATCCTGCAAATAATTCATCAGCTCCTTGTCCATCAAGTACAACTTTAATATTATTCTCAGAAGCTAATTTCATTACTCTATGTTGAGAATAAGTGCTGGTACTCCAAACAGGTAAATCCTGAAAATAATTCAAACTTTCAATATCCCTAAAAAATTCGTCTGCTGTAGGGCTAACCGTAAACCAATTGGCTCCAACAAAATTAGCAACCTCCTTTGCATAATTTGTTTCATCAAATGTTTCATTCGGAAAAACAGCTGTAAATAATTTCATCTGGTTATCAGGCTGTAAAAGCTTTGTAACCCCTGCAATAATCGAACTATCTAGTCCCCCACTTAAACAAGAACCAACTTCCACATCGCTTCTTAATCTTAATCTGATTGCATTTAATAATTTCTCCTCTACAACAGCTATTACTCCAGCTTCATCCATATTATCATTACTATTGATAGGAAGATGGTAGTAACAATTGATATTAAAAGTGTGTGAACCTAAATTATAAACTAAATAATGTGATGGTTTTAATTCATAAATGCCTTTAAATAAACTTTGCTCTTGATTCTCTAAATTGCCATTCACTATAAAATCAAATTGTTGCATTTCATTAATTTCGAAAGGAATTAATTTAGACTTAATGAATGCTTTATATTCACTGGCAAAAGCAAAAGCACTATCTGTATTAGAATAATAAAAAGGCTTCACGCCTACCCTATCTCTTGCGCAAAAAATTTGGTTGTTTTGTTTATCATATAATGAAAGAGCAAACATCCCATTAAATTTTTGTAAACATTCAAAACCCCATTCTTTATAGGCTTCTAAAACAACTTCAGTATCCGTTTGCGTTACAAAAACATGTCCTTTACTTTTTAATTCTTCACGCAATTCAATATAATTATAAACTTCGCCATTAAATGTAATCCAATAATCTCCTTGCGTATCACACATTGGTTGATGACCAGATTCTGATAAATCGATAATTGATAAACGACGATGTGCAAATGCTAAATTAAACCCAGCGTCAACATTTTGTACAGAAACAGAAGGATTAAATAAAAACGTTTTACTTTCTTTATTAATAATTGGAGTTTCTGCAGAATAAACAGGAACCGAATGTGTTTTAGAAAAAAAAACAAAACCTTCGCCATCCGGCCCTCTATGCTTTATAGCTTGACTCATATCATAAACAGCATCTTTAATGGATACTGAATTATTTTTAGAGATGATTCCTGCTATTCCGCACATAAAATTGTTGCAAGTTTAATTGTTTAATTGTTTAATGTTTCTTGTTTTGAGGAAATCAATAAATCTTTGTATAAATCAATCCACTCTTCTTGTTCTTGTACAAAGCTATCATTATGCCATACAGAAACAAATTCTCCTCCTTGTTTTTTTACTTCGTTCAATAAACTATTAATCACAGAATTTGCATGGTCTGGTGTATACCCGTTATAATCTCTCAATGTTCCTTCCATAATCACACTAGGGTGAATGGTTAATGAAGTAATTTCATTTTTTTCTAAATCAAACCACGGGTATGGTGTACACAATCCAGTTCTAAAACCTGATTGAGAAGCATAAATCATGGTATAATCATCTGTAATACCTGCTTTTATGAATGCTCTGTATGTTTCGGGAAAATTTACTCTTAAAAAATGACAACGGGCAGATGTTACTTTTTTCTCTATGATATCTTCTAAACGTTTTTTTTCAATTTCAATTTTTTCAAGATTATTAAATGATTTATAAGATGGATGTAATCCAATTTCATAATTAACAGATAAACCTTTCAATAATTTTCTAAAACCTGAGTTACTATAATGAGGGTTTTTATCGAATGTAGAATAGTCTCCTATCAATACAAAATACCTCAAGACAGTATGTGTTTCTTCACTTAGAGTATTTATTACATCAAATGTGTTATAAGGATCTTTATCTTCGTTTAAATTACTTACGATACGCTTTGTCAGTTGATCTATTTTTAAAGTAAAAACATCTTTTACAAATCCTCCAATATTTCGTTTCAAGCCTTTATTTGCATAAGCAAAGGCATTATCAATATCAATAGTTGACAAGTAATTAAATTGCCTTTTATGAAATTTTAAAGAAGTAAATTGATGTTTTAATTTTTCACTAAACTTCTGTATTGCGAAATTTAAAAAAGGAATATGTAAACAATTGTATTGAAAAGCAATGCTGTTTTCTGCCTGAAAACGTTGATGTTCATCTAAATTTGATTTTAAATATTCCTCATAACGTGTAGCGAAATAAAACGTCATTGCAAATATATCATAACCTAAATAATCATTTGAATTTGATTTAAAGAATTTAGGGGAATCAACGTACTCTTTCTCTGCTTCAATAATTTTTGTTTTAATATCTGATTCAAATAATAAATTATCAGACTCAATAAACACATCAAAACTTTCATTCGCTTTAGTATAAGCAATTTTAGGGGCATTATAATTTCTAAATTCTAATATATTATCTGTGATTCGGTATGACGTATTGAGTACCGTTTTAAACACTACATCCATAGCATACAAAACTCGAGGTGTAATATGATGAGTGTATATTAAAATCATTTTTTCTCTACTGCTAGCTGAATAATTTCTTCATACACATTTTTCCAATCTATCCATTCCAGAGAAGTTCCCATAGTGTCGTTATGAAAAATGGTAATCAACTCTCCATTATATTTTTTCACCTCATCTATTATAGGCTTAGCATGTTTTGATATAGTTTGAGGAGTAGCATGATCTTTGTATCTTAATGATGTTTCACTCAAACAAAATGGATGTACTTTTAATGCCGTCTCTAATTCATCGTCTAAATCATACCAATAAAATGGCATACAAAAACTCGCTCTAAAACCATTAAAATTAGCATAACCCATCGAATAGTCATTTGTAATTCCCAATTCCAAGAGTGTAACATAAGTGTCAGGAAATTTCAACATCGAAAAATGTTGTCGAGAATTAAATATATCACGATGCGTTATTTTCGCCAAACGATTTATCTCAACTTTTACCTGGTTGATGTTTCCATTTGACCCAAATGAAGGATGAATACCGGGCGAAGCATAATCAGATAAATGTTTAATTAATTGCTGAAACCCATAATTGTTCGACGGATGATTTTTATCATTCATTCCGTAATCCCCAAGTAAAAAGAAATAAATAACTTTTAATTTATATTTCTTTTGAATCTCTAATTGATAATCGTATGAATCAAAAGGATCTTTTTCTTTATTTAATAAAACAGCTGTGCGTTGTTTTAAATCAGCTTTATCAATTTTAAGTATAGATTTCAAGTAACCTCCAATAGACCGCATAACGCCTTTCTCCTGATACTTGTAAGCTGTATCAATATCAATTGTAGAGACAAAAGAATAAGGTTTATGAGTTGTAATTAAGTTTGGAAATTTTTTTAGCAAGGTTTTTTCAAACTCATTAATCCACAAATTAACCAATGGGATATTCAAAAAATCATATTGATATGCTAAACTATTTTCGGCTTCAAATCGATTAAATGCATCCGGAATAAAAGGCAAATACTCTTCATATCTGCTCACTAAATAAAACGAAGCCGCAAACAAATCAAATGGAAGAACACTATGATACGTTTTAAAAAAATACTTAAAGTACGCTTCATGATTCTGCATCTGAATAGTCTGCTCTTTTATCCCCGATTCAAACAATAAAGTGTGAGCTGCTATATGAAAATCGCTTTCAACCTCTTGTGTTGTATAAGAAAACTTATTCCCTTCAACTAATTTATAATCATCAATACTGTTAGTCAATGTAAATTCCAATCCTAAACAATCCTTTAAAACTAAATTAAAGATATACTTCACCCTAGGAGTAATTTTATGAGTATAGATGAAAATATGTTTGTTTGGATTCAAATTAATTCAGTATAAAAACAAATATATGTTAATGCTTTAAAACGAATCAATAAGTTGAAAATTGTTATTTATAAGGGATTGTTAATTAAAAATAATATCGATTCCTTAGAGTTTAAACGATTAACAGGTATTTTTTATACTTTTAAGCACCATTTTAAACCTTTTTTTATGCAACAATTAATAGAATGTGTTCCTAATTTTTCTGAAGGACTAGATTTATCAATTATTAAACAAATAACCGACCAAGTTGAATCTGTTGAAGGCGTTAGATTATTAAACGTGGATCCAGGTAAAGCTACCAATAGAACAGTAGTTACTTTTGTTGGAACTCCCCAAGCTGTTATTGATGCGGCATTTTTAGCGATTAAAAAAGCCGGCGAATTAATTGATATGAGCAAACATAAAGGAGAACATCCTCGTATGGGTGCTACCGATGTTTGTCCTTTAATTCCTATTGCAAACATTAGCATGGAAGAAACTGCTAAATGGGCGCAAAAATTAGGAGAACGCGTAGGAAAAGAATTACAAATCCCAATTTATTTATATGAAGCTGCTCAATCTAACAAAGAAAGAAGTAATCTTTCGGTTATTAGAGCTGGCGAATACGAAGGCTTTTTCAAAAAAATTAAATTACCTGAGTGGAAACCTGATTTTGGTCCTGCAGAGTTTGATGCAAAACGCGGTGCAACCGTTATTGGTGCTCGTGATTTTTTAGTAGCATACAACGTCAACTTAAATACAACCTCAACTCGTCGCGCAAACTCTATTGCATTTGATGTGCGTGAAGCAGGACGTGTAAAACGTGAAGGAGATCCTATTAATGGAAAAATTGTAACAGATGCTAATGGCAATCCTGTTTCTATTCCCGGAACTTTAAAATCCGTAAAAGCTATTGGTTGGTTTATTGAGGAATATGGAGTAGCTCAAATCTCCATGAACTTAACCAACATCAACATCACTCCATTACATATTGCATTTGACGAGGTTTGTAAAAAAGCTACAGAGCGTGGAATTAGAGTTACAGGTTCTGAATTAGTAGGATTAGTTCCCTTAAAATCATTATTAGATGCCGGAAAATACTTCTTGCAAAAGCAACAACGCTCAACTGGAGTTTCTGAAAAAGAATTAATCAAAATTGCGATTAAAACAATGGGCCTAGATGAATTAGGTCCATTTAAACCGGAAGAAAGAATTATTGAATATTTACTAAAAGATAAAGCTGATAGTAAATTAGTGGGCATGACTTTAACTGATTTTGCTGATGAAACAGCTAGCGAAAGTCCTGCACCGGGTGGTGGTTCAATTTCTGCTTATGTCGGTTCATTAGGGATTTCATTAGCAACCATGGTAGCTAATTTATCATCACATAAAAAAGGTTGGGATGCTCGTTGGGAAGAATTTAGTGTGTGGGCAGAAAAAGGTCAAAAAATTAAAGATGAGTTAACCAAGTTAGTTGATTTAGACACTGCTGCTTTTAATAAAATCATGTCTGCTTTTAGCTTACCAAAAGGAACAGATGAAGAAAAAGCATTACGTAAACAAGCTATTCAAGATGCGACAAAATTTGCCATTGAAGTTCCTTTTAAAGTGATGCAATTATCTTACGATAGCTTATCAATCATTAAAGCCATGGCGGAAGTTGGAAATCCTAATTCAGTATCGGATGCCGGTGTTGGTGCTTTATGCGCTCGCAGTGCTGTAATGGGGGCTTTTATGAATGTCCGTATTAATGCAAGCGGTTACGATGATAAAGCTTTTGTAAATGACATCATTGCTAAAGGAAAAGACATTGAAAATAAAACAATGGCGTTAGAAGCTGAGATTTTAAAAGTAGTAAATGAAAAAATTGGAGTGTAACGCCCTAATTTTCTTATCTTTGCACCCTTAAAAAAGAAATACCATGTTTGATAATTTATCCGATAAGCTCGAAAGAGCCCTTAAAACCCTAAAAGGTCAAGGTAAAATAACTGAGATTAACGTTGCCGAAACGTTAAAAGAAGTTCGTAAAGCCTTATTAGATGCCGATGTTAACTATAAAGTTGCAAAGTCATTTACGGATACGGTTAAAGAAAAAGCTCTAGGACAAAATGTGTTAACGGCTGTTTCTCCTAGCCAATTACTAGTTAAGATTACTCATGATGAACTGACAAAATTGATGGGTGGGCAAATGGAAGAGATTTACCTAGGCGGAAATCCTACCATTATTTTAATGAGTGGTTTACAAGGTTCAGGTAAAACAACCTTTACCGGTAAATTGGCAAATTTCTTAAAAACAAAAAAAGGTAAAAAACCATTATTAGTTGCTTGTGACGTGTATCGTCCAGCAGCGATTGACCAATTGCATGTATTAGGAGAACAAATTGGAGTAGATGTTTTTTCAAACAAAGAAGAAAAAAATCCAATCAAAATTGCCGAAGCTGCTATTAAACAAGCTAAAGAAAACGGAAATAGCATTGTGTTAATAGATACCGCAGGTCGTTTAGCGGTTGATGAGCAAATGATGACGGAAATTGCTGATTTAAAAGCTGCCATTAAACCAAACGAAATCTTATTTGTGGTTGACTCCATGACGGGTCAAGATGCTGTTAATACTGCAAAAGCCTTTAACGATCGTTTAGATTTTGATGGTGTTGTATTAACCAAATTAGATGGTGATACTCGTGGTGGAGCTGCATTATCTATTAAATCTGTCGTTAATAAACCTATTAAGTTTATTGGTACCGGCGAAAAAATGGAAGCTTTGGATATTTTCTATCCTGAGCGTATGGCCGATCGTATTTTGGGAATGGGTGACGTTGTATCCTTAGTAGAACGCGCTCAGGAACAATTTAACGAAGAGGAAGCAAGAAAATTATCTAAAAAAATTGCAAAGAATCAATTTGACTTTAACGACTTTTTAGGCCAATTACAACAAATTAAAAAAATGGGTAACATCAAAGATTTAGTTGGAATGATCCCTGGAGTTGGTAAAGCAATGAAAGATGCAGAGATAAACGATGATGCTTTTAAAGGTATTGAAGCAATTATTGGATCAATGACTCCAAAAGAACGCTCTCAACCAGAAATCATTAACGGTTCCCGTCGTCAGCGCATTGCTAAAGGAAGTGGGCAGTCGATACAAGAAGTTAACAAATTATTAAAGCAGTTTGAGGATACACGCAAAATGATGCGTATGATGGGGGATAAAAACCAAATGGCGAAACTAATGCGTAATATGCCTGGTGGAATGCCTAAAATGTAATACAATGATTTTAATAGACGGAAAAAAAATATCTCTTGAACTTCAATCTGAAATTGCTAATGAAGTTAAAGAAATGGTTGCTAAAGGAAAAAAACAACCGCACTTAGCTGCCATTTTAGTTGGCGATGATCCCGCTTCACAAACTTATGTAGGAAGCAAAGTTAAAGCCTGTGAAAATGTTGGTTTCAAATCTACTTTAGTAACATTTGAAGCTTATGTTTCCGAACAAAAACTACTTTCAAAAATTGAGGAATTAAATAACGATGATGATATTGATGGCTACATTGTTCAATTGCCATTACCTCGTCACATCTCCGAACAAAAAATAATTGAAGCCATTAAACCTAGTAAAGATGTAGATGGCTTTCATCCTATAAATGTTGGACGTTTAGTTTTAAATCTTCCAACTTATGTAAGTGCCACACCTTTTGGAATTGTTCAATTATTAGAGCGATATAATATTCCAACAGATGGAAAACATTGTGTAGTGATTGGAAGAAGTCACATTGTTGGCTCACCTATGAGTATTTTGATGGCAAAAAACACCAATTTAGGTAACTGTACCGTTACATTATGCCATAGCCATACTCAAAATTTAAAAGAACATACATTAAACGCTGATATTATTATTGCGGCTATTGGAAAACCAAACTTTGTAACGGCAGACATGGTAAAAGAAGGCGCTGTGATAATTGATGTAGGAATTAATCGTGTGGATGATACTTCTAAAAAAAGCGGTTTTAAACTAGTAGGAGATGTTCAGTTTGAAGAAGTTTCCAAAAAAGCAGGTTATATTACCCCTGTTCCGGGTGGTGTTGGCCCTATGACAATTGCTTCTTTATTAAAAAACACCTTAATTGCTGCTAAAAGAGAATTTTAAACAATTTATTTAGTTTAAAAAGCCCATAAAAAGCGAAAGTCCCGGCCACTACCCCGAGACTTTCTAACCAATTAATCTAGAACAAAACTACACTAAAACTTACTACCTACCGTAACTGCAATTGTCGTGCCAGAATTTTTCAAAGTGGATTTATCAACGAAATTAGGGTTGTACATATAATAGTTTTCGTTACTCATACTCCTTGTAAAAGATACATCTACATACATTTTTTCTCTTCTAAACCCAACTCCTCCTGTAAAAAACGTTTTCACAAAATCTCCGCTAAAGGTATCTCCAAAAGGACTTCCATACATGGCGTACCCCAATCTTACAAACATGGGTTTTAAATTAGCCTCTACTCCCACTCTTAAATTAGTAGTTTGAGCGTATTTTTTTCTAATAGTTGCATTTACAGCTGTAAACTCTTGTGGCGAACTTTGCAAAGAAGCTTGCTTGTAATTGATAATATCGTAATCAATATTTAGAGCTCCCATTTTTTTGTACAACAAAGCTACACTTCCTGTAAATTTCATTGGCGTTATAACCTGGTAATTAAACTTACCGCCATTGTCAGGAGGGTATTGGGTGGTAAAAGAGCCACCTTCATCATAATTAGCCGTCATTTTATATAAATAACCATCTGTTAAATTATAAACTGTAGGTGAATGGAAACTCGCACCTAATCTTATAAAATCTGCTGCTCTGTATATTACACCTACTTTTAAATTATATCCGGTTCCTGATGTTTTATAGGTTTCTTGATAAGATAAACTTTTAAAACCTCCAACACCCTGTGAAGGATAATAATAACTCGGAGTTGCATTAGTACTTAACCTCATAGAGTCATTGGCATCTGATTCAGAATAAACAGAATTATAATTAAAAGTAACCATTGGTATACCTAAAGTAGCGCCAACGTATAACTTATCCTTATACCCATAGGCATAATTAAAACACCACTCATTTATTTTACCTCTAGCTTCAATAGTTTTTGATTGAATTAAATCATACTTAGTATTTACCAAACTACAGTATTTGTTATTTACAGTGTCATAAACATCTATTAAATAATTGTCATAAGCCATACCTGAGTAAGTATTATCTAGATTTTTTAGAGGCTTTCCATTAGCAGATGCTAAAAAATCATTCGCGATACTTTTAAAATTGGCATTTCCTTCAATAGTACTATTACTGTTAAAATTAGCAATTTGATTGCACGACAAACCCAAAGCATGATGATTATCCGGCTGAACTTTACTATCCCATGCGCCAACTAACGTCAATCCATCAAAAGGGACACTTGCCTTAAAATTTTTATTAGTTGTTCCATTATGCGTAGCTTCAACAGAGTTGAACTTCAATCCAAATGAAAGGTTGATATCTCCTTTTTTATACAAACCAATACCTGCAGGGTTATTTGCCATACAGGAGCCATCTGCTCCAAGTGCTCCGAAAGAGCCTGCCATTGCTTTGCTACGCGATGTACCACCAAAAAATGTTTGTGAATACCTCATGGCATCTATGTCATTTTGAGATATAAGAGATAATGATAACAAACTAAATGTTGTTACACTAAAAAAAAGTTTCATAACAAAAATTTTAAATTAAACGGGGAGTGTTTATTTATCTAGGTCTATGCCCTCCTCCGCCATTAGCAGGGGCATTTCCACCTCCATTATTTATTGGGAAGTTGGGAGTTGGATTATTATTTTGTCGAGGGGTTTCGAACCTAGGTGTTTCAAATCTTGGTGTATTCTCAATAGGTTGCTTTACCGGTTCAACATTTTTTATAGGATTATTTCTAATCGGTTCATTATAACGAATTGGCTCATTAACCTTGGTTGGTTGTTCCTTAATTGGGTTATTTCTCACCGGCTCATTATATTTGATTGGATCATTCATTTTTGTTGGTTGATCTTTAATTGGATTTGTTCTGATAGGTTCATTTGCTCTTACTGGAGACTCACCATTACCTGCATTGGAATGTGGCTGTTTAATTCCTCCCGTTCCAACAGGAGTTCCATTATTATTTACTCTAATAGGCTCATTAATTTCGTTTCTTGGAGTTTTAATATCTGTGAATTTAACTGCCACTGTTTGCTTATCCGAAATTTCGTGAATGTACTTTTCTACTAAACCTTGATTTCCTGGATTTGATGTTCTATGGCTATTTCCTCCATGAGATGATCTAGGACCGTAATAGGCATAACCACTGTTATTGTCATAGCTATTGTAATATCCCCAGCCGTTATAATATCCATAACCACCATACCCATAACCATAATATGGGTAACCATATCCGTAGCCAAATGGACTACCATATCCATATGGGTTACCATAACCATAATAGTTACCCCACATTCCATTATAAAACCCATTATTATATCCTTGAGCATATGCACTCATATATGGATTGTATCCACCGTATCCATATCCTGGATTGCATCCCCAACCCCAACTATTATAAAAATTTATTGAAGGACTATAGCTATATGAATTATAACCTGGACCCCACCAACTGTAGCCATTGTACACACTTATTCCATAGTTATAAGGATTATTACTATACCAATAAGAGTTAGTATAATAATTATCATAATAACTTAAACCATTTATCCCGTTATTAAAACGTCTTACACGAGTGGCGTATTCATAATCATAGTAATCATCATACTTAAATTCCCTGTCTTTATAATATGGATTTGCTTCATCCTTCTCTTTTTGAGCTTTTTGAACAGCGGCAATAGAATCATTATAGCGTTTATCTGCAGCTTCTTTAGCTTGCTTTTTTTCAGCAGCAATTCTTGCCTCCTCTATTTTATCCTCTTTAGGATTTGCATAAACATCGTCATTATAACTAGATGTCCCCGTTTTTTGAGAAATACAAGACGACAAAAGCGTAATAGCTGTAGCGAATATGATAACTAATTTTTTCATTTTATTAGTTTTTAAAATATCAGACGTAAACGTCCAATAAAAGTTTAAATTTGCACGGGGAATGCACCGTAAAGATACCAAATAAAGTGCCAACCTAAATATTAATTTTATTATTTAACATTTGTTAATAAACATGAGTAAGGAATTGACATCGCGCGCAGAAGATTACAGTAAGTGGTATAACGATTTAGTGGTAAAAGCTGATTTAGCAGACCACTCAGCAGTTAGAGGTTGTATGGTTATTAAACCATACGGATACGGAATTTGGGAAAATATGCAAAAAGCTTTAGACAAAATGTTTAAAGATACAGGGCATCAAAATGCTTATTTCCCATTGTTTATTCCTAAAAGTTTATTTGAAGCAGAAGAGAAAAATGCAGAAGGTTTTGCTAAAGAATGTGCCGTGGTTACTCACTACCGTTTAAAAACCAATCCTAATGATAAAACAAAATTAATTGTTGATCCAGAAGCTAAATTAGAAGAAGAATTAATTGTTCGTCCTACCAGTGAGGCTATCATTTGGAATACATATAAAGGTTGGATTCAATCATATCGTGATTTACCTATTTTAGTAAATCAATGGGCAAATGTGGTTCGTTGGGAAATGCGTACTCGTTTGTTTTTACGTACAGCTGAATTTCTTTGGCAAGAAGGACACACAGCACATGCTACAAAAGAAGAAGCAATAGAAGAAACTAAAAAAATGTTGGAAGTATATGCAGACTTCGTGGAAAACTGGATGGCTGTTCCTGTAGTAAAAGGCGTTAAAACTCCTAACGAACGTTTTGCGGGAGCTGATGACACATACTGTATTGAAGCATTAATGCAAGACGGGAAAGCTTTACAAGCAGGTACTTCGCACTTTTTGGGACAAAATTTCGCAAAAGCATTTGATGTGAAATATGTTACTAAAGATAATAAACAGGAATTTGTTTGGGCAACATCCTGGGGTGTATCTACTCGTTTAATGGGTGCTTTAATTATGAGTCATAGTGATGATAATGGTTTAGTATTACCTCCAAAGTTAGCTCCTATTCAAGTGGTGATTGTTCCTATTTACAAAGGAGATGAAGGTTTGGCTAAAGTATCTGAGGTTGCTAATGATATTAAATCAAAACTCCAAGCTAAAGGAATATCAGTAAAATACGATAATAGAGACACTCAACGTCCGGGCTTTAAATTTGCTGAACATGAATTAAGAGGGGTTCCGGTTCGTATCGCCATTGGCGAAAGAGATTTAGCAAATGGGACTATTGAAATTGCTCGCCGAGATACTTTAACAAAAGAAACAGTGAGCATTGAAGGAATAGATTCTTTAGTAGAAAAATTACTGATTGATATTCAATCTAATTTATACAACAAAGCAGTTGCTCGCAATAAAGAATTAACAACAACTGTAAATTCATACGAAGAATTTAAAAAAGTGTTAGACGAAAAAACAGGATTTGTTTATGCTCACTGGGATGGTACACCGGAAACAGAAGAAAAAATAAAAGAAGAAACAAAAGCAACTATTCGTTGTATTCCTTTAAACAATGTTCAAGAAGCAGGAGTTTGTATTTATAGCGGAAAACCAAGCACACAACGTGTATTATTTGCGAGAGCTTATTAATAAATTATTACGAATAAGAACAAGAAACATTAAAACAACAAAACATTAAACATATATATGGCAACATTAATCATCTTTCGTCACGGACAAAGCGTATGGAATTTAGAAAATAAATTTACCGGTTGGGTAGATGTTGAATTAACTGAAAAAGGGATGCAGGAAGCAAAAAATGCAGGTGAAAAATTAAAACCTTTCAAGTTTGATTTAGCTTACGCATCTGATTTAAAAAGAGCACAAAACACTTTAAAATTAGCTTTAGAAGTTTCTAATCAATCTAACGTTCCAACTACTTACAACAAAGCTTTAAACGAGCGTATGTATGGAGATTTGCAAGGTTTAGATAAAACAGCTACTGCTCAAAAATATGGTGATGAGCAAGTGAAAATTTGGAGAAGAAGTTACGATATTGCCCCTCCAAATGGAGAAAGCTTAAAAGATACTGCAGCTCGTGTAATTCCTTATTTTAAAGCCGAAATAGAACCAAAATTAAAAGAGGGAAAAAATATTGTAATTGCAGCTCACGGTAATAGCTTGCGTGCATTAATTATGTATTTAGAAAACATGACACCTCAACAAATTTTAGAATTTGAAATCGGTACAGCTATTCCTCGTCACTACGAATTAGATGCAGATTTAAAAGTTTTAAAAGCTGAAAATTTATAATTAAAATGTCACAACAATTCATTAATAACAACAGTAAAACAATTGCCATTGATTTTGATGGAACAATTGTAGAACACCAGTATCCTCGAATAGGAAAGGAAATGCTGTTTGCATTTGCAACTATTAAAGAATTGCAAAAAAAAGGACATAAGTTGATTTTAAACACTTACAGAACCGGTGCACTTTTGGATGAGGCTGTTGAGTATTGCCGACAAAATGGTGTTGAATTTTATGCTGTTAATAAAAACTATCCGGAAGAAGTTATCACAGAAAATACTCCACGAAAACTAGATGTTGATGTATTTATAGACGACAGAAATGTAGGTGGTTTTATAGGCTGGAGTGCTGTATGGCAAACCCTTCATCCTGAGGGTGGTGATTTCAATCACACCTATAAAAATCCAGAAGCTCATCACAATTACAAAAAAGAAGAAAAATCTTTCTTCCAAAAATTATTCGGAAAATGATTATACTAAAAAATAGAGAAGAGATTGAATTGATGAGAGAGTCGGCACTTAGTGTGTCACGAACTTTAGGAGTCATCGCCAAAGAAATTAAACCGGGAGTTACGACTCTTTATTTGGATAAAATAGCTGAGGAATACATCAGAGATAATGGAGGAGTACCAGGATTTAAAGGAATGTATGGATTCCCGAACACGCTTTGCATGTCGTTAAACGCGTCTGTTGTTCATGGAATTCCTAATGATAAACCTTTGCAAGAAGGAGATATTATTTCGGTAGATTGTGGAGTTGTGAAAAATGGATATTTTGGAGATCATGCCTATACTTTTGGGGTGGGACAAATTAAGCCTGAAGTTCAAAAATTGTTAGATGTAACTAAAGAATGTTTGTATCTGGGAATTGAACAATTTAAAAGCGGAAATAGAATTGGTGACATCGGATTTGCTATTCAACAACATGCCGAAAAACATGGCTATGGCGTTGTTAGAGAATTAGTTGGACATGGTTTAGGTAAAAAATTACATGAAGATCCTGAAGTTCCTAATTACGGAAAACGTGGTGATGGACCTAAGATAAAGGATGGGATGGTAATTGCCATTGAACCAATGATTAATATGGGTACCAAAAATATCAAACAACTAAAGGACGGCTGGACAATTTTAACAGCTGACGGACTTCCTTCAGCTCATTTTGAGCATGATGTGGCTCAAATTGATGGTAAACCTGAGATTTTGTCTACTTTTAAATATATAGAAGAAGCTTTAGGAATAATCTAATTTTTTGTCGATAACAGACATAAATTTATTTGGCTATCTCGCCAAAATTTATTTACTTGCATAGGTTTTTTAGCAATAAACAATTAAAATATGACGATGAACATTAAAAATTTTAAGTTAAATACTAAAGTTATAGCTTTAGGCTTAACTTCTTTGTTAATTTACTCTTGTGGGGATCCAAAACCAGCTGAGGGAGAAACTGGAGACAACATTGCTGATACTGATACTGTAAAAAACGTTGCCTTAAATGTAGGCGGAGAGTTATTTAGTATTCCGTCTCCTATGCAAACAGCTTTGTTAATCCAAAAATCAGGAGTATCATACGACAAAGCAATCTTAAATCCAGGTAATAAAAACGGACAATATTCATCTGACTATTCAAAATCTTTAAATTTAGGTATTTATGGTGCTGATTTAGGATACGTGAGTATGTATAACCAAACTCAGGATGCGATTGGGTATCTTGGCGCTGTTAAAACTTTAGCTGATAAATTAGGAGTATCTTCTGCTTTTGATCAAGCTACTATGCAACGTATTCAAACAAATATCTCTAACAAGGATAGTATGTTGGTATTAGTTGGTATTGCTTACAGAGCTAGCGATGCCTATTTGAAAACAAATAAACGTACTGAAATCAGTAGTTTAATTTTAACAGGTGGATGGATTGAAAGTATGCATTTCTCTATTATGGCATACAATAAAAAACCAACCGATGAAATTAAATACCGTATAGCTGAGCAAAAACAAGCATTGGGCAGTATTGTTAAATTAGTGAAATCTCACAATTTACCAGACGCTGCTGAATTAACAACTCAGTTAGAAGAGTTAGCTAAGATTTATGAAGGAGTTACTACAAAATATAATTTTGTGGAACCAACAACTGATGAAACAAAGAAAATCACTTACATCAATAGCACTACTGAAATTACTATCAGCAAAGAACAAATTGAAGAAATAGCAGCTAAAATTACTGCTATCCGTGATAAAATTATTAATTCAAAATCTTAATAACTACCATACAATATGAAGAAGAATTTATATAAGAGCCTATTAATTATTGCTATAGTAGGTTTATCAAATACGGCAAAAGCACAATGCGACTCTATTGCCAGCTTATGCTCAAAACATATTATTGCTCAGTTTATTTCTGACGGACAATCTTATCGTTCATTATTATTAAACTCTGAGGAGATGGCTGAGTTTCACACTACTTTTTTTGGTGAAACAACTTACCGTTTAGCTGCTTGTAGCGGAAAAACGGATGGTAATTTAATTTTTAATATTTACGATCAAGATCGTCATTTATTATTTACAAATAAAAATTACGCTAACGCTCCGTATTGGGATTTTAAAGTAAAAAACACTTTAGAGTGTACGATTGAAGCTCAATTGGATGCGAATAAAAATGCAGGTTCAGGCTGTGCAGTTATCTTAATTGGATTTAAACAAAAATAAAAATCCACTGAGTAAATAAGAAAACATTAAAAGGATAAAGTGGCTACTTTATCCTTTTTTATTAAACATCTAAATTGCAAAATAATGAAACAACTCTTTTTAATTTGCTCTCTTATTTTTTCAATTACAGGCATTAGTCAAACAACTTGCGAATATCAATTCAAATCAGATTCATGCTCTCTTTCGTCAGCTAAAACCAAAGAATTGGTTGATGTGATGGAAGTGAAAATAAGAAAAAACTATTTGGTGCAATTTATAAAACAGGGTCAAAAAAATTATTTAAAAATCATTGTTCGAGATAATCTAGGCTTTGGCCAAAAAAGTTCGTTACTTTTATTATCAAATAAAAAACAGATTTATATAAAATCAATAGAATTACAAATAATAGATAAAACGTCTGCATACTTCTTAATCTCCCTAAACAACAACAACTATCTTGAAAACCTTAAAGAACTTGGGCTTTCAAGTATTTTATTTAACGAAACTGCTGAATTCAGTATCCCAAAATCAGATTCTGAACAAATTAAAAAGGCAGCCAATTGTTTCTTCAATCAAGTTTCCGAAAACAATAAATCTTCGAAATAAAATAGTGAATCCGCTTTTATTAATAAATGCGGATTCACTCACATTCTAAAATTTCAGATTCAATCCAATCATAAAATGAGTTGGCGCAGCTGGTGCTAAATAATTTGATGAATACATCTTTTTATCTCCATAAGAATCGCTCATTGTATAAGTATAATTATAACCGTTTGTTTCGTAAAGAGTATTCGATAAATTGTAAATGATTGCAATCAAGTTGATTTCTTTAATCAAACTTGTATGAATAGTATAATTAACTCTGAAATCCGTTACAAAATAATCGTGAATAGCTCTTTGGTTGTTTTGAGTATTATCTAGATATTGTTTTCCAACATATTTATTTAAAAAACCTACTTCTAAATTTTTAACAGGTTTGAAAATAAAATTAGCTGCAGCAATAACATTTGGAGAAAAAGAGATATCCGTGTTAGTATGTTTTACAGTATCCTGTCCCGGATAGATATCGTAATTATCAATAAACTCATAATACTCTTTTACTTTATTTTGAGATAAGGTTACATTACCATTAAATGTAAAATACTTAGTTACATTTGCATTTAGCTCAAGTTCTACACCTCTTCTGTAACTGCTAGCTACATTTACTCTGTTATATGCTCCCACATCATTTATTTGTCCATTAAGCACTAATTGATTTTTGTATTGCATATCATAGTAATTTAAAGCCACGCTTAAATTCTTTAATCGATGCGAAACTCCAATTTCTAAATCATTTAATTGTTCGGATTTTGGACGGCTCTTAACTGTTGACTGAACAAAATCATCTCTATTGGGCTCCTTGTTGGCAATGGCATAACTTGCATACACATTTGTATTTTGAGTTAATAAATAATTAATACCAACTTTAGGATTAAAGAAACCGTATTTAGCAGTTAATTCCTGAGCTACTACCAATGAGGTATCAAAACCCATAAATGTATATCCTACCAAACGGTATTGTAAATCAACAAAAGCAGTTAATTTATCTGTAGGGCGAATCGTTGTTTTTAAATACACATTCCCATCAGTTTTAGTTGCCTTATCATCATAATACCTTGGTTTATAATCATTCACATTACTAAACTGAGCCCAAATCACTTCTCCATTATGTCGTCCGTAATAGGTATTATAACCGCCACCTAAAACAAAATTAAGTAATGTATTAGGCTTATAGTTAATATTACCAATTGCTCCGATAAAATCGTTATCCAACCATCTGCGTCTTATAAGATCTGTTGTAGTTATTGTATCATGAGCTGTTATTACATTTGGCATAGTATAATCATTAAGTAATTGCCCTTGTTTGTATTGCTCATAATAACCTTTTCCTGCTGTATAGTGCCCTGTAATATTTGCTGTTAACTTCCTATTAAAAGCATGAACTAAATGCAATTGATAGTTGTCTTGTTTGTAATTATCTGTTTCGTTACTATAGTATTTTAAATTTCCATTAGCATCATAATAAGCACCACATGAGTTATCTGTTCTGTTACCATTCTTAATACTATCTTCTAATACGTAATTCCAAGCTTGATATGTTTTTTCCCAACCGCTAAACATAATGGCTTTAACAGATGTTTTTTTACCATAATAACCGGCAGCCACATAATAGGCATTTAAATTTGATTTTGCTCTATCTATATATCCATCACTTGTTATACGAGATGCTCTGGCATCAAAGGTGAAGTGATTATTAATTAATCCTGTTCCGGCCGCGATTGTATTTTTAATTGTATTAAATGAACCTATGCTGTTATTAATTTGCGCATAAGCTTTTTCATTCAATTGATTAGTTTGCATATTAATACTAGCACCAAAAGCCCCTGCACCATTTACTGAGGTTCCAACTCCTCTTTGAACTTGTATATTATTTGTTGATGATAATAAATCGGGCATATCTACAAAATAAGTTCCCTGGCTTTCTGCATCATTTACTGGAACTCCGTTAATAGTAACATTAATACGTGTTCCATCAGTTCCTCTGATACGCATACCGGTGTATCCTACTCCATTTCCGGCATCCGAATTAATCACAACAGAAGGAACTGAGTTTAATACATAAGGTATGTCTTGTCCCACATTTTGTTTTTTAATATCTTCTGTACTCAAATCACTGTGTGCGAAAGCAGAAGAGTTATCCACTCTTGTAGCATTTATAACAACTTCATCTAATGCTTTATCATCTTGATTTAAACTAATTTCAAGAGACATATTATCCTTTAAATCAATAGAATCTATTTTGGTTTTATACCCAACACATTTAGTCGTTAACACATAAACTCCGGGCTTTAAATTTTTAAATTCAAATTGTCCCGTAACATTTGATTGAGTAGATAAAAAGGTATTTTTAATTCCAATCACTGAAAATGGAATTGCTTTTTTTTCTGCATCAACTACAGAACCACTTAAGGTAATTTGTGCATGCAAGATATACGAGCATGACGAAAGCATGGCTACAGCCAATGTTTTTTTGATTGTTTTTAAGTTCATTTTCACTTTTTTTTATTGTTAATAATAACACCGCAAGGGGATGCGATATTTTTGTTAACTGTTTTCCCTACGCAGGCATTACCCTGATCAGGTGCATACAACATTGTGTTTGGCACTTTGTTGTAATGGGTATAATCTCAGCTTTAAAATAGTTTTGAATGTTTAGTTTTAAGCGTTCAATATTAAAAACTAAAAACTTTCTACGAAAAACTATTTAAAAGCACCCCTAAAGATCTGCGGCAAATGTAAATATTTTTTTTTGAAAAAGATAAATATGAAAGAGAAAGCTCTGGAATGATTGTCTAGTTCTCGACTTCGCTCGAACTGACAGATATAAATTACCACAAAGCAATTATTAAAGCCCTAAATGTTTCGACTTCACATCTTGTCCAAAAAATAAAGAAGCATGACTATCAAACAAATCGATACTATCTGTTGTTAAAAAATTTAAAGAATTGGTTTTAGAAATTCTCTCTTCCATCTCAGGATGACGAATCAAATAATCCTTTAAGCCTTCTGCAACTATATGACCTTGAGTTAAAACTTGAACTCCTTGAGGTAAATGTTTTTCGATTAATGGTTTTAACAAAGGATAATGTGTGCATCCTAAAACAACTGTATCAATATTTTTTGATAGAGAAAACAAATGCCTCACATGTTTCTCAACAAAGTAATTGGCACCTTCACCATCCAACTCATTATTTTCAATTAACGGAACCCACATCGGACAAGCTTCTTGATATACCTTCACCTGTGGAAAAAACTTTTCAATCTCAATTAAATAAGATTCGGATGTAACCGTTCCACTAGTAGCAAAAATACCAACCTCATTTGTTTTGGTATAATTTCCTACAATTTCTGTTGTTGGCCTGATAACACCTAATACCCTTTTATTAGAATCAATAAGCGGTAAATCTTTTTGCTGAATAGTTCGTAATGCTTTTGCAGAAGCAGTGTTACAAGCCAATATAACTAATTCACATCCTTGTTCAAATAATGCCTTAACGCATTGAAGAGTATATTCATATACCGTATCAAACGAACGCGAACCATAAGGTGCGCGGGCATTATCTCCTAAATATAAATAATCATATTGAGGTAATGTATGAACTAACTCTTTCAAAATAGTTAATCCTCCATAACCTGAATCGAAAACTCCAATGGGCGAATATGTTTTTAGCTTTGTAATAATAACCTGCAATAAGGAACAAAATTAATCAAAGTCTCGGCTTTTTTGAGTATTTTTAGAAAATAAGTGCCTTTGTACTTTTTCATTTAATAAAAAACTATGACATTTTCTCCTATCCGCTTTGTTGATAAAGACAAAGATAAGGCACTTTTTTTCTCTACTTTACGTAAGAGAGTAGATACTTATTTTAAAGAAAACAAAATTTCAAAACATTATAACTCAACCATGGTTATGAAAACAGTGGTGATGTTAAGCGCCTATTTAATTCCATTTATATGCATTTTAGCTCTCAATCCTTCTTTTAAAATTGCATTAGGCTTATGGTCAATCATGGGATTTGGCTTAGCTGGAATTGGAATGAGCGTGATGCACGATGCTAATCATGGTGCTTATTCTAGCAGTCATAAGGTAAACTATTGGCTAGGACATACTTTAAATTTACTAGGAGGTTCGGTTTTTAATTGGAAATTACAGCATAACGTTATGCATCATACATACACAAATATTCATGAGTATGATGATGATATTGCTGATAAATTAATTTTAAAATTTAATCCTCATTCAAAAGTTAAATGGTACCATAAACTACAATTTATCTATGCCTTTTTCTTTTACGGAATTTTAACTCTATACTGGGCTCTTTTAAAAGATTTTGTTCAATTTTACAAATACACTCAACAAGGAGTAAATACAAGTTCTAAGGAAGAAAACAGAATTATCTGGCTAAAAATAGTAGCAAGTAAAATTGTTTACTGGGCTGCTATGTTTGCTTTGCCTGTTTTTGTATTCCATATTCCATTTATGCAAATACTATGGGGATTTTTATTAATGCAATTTATTGCCGGTGTTGTATTAACCGTTATTTTCCAATTGGCACATACAGTTGAAGGCACTACTCATCCATTACCTAATAAAGATTATACCATCGAAAATAACTGGGCTATTCATCAATTAAACACAACGGTTAATTTTTCGAGAAAGAATAAAATTATTTCTTGGTATGTAGGTGGTTTAAATTTTCAGGTAGAACATCATTTATTCCCAACTATCTGTCATGTTCATTATCCTGAAGTTTCCGAAATTGTAAAATCAACTTGCGAAGAATTTGGAGTACCGTATTTAGAAAACCCAACGTTTATGACTGCGCTTAAGTCGCATATAAAAGCCATTATTAGTTTCGGTAAATTGCCGGATATTAATGAGGCAATCGGATAGGTTTGTGTCCCGCGGATTTCGCAGATAACCGCAAATTATTTAAATATTAAAAGAGTAATAATCCAAAATTAGATCTGCGATAATCAGCGGTATCTGCGGGAAATCTTTTTAATACTGCTCACTCTCGTTCGGGAAATCCTTACTCTTTACATCTTTGATGTATTGTTGAAAAGCGCCACTCATACTTTCGTATAAGTTTAAATATCTTCTTAAAAAACGTGGACTAAATTCATGAGTCATACCTAACATATCATGTGTTACCAGAACCTGACCATCAACTCCGCTACCCGCACCAATACCAATTACCGGGATTGCAATACTTTTAGCCACTTGTTCTGCTAATTTAGCAGGGATTTTTTCTAAAACCAATGCGAAACAGCCGCTTTCTTCTAATATTTTGGCGTCTTCTATCAATCGTTTTGCTTCCTCTTCTTCTTTGGCTCTTACTGTGTATGTTCCAAATTTATAAATAGACTGTGGTGTTAAACCCAAATGTCCCATTACAGGAATACCCGCTGATAAAATACGTTCTATAGAATCCTTAATTTCTCTTCCTCCCTCTAATTTCACAGCATGCGCTCCACTTTCTTTCATAATTTTAATGGCAGAAGTTAAAGCTTCTTTTGAGTTTCCCTGATAAGAACCAAAAGGCAAATCAACAACAACCAATGCTCTATCAATAGCTCTTATTACTGAAGACGCATGATAAATCATTTGATCCAGTGTAATTGGCAAAGTTGTTTCATGACCAGCCATGACATTACTTGCACTATCTCCCACCAAAATCACATCAATACCGGCATGATCAATAATTTTTGCCATAGTATAATCGTAGGCAGTAAGCATCGCTATTTTTTCGCCACGACGCTTCATTTCCTGCAATTGATGCGTAGTTACCTTTTTCACTTCTTTATGAACAGACATAGTGTTTTTTATCTAGATTTTTTGTAAAATTACTGAATTAATTTGGAGTTATCTTAAAAATGGTAACTTTGCTATCCTATTATTTGAAAATGAAAAAAAATAAATTATATACCGCTTTACTTGCTCTCTCCGTAATTGCGTTATCATCTTGTAAAAATGACCTAGATGTTTTAGCGCCAGGTAAAGAAGCCGTTTCTGTATATGGAATTCTAAATCCCAACGAAACCGTACAAAATATCAGAATTAATAAAGTATACCTTACAAATGGCGATGCTTTGGCTGCCGGACAAGAAAATAGCACGATTAATTACGGACCCGGAGAATTATTGGTTACACTTCAGCGTTTTATGACAGGAAGTACTACTCCTACCCTAACAACTGTTGGTAATGCAACCAAAAAAGAAATTGTTTTAACCGAAACAGTTGTTACAACTGCTAGTGGTAATTTCGACTCAAATCAACGCATTTGGCAAACAACCGACAAATTATACACTACCGGAAATTATAAATTAACTATAAAAAATATTGGTACAGGTACTGAAATTACCTCTCAAACTGTAATGGTTGACAGCGTGAGATCTTATGGTTCTATGCCTTTTGTATGGATCCCAAATCCTTCTCCAACTGTTGCTTATCCCACTCATTGCAACGGATATGTGTTAGATTCCCCTCCGGGTACCGGAACTCCAAGGAGCAGATATGTTGATTATTCGAATTTAACTTTTACACCAAAAATTAAATTCAAATCTGTTGCAAATGCAAAATTGTATTCTGTTGTAATGCGCTTTCATTATATCGATTCATTACAAGGTGGTGGTGGTGTAAGAAATTATGTGGATTTCAATTTCCCAACCCAAAAATCTCCAACACTTGCAGGAGGAGAAGCTATGGAAGTTTCTTTCAATTGTCCTGAATTTTATTCAAACCTTGCTAGAGAAATTCCTAAAAAAACTACAGGTACTGTTCTTTTTAGAACATCTCACTATATTGAATACATTATTACTGCCGGAAATGATGACTTAAATACTTTTTTACAAGTGAATCAGCCATCAAACTCCATTGCTCAGGACAAACCTAACTATTCTAATATTAATGGTGGTGTTGGTATATTTGGTTCTTGCTCCAGATCTACAATTAGCAAAGATTTATTGGACGATTTTATTAATCAGATTTCTGATAATCCGGTTACTCAACCTCTTAATTTCAGAAAGAATTACGCTTTTATTTGTCCTTAAAATCTGACAAAATTCACGCTTTTAACCGCTTAAAATGACATATTTTAAGCGGTTTTTTATTGTTCGTGTCAGGCTGTCATAATTGCAGTGTTTTTTTGGATTGGCACAAACATTGACTAGCCTATAGCGTAATTTAAAAATTCGTAAACAACTAAAAACACATATATTATGGGAAAAATTATAGGAATAGATTTAGGTACAACAAATAGCTGCGTAGCGGTTATGGAAGGTAACGAGGCTGTTGTTATTGCTAATAACGAAGGAAAAAGAACTACACCATCTGTAGTAGCATTTGTTGAAGGTGGCGAGCGTAAAGTGGGTGATCCTGCTAAACGTCAAGCAATCACTAACCCAACAAAAACTATTTCTTCTATTAAGCGTTTTATGGGATGCTCATTTGATGAAGCTCAAAAAGAGATTCCTCGTATGTCTTACAAGGTAGTAAAAGGCGATAACAACACTCCAAGAGTGGTTATTGACGACAGAAACTACTCTGCTCAAGAAATTTCAGCTATCATTTTACAAAAAATGAAAAAAACAGCTGAAGACTTCTTAGGAACAACAGTAGATGAAGCTGTTATTACAGTACCAGCATATTTTAACGATGCTCAACGTCAGGCTACTAAAGAAGCCGGAGAAATTGCCGGTTTAAAAGTAAAACGTATCATCAATGAGCCTACTGCTGCTGCTTTAGCTTACGGTATGGATAAAAAAGGCAAAGACATGAAAATTGTGGTGTTTGACTGCGGTGGTGGTACACATGACGTGTCTGTTCTTGAATTAGGTGATGGTGTATTTGAAGTAAAATCAACTGACGGTGATACTCACTTAGGTGGTGATGACTTTGATAACTTAATTATCGACTGGTTAGCAGATGAATTTAAAAAAGACGAAGGAATTGATTTACGTCAAGACCCAATGGCTTTACAACGTTTAAAAGAAGCTGCAGAAAAAGCAAAGATTGAATTATCAAGCACAACATCTTCTGAAATTAACTTGCCTTACATTATGCCGGTTAATGGAATTCCAAAACACTTGGTAAAACAATTAACTCGTGCAAAGTTTGAGCAATTAGCAGATAGTTTAATTCAGCGTACGATTGAACCTTGTAAATCAGCTTTAAAAAATGCAGGTTTATCAACTTCTGAAATTGATGAAATTATCTTAGTAGGTGGTTCAACTCGTATCCCTGCTATTCAAGCAGCAGTTGAAAAATTCTTCGGTAAAGCACCAAGCAAAGGAGTTAACCCTGATGAAGTAGTAGCTTTAGGTGCTGCTATCCAAGGTGGTGTATTAACAGGAGAAGTAAAAGATGTATTATTATTAGATGTTACTCCATTATCTTTAGGTATCGAAACTTACGGTGGAGTATTCACTAAATTAATCGAATCTAATACAACCATTCCTTCAAAGAAAACTGAAACATTCTCAACAGCTAGTGATAATCAACCAAGTGTACAATTACATGTATTACAAGGTGAGCGTCCGATGGCTAAGGATAACAGAACCATTGGTCAGTTTAACTTAGATGGTATTATGCCGGCTCCACGTGGGGTTCCTCAAATCGAAGTAACATTTGATATTGATGCAAACGGTATCTTATCTGTATCTGCAAAAGATAAAGCTACAGGAAAAGCACAAAACATTCGTATCGAAGCTTCATCCGGATTAAGTAAAGAAGAAATTGAGAAAATGAAACGTGAAGCAGAAGCTAACGCTGATGCTGATAAAAAAGCCAAAGAAGAAGTTGAAAAACTAAATGCGGCTGACGGATTAATTTTCCAATCTGAAAAACAATTAAAAGAATACGGAGATAAAATTCCTGCTGAGAAAAAAGCAACAATTGAAAGTGCTTTAGCTAACTTAAAAACTGCACATGCATCCAAAGATTTAGCAAGTATTGAAACTGCAACAACAGCATTAAATGCAGCATGGGAAACAGCAAGCCAAGAAATGTATGCAGCAATGAATGCACAAAAAGGTGGCGCTGCTAACCCTGGAGCTGATGCAAATGCTAACGCAGGCGACAACAAAGGCGAAAGCGTAACAGATGTTGACTACGAAGAAGTAAAATAATTTTTAAAGTTTAGTTTTATTTCAAAATCCCCTTCAGAGAAATTTGAAGGGGATTTTTATTTATATTTGGTAAAGAAACTACTTGTAAGTATTTACTGTAGTTTGTAATTAGTTACAAAAAACAGTAGCGTTTAGAGAGTAGCTAGGGCAATTTATGACGACAACCAAAATATTAATATTGACCTGTATACTTTTCATTTACAGTTGCTCGACAAGTGAGTCGGAAAAAGTAGTTAACAACATTCCTCAAGACGCATCAAAAAAAGAAGTTCAAACGGTTGAGCTTGACACAAATGTTCAATATTACGTGACAATCAATGACACTTTCTTTTTTCGTCGCACAATCAGACCTTATGTAGATATTGTCTTCATTGATAAAAACAGACAAAATAAATTTTACAAGGAGTTACAGCGGAAAGACGAAATCGACATAAGTTCAATCTATGAATACTTTAAAACCCCGCTAAAAAAAATAAACACGAGCTCACTGCCGGACAAATGGATAGAAATTATTAGACATAAAGGTGAATTTTACGTGAACAGACCTTCAAATGACTCGTATAATCTTAACAGATTTATTTTCAATGACTCCTTATTCATTTCTTGTTTTTCTGACCCATATATTCGCACATTAAAATCCTTGAATAAAATCGGAAAAAAGAAATATGAGTTGACCTTTGTAAGTATTGACTACCAGACAAACGACAAAGTCGAAGAAAAAATAAATATTTACGAGATTGACCATAAAAGACAAGTGTTTTTATTTGAATACCCTAACTCATACGACTCTCTACTTTATTATTTTGCGACACCAATAAAGAATGTTTCTTCTTTCGACTTAATTGACATATATAATAGCGAAATGAAATCATTTGCAGACTCGTATGAAGACACAATTAACTACAAAGAACTAATAAACAGCCTCTAACAACACCTACCAAAAATGCGGGCTGAAATCAAAGCATTTTTGACAAAGGAAACGGGACTAATGCAGCTATTAAGTCTTTACAATTGCAAAACGCTCTAGTTCACCCGTTTCCTATTTATTTAATTTAGTGTATTTTTATACAAATACAAACTAAAGACAATACGTTATAAGTAAATTGTATGAGCAACTTCGCAGACGATAGAAATTTAAATTTGACACTTAATTTCATCTTAAGTGTTTTCATGTCGACAATTATGTTTTCGTGTGGACCAAGAAGCGGAATTCATGAGGATAGCAAAGAAACATCAGAGAAAAATCAATTTGTATGTGGAAATGCTATAAGAGAATCTGAAAATTTTGAAAGACTTAAAAATTTAAATTTAAGTGGCGATCCTTATATTGGAAAGAAATTATTTAAACAAAACTGTGCTGTTTGCCATGCAATGTCGGACCAAAAACTAACTGGCCCTGGACTAGCTGGCGTATATGACCGTGTGCCACAGCCTGCTGAAGAATGGTTAATAAAATTTATCTCTAATAGTAACAATATGATATTATCTGGAGACTCTTATGCAAAAAAAGTGTATATTGACAATGGGACAGGCATGATGGCTTTTGACACTATTCTTTCAGAAAAGGAAATAAAAGACATAATTGCTTATACGGTTGGTGCGTCGAATTGAGCAATCAGCTTATAAAAGTACCTAAAACTTATGCGTACAGATTGTTATGACTTTAGCAAATAATTTTTTCTAAAACTCTGAGATTCAAATT
>DAORKG010000030.1:0-44234 GCA_035439445.1 Bacteroidia bacterium
GCCTTTATAAAATAGAACGCTTTTACAATGAAAATTTCATATAACTGGTTAAAAACCTTAATCGATACTGATTTAACTCCTGAACAAATGGACGAACACTTAACTTCTTCTGGTTTAGAAGTAGAAGGGATTGAGTCTTTCGAAACCATTAGAGGTGGTTTAAAAGGCATTGTGATTGGTGAAGTTGTTGAAAAAGAAAAACATCCTGATGCTGATAAATTAAGTGTAACCAAAGTAAACGTTGGTGGTCCTGAATTATTAAACATTGTATGTGGCGCACCAAATGTAGCTGCCGGACAAAAGGTATTAGTGGCCATGATTGGTGCTAAATTATATCCAACAACAGGCGAACCATTTGAAATTAAAAAATCTAAAATTCGAGGTGCTGTAAGCGAGGGGATGATTTGTGCGGAAGATGAGATTGGTTTAGGAAATAGTCATGATGGCATTATGATTTTACCTGACCATGCAGTGGTTGGTACACCGGCAGCTGAGTTTTTTAAATTAGAAAATGATTATGTGTTAGAAATCGGATTAACACCTAACCGTGCTGATGCAGCATCACATTATGGTGTTGCCAGAGATTTAGCAGCTATATTAAATTGCAAAAACAATACAAATACATTTGAAGCAAAACTTCATAATATTTTTGAATTACCCGAAGCCAGCAATATCAATAAAGTTGATATCTCCATTGAAAATACTGATGCTTGCAAACGCTACAGTGGCTTGGTGATCTCTGGAGTAACTATTAAGCCATCTCCTGATTGGTTAAAAAATTACTTACTAGCAATTGGTTTACGCCCTATCAACAACATTGTTGATATTACCAATTTTGTATTACATGATTTAGGGCAACCATTGCACGCGTTTGATTTAAATAAAATTACCGGAAATAAAATTATTGTAAAAACTGGCTTAGAAGGAACAAAATTTAAAACCTTAGATGGTGTTGAACGTACCTTATTTGCTAACGATTTAATGATTTGTAATGCCAACGAACCAATGTGTATTGGTGGTGTTTTTGGCGGACAAGATAGCGGCGTAAGTGATGATACAACGGCTATATTTTTAGAAGCTGCTTATTTCAATCCGGCATACGTTCGTAAGACAAGCAAACAACATGGTTTAAAAACTGATAGTAGTTTCCGTTTTGAACGTGGTACAGATCCTGAAATGACCATTACTGCCTTAAAACGTGCAGCCGCTTTAATTTTTGAATGTGCAGGTGGCGTATTAAGTATGGATATTGTAGATATTTATCCTGAAAAACTAGAGCCTTTTCAAGTAGCATTCTCTTATCACAATTGCCAAGCTTTAATTGGAAAAGACATTGATAAAAATACTATCAAGCATATCATAACATCTTTAGGAATTACAATTACTACAGAAGGTAATGATGGCTTATTATTATCTGTACCTCAATACAAAACCGATGTTACCAGAGAGGCCGATGTTATTGAAGAAGTAATGCGTATTTATGGCTACAATAATGTTGAAGAAAGTTCTCAAATTAAATTCTCAGCAAGTTATGCTGATAGAGAAAAAGTAACAGCAACCGATAATACCACAGCCAATTTATTAATAGGATTTGGCTATAACGAAATGATGGGTTTATCGTTAACTAAAGAATCCTACTATCCCGAAGGAACACCATTAGTTAAAATTTTAAATCCATTGAGCAGCGATTTAAACGTGATGCGTAACAGTATGTTATTTGGTGGTTTAGAAGCTTTAGCTTATAATATTAACCGTAAACAAGCCGATTTAAAGTTATTTGAATTCGGAAAAACTTACGAGAAGACAGATAATGAATCATTTAAATATTCTGAAACAAAACATTTAACGCTTTTTGTTACCGGACGTAAATATCCTGAAAATCCTTACGGAGAAAATAACAAAGTGGATTTTGCTTACTTAAAAGCAAGTGTAGAATCTATTTTAAATAAACTTTCTATTAAATTTAAAATCAATGAATTAAATAATTCCAATTTTAGTTATGGTTTATCTTATGCTCAAAAAAACAAACATCTAGTAAGTTTTGGTTTAGTAGAGAAATCTATTTGCAAAAAACTGGATGTAAATACTGAAGTATTTTATGCCGATTTTAACTGGGATAATGTTTTATCATTAGTTGGAAAAACAAAATTAGAATTTACTGAGATACCTAAATTCCCGGCAGTAAGAAGAGATTTAGCTTTATTATTAGATAAAAAAGTAACTTATAAAGAATTGGAAGAACTAGCTTACAATACAGAGCGTAAGCTTTTGAAAGATGTTAACTTGTTTGATATTTACGAAGGTGATAAATTAGAAGCAGGAAAAAAATCATATGCTGTAAGTTTCATGTTACAGGATGAAGAATCTACATTAAATGACAAGCAAATTGATAATGTGATGCAGAAATTAATTAAGACCTATACAGAAAAGCTAGGTGCAGTTTTAAGATAAAATCAACCAGTTATTTAAAAAACAATACCAGTTATTAATTTGAATTAAACTGTAAATATTATTTAGCTACATTTAAGTATGAGAAAATATAAATTCATATTAATCCCTGTTGTGTTGTTAACTTTTTGTTTTCAATCACTTTCTGCTCAGGTAAAAAAAACTTCTAAAACTGCACCAACCAGCACCCTTACTCCTAAAAAACTCGAAAAAGAAAAACCTTATACCAGATGGAGTTTGAAAGTTGGCGGAAACATTAGCGTTATTTACTTGGCTAGAAACGTAAAAGAAAAAAATAATGAGCCAGGTTACTGTGGTGGCTTGACTTATGAAGTGAATAATTTTGTTCGAGTATCATGTTTATACACTCGTTTCAATCCCATTAATATTAAACCAACTTGGCTGGATGTAAAAGCTAATACCTACGAATCAAACTTAGAAATTATTGCAAGATTCCCAAATAAGAAAACCTTACTATATCCTTTTGTTGGCATTAGCTATAATACATATTCCGGTTTCTTTACAGGAGAGTCTGATTACTTAAATTTAAGAGAATATTATCCTATCAACAGTACTGTAAAAAACCAATGGCTTGGAGTAAATTTAGGAACCGGGTTAGAACATAATTTTGGAATTGTCGGTTTATTTCTTGATTACAGAATGAGAGTTGGAAAACAAGAAACCGCCATTAATATTATGGATGTTTGTTATACTGGAGGAATAAAAATCAGATTTCCTTATGGTAAACTTGCCAAATCAATGTCATCCACAAACGACAGATTCCATTGGTTCTAATTTCTATTACAGTAAACTACTCTTTCACGAATTTACTGTTTAGTAATCCATTTTGGGTCTTAACGGTTAAAAAATAAACACCTTTTGGCAGAAGACTTAATGAAATCTGATATTTATTAATGTCGTTTTCAATAAAAGAAACTTGTATGTTTTCTCCTAGAAGATTTGTAATCTGAACATTTTCAGGTCTTTGATCAATTACAAAGTTAATAGATTGATTAGCAGGGTTTGGAAATAATTTAAGTGAGGATTTCTCAACTTCTAAAATACCAGTATTAACCAATAAATAATTATGGGCTGCACACATATCTGGGATACCCCAACCGTAATTATTATCAGGAGAAGAAGATTTAGACGCAGTGGCTTTTAATGCCTGCAAAATCGCCATATTTGTTCTATTAGGATGAGCTTGCCATAAACAAGCAACTGCTCCTGCTAAAATAGGTGTTGCATAAGAAGTTCCATTACCTGAACCGAAATTAAAACCAGGACTACATACATAAGACCCCTCACCCATTGAACTTAAATCGGGCTTTATACGACCATCAGAAGTTGGACCAACTGAACTAAATCCAGAGTGGATACCACTTCCATTAACAGAACCAACAGTACAAATACTATCAGCATCGGCAGGAACACCAATATATGTCCAAGGACCACCTCCTTCGTTTCCGGCTGCATTTAAAACAAAAATACCTTTACGCGCTGCCATTGTTGCAGCAATAGAAGCTACCGAAGTTCTTCCATTTAAATCAGCATACACATGATTTTGAGAACTAATATCAAAAGTTGTATAACCTAAAGACGTTGTTGTAATGTCTGCACCTACACTATCTGCAAATTCAGCAGCAACAACCCAATTATTTTCTTCAATAATTTTTTCTGTATTTGCATCTTCTGAGCGCAATAGCCAATATTGAGCTTTAGGAGCCGTTCCAATTAACTGTCCAGGGGTATTACCTGCCATTAACGACAAACAATTAGCACCATGTAAATAATCTTCGTAAACAGATGTATTACCTGCAACATAATCTCTGGTTCCTAATAATCGTCCCTCGTTCCTAAGTGAGTCAAAAACCGGGTTAACATTTGCCTGATCAAAACCAGCATCAATTACTGCAATCATCATGTTTTGACCTCTATAACCAGCACTATGCATACAATCAGCTCCAATCTGATGCACTTGAGTAAATGATGGTCCGTAATTATATGCCGTAACATTTGATTGTTTAAAATTATTTGTCACGGGTTTAAGTTCTACATCAGGTAAAGTTGAATGCATTTTTGCCACAGGTGCTGTGCTCAATACACAGGTTAAACTATTAATGGCTGTTAACTGGGAGGGATTAGAAATAATAACTATTGCAGCATTCATCCATTTTGAACGCTGAAAAACCTGAGCCCCGGTGGCATTAACCTGATTAATATATGTTTGATTGACAGGTATATCTGACATATCAATAGCAATACCTTGATTGGCTCTTCTGGCAATTGATTTAGCTGAAAGATAGGCACTCGGATTTCCAATAGTATATGGAGAGCCATTTTTATCCTTAAACTTCACCCAGTATTTGGTGAAAGTTTGTGCTTTAACATTATTGGTAAAACCACAAAGTACAAAAACTATAAATAGAATTTTAAGTTTATTCAGTTCCATGAGTAACATAAGTTAGTTTGTATATAACACCTTTTTCAATTCTTTGTTCAACAGGTACTACTGCCCCATTAACAACTTTAATGGTATTAGAATACAGATCTTTAATTTCTCTGTATACTAATCCCACATCCTTGGCGTATTTTTCAATAAAATATTGACGACGAATGGCATTTTTATTTTTATCGTCTTTCTGTTCAACAAATAGAACATTATCAAATGTAGTCCCATTAATAGTTTCCTTAGTATCAATATATTTATAAGTATATTCCCAACTTCCAATTGTATTATGAGCATTTCCATCCCATGTAGCATCTTCATTTACCGGAAAAATCAACTTAGTAAAACGCACATCCTCTTCCACAATTTCAAGAGTAGTTTTTGTTTTAGTAAACATCCATACATCCTTAATAGTCCAGGGCATATTATCATAACTAACGTTAGGATTAAAGTTTTTAATGTATCTTACCAATCTGATAGAGGGTCTTCCTTCATTGTCATCAATTCTTTCCTCCAATTTTTCTTTTATACGGTAATGATAATACGTTGTATCATGGTTAAAATCATCAAATACGGTTGAATCAACATCATAAACAATATATTTACCTATGGTTGTAGGCGCATATGCATAGCCAACATCAGGTGGATCTTCAGGAGCTTTCTTTTTACAAGAAACTGCTATAAAAAGAACCAAAAAAACTACAATATATTTGAATTTAGACATATTTAAAATTACTAATAAATTATAGTATATACAATATAAAAATAAGCTTAAATTCGTCGAAAATTATTTTCTTATGGCAGACTTTTCAAAACATAAATTCGGAACCAGAGCTATTCATGCAGGAGCTGATCCAGATCCATCAACAGGTGCAATTATGACACCTATTTTCCAAACATCTACCTATGTTCAGGAATCTCCCGGAACTAATAAAGGATATGGTTACGCACGCGGTAAAAACCCTACTCGTGAAGCTTTACAAAAAAACATTGCTGCTTTAGAAGGAGGAAAACACTGCGTTTGCTTCAGTTCCGGTATGGGAGCTACAGACGCGGTAATGCGTATGTTGCGTCCCGGAGATGAAGTAATTACAGGTGATGATTTATATGGGGGTTCATACCGTATGTTCACTAAAATATATGAGAACTATGGAATTAAATTTCACTTTATTAATTTAACTGACGCAAACAATATCAAAAAATATATCAATGCTAACACAAAGTTAATTTGGGCAGAAACTCCCACTAACCCAACTATGCAAATAATTGATATTGCTGCTTGTTCTAAAATTGCAAAAGAACATAATTTATTATTAGCTGTAGATAATACGTTTGCTTCTCCATATTTACAAAATCCTTTATCATTAGGTGCTGACATCGTGATGCATTCTGTTACTAAATACCTAGGTGGGCACAGTGATGTGGTGATGGGTGCTTTAGTAATGAACGATGACAAATTACATGAGCAAATTTACTTTGTATTAAATAGTTGTGGAGCAAACCCTGGACCGATGGATTGCTTTTTAGTAATGCGTGGAATTAAAACATTGCATTTACGAATGGAGCGTCATTGTTTTAACGGACGAAAAATTGCGGAGTTCTTAAAAACACATCCTCGTATCGAGAAAATTTACTGGCCTGGTTTTACTGATCATCCTAATCATGAAATTGCTAAAAAACAAATGCGTGATTTTGGAGGAATGATTTCTATTGTATTAAAAGGTGCATCTTTAGAAGATACTTTTAAAATCGCTTCTTCATTTAAAGTATTCTCTTTAGCAGAGTCTTTAGGAGGTGTTGAATCCTTAATCAATCACCCTGTAACTATGACACATGCATCCATTCCAAAATCAGAGCGTGATAAAGCTGGTGTTGTGGATAACTTGTTACGCTTAAGCGTTGGTGTGGAAGATGTGGAAGATTTAATTGAAGATTTAAAACAAGCGTTAGCTTAATATATTTTTAGCCTCTATGTTTTTGTTCTCGACTCCGCTCGAACTGACAAACATAGAGGCTTATAAAATCAAAATAAATGAATTTTTTCACAGGTTTTTTTAAAGCAATATCTAATAGTTTTAAAGGCTTTAGTTTAATCTTTGAAAAAGGGCTGTGGCCATATATCTTTTATCCGGTTTTAGTTTGGCTTTTTATGTGGATTGGTAGTATTTATTTATTTGCTTCCATTGCCGAACAAATAGCCACTTACTTTAATGAAAAATTAAACTTTGAAGGAATTCCAGATTCAGGAGCTGTTCTGTCATTTGCAAAACCTTTTTTAACAGGCTATTTCAGCTTTATTATAACCTGGATTTTAAAAATTGCTTTTTGGTTTATATCAAGTACATTCACAAAATATGTAGTTCTTATTTTTCTTTCTCCCTTATTTGCTTTGCTTTCAGAGTCGGTTGAAGAAAAAACAAAGGGTAATAAATACCCTTTTAAAGCAACTCAATTAATAAAGGATATAGGGCGAGGTATTGTAATGAGTATACGTAATATGTTGTTAGAATATTTTTTCATAGCACTTTGCTTCATTATTACCATTATTTTCCCTCCATTAGCGTTTGTTACAACTCCATTTTTAATCCTAGTTTCATGGTATTTTATTGGTTTTACCATGATGGATTATAATTTCGAAAGGCATAAAATGAATATTTCTGATAGTGTGCAATTCGCAAGAAAAAACAAGGGGTTAATTTGCGGAATTGGAATTATATATTCTACTTTTATGCTACTCCCTTTATTTTTAGGTTTAATGTTTGGTCCTGTTTTAGCAGTTGTTGGGGCAACACTTAGTTTTTTAGAACTAAAACAAAAAGAAACTGTTATTTAAATAATGAAACATTCTGTATCTATAGTTAACTATTATAATACTACTCCTTTTTTGTATGGGATAAACCATACAAACTTTATATCTCAAATTGACTTACAGTTAGATATACCTAGCGTATGTGCTCAAAAGTTAAAAAACAAACAAGTAGAAATTGGCTTGGTGCCTGTTGCTATTTTACCTGAACTAGATCACTACCATATTATTACCGATTATTGCATAGGAGCAGTTGGTAAAGTGGATAGCGTGAAGTTATTTTCTGAAAAACCGTTGAATGAACTAACCCATGTATTATTAGATTATCAATCTAAAACATCTGTGACACTAGTTCAAGTTTTAAATAAGCATTTCTGGAAAAAAAATATTCAGTTCATTAATGCTACTGAAGGTTTTGAAAAACAAATTAGTGGAACAACCGGAGCAGTTATTATTGGCGATAGAACATTTGGTTTAACAGAGTATGCTTACCAATATGACTTAGCTGAAGAATGGCAAAATTTTACAGACTTACCCTTTGTATTTGCTTGCTGGGTTAGTAATGTAAAATTAGAAAATGATTTTATTACAGAATTCAATAAAACTTTAGCATACGGTGTTAATCATATAGAAGAAGCAGTTAAAGAAAAGCCAAATAACACCAAAGGTTTTGATGCTTTAGACTATTTGAAAAATAAAATTTCCTACAATTTAGATTCAGACAAGAAAAAAGCTTTAGAGAAATTTTTAGAGTTGATGAAGTAAATTTAATTGTAAATTTCATCAATGAAAGCATCTGTCTTCAGTAAATATGGTTTGCCCAGTGTACTTCAAATAAAAGAGGTACCTAAACCTACTCCAAAAGTAAATGAAGTTTTGGTGAAAGTTTATGCAACAACTGTTAATAGAACAGATACAGCTTTTAGAAAACCAGATCATTTTATTAACAGATTGGTTAATGGATTATTCACTCCAAAAAAACAAATATTAGGTTCCGAATTTTCTGGAGAGGTTGAGTCAATTGGTGCTCAAGTAAAAAACTTTAACGTTGGCGACCAAGTTTTTGGAATAAATACCATGGCTTTTGGAGCACATGCAGAATATGTTTGTGTTTCGGAAAATAAATCAATTGCCATTAAACCGTCCAACATGTCGCATAAAGAAGCAGCAGCTGTTTGTGAAGGATTTATTTATGCCAATAATTATTTGAGATGTATAAACTTTAATGATTCTCCTAGTATTTTAATTAACGGTGCTACCGGTTCTATTGGAACGGCCGCTTTACAATTAGTAAAATATTATGGAGCAAAACATATTACAGCGACTTGTAATACTAAAAACTTAGAATTAATTAAATCCCTTGGAGCTGATGAAGTGATTGATTTTACTGAAAAAGATTTTACTCAATCATCAAATCAATATGATGTGATTTTAGATGCTGTTGGCAAAAGCACTTTTTTTAAATGTAAAAAAGTTCTGAAAAAAGGTGGAGTGTATTTTTCAAGTGAATTAGGACCATACTCGCAAAATATATGGTTAGCACTATTCACACCTCTATTTAGCAATAGAAGAGTTAAATTTCCAATACCATCAGATAGTAAAAAAGATATCGAATTTTTAAAAGATATTATTGAAAAAGGTCACTACAAAGCTATCATTGATAAAATATATTCTTTATCAGAAATAGTTGATGCTACATCTTATGTTGAAAGTGGACAAAAAACAGGAAATGTGGTTATTAGCATTGGAATTTAACAGATTATTTTCTCCTTTTTTTCTTCTATAAAATCCCTATCTTTAAGGGTTATTAATTCATTATGAAGAAATTATCCTTACTCCTATTTTTAAGCATTATTTCTGTTTCAGAAATCTCTGCTCAAAACGAATATATAGATTACCGTTCGACTACTAATCCTTTATATTGGAAAAACCGTAAACCATTTGCAGACTATTGGCAACAGGATGTGCATTACACCATCAAAGCTACTTTGAATGACACAACAGACATCATTACCGGACACGAAGAACTTACATATTGGAACAACTCTCCAAAAGAATTATACTTTGTTTATTTCCACTTATACAACAATGCGCAAACTAAAGACTCTTATCTAGCTGATTTATATAAGAATAACAATTACCATTTAAAGTTTAATAAATACCGTAACGAAGGAAAAGGAACTGAAGTTGTGAGTATTAAAAATGGTAACACCGAACTTAAAACAGAATTAGATAATACGGTTATGAAGATATATTTAGAAAGACCTTTAAAACCAGGAGAATCTATCACTTTTGATTTAGATTTTAAAACCTATTATGCCAAAGAGGTAATTCGTAACCGAATGAAAATGTTCAATGCATTTGGAAACAAACATTACGATGTTACTCATTGGTATCCTCGTATTTCTGTTTACGACCAAAAAATGGGATGGGATACCGATCAGCATATGGACCATGAATTTTATGGCGACTTCGGTTCATTTTATGTTGAATTTACTTTACCTAATAATTATGTATTAGACGCAACAGGTATTTTACAAAACGAAAAAGAAGTACTACCTGACACTTTACGTCAAAAATTGGACATTGCAAACTTCGCCAAAAAACCTTGGAATTCTTCCCCAAGCACAATCATTAAACGTGATGGAACAACTAAAACATGGAAATTCTCCGCATTAAATGTTCATGATTTTGCATTAACTGCGGACCCTACTTACCGTATTGGAGAATACACATGGCAAGGAATTAAATGTGTAGCGCTGGTTCAAGAACCTCATGCGGCAGGCTGGCAAACATGCCCACAATACATTGCAAAAGTATTAGAAGTAAATTCTTACAATATTGGACCATATCATTATCCAAAAATGATTTGTGCCGATGCTCAAGATGGTGTTGAATATCCAATGTTAACCTTAGATGGCGGATACGATCCAAATTACAGAGATTTATTAGTACACGAAATGACTCATAACTGGTTTTTTGGAATGGTTGGAAATAACGAAACCTACAGAGCATTTTTGGATGAAGGTTTTACTCAATTCTACACAGCTGATACCTACCAGTTTATTGACGGACCAAATAAAATTGAGCAACAACCTAAGAGTAAATACGTTCGTCGTTTCACTGAGCAAAATAGAATTTTAGATGATCAAATTTACAATGGATATATGAACTCAGTAACGGTTCGTGGAGAAGAAGTAACTCTTAACACTCACAGTGACGATTATAATGGCGGCATTCGTCATGGAGGTGGTTATAGTGCTGTTTATACAAAAACAGCTGCGATGCTAAAAAACCTTGAATATGTTCTTGGTCGTTCTTTATTTGATAAATGTATGCAATATTATTTCAATCAATGGAAATTTGCTCATCCTTATCCTGAAGATTTTAGAAATTCTATTATTCAATATAGCGGAGTTGATTTAAACTGGTTTTTTGATCAATGGTTAGAAACCACAAAAAAAATTGACTATAAAATAGGTAGAATTAAAAAAGGTAAAAATAAGGGCGAATACTTAATTAAATTTAAACGTAAAGGCGATATGCAAATGCCTATTGATTTTGCAGTAATTGATAAAAATGATTCTGCATATATGTATCATATCCCAAACACTTGGTTCGAGAAACCTGTAAAAGCAAATGTATTACCTCGTTGGATTGGCTGGGGCAAAGTAAAACCAACTTATGTTGCTAAAGTTCAAATTAACGGAAAACTAAAAAATGTGATAATTGATCCTTCTCGTCGCTTAGCAGATGTAGATATGATGAACAATGTTAAACATCACCGAGTAAACGTTACTTTTGATTCTAAAATTTACAATCCATTAGATTGGAAACATTATGAAATTAAAGCGCGTCCTAGTTTATGGTATAATGGTTATGATGGAGTAAAAGTTGGCGCTCATCTTAATGGTGGTTACATGAATACAAAACATGTATTTGATTTAACAGCATGGTTTAGTACTGGCATGGGGCAAGCTTATATGGATAGTACCATAAAATTCAATGGTTACAACACCTTTTCATTCTTGTTTAATTACAAAACTTCTACTTCTAAGTTTATAAAAAAATCAAACATATATGCTACTTTAAAATCACTAGATGGTTTAGAAAGTGGTTTAATTGGCTTTGAAAAGAAAAGTAATAACGAAAAAAACAGAATTTACATTCAATACAAAGCAATGGTAAGAGATATGCCAAACGACTTGGTATATTTAATTAACAAAAGTGAATGGCAAATTCAAAAGATGAATAGTTACTTAAATGTGGGTATTGACCATAACTATAACTACAACAGAGGAACTGGTTTTATGAATTTAAATATGAGAGCAAGTGCACTAACTCGTGACTATGATTACTCTAGTTTACAATATACAGCCATCAATAAAAATGACCTTGGAAAAATAAACATCAATACCCGTGTATTTGCTCAACTAGGATTTGGAACCAAATTAGCAGATGAATCGATGTTGTTTGCAGCTGGGTCAAATCCTGAAGATTTAATGGACAATAAATATACACGTTCTAATGGTTTTATTCCTCCGAGCTGGGGCGAATATGGAGCTATGACAAACCACTTTACATCAGGAGGTGGATTGAATTTAAGAGGCTATTCCGGTTATGTTCTAGCAGCAACAGATGCAAATGGTTTTGTAGTTTATAATTACAAAGGTACAACGGGAGCATCTGCAAGTGCTGAAATTGAGTTTGGCGAATTATTTAGTTTCATGAACATTAAAAAATTAAATAACAGTATTAAAATCAATCCATACTTATTTGGTGATGCAGGTGCTATTAATACCAATGCACCAACCAAACCAACGGTTATGTCTAATTTAATAGCTGATGCCGGTGTAGGTGTAGCTCTAAGTATTCAAAAATTTGGGCCATTGTATGGCATCAAACCATTAACTATTCGTTTTGATATGCCATTCTTTGTAAATCGTTTACCGTTTGCTGAAAAAGATTATTTACAAATGCGTTGGATGATAGGTATCAATAGAGCATTCTAGAACTTTGATTATGGAACATTATGATTTAATTGTAATTGGAGGTGGGCCAAGCGGATATGCAGGAGCTATGCGTTCACTAGACTTCAAAAAAAAAGTTTTATTAATTGAAAAAAAACGCATTGGCGGTGCTGGTGTTTATGATGGTGTTTTAACCTCTAAAACATTATGGGAATATTCTCAAAAAGTTTCTTCTATCAGAGAAATGATTCCTAATTATACCGTAGACTATTCTGATATTGTAAAAACACTTAAAGAATCTGTCTTTGAACGAAAAACACAAATGACAGTTCATTTAAACTTACTGCAAAAGCAACAAGGTAATTTATTTTTTTACGAAAAAGGTTCTGCATCATTCGTCAATAAAAATTGTATTGAAATAAAAAAAGAAGACGGAAGTGTAAAAAGGGTAAGTGCCGATAATATTTTAATTGCCACAGGAAGTCGCCCAAGATATTTATCTCATATCCCAATAGACGAAAACATTATTATGACTAGTGATGGAGTGAGAAACTTAACCGAGTTACCTAAGAGCTTAGTTGTTTTAGGTGCCGGTGTTATTGGTTGTGAGTTTGCTACTATTTTCTCTAACATGGGGCAAACAAAAGTATATTTAATTGACAAAGCAGAGCGCATATTACCATTTGAAGACGAAGATGTTGCTACTTTAATTAGTGAAAGTTTAGAAAAACATGGAGCAACCATACATCATGGTTCATCTTTAAAACGAATGGAAATTAAAAATGGTAAAGTTGAGTACGAACTAGAGTACAAAGATGGGAAAACAGAAGTAATAACAGTTGATAAAGCTTTAGTTTCTGTTGGTAGGGTTGCAAATGTTGAGGATCTGAATTTAGAAAATGCTGGAGTAAAGTTAAACGACAGAGGCAGTGTTTGGGATGATGACACACAAACTAATATTTCAAATATTTATGTAGCAGGTGATGTAACTACAGAAATGGCTTTGGTAAATGTAGGAGAACGTGAAGCTAGACATGCTGTTGTTCGCATGTTTGGCCCAACTATTAAACCATTAACCTATCAAAATATCTCAACCATTATGTTCTTAAATCCAGAAGTTGCAAGCGTTGGAATGAGTGAACAAGATTGTAATAAAAAAGGATTAGCTCACAAAGTAGTTAAATTGGACTACAGTACCAATGCACGTGCCATTGCCATGCGTAAAACAAAAGGATTTTTTAAAATTATTGTAACGAATGATAATGGTATGAGAATATTAGGTATGCGAGCCGTTGGCGAACATGCCAGTTCTGCTATACAGGCTGTAGCGTATTTAATACATACCAATCAAGGAATAAGAGAATTAGCTGACATGATGCACCCTCATCCAAGTATTATTGAAGGAGTTCAAGAATGTTTACGTATGTTGCTTGGAAAATCAATTTACAAACCATACATCTTTAAAGACAAATTAAAGTGTTATGTGTGTGAAAATAATGTATGTACTCCTGTTGAATCCTTACTATAATAAATAAAAAAGTCTACCCAAAACTTGAGTAGACTTAAAAAAAAGAAGAAAATTATGATCTTGCTGCGATCGAATCTGCTTTAGCTTTTTCTCTTGAAGTATCTGTTGTTCTTGTAGTATCTGTATAAGATGTAGTATCAACGCCTCCAACAATAGCATTCATTTGATCATTGTTTAACTTAACAATAGTTTCTTTTTTTAAATTTAATTTACCAAATAATTTAATTTTTTTCATTTCAAAATAAGTTTAAGCAGTTTAACATATGCTAAAAATACATATTTTTATGATAAAACAAAAAATTACATTTTTTTACAGTAAGGTATATTAAAAATCATGTATGAATCATAACTTAAGGTTTCTCCCTCAAATTATAGTGCGTTCTCCACTTAGTTCAATTGATGGTGATATTGATGATTTATCCTTTTCAGAAGCGATTTATCTTTCCTCAACTGATTTATACGAAGAGTCAGTAAAAACAAAAAAATCTTCTGTAGCAAATAATACAAATCTAAAAAAAGTACAACTTTCATTACAAAAATACAAAAGCAGAGCCAGTTATCGTTGCACTCCATTTGGGTTAATGGCCGGTATCAATACAGCATTATGGGGTGAAAAAAATGAAATAAAATTTGACACCCACCCTCATAAACAATTTTACAGAAAAACACGTTTAGATATGAATGTGCTTTGTAATATTGTTAAAGAACTGGAAAAAGAAGAATACATAGAACCATATTTAAAATTTTATCCAAATAGTAGTATTTATTTAGTTGGTAGCAATTTAAGATACATTGAATATTCATTACAAAATAATCAAAGATATTATCATATAAATAATGTTGAAACAACTCCTTATTTAAAATTAATTCTAACAGCATCTATAAAAGGGCTAACAAAAATGCAACTTGCTGAATTATTAATTAATGATGATATAACTAAGGAAGATGCTATAAACTATATAAATGAAATTATATCATCTCAAATATTAACTCATCATTTAGAACCAACTTTAACCGGTACAGAATATTTTGAATCAATTCTTCAACAATTAAACGTAATACAATCTAATCACCCATGCAATCAATTAGATAAAATTTTAATAATTTTAAAAGAAATAGAAAATCAATTATCTAATATTGATAAATCTGTTATTAATTCGGTAGAGGTATACAAAAACACGTTTAATCTTTTAAAAAGTATATTGCCAAATCTAAAAGAAACAAAGCTGTTTCAAACTGATTTATTTAAAAATACATTACAACAAAGCATTCACAAAAACATTCAAAAACAGTTACTTAATACACTTAATTTTTTAAATAAAATTACCCCTTATGACTTAAACAATAATTTAAATGAATTTATTAAAAAGTTTATTTTAAAGTATCAAGATAAAGAGATCCCTTTATTAATTGCTTTAGATGAAGAAAATGGAATTGGCTATCCATTAAAAAAAAATACAGGGATAAATAATTTAGTAGATGACATACCAAATTACAACGACAACAAAAAAAACATAGAAAAGAACAATCCATTTGAAAATTGCTTATTGAAAATAATAACAAATAACAATAAGAAAAAAGTAGTAACGGTTACAGAAAAAGATTTTACAGATAGTATAAATTCTAATACCGTTTTACCAAGTTCAATTGCTATGATGTTTAGTGTAATAAATACATCTAATAGTAAATTAAAATTAATTAATACATCAGGAAGTAGCGCTATTAATTTATTATCAAGATTTGCAAACACTAATAGTGATATTAAAAATATAATTAAAGAAATCGCTGATTTTGAGCAAAGCCAAATGCCAAATAAAATTTTAGCAGAAATAATACATTTACCGGAAAACAGAATCGGCAATATTTTATCTCGACCAACTACAAGAGCATATGAAATTCCATATTTAACTAAAAGTTCAGTAGATATAGATCATCGAATACAATTACAAGATTTAACAATAAAAATCAAAAACAATATCATTGTATTATACGATACAAGATTAAAAAAAGAAGTTATTCCTCGTTTGAGCAATGCTCACAATTATTTTAAAACAAGCTTGCCTGTGTATTATTTTTTATGTGATATACAAAATCAATACTTTACAAATACAAGAATTAGTTTTAATTGGGGAAAGTTAACTTCCCAATTTGATTTCTTTCCTAGAATAGAATTTGAGAACACTGTATTATGTTCTGCTAAATGGGTGCTTAAACAAAAAGATTTAGAACCATTAAGAAAAATATCCTATTCAAATGAAGATAAACAAAAAAATTTTATTGATTTAAAACATCGTATTCAATTAGATGATCAATTTATATATAATGATGGTGTTGAAGAATTGCTGATAGATACAAAAAACAAAACATCAATTGAATGCTTTATAAATATTATAAAAACTAAACAAGAAGTGATATTAGAAGAATATCTATTTAACAATAACCATGCACTTATAACAAATACTAACAAAAAACCATATACCAATGAGTGCATTGCCTTATTATTGAATGAACAAAAAGTAAATATATCAGCAACTACAACTAATCTTAAGGCCCGCAGTAAATTAACTTTAAAAAAAACAGAAATAAAAAACGAATGGTTATATTATAAAATATATGCTGGTCCAAAAACTTGTGACGAAATATTAATTTCACATATTAATGAAATCACATCTACCTTGCTTAAAAAAAAGGATATAGATTCCTGGTTTTTTATTCGTTATAACGATCCTGATTCTCATTTAAGATTTAGACTTCATATTTCTGATTTAAAAAAAATTAACAAAATAAAGGAGTACATAGAAAACCATTTAACTCCACTAATAAACCAATATCTCATTTCTGAAATACAAACAGACAACTATGAAAAAGAATTAAATAGATATGGCGTAAATAGCATGCAGTTAATAGAACAATTATTTAATTACGACAGTGAATTTGTGATGAATATTCTTAGCTCTTTAAACGAATTTAATGAAGATGCATTAAGATGGCAAATAGCAATCAAATCTGTTGATGATTTATTAAATGATTTCAATTTTAACATAAAAGACAAACACATTCTTATTTCTCAACTTAACACTGCATTTTTTAATGAGCATGGTGCAAGTAAAGAATTAAAAATAAAACTTGACACAAAGTATAGAAATCTAAAAAAACAAGTTGCAGATGTTTTTGCTTGGAAAGAAAATTCGATTTTACATACGTTCAATGATTTATTTGAAAAGAGAAGCAAGTCAAATAAACCTATTGTTAATTCAATTCTGTTCTTAGAGCAAAAGAATAATTTACAAATTCCAATTAACGAATTAATTGCCAGTATTTTGCACATGAACTTAAATCGTTTATTTATGGGAAGAAACAGAACAAATGAATTCGTTGTCTATAATTTGTTAAGTAGGTATTATAAGAGTAAGTTGGTGAGGTTAAATAGCCAAAATTAGTTGATTTTAACATGATTTTTTGAATTATCTTATAAAGATTCGTTATAACTCAGAAATCATTACCTTTGCAATATGGAAAGTGTAAGACAAAGTAAGGTAGCTAAATTACTACAAAAAGAATTAGCAGAAATTTTCAGAGCTAATTCTAAATCCATGTTTAATAATGGTTTTATTACAGTAACTATTGTACGAGTTAGTTCAGACTTAAGTTCGGCTAAAATCTATTTAAGTTTGATGGCAACTCAGGATGTAGATGCGTTATTTAAATTAATAAATGATCAAAAACAACATATTAGAAAAATGCTAGGTTTTAATATCGGAAAACAAGTTCGTATTATTCCCGAATTACATTTTTATATTGATGACTCTTATGACTATGCTGAGAAAATAAATGCGTTGTTCAATAAGCCAATTTAATATATACGGTTACTTAAGTCTAATATTTATAAATATTCCTTCATTAGTTTTTAAAATAGTTGAATCTTTCTTTTTTCATAGCAAAACGTTATTTAATCTCAAAAAAATCAAATAATGCTATCAACATTATTTCTTGGATTAGCATCATTGCAATTGCAGTTACAACAGCAGCTTTAGTTATTGTTCTTTCTGCAATGAATGGTTTAACAAATGTTGTAGCTGATTTATATCACGCCATAGAGCCTGATTTAAAAATAACAGCCAAAAATCAAAAATATATTGCCAACCAAAACGAATTAACATCCAAAATAAAATCTATTCAGGGAATACAAAACATTTCATACTCTATTGAGGAAAATGCCTTAATTAAATTGGATGATAGACAAGCTATAGTTACAATTAAGGGTGTAGATTCTGAATTTAAAAACCTTACAAAGTTCGACACTGTTGTTAATGAAGGAACCTATCAATTAACCCATAATGGTCAATTTTTTGGTGTATTTGGAAGAGGTATTGCTAATAAATTAGATATTAATGTAAATGATTTTATATCACCAATTTCTATATACGCACCAAAAAGAGGAAAAGTTGAAGGTATAAATCCTGAAGATGCATTTAATAAAATTTCGATAAGCCCTTCCGGTATTTTCTCTTTAAATGACGACTTTGATTATAAATATGTATTAATAGATTTAAAAGCTGCACAGCAATTATTTGATTGTTCTAATGCCATTTCAATTATAGAATTAAGTATTGAGAACAAAAATAACCTACAAAAAATCCAAACACAGTTACAAGAAAAATTGGGTCCGGATTTTCAAATAAAAAACAGATATCAATTAAACGATGTATTATTTAAAACATTAGAAACTGAAAAATTATGGACCTTTTTAATATTGGCGTTTATATTAGTTATCGCTACTTTTAATATCATTGGAGCATTAACTATGCTAATCATCGAAAAGAAAAAAGACATAAAAACTCTTTACAACCTTGGAGCTGATCAACAATTCATAAGAAACATTTTTATGAAAGAAGGTTTTTTAATAACCTCTGTAGGCGCATTAAGTGGATTAGTATTTGGGACTATTATTTGCGTCTTGCAACAACAGTTTCATTTAATCACATTTGATGAGGCATCTGTAATTGCTTACTATCCAATTGAAATGAAAATCAAAGATTTTATTTGGATTCTAACAGTTGTAATGGGAATAGGATTTTTAGCTGCAATATACCCAGTAAGAGTTTTTACAAAAAATGATTTAGTGCATCTTAATGATTAACACTAAATTATTTTATATTTCCTTCAGAATTATTTTTCACAATTCTCACTCCATCATCATGTATGGTAACTTTTCGCTGACGATATAAAATACCAATAGATTTTTTGAATGTTGATTTACTCATATCAAATCTTCTTTCAATTAAATCAGGGGAGCTTTTATCATTCAAATCCAAATAACCATCATGTGTATTCAAATATTCTAATATTTTTTCTGTAGAAGACAATACATGCTTAAATCCAATATTTTGCAGACTCAAATCAATTAAATTATTTTCTCTAATCAATTTCACATAACCTTTCACCTGATCGCCTACTGATAAATCCGTAAAAATATCATTGTGATAAATTAAACCTTTATGAGAACCATTGATAATACAAGTAAAACCTAAATCAGTTTCATTGTATACCACCAAATCAACTTCATCACCTTGTTTTACAGTAAGCACTTCATTACTTATAAACTTATTGATTTTACTGGAAGCTACAATTCTTTCTGTAACATCGTCAATATAGATATAAACCACATAGCTATATCCTTCAAACATTTTATGTTTTTGTTCTTTAAATGGTACAAACAAATCTTTTTCTAAGCCCCAATCTAAAAATGCACCAATCTTAGTTACTTCCGAAACATTGAGGTAAGCAAACTGATTAACTTCTGCGTAAGGTTTTAATCTAGTTGCAATTAATCTATCTTCGGAATCACGATATATAAATACATCTACTTTTTGTCCAATCTCAAATTCCGGTTCAACATATTTATGAGGTAACAAAACCACTTCATTTTCATCGTCACCTAAAAACATGCCTGGAGGTGTTGAGCGTAAAATAGTTAAAGTATTGGTTTTTCCTAAATGAATCATAAATATATTTTGGGTAAAAGTACTGTTTTAAGAGCAATATTTCAGCATTATCCATTTCCTAATTCATTCCCTAACTCAAACTACACTTTCACTCGTTTTAGATACTTTTATTGCATACTAATTAGCTGATTTTGAGTATATTTATTGTTTAAATACGATTATATTTTTATGAAAAAAATATTGTTTTTCACCCTACTAACTATTTGGTTTTCAAATTATTTTGGACAAATTACAACATCCATAAACCCCACAATTGCTCAAATGCAAGCTTTATTACAAGGTAATGGAGTTACGGTAACAGGTTTAAGTATTACCTGCCCAGCAGGAGCATATGCAACATTTAATAATGCTGCTAGTACTTTGGGAGGAAGTTTAAATTCGGGTATTTTACTTACAACTGGAACTGCAAGTTTAGTATCAGGGCCAAATCCTAATACAACCTCAAATAATCTCAGTTATGATGCAACAGCACCTGGATCTGCCCTAGGTAATAGTTTTGCAGGAGGTACAACCTATGATGGCTGTTACATTAACTTTATGCTAACTCCAACCTGTGCCACATTAAGCATCAATTATGTATTTGCCTCAGAAGAATATCCTGAATGGGTTGGATCAACTTATAATGACGTATTTGGTTTTGTTTTAAGCGGACCAAAACCAACGGGAGGTAATTACACACAAACAAATATATCAACTATCCCTGGAACATCTACACCAGTAACTATCAACAATGTCAATGCGGGGTCAAACTCTGCTTACTATATACAAGCACCGCCAGGCCTAGAATATGATGGGCGTACAACTATTTTAACTGCTTCAGCCTCTGTAATTCCTTGTCAAACATACACCATGACTATTGGAGTTTGGGATGACGGTGATGGTAGCCTTGATTCAGGTGTGTTTTTGGATGTAAATGGGTTATCATGTCCAAATCAACCAACACTCAATGCTACTGTGAACCCAACAAGCATTTGCGGCCCTCAAACAGTATCACTAACAGTTGTTCCTTCGTACACTTCAGCATCAGGATCTTATACTTGGTCTGCGCCGGCGTCAGGTGGCCTTGCCTCTACATCGGGAACTATAGTTACAGCCAATCCAACTGGAGCTACAACATACACGGTAAAATATTCTGACATTAATACTTGTCCTGGTTTTCCTGCTACACAAACAGTTGCTATTAGTTTCTCTACAACTCCATCTTTTCCGGTAACACAAAACCCTACTGGTTCTTTATGCGTTGGTCAAAGTGCTACTTTAACTGCTAGTGGAGGAGCGGGAACGTACTCCTGGGTTCCGGGAACTGGTTTAAGCTCAACTACAGGTTCTGTTGTCGTCACTACTCCAACGGCAACAACTACATATACAGTTACTAAAACTAATGGAGCTTGTTCTAGTTTTTCAGTCATTACAGTAAATGTTAACCCTTCAGGAACGGTTGCTATTACACCTTCTATATCAACAATATGTGCTGGGCAAAGTGTTGTATTAACTTCAGGAGGCGCAGGTCCATACACTTGGACTGCAAGTTCCGGTACTAATCCTCCATCTGTAGCCACTGTTACAGTCTCTCCAACTATTACTACAACATATTCTGTTTTAGTAGGTTCAGGAACATGTACATCTTCTGCTGTTGCAACAGTGTCTATTTCGGCTACACCGTCTATTGCAATTACGCCATCACTTTCAACAATTTGTGTTGGACAAAGTGTAACATTAACCTCAAGCGGGGCCGGACCATTCGTATGGACAGCAAGTTCTGGGTCTAATCCTGCTGCTGCTGCCACAGTTACTGTGTCACCAACTACAACTACTACATATTCTGTTTTATCAGGTAGCGGAACTTGTACCGCATCAGCTGTTGCTATTGTTTCGATTTCAACAGTTCCATCTATCAGTATTACACCTTCATCTTCATCAATTTGCGCTGGTCAAAACGTAGTATTAAGTTCTAGTGGAGCAGGTCCATTTACATGGACTGCCAGTTCAGGATCTAATCCCCCCGCTGCATCTACGGTTACTGTTTCGCCAAGCATCACTACAACATACTCTGTATTATCCGGAAGCGGGACTTGTACTGCGTCTGCAACTGCTACTGTTACTATAACACCAATGGCATCTGTATCAATTAATCCTTCGTTATCATCAATATGTATTGGTCAAAATGCAACATTAACAGCATCAGGATCTGGACCGTTTACATGGTCAGCAAGCGATGGATCAATACCTCCTGCTGCCGGAACAATAATTATAAGTCCTACAGTTACCACTACATATACAGTTATTTCAGGAGTAAGTACATGTACTGCATCTGCAGTAGCTACAATTTCTATTGCTACAACACCATCCATTAGCATTACACCTGCAAGTACAATTATTTGTACCGGACAATCAACAAATCTATCTGTTATAGGTAGCTCAGGGCCATTTGTATGGACTGCAAGTGCAGGTACAAACCCTTCGGCTACTGGAACTGTTACCGTTAATCCATCTAGCACAACTACCTATTCTGTGTTATCTGGAACTGGTACTTGTACAGCTTCGGCAGTTGCCACTGTTAGTGTTTCTCCAATGATTACAGTTGCCATTACTCCTTCCGCAACAAATATCTGTATCGGCTCAAGCACAAACTTATCTGCTACAGGAGCAACATCCTATACTTGGATTCCAGGATTCAGTACTTCGCCAATATTAAGTGTTACTCCAACTACTACATCTTCTTATACTGTTATTGGAACAGATGGTGTATGTACCAACACAGCATCTGCAACTGTTGGTGTTACATCTTTAACCACAACTGTCAATTCAAATTCAGCAATCTATTGCCTTGGAGTAGCTCCTGTTTCTTTAACCGGAGGAGGAGCAACAACATATTCCTGGTCTCCTTCTGTAGGTTTAAGCTCAACTTCAGGTGCTGTAGTAACTGCTACACCTGCAACTACAACAATATATACAGTTACTGGAACTACCAACGGCTGTAACTCTACCAATACTATTTCTATTACTATACCTCCATTATCAACACTTACGGCAACATCAAGTAATTCAATCATTTGTGTTGGTAATTCATCAACCTTATCGGCTACTGGAGCAAACACATATACTTGGAACACTGGAGCGACTACATCTACAAATGTAATAAGTCCAAGTATTACTACTACATACACCGTAACTGGTCAAACAGCTGCAGGTTGTTTTGCTGTACCAGCAATTGTAACAGTTACAGTATTGCCTACAATTAATCCTGCATTAGTATCAAGCAGTCCAACTGTTTGTTTAACTAAAACCGTAAGTGTATCTACCGCATCTGTTGTTCCAGGTTTAACTTATACATGGCAACCAACAAGTGCAATTAGCGGGGCTAATAACAACTTCAGTATTACAGCTTTACCTCCATCTACTGCCACTGTTGTTTATACAGTAACTATATCTAATGGAATATGTGTTGGCACTAATACCATTCAAATTCAAATTAAAACTCCACCTGATATTAAAAACATTACCACTTTAAATAATGATACTATTTGTGTTGGTGGGTGTGTAACTTTTAGCGCTAACACAACTGGTAGTATGCCTATTTTCTATCAATGGTATTATCAAAGTGGTGTCGGAACTTCTTCTGTTGGTGTTGCCCCTGAGGCTTGTTATCCTTCTGCTGGTTCATTCTCTGTTGTTGCTACAGCTTCTAATACCTGTGGTGTAGATACTTTAATTAAAACTAATTTCGTTACCGTATTTGATATGCCAGTATTACAAGTAAGTAATGATACTACTATTAACATTGGTGAAAGTGCTACTGTATCTGCTAGCGGTGGGGTAAGTTATTCTTGGTCGCCTAACATTAATGGTACTATTGCTTGTCCTACTTGTTCTTCTACTGTAGTTTCTCCTACTTTAACTACAAATTATATTGTCGTAGCTTCTAACTCTATTTATTGTAAAGTGCAAGATACTGTAACCGTGATTGTGGATGTGAATTGCGGAGACTTCTTTATACCTAATGTATTCTCACCTAACGGAGATGGATTGAATGATATGATTAACGTTCATGGTAGATGTATTTCTACTTTTAATCTTCAAATATTTAACAGATGGGGAGAAAAAGTTTTTGAAACTTCTACTTTATCCGAAAGTTGGGATGGTACATTTAGAGGACAAAAATTAGATACTGGAGTATTTGTTTACAAAGCGGAAGGTGTATCTATCGATGGACAAGAATTTAAACTAAAAGGAAATATTACTCTATTACGATAATTAAAAGGTTCAGTTCAAATTATATGAAGCTGTTTAAAATTTATATTCTAATACTTTGTTTAACATCATTAAACACTTTTTCTCAAACAGATTGTGCTACTGCGGCTCCATTTTGTGCAAATAATACATCAGGAACAACTTTCCCTGCAGGAACTAATACATCAGCTGCAGCAGGTACAGATTATGGATGTTTATTTGCAACACCAAATCCTGCATGGTATTTCTTTCAAGTTTCTCAAAATGGAAGTATAGTAATTTCAATTTCTGGCACAGGGGGTGGTGATGTCGATTTTGTTTGTTGGGGACCATTTAGTTCACAAGCACAAGCTTGTGGGGGCTTAACAAACAATTGCAGCCCTAACTGCTTGTCAAATGTTGGTAATCCTGGTTTTTATCCAAGCGGTAATATGATTGATTGTAGTTATGATTCTAGCCCAACGGAAACTTGTACGATTAATAATGCTATATCCGGCCAGTATTATCAACTGTTAATCACCAACTATTCCAATCAAGCTCAAAATATTAATTTTAACCAATCTGGCGGAACAGGATCTACTAACTGTGGACTAATTGCCCCTGTTACTAGTGCTACGGTATGTTCTGGACAAACAGCAACAATTTCTGCTACTACAAATTTAACTAACCCAACTTATGTTTGGTCGCCAGGTGGCATGACCACTCCTACTATAGTTGTATCTCCAGGAGTTACAACGGTATATACTGTTACAGTAAATGGTTTAAACGCAGCAAATACTCCAACCACAATAACAAATACAGGAACTGTGACTATCAGTTCAGCGTCACCTATAACGGCATCTGCATCCATTGCATCAATTTGTTCTGGACAAAGTTCAGTTTTAACTGCTAGCGGTTCTGGACCATTTGTGTGGACCGCAAGCAGTGGAACTGCGCCTGCATCCACAGGAACCGTAACTGTTTCTCCTACAACTTCAACTACATATACAGTTGTATCTGGTGTAGGAACATGTACTGCGTCTGCCGTAACAAGTGTTTCTGTAACAATTACACCTACTATCACTGTTACTCCTACACTATCTGTTATTTGTGTTGGACAAAGTGCCGTTTTAACAGCAAATGGCTCTACATCTTATACATGGACAGCCAGTTCAGGCGCCAATCCTCCTAGTTCAGCAACTGTTACTGTTACTCCAGCTGTTACTACGACGTATACGGTATTAGCAGGTACAGGTGCTTGTACTGCTCAAGCAGTTGCAACTGTATCTATTTCCTTAACACCTTCTATTAGTATTACTCCTTCTCTATCAACTATTTGTGTAGGACAAAGCGTAACATTAACATCCAGTGGTTCTGCACCTTTTGTTTGGACAGCGAGTACTGGGCCTAATCCTGCAAGTGCTTCTTCTGTAACAGTTAGTCCAACCACAACAACAACTTATACAGTTTTATCTGGAACAGGAACATGTACAGCCACAGCAGTTGCTACCGTATCTATTTCATTAACACCATCCATTAGTATTACTCCTTCTTTATCTACTATTTGTGCAGGACAAAGTGTAACATTAACATCCAGTGGAGCCGCTCCATTTGTTTGGACCGCTAGTTCAGGTTCTAACCCTGCCAGTGCAGCTACAGTAATAGTGAGTCCTACAACATCAACTAGCTATAGTGTATTATCTGGATCGGGAACATGTACTGCAACAGCTGTAGCAGATGTATCTGTTACACCATTAGTACAAGTTACTGTTACTCCATCTGTAACAGCTATTTGTGCGGGTACTTCGCAAACATTAACCGCATCGGGAGCTGGACCATTTACTTGGACAGCAAGTAGTGGCACAACCCCACCTGCTGTTGGAACAATAGTGGTTACTCCGTCAACCACAACTACTTATACAGTATTATCAGGAACGGGTGCTTGTACAACATCTGCAGTTGCAACTGTATCTATTTCGTTAACCCCATCTATTACTATTACTCCTTCTTTCACAACCATATGTTTGGGAGAAAGCGTAACATTAACTTCAGGAGGTTCTGCTCCTTTTGTTTGGACAGCAAGTTCTGGACCTACACCTGCTAGTGCAGCTAGTGTAACAGTCACTCCATCAACTACTACATCCTATACTGTTTTATCAGGTACAGGAGCATGTACAGCCACAGCATTTGCTACAGTAACTATAGCTCCTGCTTTATCAATTACTATCACTCCGTCTGTAACCACAATTTGTAGCGGTCAATCAACTACTTTATCCAGTAGTGGTGCCGGACCTTTTGTTTGGACAGCAAGTTCTGGTACTAATCCAGCATCATCAGGAACTGTTTCTGTTAGTCCATTAACAACAACTTCATATACTGTATTATCAGGAACAGGTGCTTGTACAGCTACCACAGGTGCTACTGTAAATGTATTGCCTGTTATTAATCCTATGATTACAGCAAGTAGCCCAACAGTGTGTTTAACAAAAACTATTACATTATCTGCGCCATTTGCAACCGGCTTAACTTATACTTGGGCACCAACAACAGCTATTTCGGGTAGCGCCAATACATCTAGTATAAATGCTGTTCCTGCAAATTCAACAACTGTTATATATACGGTAACAGTATCAAACGGGCTTTGTTCGAGTACAGATACAATTAAGATAAAAATTCTAACACCACCTGATATTAAAAACATTACCACTTTAAATAATGATACTATTTGCGTGGGTGGGTGTGTAACTTTTAGCGCTAACACAACTGGTAGTATGCCTATTTTCTATCAATGGTATTATCAAAGTGGTGTCGGAACTTCTTCTGTTGGTGTTGCCCCTGAGGCTTGTTATCCTTCTGCTGGTTCATTCTCTGTTGTTGCTACAGCTTCTAATACCTGTGGTGTAGATACTTTAATTAAAACTAATTTCGTTACCGTATTTGATATGCCAGTATTACAAGTAAGTAATGATACTACTATTAACATTGGTGAAAGTGCTACTGTATCTGCTAGCGGTGGGGTAAGTTATTCTTGGTCGCCTAACATTAATGGTACTATTGCTTGTCCTACTTGTTCTTCTACTGTAGTTTCTCCTACTTTAACTACAAATTATATTGTCGTAGCTTCTAACTCTATTTATTGTAAAGTGCAAGATACTGTAACCGTGATTGTGGATGTGAATTGCGGAGACTTCTTTATACCTAATGTATTCTCACCTAACGGAGATGGATTGAATGATATGATTAACGTTCATGGTAGATGTATTTCTACTTTTAATCTTCAAATATTTAACAGATGGGGAGAAAAAGTTTTTGAAACTTCTACTTTATCCGAAAGTTGGGATGGTACATTTAGAGGACAAAAATTAGATACTGGGGTATTTGTTTACAAAGCGGAAGGTGTATCTATCGATGGACAAGAATTTAAACTCAAAGGAAATATTACTCTATTACGATAATTAACGATTTTATGATGCAGATGAAAACAAAAAACAAAATGAAAAAACTGGTTTTAGGAAGTATGATACTACTCCCTTTTATCACCAAGGCTCAAGACATACACTTTTCTCAATTTAACGAGACGCCTGTTTTGTTAAATCCGGCAATGAGCTGTACAGCTTTTGATACACGTATTATAGCTAATTACAAAAACCAATGGGCAAGTGTTAGCAGCCCATATCAAACATACGGCATTAGTATCGAGAGAGCCATTAAACATTTAAAATTAAAGAAAGCATATACTGGTATGTCGTTAAGTGTATATAAAGATAATGCCGGAGATGCGAACTTAGGATCATTGTTAGTTAACTTAGGATTTAATGGAGTTGTGAAAACCGGACAATATAGTAAAATGTCAGCTGGCATTGGTGGTGGATTTAATTACAGATCCATAAATGCTTCAAAGTTACAATGGGAAAATCAATACAATGGTTCGGTTTACGATCCAACAATTGCATCTGGAGAGGCAATACCTAAAAGTTCATTTGTACAAGGTGACTTTGTTGGAGGCATAGCGTATCATTATGCTAGAAGTGAAAGATATATTAGTGCCCAAGATGGAACAAAGGCTGACATTGGGATATCCGTATTTCACTATAATATGCCAAAATTTTCATATGTAAATAGCGGCGATAAACAATTTGTAAAATATGCCCTACACGCAAATTTTGATGTAGGTATAAAAAACACAGGAATTGCCATAGTACCTAGTGCATTATATGTAAGACAAGGACCTTCACAGGAAATTAACATTGGTTCTTTGTTTAAATACATCATACAAGACCAATCTGTTTATACTGGTATTAAAAAACCATGTGCAATTGCCTTAGGGGCTTTTTACCGCGTGGGCGATGCTATTATCCCCACCTTACAATTTCAGTATGATATGTATGCCATTGTTGTAAGTTATGACGTTAATACATCTCAATTAACAGGAGCATCAAGAGCAAAAGGTGGTTTAGAGTTTAGTTTACGATTTAATACAAGTCCGGGTTATGGAAAAGCTTTAGGTAATAGCATTAACCGACCAACTTATAAATAAATTAACCAAAGAATAAAAAAGTCCCTCTGTTAGCAATAGCAGAGGGACTTTTTTATATATGTTTGATTAATTCATTAAAATAAACTACACTTTTTGTGAGTCGACTACCGTACCAACTAAATAATTCTCCGTCAACTAACACAATTTTTGATTTTGGTAAAAAATGTTGCAATTCCTCAATATGTGATTCTTTAAAAGGATATGGTTCGGAAGATAAAAAAACAATTTCAGGATTCAAATCTTGAATCTGTTTCATACTTAATTGAGGATAACGTTCTTGATTACTTAACACATTTTTCAACCCGATTCTTCCAAGCATATCAGCAATAAAAGTATTTCCTCCGGCAGCCATATAAGGATTATTCCATATAAGATATAAAGCGGTTTTAGAGACTGTATTTATCTCTAAAAATGAATTATGTATTTTTTGATTTATGCTAATAGCTTCTTTAGATTTATTGACCAATTCACCAACCAATAAAATCATATTAAGCGCATCTTCTATAGTAAATATATCGCTCATCCAAACCGGAAATTCTTTTTGCAATTCTAGTATTTGAATTTGCTCGTTTTCCTCCTTATTACCTATAATTAAATCTGGTTTTAAAGCACGAATCTTATCAAGGTTTAATGTTTTAGTTCCCCCCACTCTTTCAACTGTTTTAAACATTTCACTCGGATGAATACAAAACTTAGTAATACCTATCAATTCCTCTCTTAAACCTAAATCCCATAATAACTCAGATTGAGATGGCACTATTGAAATAACACGTTTAGGATATGTTGTTAGATTGATAGTATTATTTAGCTGGTCGGTAAAAAGCATGTGCTAATTTCAGAATAATACTGCATATTTGCCAATAAGAAATGAATTCTAGCCTAAAAGCACATATCTATTTGTTTACTGCGCAAGTTATTTATGCTTTAAACTATTCTATTGCAAAAGATTTAATGCCTAATCATATTTCTCCTTTTGGATTAGTGATGTTAAGAATTTCGGGAGCCTTTATCTTATTTTGGATAGTATCATTTTTTACTAAATCTGAAAAACTAGAAAAAGGTGATTTAAAAAAATTAATGTTGCTGGCGGTGTTTGGAGTAAGTGTTAATCAGCTGTTTTTCATTTGGGGATTAAATTTAACCAAGCCTATCAATTCTGCGATTATTATGGTAAGCAACCCAATTGCCGTTATGATATTTACCATTGTTATTTTGAAAGAAAAACTAACTGCATTAAAATTAACCGGTTTAGCTTTTGGTGTTATTGGCGCACTAACTTTATTGCTATTTAAAGCTCAAGGTTCTTTTTCAATAGGAAGTGATACAATAGTTGGCGACTTAATGACTTTAGCCAACTCCTTGTCATGGGCTGTATTTGTGGTAATGGCAAAACCAATGATGCAAAAATATAAAACCGTCACCGTCATGAAATGGATTTTTTTATTTGGATTCATTTATGTTGGACCAATTGGAATTCCTGATTTATTTAAAGTTCAATGGACTGAACTTTCATCCGAAACAATTTCAGCTCTATTATTTGTAGTTATTGCAACTACTTTTATTGTGTATTTTTTAAATACCTATGCACTAAAAACTTTAAGTTCATCTGTGGTGAGTATGTATATTTATTTACAGCCATTTTTAGCTACGATTATTGCTATTTTATTAGGTAAAGATGAACTTACTGTTATTAAGGTAATATCAGCAACATTAATTATTACAGGTGTTTATTTGGCAAGTAGAAAAAAGAAAGAACTTGTCTAAAAAATTATTAAATCTGAATTATAAATAATACATTAGACACATTGTTTAATACAAATATTTTCAATACTCTAAACACTTCAGTTATGGTGCATAATTTATCTGAACAAAACTCCATCTTCAATCAGTTTATAGCTGAATTACGTGACATTAATATACAAAAAGACGGCATGCGTTTTCGCAGAAACTTGGAACGCATGGGAGAAATTATGAGTTACGAAATTTCTAAAACATTAGAATATCAGAAAAAAGAAACTACAACCCCTTTAGGAATTGCAGAAACTAGTCATTTAGTTTCACAACCAGTGATTGCGACTATTTTACGAGCTGGATTACCAATGCACATAGGGGTTTTAAATTATTTTGACAATGCCCAAAATGCTTTTATTTCTGCTTACAGAAGACACCATAAAGACAATACGTTTGATATTCATGTAGAATATGTATCAAGCCCAAATTTAAATGATAAAATTTTGATTTTATGCGACCCAATGATTGCTACAGGCTCATCAATTGTATTAGCATACAAAGCTATCTTAGCAAAAGGGACTCCAAAACACGTTCATATAATATCTGCGATTAGTAGTAAAGAAGGTGTAGATTATGTTAAAGCTAATATGCCTACAAAAAACTTCACCATTTGGTGCGGGGCTATAGATGAAGAGTTAACTGCACACTCATACATCGTACCAGGATTAGGTGATGCAGGGGATTTAGCTTTCGGAGAAAAAATATAATGTATTTTAAACTTTCTTTATCCTAATCTTAATGGATAGTACTGATATTTGGCAATTTATAACTGCTGCACTTGCCTGCACAGTGTCTCTCTCCAAAATTGGTATTCCAACTGTTATTGCTATTTACAAATCCAATTACTTGATGGCTCTTTTAAGCAGTTGTACTGGAGCAATATTTGGAACTATTGTATTTACCTATCTATTTGCAGGAATTTTAAAGTGGTGGGATAATTTTAAAGAAGGAATGTTTTCATCAAAACATCCTAAAAAAGTATTTACAAAATTTAACCGCAGAGTCATTCGAATTAAACATCGTTTTGGATTAACTGGAATAGCTATTCTTACACCGATTTTCTTATCAATACCGATAGGTGCGTTTTTAGCTGAACGATTTTATAAAGACAAAAAGAAAGTCATTATTTATTTAAGTATATCTGCAATTGCATGGTGTATAGTATTATACTTTGTCTATTTGTTTTTTTATGACACTTTTAGATCTTGGTTTTCATAAACAAGTATTGACGACTTCAAGCAATATGGATAAAGTCTTTTATCAGAATTTCACAAACTTTATTTGTTTCTCATTACCCTTAGAAATTACGGTTAAGAAATAAACACCTGATTTAAGATTATTAATTTCAAAATACGACAAGTTAGATTTTTTCTCTGATTTCAAAACAATCTCACCAATACAATTTGTAATTAATACTTCATAATCAGTAATCGGCAGGTTAACAAATAAAAAATCCGATGCCGGATTTGGAAAAACCGAAACATTTGACAATTGCAATTCTTCTATTCCAACGGCTTTTTGATGTATTACCCCTACTGCATCCAAATCAAAACCACCACTTCCAAAATCAGTAGGCCATGGATCATTTATTTTGTGTCCATTAATATCTCGTGTACAATATTGATTTTGAATACAACCTACAACATCTATAATTTTAACATGAGTGATGGCTTGTTTATTCAATAAGGCATTGTCCGGAATATCAGCTAAATCAAATGGGGTGCCGTATTCGGCACTGTATTTACCAGCCAGATTATTTATTTTAGTTGCGTCAGTTAAACCAAAACTCCATGTTTGTGTAGTTGTATCTGTATTACTAACTGCCGGAAATCTAAAAAAATTAATACCATCACTGCTAACTTCTACAAAAGCCAATTCTAAAAATTGCCCATCAAAACTGTTTTCAAACACAGCGAAATCTGCTCCGTTATCATCTAAAATCGGAGAACTGAATTGCAAAACTGCAAAGCCTCCATCGCCCAAACTTACAACACCATTTAAACCAGCCATTCCTAATGCCGATGAACTATCGCCAACATTTGCATAAAGACCTGCTGGAATAGAAATATCCTGAAGCCCCCTATTCACCTGACAATTAGTTGCCCACGACACAAATACCGAACTATCTATATAAATGGCCGTAGTACCTGGAATACCGGCAGGTTGTGAAAATTGAGCAGACGTTTCATAGCTTAAAATACTTAAGACAAAACAGATAAATACAGTAAATACATGTTTCATTAAAATGATACAATGCCTTTGTGAATCCTTTTCCCGGAATTCTAAACATTGATTTATCGGGAGGTCTTCTGACTCACCTCAGTTATGCGTCTTCCCATTTTATTTTAAAACAGTGACATATTACATAACCATAAAAGGTTTACAGCTGCGGGTACAGTTTTGGATTTACACCAAATTCCCTTTTCCGACATCACAAAAATAAGAATATTATCCTATTTTCAATTATTGATAATTAGTAATAATTCTGACACAAAGTCCTAAAACACACATGGCATAATAATCGTATATTGTATACCGCTTAAATAATCTATTTTATGAACTTTTTTAACGATTCTGATAAAATGCCCTTTGAACCTATGCTCGACGAGGATAGTGATTTCATTCCATTGCTCTCGGCAGAGGATGAAGACAATATGCATGCAGAAAAAATACCCGATATACTGTCAATTTTACCGTTACGTAATACCGTTCTATTTCCAGGTGTTGTTATTCCTATTACAGTTGGTAGAGATAAATCTATAAACCTTATTAAAGATGCCTACAAAGGAGATAAAACGATAGGTGTTATTACTCAAAAAAACGACTCCATTGAAGACCCGCTTCCTGAAGATTTACATACGGTTGGTACAGTAGCACAAATCATCAAAATGTTACGCATGCCTGACGGTAATACAACGGTTATTATTCAAGGTAAAAAACGTTTTCGTATCAAAGATTTTACTCAAAGTGAACCATACTATAAAGCAACTACTCAACGATTTGAAGAAACACGTCCTGAAAAAGACGATAAAGAGTTTCAAGCCATTGTTTCAAGCTTAAAAGATACGGCTTTACAAATTATTCAAAAATCGCAACACATCCCTACTGAGGCAGGTTTTGCATTGAATAATATCGAAAGCCAAAACTTCATGGTAAACTTCATTTCATCAAATATGAATGCTAGTTCTACCGAAAAACAACGTCTTTTAGAAGTTCCAAGTTTGAAAGACCGTGCTACCATGGTATTGGCGCATTTAACTAAAGACCTTCAGATGTTGGAATTAAAAAACCAAATTCAAAACAAGGTAAAGGTTGATATTGATAAGCAACAACGTGATTACTTTTTACACCAACAAATCAAAACCATTCAGGAAGAATTAGGTGAAAAAAGTCACGAACAAGATATTGAAGAGTTAAAGGAAAGAGCTAAAACTAAAAAATGGAGCAAAGAAATTGCCGGTATTTTTGAAAAACAAATTGGTAAACTTTCCCGCATGAATCCTAACTCACCAGACTTTGGTGTTCAAATCAATTATTTAGAATTGCTTTTAGATTTACCTTGGGGAGAATACACACAGGATAACTTTGATTTAAAACATGCTGAAGCTACTTTAAACGAAGATCATTTTGGATTAGAAAAAGTAAAAGAACGCATACTTGAACATTTAGCTGTTTTAAAACTAAAAGGCGATTTAAAAGCTCCCATACTTTGTTTATACGGGCCTCCGGGAGTTGGTAAAACATCTTTAGGAAAAAGTATTGCCAAAGCCTTAGGACGCAAATATGTGCGTATGAGTTTAGGTGGATTAAAAGATGAAAGCGAAATCCGTGGTCACCGAAAAACATACATTGGTGCCATGCCCGGACGTATCTTACAAAACTTAAAGAAAGTACAATCATCAAATCCGGTTTTCATTTTAGATGAAATAGATAAAGTAGGAAATGATTTTCATGGAGATCCATCCTCTGCCCTATTAGAGGTTTTAGATCCGGAACAAAACTCTACTTTCTATGATAATTTCTTAGAAGCAGATTATGATTTGAGCAAGGTGATGTTTATTGCTACATGTAATAACTTAGCAACCATACAACCTGCGTTACGCGACCGTATGGAAATTATTGATGTGAGTGGTTATACAGTTGAAGAAAAAATTGAGATTGCTAAACAACACTTATTACCAAAGCAAGTAGAAGATAACGGATTAAAAAAATCACAACTAAAATTAAGTGATAAACAACTAGAGTTTATTATTGAAAACTACACGGCTGAAAGCGGAGTTAGAAATTTAGAAAAACGTATTTCTAAAATTGCTCGTTATGTTGCAGTGCATGTGGTTAAAGATGAAACTTTACCAAAAATAAACGAAGAAACTATTGCAAAGATTTTAGGCCCATCACATGAAAAAGCTAAATATCAAGGCAATGATGTGCCGGGTGTTGTTACAGGTTTAGCTTGGACACAAGTTGGTGGGGATATTTTGTTTATTGAAACATCATTATCAAAAGGTAAGGGAGCTAAATTATCGTTGACGGGTAATTTAGGCGACGTAATGAAAGAAAGTGCAACGCTTGCATTAGAATTTATAAAAGCTCATAATGAAGAATTAAACATCAACTCTGATTTGTTTGAGAATTATAACATTCACATTCATGTCCCAGAAGGTGCAACTCCAAAAGACGGCCCTAGTGCCGGTATTGCCATGTTAACATCACTAACATCGGCACTCACAAAACGTAAAGTAAAAAAGAATTTAGCCATGACGGGGGAAATTACACTACGTGGAAAAGTATTACCTGTGGGCGGTATTAAAGAAAAAATATTAGCTGCAAAACGTGCCGGCATTAAAGAAATTATCTTATGTGCTGATAACAAAAAAGACGTTGATGATATCAAATCTGATTATTTAAAAGGCTTAACTTTTAAATACGTCACGCAAATGACAGAGGTTTTACAACTAGCCTTATTAAAATAAATAATTATTTCACATAAAAAAAGCTCTGCATTTACAGAGCTTTTTTTATGATAAGATTATATAAACTTTCAAATATTACCAACCTAAAACCCAAGAGAAAATTAATGGGGCAACAATAGTTGCATCACTTTCTACAATGAATTTAGGAGTATGGATATCTAATTTACCCCAAGTAATTTTTTCGTTTGGTACAGCTCCTGAGTATGAACCGTAAGAAGTTGTAGAATCTGAAATTTGACAGAAATAAGACCAAAACGGAACATCATGCATTTCCATATCTTGATATAACATAGGCACTACACAAATTGGGAAATCACCGGCAATACCGCCACCAATTTGAAAGAAACCTACTCCTTTTCCTCCACTATTTTTTGTGTACCAATCAGCTAACCAAGCCATGTATTCGATACCGCTTTTCATTGTGCTAGCTTTTATTTCGCCTTTAATAACATAAGAAGCAAAAATGTTACCCATGGTACTATCTTCCCATCCCGGAACAACAATAGGTAAATTACGTTCAGCAGCTGCTAACATCCAGCTGTCTTTTGGGTCAATTTCATAGTATTGTTTCAACTCCCCACTTAATAAAATTTTGTACATGTATTCATGTGGAAAGTAACGTTCACCTGCCGTATCAGCATCTTTCCAAATTTTATGAATATGTTTTTGTAAGCGACGGAATGCCTCTTCTTCAGGGATACAAGTATCTGTTACACGGTTGTAATGATTTTCTAACAAATCCCACTCTTCCTGAGGAGATAAATCACGGTAATTTGGAACACGCTTATAATGGCTGTGTGCCACTAAATTCATGATATCTTCTTCTAAGTTTGCACCTGTACATGAAATAATGTCTATTTTGCCTTGACGAATCATTTCTGCTAATGATTTACCTAACTCAGCTGTACTCATAGCACCAGCTAATGTTACCATCATTTTACCGCCTTCGGTTAAATGTAATTCATACCCTTTAGCAGCATCTACTAAAGCGGCTGCATTAAAATGTTTATAATGATTTTCTATAAATTTAGAAATAGGACCTTTGTTTGCTGCTGTTGACATGTTTGTTTATTTTAGAGGGGCAAATTTAGTATTTATCGCGTAATTTTTATGTTATCAATCAAATTATTGCATAAAAAAGCCCCGAATGTCAATTCGGAGCTTAAACAATTGTTGTGTTTTAAAAGTGAAAATTTAATCTCAATGCTGCAGATGGACCAAATACACCATTCTTCCCATCATTATCAAATCCAAACGAAGATGATTTTCCTCCATACACATCTGTTTTACCTACTTCCTGTGTAGCACCTGATGTGCCAGCAGTACCGATTGATTCCCACGTAGTTGTTGATTTTCCGGTAAATGAAATACCCATTCCCCAACCAAATTCGCCACCTAAAGATACTTTTGGAGCAATGAAATATTCTACTCCAATAAATGCTCTGGCTCCAATTGATAAGGTCATTCCTGATTTATACTGAGTCATACGAGCCATTGTTGGTTGAGAACCTCCATTAAACGTTGGAAAATTATACAATGTGCTACCTGATGCAGCATCATATACATTTACATATTGAGTTCCTGAAACTGATCCATCAATATCGTCACCAAAGCCGTCTGCGGCAGTTACAGCAACTGATGTAGAAGCAGTTGTTGTGGCGGCTAATGCATTTCCGTAAGTGTATTTTTCTTTAGTTGAACCTATCCAAATACCGGCATCGGCACCATAAAATCCCTGCAAACGAGTTTTCCCTCTACGTTTTTCAATCCCTAGAGTAATTCCTATATTTGTTTTGGTTATTTTTCTTTTATTTTCAACTGTAGCAGGGCTATTAGGGAATTGATTTGCTGAAGTTCCAGAGTTAGCGAATAAAAGATCTATCACATTTTTCTTTTCTGTGGTGTTTCCTATACCAATTCTTAAACCTAAACGGTATGCTGTTTTAGCGTCTTTAAAATACTTACCAATAATAGTTTGATTGTTATTTAAAAAATTTAATGTAGGAGCCTGGTTGCCATACATATTAGATGTAGTAGTGGTAACTCCTGTTCCGGAGTTTGTAGTGGTAGTTTGAGTACCAAAATTAGATTTACCAAAAAAATTACCAGCGTAATTAAAAAACGGAGTAGCATCAACTGATATCGCCCAATCTTTTGCTTCAGGCAAAATAGGTTCACCTTTTTTAGATGTTAAATCTTGAGCATAGAATGATCTAATACAAGTGATTAGTAAAATTGGAACTATTATTTTTTTCATAAGTATTAAAAGTTTATAAAGTTATAATTGATATTTTAAAAAGTTAATAAGAGAAAGCTTAAAACGATTTTTATTAATTTTTATTATCTCATTAAAATAAAAAACTCCACAAAACAATGCGGAGTTTACTTAAGTGTTTAAGGTTTATTATTTTTTAATTGAAAATTCGTAATAATCATTATCTTTTCCAGTTACATCCACTATATCCGTGATTCTCATCAATACATATTTATTAGTAGAAACACTTCCTAATTTTGTGATGATTATATCTCCAACCTGTAAACTATTTAAAACTGATAATTTTACTCCCGAAGAGTATGCTGCAATTGTAGTTGAGTCTGTAGCATTAGCGTAATCAAAGCCATTGTATTTTACAAACTTTCCACCTGCTGGAGAAATCCAAGAATTAGAGAGTGTTAAACTTGAGCCCGAGTAATCCTGAATATCTCTAGAGGCAGTATCAACAACAGTTGAAAAATCACCTGTATTGGTTTCCAAATTATAAGAATCTGGGTTAGTGGAAAGATTAGAATACATTCTATGACCTGATGTTTCTGTTAAAGGGACAGGATGAATTGGATTAACTGAGTTTACATATATCCTACAAAAGTTTTCACTTGCCATACCATTTTGATCCTCTGCTCTGAATGTAATAAGCATTGACTGTCCTGCCATTGAAGCAGGAACCCTGTAATAAAAATTAAAAGATGTTCCTTTAGTGGCAATAGCCGTATCTAATAAAGTTATAGGTGTTTGATTACTTGGTGTACCTTTTATTACAACCTTTGTAAGAGGCACTTCAGAGCTAACAGAAACCTTAAACGTTAACAAATCATTAACGTCCACGTAAAGATGAATAGATGCCGGTGATATAGAGATGATAGGTTTGCTATCTTTATCTTTTTTACAAGCATAAAATAAGGTCATTGCAGAAGCTGTAACAAGTACAAGAAGTATTTTTTTTAGTTGTTTCATTTTAATTTGATATATATGATAAAATTAAATAAAAAGCCCTGTCTCAAATTTGAGACAGGGCTTTTTTTATTAACAAAGCAATGTGCTTATTTTGCTTTAATCTTGAAAGCTTTAGCTCTTACGTTAAGAGTAACTTTTCTTCCTAAGAATGCTTGGTTTGTTACACTCTCAGAAGAAAGAGGTAAAACGAAATCAGCATCTGGCTTTTGATTTAAAGCGTCATATAACGCATTGTTATAAGCTCTATCTAAAGCTTGAGTATTGATAAGAGCGTTTCCGGTGCTAGCAGAATGCCATTTTCTTCCTCCATAAGGAATACCTAAAATGTAATACTGAGTAGCTGTTCCTGTTACTTCTCCTACATACTCCAAATCTGAACTTTGAAAGTTCACTCTTGCTTCGATTTGTGCACCTGCAATCGATTTATTGCGCATAGTACAAGAACTAAGCCCAATCAAAAGACCAAGGGTGCTTAACATTAATATTTTTTTCATATGTATTGTTTTTTAATGATTGTTACTAAATAAAAAGAATTACTTTCTAGCGAAATAGATATGTAATACAATTCTTACATCTTGATTAGAATCTGCATTAAATTCTCTTCTTTTTAATTTAGAATATTTAGCAGTAGTTGCTCCTACAGCATTAGAAGGATCTTCTTGCTTGTAAACTACATCATAATTAGTTGATGAAGCAGCGTCAACTCTTGATTCTTTTACTTTAGTAACACCACCAAATGTCCATTTAGCATTCCATCCATATTCTAAACCTAAAGAAACAGGAAGGTGTCCTAAAAACACATTAAATCCAGATACTAAACCTAAACCTACGTTAGTTGTATTTGTTTTTTTGGTTACGTAGTTTTTATCTCCATTTAAATAATCATATTGTTTAAATGATTTATCGCTACCTAAACCTAAGTATAAATCTGCACCAACATAAGCATCAAAAATATTACTAGCTAAGAAATGTTTTTCAATACCTGGTACGATTTCATACATTCTTTCAACAGTTTTATCTTTTACCTCAGAAAAACCATCATAAACACCTGTGTTAGATCCCCAAGGTTGATAAACTGCAGATGAATCTGCTGAATTTCCTTTTACTGTTAAGTTCTTATTCATGAAACGAACTCCAGCACGAATTACGATATCATCAGTTTTGTAATATTTGTAAGTTAAAATGTTTCCAGATTTCAATGCATTTCCTGAAAATAACTTAGCAGTCATTCCTGAATCATTAGCTAATGAAGTACCTAAAACAAAAGCCATATCTCCAGCTTTAGGTCTTGCACCATACTTAATCACATTGTCATCATTTTCTCTTGTTGATAGTTGGGCAAAAGCAGAGGTTACACCGAATGCCATTGCTACTAGAGCGATTGATTTTTTCATAATTGTTTTGTTTTTGTTTGTTTGTTTTTGTTTGTTTGTTTAACCGAAATACAAATTTGTATATTTTTTGTAGCGCAAAAATAACATTTAAATCATGTTTATTAACCGCAAATTGTTAATATACTGATTATCAGAATCAAAAATTGTTTATATCTGATATTAATCATTGTTTGTTCTGCAACATAGGCACAAATTTAAACTTACCGAAGGCTTGTTTATCAAATTCCGTTGTGCTTTTTTTAACAATTACATTCATCACTTGCTCCTCTCCCTCTCCTAGTGGTATAACCAAGATACCTCCAACAACTAGTTGAGCTAATAAATCCTGAGGTATGTAAGGGGCTGCTGCGGTTACTATAATTTTATCAAAAGGCGCAAATTGAGGCAAACCCTTGTAACCATCTCCGTAAACCAATTTGGCACCTTTATATCCTAATAAAGGCAAAAACACCTTGGTTTTATCGTACAGTTCTTTTTGTCTCTCTATAGAAAAAACCTTTGCACCCATTTCTAACAAAACAGCGGTTTGATAACCACAACCTGTTCCTATTTCCAATACTTTATCTCCTTTATTAATATTTAGTTTTTCGGTTTGAAATGCAACAGTAAAGGGATGAGAGATAGTTTGACCAGCACCTATTTTAAGCGCCTTATCGGAATAAGCATGATCTAATAAAGCTGGGCGCTCGGTTGACTGATCAAAAAACAAATGACGAGGGATTTTTAAAATCGTGTTTAAAACAGCCTGACTGGCAATTCCTTTTTCTTTTAATTGTTCTACTAGGCGTTTTCTTTTTCCTTGAAATAAATATTCGTCCTCTTTATTTGTGTTCAATAGCATGGCTTAAAATTATACATAATAAACAATGAAGTTTTAATAGAAAAAAATCATTTCTAACAATTAGCTTTTAATAGATATTTACATTTACCAAAAATTACTCTTAATGAATGTAGGTATTGTTGGTTTAGGACATCTCGGAAAAATTCATTTGAAATTAGTTAGTGAAATTTCTGAATTTAATGTGAGCGCGGTTTATGATATTGATAAACAAGTTACAGATACTTTAGTCTATCATCATGAAATTAAAATTTGTAGCAGCTTCGAAGAATTACTAGAATTATGTGATTGTATACTAATAATCACTCCAACACCTACCCATTATGAATTAGCAGCTAAAGCTATTAAAAGTGGGAAGCATGTATTTATTGAAAAGCCTGCTACAGATACATTGGAGGATACGCAAAAACTTATAAAATTATCAAAAGAAGCAGGTGTAGTTGTTCAGGTAGGACATGTTGAACGTTTTAACCCAGCATTTACCGCTGCAAAAGAATTTATTACTAACCCCAAGCATATTGCAATTGAACGTTTAGCATGTTATAATCCCAGAGGAACAGACGTTTCGGTTGTTTTAGATTTAATGATACATGATATTGATTTATTGTTAAACATCACAAAAAGTAAAATACGTAAAATATCTGCCTCAGGCAGCGCGATTGTCAGCAAAACAACAGACATAGCCCATGTAAGAATAGATTTTGAAAATGGATGTGTTGCAAATTTAACTGCCAATAGAGTAGCCTTACAAAATGTAAGAAGCATAAGCATTTTTCAGGAAAATAAATTTATTAATATTGACCTACTAAATAAGTCTACCACTATCGATAAAATTCAAAAAATCACATCAAATTCTTCACCAAAAGGAATAATTATTGATCCGGGGTATAATCAGCAAAAATTTGAAATCATTCAAAATCAACCGATTATAAATCCAGTAAATGCTATTAAGACTGAATTAGAATGTTTTTACAAAAGTATTAATCAAAATTTACCTTTAGCTGTATCATTATTTGATGCCGAAAAAGCATTACAGGTTGTGCAAGATATTGAATTTCAAATCAATCCGATTAAGAAGTAATAGAGACCAAGAAAAAGCTATTTTTTTCTTACGTTAATACAATAAGTACAGCTATCTTTACGTTCTATGCTCTGTATGAATAAATCTTTACTGTACTTATTATTATTTTGCAACTTTTGGCTCTTGATTTCTTGCAATAAAGACAAGCTCAAATCTCCACAAGCCGGTTTTTTAATTGCAGATACTACCTTGTTAAAAACGACTATTACACAAGGATCCAATAGTCATAAAATTACTGATTTATGGTACTATGTTAACGGCCAGTTTAAAGGAGTGTTCCCTATTGGCGGTGTAATGCCAATTGTTTCAACCGGAAATACAGAGATTACTCTTTTTGCAGGAATTAAAAATAATGGTATATCAGCTACAAGAATACCATATCCTCTATTCAAATCAATAACTCTAAATCAAAACATAGAAGCGGGGAAAACATATACTGTTACTCCTGAATTTGAATATTACTCATCCGCTTTTTTCTATTATTGTGATGATTTTTCAGGCGTTGGCAGTTTCTTTACTTCCGTTGGAGATTCTGCTGTATCAAACACAAAAGACTTTGATGTTACAAAATCTTTTGGCGGAACAGGTGGTTCATTATTTATGTCGATGAGTGATGCTAAACCAACCGCAAGAATTTTACAAACTACACCATACTTCTTACCAGCAGGAGGAGAAACTATTTACTTGGAATTAAATTATAAGTGCAACCAACCTTTTACTGTTGGAGTAATTGGTGGCAATTTCACAAGCCAACCCGAAGAGAGAACTGCATTAACCGTAAATCGCTCTCACGAATGGAATAAAATTTATATTCAGCTTACAAATGTTGTAAGCACGCAGCCTGTTTATTCTGATTATAAAGTTTTTATTCATGCTAAAAAACAGGTTGATACCCCTGAAATTTATATTGACAATATAAAGCTAATTTATTTATAAATGAACAAAACGCTACAAACATTTAAGTATGTGCTTGCTGACTATATAGCAGCTAGCTTAGCGTGGAGTTTATTGTATCTGTATCGAAAATTTTATATTGAACCAGATAAGTTTGGAATAATTCCTGAACAAATTTTTGATAGACAATATATCCTAGGTATGATTATCTTGCCTCTAGGATGGTTATTAGCATATTATTTAACCGGATTTTATAAAAACATTTACCGAAAGTCTCGTATTAATGAGTTAATGCAAACATTTGCAACTTCTTTAATAGGTGTTACTTTTATTTTCTTCTTTATCCTATTAGATGATTTTGTGTCTAGCTACAAAGCCTATTATAAAGTTTACACAGTTTTATTTGGATTACATTTTTTCTTTACTGCAGTTTTCAGATTTATACTTTCTACCATTACAAATCATAAAATTAATAATGGCAAAATTGGATTTAATACTATTATAATTGGTAGTAATCAAAGGGCTCTGAAAATTTATGAAGAAATCACTTCTAGCCATAAATCATCTGGAAACAGATTTGTTGGTTTTATTCACTTAGATGAAAAAAATGGATTTTCAGAACAATTAAAACAAAAGGTAAAACACTTAGGTGAATACAAAGATCTAAAGGAAATTGTTCAAGAACATCAAGTTGAAGAAATTATTATAGCTATTGAGTCATGGGAGCATGGCTACCTTGAAAAAATCATCAATGAATTAAATGATTATGATGCTATTATCAAAATCATTCCGGATATGTATGATATTTTGTCCGGTCAGGTAAAAATGAATTCTATTTCAGATACTGCACTAATTGTTATAAATAAACAAGTAATGCCTAACTGGCAACAATCAGTGAAACGTTTTATAGATGTGAGTGCTTCTATTTTTGTTATTATAACTTTTAGCTGGTTATACATTATTTTAATGATACTTGTTAAAACAGGGTCAAAAGGTCCTATATTTTTTAAACAAGAACGAATTGGAAAAGGCGGAAAACCATTCTACATAATCAAATTCAGAACCATGTACATTGATGC
>DAORKG010000031.1:0-40769 GCA_035439445.1 Bacteroidia bacterium
TTTCAAGCAAGATTGAATAGATCAAAATTATGACTCCAATCAAGCCTGATTGGCGCAACTCCATTGCGTATATCTAGTTTATCAAATCTACAAAAATTAGGGTACTTAGCAAAATTACACTATCAATAAGTTCTAAAACTAGCTCCTAATGGCAATGAAAGAATATTTTGTAAGTGCCTCGAAATGGTTTTGTGAGTGCTTTGAAGGCTCTTTATGGCTATTTGTAAAGTGTTTATAGCTACTACTAAAGTACTTTTTAGGTACCTTGAAAGGGTTTTATAGGAACTTGTAAAGTCCCTTATGATGACCTATTGACTACCTTATGGGTGCTTGTGGAGTCCCTTATGATGACTTATTGACTACATTATGGGTGCTGAAGGACTACTCTTTAGGTACTCATGGACTGCTCTATAGGTACTGATGGACTGCTCTATAGGTACTGATGGACTAATCTATAAGTTCTAGCTTACAATAAAAATTATGTTAAGCTAGTTTAAAATACTTAGTAGCCTGCTCTGCAATTTCATTACCATAAGCTAACGAGGCTGTTGCCGCCGGTGAAGGCGAGTTAATCACATGCATGGAGTTACCGGAGAATTCAATTTTAAAATCATCCAGCATTTCGCCCTCCGGCCCTAAAGCCATGGCTCTAATACCACAACGTGCAGGTTCAATATCATCCATCTGCAAATCAGGTATCAGTTTACGTAAGCGGTTCAAAAAGTAAGCTTTGCTAAATGCTCCGCGGTATTCATCCAAACCAAAGCGCCAGTGTTTCCAAAAGAACTTCCAGGTACCTTTAAAGCCAAAGGCCTCTAGCGTATCTTTTAAACTAAAAGCAGTTTTGCTGTAACCTTCTCTGTCAAACACAAACACAGCGTTTGGTCCGCACTCTACTCCACCTTTTATCATACGGGTAAAGTGTACACCCAAAAACGGAAACTTAGGGTTAGGCACCGGGTAAATTAAATTTTTCACCTTACTTCTACCCTTCTCGGTTAAATCATAATAATCTCCTCTAAAACCTACAATAGCAGAGTCGGTTTTTACATGATCTTTCTTGGTAATTCTATCGGCTTGTAAACCTGCACAAGAGATTATGTATTTTGCATTAAAGGTTCCTTTTTCGGTAATAACATCTGTTGTATCTCCTTTTTTATTAAAGCCTGTAACTTTATGCTCAGTTAATACTTTGCAACCATTGTTTTTGGCATGTATCAACTCCACATATTTACGCGCAACATCGCTATAATCAATAATACCGGTACACGGCACCCAAATACCGGCAATACCTTTACAATGAGGTTCAATTTCGCTAATGCGTTTAGCGTCTATCATCTCAATACCCTCAACATCATTTGCCACACCATTATTAAATACTTTTTGCATGTGTGCCAGTTCGCTTTCTTCTGTTGCTACTATAATTTTTCCGCAAATATCGTGTGGAATGTTATGCTCTTTTACAAAACTCAACAACTCTCTTCTTCCTTCTACACACTTTAAGGCTTTATAAGAACCCGGCTTGTAATATATACCTGAGTGAATAACCCCCGAGTTATGCCCCGTTTGATGCGCAGCTACTTCTTTTTCTTTCTCTAAAACCAAAATGGTTTTTGTAGGATTTTTTCCTTGTAATTTATACGCAGTCGCTAATCCAACTATCCCTCCTCCAACTATTATAATATCGTAATTTGTAGTACTCATTTTAAATTTAAATTTGTCAAAAATAGTAATTATTATTGTTTAATTAAATTTGTCAGGTTGATGTGTAACATATATTTAAAACATGTGAAAACGTCCTTTGTTCTCGACTTCGCTCGAACTGACAGGTTATAAATATCATCTATAAGTTAATACATATGAAAATTATTTGCATAGGACGTAATTACGCAGAACACGCTAAAGAAATGAAAAGCGAAGTACCAACCGAGCCGGTATTTTTTATGAAACCCGATACGGCTTTATTAAAAGATGGTGAACCTTTTTATTATCCTGACTTTACCAAAGATTTGCATCACGAAATTGAAATTGTGATTAAAATAAACAAGGTTGGCAAACACATCGAAGAGCAATTTGCACATAAATATTATGATGAAATAGGTTTAGGTATCGATTTCACAGCCAGAGATTTACAAGCTCAATGTAAAGCAAAAGGTTTACCTTGGGAAAAAGCAAAAGCTTTTGATGCTTCAGCTCCATTAGGCAAATTTGTTTCCAAATCATCTTTAGGAAATTTAGATGATATTGCCTTTGAATTAAAAATAAATGGCGAGTCTCGTCAGGTTGGTAATACCAAAGATTTGTTATTTAGCTTTGATAAAGTAATTACTTACGTGTCAAAATTCGTAACTCTAAAAGTAGGTGATTTAATTTATACAGGCACTCCAGAAGGTGTTGGCCCGGTTGCTATTGGCGATAAATTGCAAGGCTACATCAAAGGCGATTTGTTTTTGGAATTTGAGGTGAAGTAGTGTTTTTTGATTTTTCTATCTCCTTCGACTCCGCTCAGGATGACAGAAAAATGTTGTCAGGCTGAGTGAAGTCGAGAACTCATTATAAAATATATACAATAATTGTAAGTTAGATTTAAATCAAAAACATTGTCAGGCTGAGCGGAGTCGAAGCCCTTTTATTAACATCCTTTGACTCCTTTAAGGATGACAGCAAACAATTCAAAATGAGAATATTAAATTATTTTGTATACATCGTAAAGTGTCAAGATGATTCCTATTACACTGGCATTACAAATAATTGGATAGAAGAATATATGAACACAATACTTCAAAAGACCCTTCTGCATACACCTTTGACAAAAGGCCTGTTGTTTTGGTATTTTATGAAACATTTAAAGATGTTCACCAAGCAATTGCTTTCGAAAAAAAAGTAAATGGCTGGACTAGAAAAAAGAAAGAGGCCTTAATTGAAAATAATTGGGATAAGTTAAAAGATCTAGCGGTTTGTAAGAATAATACATCTCATTTAAACATTAAAAAATCAAAGGAATAAATCATCACCCTTCCTTCGACCTAATTAATATAATTGTCAGGCTGAGTCCTTCGTCAAGCTCAGGGTAAACTCAGTTGAAGCCCTTTAAACACGACATTCCTCATCTGTCTCCTTCGACTCCGCTCAGGATGACAGTTATAATTATAATAATAAAACTACTACCTAATCTGAGATTTTAATCGCTCTACCATATTGGTAAGCACATCGATTCTGCGCTTTTGTTCTTCTTCCAACAAATTACGTTCGTTTAAAGAGAAGCATAAAGAGATGAGTTCAGCTACTTGAAATAAGAAATTGATTTCCAATTTTTGCCAGGTTCTTTGTTTATGCGTTTGTTCTTGACTAAGAACCCCAATAATTTGTTGGTTATGAATAATAGGAACAAATAATAAAGACTGGATATTGTGTTTACCTAAATAGGTTTCGGTTAATGCTTTAGTGTAAATATGATTTTGAGCATCATTAGCCATCACAAATGGCTCTTTTCTTAATATGGTAAAAAAGTCGGGGAAATCTTTATCACTTAAAACCTCACCTCCTGAGTATTGTTGTGATGATTTGGTAAATAAAGTATCACAGTTAATATTAGTGGTATTATATAACCAAAATCCGGCTCTTGATATATCTAAAGTATCGGCTATAATTTGTGTACATAATTTACCAATACTTTTTACTTCTCCTTTATATATAACAGAATGACGTGCCAAAAGGATTAATGAATCCTTTAATTTATCTTCCTTTAACTCACGTGTTTTTTCTTCTGTAATGTCAATATAAACTCCTTGTAAAATATAATGGTCTGTGTTATCAATAATATTGGCATTAAATTTTAACCATTTAATTTCATTGTTTTTAGTTTTGAATCTGCCTACAGATGAAATACGTTTAGTTGTTTTTAAAGCAGCTTTTAAATCAGTTTTAAAATAATCTTTGTCTTGCCCATTAATGTTATTTAAAAACGAATCCCAATTTTTAATTAACTCATCAGCCGTGTAGCCAAAATAAGTTTCGCAGTTATCTGAGATAAATAAGCATTCTTCTGAATAATCTAAATTTACTTTAATACTAGTGATTACACCGGGAAACGATTTATACAATTCATTTAATTCAAAATCCTGAATTTTTATAACTGTTGATGGCATGTTTTTTATAAATTATTTTTTACACTAAAAAATAGCTAATCAAATGTATCAAAAGTTATAACATGGCAAAATTTAAATTATGCACAAGAATTGAATTGCTAAATTAATGTGAGTATTAAACATTTACATTTAATTAATAAAAGTTCTTTTCGCTTTCAATAAACTTTAATGTAACTTTACTTGACCTTAAAAATAAGATTATGAAATAGCCATGTTTGCCATAACACAAATACAAATGACTAAACTGGCTACACCATATGAAAATAAAAAAACAAATAATTTAGACATATGAAAAAAATAAATATTGCCATCAACGGTTTTGGAAGAATTGGAAGAGTATTTTTTAGAGTAGCTTTTTCAAATCCAAACATCAATATAGTTGCTATTAATGATATTACAGATGCCGGAACATTGGCACATTTACTAAAATACGATTCAGTTCACCGTCGTTTTAATGCCGATGTAAAACATGATAAAGACCATTTATATGTAGATGGTAAAGAAATAAAAATATTTGCTTCTAAAGATCCTGAGAATTTACCTTGGAAAACTTTAGATATTGATATCGTGATTGAATCTACCGGATTATTTTTAGATAAAACATCTGCTCAAAAGCATTTAAATGCGGGGGCTAAAAAAATCATTTTATCAGCTCCGGCAAAGGACGATGATATCAGAACGATTGTAATGGGCGTGAATGACGAGTTGTTGCAAGCCAATGATGTCATAGTTTCTAATGCATCATGTACTACAAACTGCGCATCACCAATGTTACAAGTATTACAACAATGGGGTATCGAAGAAGCATACGTAACAACAGTACACTCCTACACCGGCGACCAACGTTTACACGATGCGCCACATAAAGATTTAAGAAGAGCTCGTGCAGCCGCAATGAGTATAATTCCAACCAGTACAGGAGCAGCTAAAGCATTAGGGAAAATTTTCCCTGATTTAGAAGATAAATTAGGAGGATGCGGTATGCGTGTTCCTGTTCCTGATGGTTCATTAACCGATATTACTTGTGTGTTAACTCAATACCCAAGTGTGGAACAAATTAATGAAGCATTTAAAAAAGCATCAGAAGAAGGAAGATTAAAAGGTATTTTAGAATATACAGAAGATCCACTGGTATCAACTGATGTAATAGGAAACCCACACTCAGTAGTATTTGATAGCGATTTTACAAGCGTAGTTGGAAATTTGGTGAAAATTATTGGCTGGTACGATAACGAGTACGGTTACAGTAATCGTTTAGTTGACTTAGCAATTAAGATGCAGAGTATTTAATTGATTTGGATACCAAAGGAGTAAGCCATTAACATATCGTTAACATTTTCTTTAACGTTTTTTGTATCCTTTTTCAAAACTCACGTTATTATCTTCGTTATTTTCGCTTTAAGCAAAACTTTATGAAGAGAACCCTACTCTATTTTTTATTATTTATCACCGTCTCTTCATATTCTCAGAGACTATCTGTTTCAGGAAATTTACAGGATACTACTGCTAAAGAACCATTACAAAACGCCATCGTAATGGCTATTAAATTAATGGACTCTACTCTGGTAGATTTTACAAGAACCAATAAAGAAGGTAATTTTAAATTGCAAGGTTTACCTATTGATACATATCAGGTAGTTATATCACATCCCAAATTTTCGGATATGGGTTATTTTATTTTTGGCGATAAAAGAAACTTAGAATACGATTTCGGTAAAATAATTCTACAACCAAAAAATGTATCATTAGACGAAGTAACCATTTTTGCCTTTAAAGATCCCATTTATTACAAAGGTGATACATTAGTATATACAGCCGATTCGTTTAAAACCAAAGCTAATGCCACGGTTGAAGATTTATTGAAGAAGTTACCGGGATTAAAAGTAGATAAAGACGGTAAAATAACCTCACAAGGCAAAGCTGTAGACAAAGTATTAGTAGATGGTGACGAGTTTTTTGGCAGTGACCCAACCGTGGCTACCAGAAATTTAAATGCTAGTTCCATCGAATCAGTTCAAGTGTATGAAAAGAAAAGTGATGATGTAGCAAACTCTAGTACTGGTGAAGAAACTCAAAAAATATTAAACCTGAAATTAAAAGAAGAAGCCAAAAAAGGTTACTTTGGTAAAATTAGTGGCGCCAGTGATTTTCAGCGTTTTTATGAAGGTGAAGCATTGGGAAATTACTTTAAAAAGAAGTTAAAAATATCTGTATTTGGTTTAGCAAGTAATACTCCTAACTCCAGTTTTTCGTGGGATGATGTATATAAGTATGGTTTAAATAATGAGTTTGAACGTCAGGAAAACGAAGACGGTGGATGGATGATGACCATGACATCAAATCAACCACAGGGTATTCCTCAGAACTTAAAAACCGGTTTTTATTATACAGATAAGATATTTAAAAATACCAAACTGAATTTAAACTATACATACAGTAATAGTATGGTGAATTCCAAAACTACCAAAAAAGCACAATACTTTTTAACGGATACAAGTTATACAACCGATAATTTGATTGAGAGTATTCAAAAGAACGATGCACACGCTATTAATATAGGTATAGAACAAAAAGTTGATTCTTTAACTGATATTTATTTCACTTCAAAAATTAAGAAGTTAGGGAGCAATACTTCCAGCAATGATGAAACTGATTTTTTAAGAAGTGATAATGTCAAAACTCGTAATACTTCTATTAATAGTTCCAATAAAAGTGAAGGTTACGATGTTTCAAATAATTTAAAATTAGTAAAACGTTTCAAAAAGAAAGACCGACTATTAAATGTAACTTATAGTAATAGTTTATCTGAAACAAATACGGATGGAATTCTTAAAACCGATAACTACTCCTATGCAGACTCCAGTGAATTTTTAGTATCTGTAAATCAAAAAAAGACAGGTTTTAATAACAATCAAAATCATATTGCCGGTGTTACATTTACGGAACCAATTACAAAAAAAATAAAAATTGAAGCGTCTTATGATTATATGTATTATAAAAGTAAACAGAATAAGCAAGCACTAAATAACATTGGAGGCGAATACAATCAACTGGATTCAACTCTTACTAATAACTTTGAGAATCTTAAACAAATAAATCGTGCAGGTTTAAAGTTTATTTATGAAGTAAAGAAAATGCGTTTTACCATTGGTACAAAAGCACGTAATGTATTTGTAAATAATAATAACATATTTAAAGACCAACGAATCACTCAAAATTTTAACAATGTGTTACCGTTTTCAACCATACGCTATAAATTTTCGGATAATAAAGTGTTAGATGTGAAATATACTACAAGTTCTCAAAACCCAACCATCAGTCAATTACAACCTGTAAGAGATAACTCAAATCCTAATTTTATAAATATTGGTAATCCTAATTTACTTCCAACATTTATGCATAGTGTTAATCTGAACTTTAATTCATGGAAATCTATCAGCGGAAAGTATACCTGGATGGGATTAACTTATAACTACACTAATAACGATATTGCTACCGCTACATCTTATGATAGTATTGGGAGAACCGTATCACAAGCCATAAATGTAAATGGTAATTATAATTTTAACGGATACATAGGAACAAGTATGCCTTTCTTTTCCAAGAAATTAGAAGTGGGCCCAAACATTTGGGCATCTTATGCTGAAAATAAAACATATATAAATGGATTAGAAAACAATACACAAGATATTAGAAGTAATGTGTCGTTAGATTTAAGATTAAATTTTGAAAAAATATCAGCAGGTGTTTCCGGAAATTACTCCTATAATTCTGCATACTCTTCTTTAAATAACAAAAGTAATACTCCTTACTCTACACAAGGTATGTCTGGCTTTATTGAAATCAAATTTCCGAAAAATTTCGCACTATCAAGTGATGCAAATTATACGATTAATAGTAAACGAAGTAATGGATATAATATTAATTACTTAGTTTGGAATGCAAATTTATCAAAAACCTTTTTCAAAAAAGAGAATTTTATTTTAGGGGTTTATGCATATGATATTTTAAATCAAAATATAAGTGTAGATAGAGATATAAGCAGTAATGTGGTAACTGATATTAAAACCAATATTATCTCACGTTACCTTTTATTAAAAGCAACCTTTAAGTTTAATAGTAATAAAGCCAAAGAAGAAGATGAATTTTAAAAGATATATAATAGTAGTTGTTTGCTCTTTGGTTTTATCACAAATAGCTATGGCGCAAATTACTTCAGGAAAAATCACCTATGAGCGCAAAACAAATTTGTATAAAAAGTTCAAAAACAATGGTGATGTAAAAGAATGGCTTAAGGAAGAAGACAAAAATAAAATAGATATTTTTGAAATGTATTTTAATGATTCTTTATCAGTATTTAAGCCTCAGGAAAGTGATTTGGTAGAACGTATGAGTTGGGCAACCACCAAAAACGTTGTATATCAAAACCTAAACTTAAAAACACGACTTACAGAAAAGAAAGTGTGGGGCGAACAATTTTTAATTACAGATTCGGTTAGAAAATTTACCTGGAAAATTACAGATAGTAAACGTAATATCTGTGGTTATCAATGTCGAAAAGCAATTTGGCAAGCCAATGACACTACTCGCTTATATGCATGGTTTTGTTCAGAAATTATTGCATCTATTGGGCCTGAAAGTTTTGTTGGATTACCGGGTGCAATTTTAGGTTTAGCAACTGAGGATGGAGGAATTATTTACTTCGCAAAATCTGTAGAAATCATTAAACCCGAAGTAACACAATTACTCCCTAAAAAATCAAAACTAAAATTATATAAAGCAAAGGAGTTAAGAGCACAACTCGAAAAAGATTTTGGAAAGGAAAAATGGGGGAAAATTATGATTTATAACAATTTCGAAATCTGGTAATAAATCCTTTTTCGATTTGCTTTCATTTAACCTCATTAATCACTTTTATTGTATTTCTTTTTTTATATTTGTTCTGAATGAACAAAGTACTTTTATACATTATTTGTTGCATCAGTTTTTTAAATCACAGCTTTGCACAACTTACGGCTGATGCTGGGCCTGATTTAATTGGTTGCTATAACGGTAGTTTGGTTATTGGGGGTAATCCAAGTGCCACAGGAGGAACCCCTCCATATAAATACTCCTGGTCTCCTTCCACTTTTTTGAGTTCATCAACTGTTGCAAATCCTACTATCACTGCACTAACTTCTGATATAACGTATACGCTTACGGTTACTGATTATGATACCAACATTGTGTCTAATACCATGGTTATTAACCTTGATAAAATTTATACGTTTAGCGCTGGGCAAGATACAGGTTACTGTTTTGGTCAGGGCTCAGGAACAACAATTGGTGCTACCAACAATAATAATGCGTTTCATAATTTCAGTTGGCAACCAACAAGTGGTTTAAATAATGCTAACTCTCCTCGTCCTTTTGCTAGTCCTTCCGTTACAACTGTTTATACATTAACCGTTTCGGATTCCTTTTGTCCTGATAACGTATCTTATGTAACAGTTACAGCTTTCCCTGCACCTTATGTAAATGCTGGAGCAGACACAACTATTGATGAAGGGCAAACTATTACCTTATATGGAACCGGTGGAGTAAAATATTGGTGGCAACCTGACTACAATATTAAATACATGAGTACTTCTCAACCCGATGTTTGGCCAACAACCACAACGGTTTACACCTTATTATCAATAGATCAACATGGATGTTATGCTACTGATGACATCACAGTAAATGTAATTAATGGAGATGTTTTGTTTTTTTACAGTGCCTTTACGCCAAATAATGATGGTGACAATGATGTGTTTTATATTGGTAATTTAGGTAAGTATCCGGATAATAGTTTGAAAATTTACAACCGTTATGGCAAGTTAGTGTATAGCGCCAATAATTACGATAACTCATGGAATGGAACCTATTTGGGAAATTTATTACCTACCGGAACTTATTTTTATATCTTCAATGACGGGAAGGATAAGCAATACAAAGGTTCTGTGACAATTATCCGAAATTAATTCAACTAGAATTTTTCATTGTCAATAACTCGTTATTTAATATTTCTGTCTTTTACGGTGCTTAATCAAAAAAAATCCTAAGTTTATAGGCTAATTTTTTTGAACGTTGGAAACAGAAGAAATAACATCATCTCGTCAGTTATACCCCTATCAGGAAGAGGCTGTAAATACTATTTTCAATAAGCTGAAAGAAGCTAAACCAAACGAAAATATTTTATTTCAGTTACCTACAGGTGGAGGTAAAACCATTATCTTCTCAGAAATAGCCAAACGTTACATTAATCATTTTAACCGTAAAGTATTAATCTTAACACATCGTATTGAGTTAAGCAAACAAACATCCGATGTGTTAACCGGAATTGGAATTAAAAACAAGATTATTAATTCCGAAGTTAAAACGCTTACACAACAAAGTGATTTTCAAAGTTTCACGGCTTTAGTTGAAACACTAAACAACCGTTTACAAGAAGATGAACAATTTTTAGAAGATATTGGTTTAGTTATTGTCGATGAGGCACACTATAACTCATTTCGTAAAATTTTTCATTACTTCGAAAACGTAAACATTTTAGGTGTAACAGCAACACCTTTAAGTAGCAATAAAAAATTACCATTATATCAAACTTATAAAGAAATTATTGTTGGAGAAAGCATCCCTTCATTAATTGAAAAAGGCTATTTAGCAGAAGGCATTACCTACTCCAATGATGTAAATTTAAGTTCATTGCGTGTTGGTAATAATGGAGAATTTACAACAGGTTCACACGAAATGTTGTATACTCAAGCAATGATGCAGGGGAAATTATTAGACGCATATGAAGAAATTGGAAAAGGTACTAAAACATTAATTTTTAATGCAGGTATCTTAACTAGTATTGCCGTATATAATACATTCAAAGCAAAAGGCTATCCAATCAGATATTTGGATAGTACATTTAGCGACAGAGATAGAGCAGAAACACTTGACTGGTTTAGAAATACAAAAGATGGAATTTTAAGTTCGGTAAGTATTTTAACCACCGGATTTGATGAGCCGGAAGTTGAAACCATAATTTTAAATCGTGCTACCAAGTCACTTACATTATATCATCAAATGATTGGACGAGGTTCTCGTGTTTTACCTCACAAAAAGAAATTTAATATTGTTGATTTAGGTAACAACTCTCGTCGTTTTAATTTATGGCAGTTCCCCATAGATTGGAAACATGTATTTGTGGCGCCGCATTTATATTTAGAGCAACGCTATAAAGATGAATGGGATTATGAATTAGAAAACGATTATGAATTACCGGATGATATTAAAGCTCGTTTCCTAAATTCATCCGCCGAGGCATTTATTGTTCGTGAACGTTATTTACAATGTTTACGTAAAGGATTAAAACCACAAACTGTTTTAGACCAATCATTAGACGATCATTTTGGACGTATTAAAGATAATGCTGCCGATTTTGACGAGGCATTTGAATTGTTTGATTTGTTAAGCGAGGAAGTAAAATACCGAGTAAAGCAATTTGCTAAATGTATCAATGCCACTAACAATTATACAGATTATCAAACCCAAGCCTACAGCAGTAAACTTCGTCGTCGATTAATCGGCTGGTTTGTGGAGTAATTTTTGCTTTTTAGGAATGAGATTTTGATAGAAATTATCGTCAAAATCCAACTCTTTTTTAGTAACTTTGGGTAAACTTCTAAAATGAAAAGCTCAGCATTTTTAATTGTGATTTTATTAGCTCTTTTTTCTTGTAAAAAAGAAACAATCACACCTCCGGAACCATTGCCGCCTCTTAATTATGTTGACACTAATGGTTTTTTAGAAATTCATGTGGATAATGTTGTTAATGGTGCACCTTTAGCATTAAGTACAACTACTTATGTTAATTCCAATTTAGATACTTTTTCGGTTGATATTTTTAAATACTATATCAGTAATGTTCAATTAGTTTCTGCAACTGGCTTTACTTACACCGAAGTAGAGAGCTATTATTTAGTAAATGAAGCTGATCCAAATTCTATGCACTTAATGGTTAAAAATGTACCTCCCGGACAATACTCATCTATTAAATTTTTAATTGGTGTAGATTCCGTTAGAAATTTTTCAGGTGCTCAATTGGGAGCTTTAGACCCTGTTAATGATATGTTTTGGAATTGGAATACAGGTTATATTATGGCAAAAATGGAAGGTCATTCCCCACAATCAACACAACCAACTAAAAAAATCGTTTACCATATTGGAGGATATGGTGGTAAATTTAAAGGAATAAGAAACGTTTCTTTATCATTCCCAAATAATGCAATTATTAGCAAAGTACACACTCCTGTTTTAAATCTTAATGCTGATTTATATACTTGGTTTTTAAGTCCAAATTTCAGTGATTTTAATACCGTTAGTGCTATTACTGGAATTGGAGCCGATTCAAAAGGAATTGCAGATAATTATGCAACTATGTTTTCTGTTACATCTGTAGTTAATTAACATGAAAAAATTACTTTTTTTAATAGCTGTTAGTTTAGTTGTTACATCTTGTTCTGTTGATCCTGAAATAAAACCAGAAGTAACCAAAGATGAGATTAAAGAAATTATTCCAAACGGGTGGCCTACTCCTTATTATAACTTTAATAATAATCCTCTTTCGGTAGAAAAATTTACTTTAGGTAGATATTTGTTTTATGACCCAATATTATCTTTGGATAATACCATTTCCTGTGGTTCTTGTCATCAGCAATATGTAGCATTTGCTCATGCCGGACATGATGTAAGTCACGGCATAAATGGGTTGCTGGGAAAAAGAAATGCCCCGGCTATTCAAAATGTAAATTGGCTTCCAACATTTATGCATGATGGAGGTATTTTAAATTTAGAAGTTCAACCCCTCGGTCCTATTACTAATCCAATTGAAATGAATGAAAATATAGGTCATGTTATTAGTAAACTTTCTGCAAGTGCCAAATACAAACAGTTATTTATTAATGCTTATGGAGATGATTCTATAACCTCTCAACGAATGTTTAAAGCCATGGCTCAATTTATGGGAACTATGTATTCATATAATAGCAAATATGATATGGTAAAAAATGGTAAAGAATCTTTTACTTCTCAAGAACAATCAGGTTATACATTATTTTCACAAAAATGTGCATCCTGCCATAAAGAACCATTATTTAGTGATTATGAATTCCGAAATAATGGATTATCGGTTAACATGGCTTTAAATGATACCGGAAGAGCCCATATTACAGGAAATCCATCTGATAGATATAAATTTAAAACGCCATCCTTAAGAAATATTGAAAAAACTGCACCATACATGCACGATGGCAGATTTGCTACCCTCGACCAATGTTTGAATCATTATTCTTCTGGAATCATTATTAGCCCGACTTTAGACCCTCAATTAAATAGCGGAATTCCTTTGACTGTTCAAGAAAAAAGCGATATTATTGCGTTTTTAAAAACTTTAACTGACACAAAATTTTTAACCGATTCACGTTTTTCTGAAATACATTAATCATGAAAGCACTTTTAAAAATATTTCTGATTTCAACTTTATTATTGCCATTTTACGCTTGTAAAAAAAATCAAACCGGTGGTAAAGCAACTCTAAAAGGCACTGTAAAACATCACGATAAGCCAATTGCAGATGCTTATGTGTACATTAAATTCAATGCTACTGAGTTTCCGGGAGATTCATATACACTTTATGACACTTATGTTCAGGCAGATGAAAGTGGGAATTATGCTATTCCACTTTATAAAGGTTCTTATTACGTTTATGCTGTGGGAAGAGACTTAGAAATAGCATATCCTTTTGAAGTAAAGGGTGGATTTTCATTTTCTATAAGAAATAAGGAGAATTTGGTAAAAGATATTGCCGTAACCGAGGATTAATTAACTATTTAGCGTTAAAAACCCTGTATTTTTCTTTTTTATAGTAGATAATTTTATTTATCTTCGCCATTCAAAATTTTAAAAGAATATGTCTGAAGAATTAGAACAAATTGAACAAGTTGAAACCGAGGTAGTTGAAAAGACTTCAAAAAAATCATCTTCAAAAGAGATGGATTTTATGGGTTTAGAGATTTTTTATGAGAAAAATAAAAAAGCAATAACGTATGGTGGAGGTGCTATTTTAGCAATCGTTGCACTTTTCAGTTTTTATAAATTCTATTGGTTACCTGGTCAAGAAAAAGAAGCTGCAAACGAAGCTTTCTTTGCACAAACATATTTCGAAAGAGATAGTTTTATGGTGGCTCTTAATGGAGGTCTTAATGTTCAAACTGCTGATGGTCCAAAAACAATGATGGGTTTTAGAGATATTGCTGACAACTATTCAGGAACTAAAACCGGAAGATTAGCTAACTATTATGCAGGTATCTGTTTATTACGTACAGGTAAGTTCGAAGAAGCTATTGAATCATTAGAAAAATATGATGGAAAAGACGAAATGGTTGCTCCTGTTGCCATTGGTGCTATTGGAGATGCTAATATGGAGTTAAACAGAGTTGACGAAGCCATTAAATATTATTTAAAAGCTTCCGAAAAATCGTCTAATTCATTTACTACGCCATTATACCTTAAAAAAGCAGCATTTGCATACGAGCAAAAAGCTAATTACACAGAGGCTTTGGCAACTTATGAGCGTTTAAAAAATGAATACTCAAAAAGTACTGAGGCTCGTGAAGTAGATAAATATATAGCAAGAGTTAAAACTTTAGGAAACATTCAATAATATCAATATTTAAAATACAAAAGAAGGTGATGTTTAGTCACCTTTTTTTATTTAAAAGAGACTATGGCAAGCGAACAAAAAAATTTATCAGTATTTGAAGGAAGCGATATTCCAAATGCAGCAGATATGAAATTTGGGATTGTATGGGCTGAGTGGAATCATAAAACAACCAATGCCTTAATGAAAGGGGCTTATGATACACTTATCAAACATGGAGCTAAAGCCGAAAATATTATCACAAAAACAGTTCCCGGAGCATTTGAGTTAACCTTAGGAGCTCAATATATGGCCGAAATGGGACAAGTTGATGCTATTATTTGTATTGGATGTGTTATTCAGGGAGATACAAAACATTTTGATTTTATCTGTGATGCCGTTGCCAAAGGCATTACAAACCTAAATTTAAAATACAATAAACCATTTATTTTTGGGGTATTAACTGTCAATACTCAAGAGCAAGCTGATGACAGAACCGGAGGAAAACATGGTAACAAAGGAGATGAAGCTGCAGTAACTGCTATAAAAATGTTAGCAATGAAAAATAGTTTTGAAGAAAATAAGACTAAAATAGGCTTTTAAAATGTAGCGCCAATTGTTAAGCTTAACTGTCCGGTAAAGAAGTGATGGTTAGCTTTTCCTCCACCTGGTCCCAGTACCAAAACTTTTGTATAATCAGCATATGAACCTTTTCCTGTAAATTCAAGGATTCCGTATTTTAAGAATTCTATTCTTAAACCCGATTCTACACCTACTATCCAGCCTGCCATATGCCACCTGTTGTTTAATCGTGTTCCAAACATGGTAACATCAGTTCTTGGATATACAAATCCTGCACCCGGTTTAACTATATAACCTACGTTAAAAAGTTTTGATGGTTTATATAAATTCCAACGTTTAATAAAATTAAACATCCAAAAATTCGCACCATCAGTATGCTCAAAATGTAAAAAATTGTCCGGGTCCATTATAGTATCCTGATCAACGTAATTTCCATTGAAGTTACCCTTAACACGCACTTTTTGGTAATTAGTAACGACATATTTTGCGTGGTCATAATTAATTTCTACACCAAAATCTCTTTTATTATTGAAATAATAACCAATTCTTGCTACAAATTGCGGGATTGTAATATTTATAACATCTTTTATTTGGTCAAAATCCGGACGATCTTTTGCTTGAGCATCATAGATTGTAAAATCATAATCATGGTATCTGCCTGTTTCCGGATAATATTTATTTGAATGATCTTCAAAATGAATAGTACTTTTACTGTATTTACAACGTGTGTATCCCCATAAAAAATAGAAATTTCCTCTTTGCTTTTTAGGAGATACAGTTGCAGTGCTAACTGGCTCTTGAGCAAAAGAAAAAAGCGACAAAAAAGATAAAAGAATGATAATTCCTGATTTCATTAGTATTTTTTTATAATTTGGGCGCAAAGGTAACGATTATTGTTTTCTTGTTTTATGATTATTCTCAGGTAGGTATCTAAATAAGGAATAGCCATCTCTGGCCATTCTACAAATACATATTGATTGGAAGATATATACTCTTCAAATCCTAATTCAAATAACTCTTGCTCAGATTTTAATCTATATAAATCAAAATGAAAAATCTTATTGTTTGATTTTGTACGATATTCATTTACAATCGAGTACGTGGGACTACTCATAGTATCACTTACTCCTAAATATTCACAAAAAGATTTTATAAAAGTTGTTTTACCAGCACCCATAGGCGCATCAAATAAAAATATCTTTTCGTTTTCGGCAAAATCAATAATTGATTTAACAGCATCTTGATGGGAGGAAATGGAACTTATATCTAATTCTATAGTCTTCATTAAAAATTAATAATATGATTCAAATGGTTAAAATATTCCTCTTTATTTATTTTTTGCTTTTTACGAGTAACTAAATCAATCATCTGCCAATTATCTTTATCGGTATATACAGCTTTGCCTTTTTTCAGATAATAAAAACCATCGCCATCTAACGTATAACTATCCTTTGTTTGTTCATTTTCAATAATATATTCCTCTTTTGGAACATACCTTTTCATAACATGAATTGTTTTTGAAGAAAATACAATGTGATTTGAATTTGTATATATCAGTTTGCCTTTGAAATTATAAACATCATCATTTAATTTATTATTATAAACAGCACTACAGCAATATATTGAGCTATCTTCTTTATTAATTGCTATATGGTCATATTTACATTTTATAACTTCAAAACCTGTAGAATCAATCAAACCTTTAATTCTTAAAATTCTTTTATCATATTCCGAATAGGTTTCAGTTTCAAAATATCCTTTTGTTTTGGTTTCAGTAATATTATCAAATCCCATTGATAATTGTTTACCACTCTTTGAAAACAGGTATAATTTGTTTTGAAATAATATTTTAAAATATCTTCCCGAATCTTGATAATTATATTGTAATTCTTGTTGATTAGGAAATGTATACATACTATCCGGAAAATGCTCAGCTAATAGCTTTATTTTATGATTTAAGGCGTCGATAAAATGATAATCGTAACCTAATTCTAATTCTCCGGTTAATGGATTAATAGTATTATTCAACTCATTTTTATTGGCAACTAAAGCAATTTGATTCGTTTTATCAAATGCAAAAACTGTATCATATTGAGGTAATATTATAATTTTATTTTTTTGTTTATAGCCCCATTTGTTATTTTCTTTAAATGGATAATATGACTGAGATTGAGCAACAAAACTCAGAAATAAAAAAAATAAAATATGTTTAAAATCTTTAATGAGTTGATATATTTAACAGAACATTAAATATAAGATTATTTTAAAACTACGCCTTTAAATCTGATATTTTGAGATGAGCTTTTGGCATTGGATTTAATCTCAACGGTTCTATCCTGTCTGTCGTATACAGATTTCGTGTCAAATTTCACTGTAATCTTACCCGTTTCGTTTGGTAAGATAGGTTGTGAGGGGTAATCTACTGTAGTGCATGAACATTCTACTTTGGCCTCTGTAACAATAAGTGGTTGATTTCCTACATTAGTAAATTCATAGACCATTGTTACGACTTCCCCCTTTTTCACAAAACCAAAATTCTTCTTAGTATCCTTAAACTTTAATTGAGATTGAGAAAAAAGTGATAATCCTGTGAAAAATAGTAATAAACAAAAAGCCCCTCTAAAAATAGAAGGGCTTTTAATTTTTATATTTAAATTATTTTGCATCAGGAGTAGCTGGTTGTGCTGGCGCAGCTTCAACTACACCTTTAATTTTAACAACTTTGCTTGGTTCTTTGGCATTTGAAGTAATGGTTACATTTTTTTCAAATGGACCAGGACGCTTAGTATCATATTTAACTTTGATGCTAGCAGTTTTACCAGGTAAAATTGGTTCTTGAGGCCAACCTGGTTTACCATCAATTGTTGTTGCTGTGCAACCACATTGTCCTTGAACATTTGAAATTGTTAATGGAGATTTACCTACATTTTTCACTTTAAATTCACGAACACCGTTTGCGTCAAATTTAACTGTACCATAATCCACCACTTCTGTTTCAAATTTCATTTCAGGAGCATTAGGATCAATGCTAGGAACTACTGAACCTCCTTCTTGTGCGTTTGCAACTAATCCGAAGAATAATGCTACTGCTGCTAATATCTTTTTCATTTTATAAAGTTTTAAATAGAACTAAATTATTTTTTCTCTAATGGAGCACCTTGAGATGGTTGGTTAGTTGGGAAAGCCTCCTCAACTGGTTTAGCAGAAATATTACCTTTAATTTGTAATGTTTGAGTTCCTGTTTTAGAGTTTGACTGAACAGTAACTGACTTACTAATTGGCCCGATACGGTTTGTATCATATTTCACTTTAATCTCACCAGATTTACCAGGTAAAATTGGGTCTTTTGGACATTGAGGAACTGTACAGCCACAAGAACCTTGACACATTGTAATGATTAATGGCTCTTTACCTACATTTTTGAATTTAAAAACACATTCACCATTATCACCTTGCTTAATTTCGCCGTAATCGTGAACCATTTTATCAAATTTAATTTCTGCTGTACTTGCAGGAGCTGTAGTAGCTGTTGTTGCTGCACCGTGATTGTGGCCATCATTAGCACTGTGCTCTTGTGCAAATGATACAAAGCTTAAAGAAGCTACAAATCCTAGGGTATAAATAAATTTTTTCATTTTATAATTTGTTTATGTTTTTACGTTTCAAAAATATTTCCAATATCGTGCCATAAAGATAGTACGCATATGGTTTACTATGATTATTTTTGCGAAATTTAACAAAATTTTTAATACCATCGATGGAAATTGCAAAAACATATAATTCTGCTCAAGCAGAACAAACTTGGTACCAGTACTGGTTAGATAATAAATTTTTTAAATCAACTCCTGATCACAGGACTCCTTATACAATAGTGATCCCTCCTCCCAACGTAACCGGAGTTTTACATATGGGACACATGCTAAATAACACCATTCAAGATGTATTAATTCGTCGTGCTCGTATGCTAGGATTTAATGCTTGCTGGGTTCCTGGAACTGATCATGCCAGTATTGCTACTGAAGCAAAAGTTGTTGCATTACTTAAAGAGCAAGGTATAAATAAGGCTGATTTAAGCAGAGAAGATTTCTTAAAACATGCTTGGGGCTGGAAAGAAAAATACGGAGGAATAATTCTAGAACAATTAAAAAAATTAGGTGCTAGTTGCGATTGGGACAGAACAAGTTTTACGATGGACGAACCATTAAGTGAAGCTGTAATTGATGTGTTTATTGACTTGTATAATAAGGGGCAAATTTACCGTGGAGTTCGTATGGTTAACTGGGATCCACAAGGTTTAACAGCTGTGAGTGATGAGGAAGTTATTCATAAAGAATCTACTGGTAAATTAGTTTATGTAAAGTATAAAATTGAAGACTCAAATGATTTTGTAACGATTGCCACTACTCGTCCTGAAACTATTATGGGTGATACTGCAGTATGTGTAAATCCAACCGATGAAAGATACGCACACCTAAAAGGAAAAAATGTTATTGTTCCGGTTGTTAATCGCGTTGTGCCATTAATTTTTGATGAATACGTAGATGCAACTTTTGGCACAGGTGCATTAAAAGTAACTCCCGCTCACGATATCAATGACTTTAACTTAGGTCAAAAACATAAATTACAAACCATTGATGCTTTAAACCCTAATGGAACTATTAGTGAAGCTGCCGGTGCTTATGTTGGTATGGATCGTTTTGCTTGCCGTAAACAAATTATTACTGATTTAACTGAACAAGGTTTAGTTGAAAAAGTAGAAGAAATAAAAAATAAAGTTGGTTATAGCGAAAGAACAAATGCTGTAATTGAGCCTCGTTTGAGCATGCAATGGTTCCTGAAAATGGATACAGTTAGTAAACCGGCATTAGAAGCTGTATTAAACGGAGATGTAAAATTAATTCCTGAAAAGTTCATCAATACCTATAAACACTGGATGGAAAATGTACACGATTGGTGTATTAGCCGTCAGTTATGGTGGGGTCAACGAATTCCTGCTTGGTATGATAATCAAGGCAATACAGTAGTTGCAAAAACGAAAGAAGAAGCAATTGAATTATTAAAAACTAAAAACTCATCACTTAAAGCTGACGAAATTCGTCAAGACGAAGATGTATTAGATACCTGGTTCTCTTCATGGTTGTGGCCTTTAACGGTTTTTGACCCTAAGATTGTTCAGAATGGTTGGGAAAAAGCCAACGAAGATTTAAAATACTACTATCCTACAAATGATTTAGTTACAGCGCCTGAAATTTTATTTTTCTGGGTGGCACGTATGATTATTGCAGGTAAAGAGTATACCGGGCAAAAACCATTTACCAATGTTTACTTAACAGGTATTGTAAGAGATAAATTAGGTCGTAAGATGAGTAAGAGTTTAGGAAACTCTCCCGATCCACTCGACTTAATTGAAAAGTACGGAGCAGACGGAGTTCGTGTTGGAATGTTGTTATGCTCACCTGCAGGGAACGATTTAATGTTTGATGAAAGCTATTGTGAGCAAGGTCGTAATTTTGCAAACAAAGTTTGGAATGCGTTCCGTTTAATTAAAGGATTTGAAGTTGGTAATGTTAATCAACCCGAATCATCAAAAGCAGCTATTACTTGGTTCGAAAATAAATTATCAGAGCAATTAGAAATTATTAATGATCATTATTCTAAATACAGAATGAGTGACGCATTAATGACTACTTACAAATTAGTTTGGGATGATTTCTGCGCTTGGTATTTAGAAGCGATTAAACCTGATTTTATTGATGGTAAAGCTCAACCAATTGATAAAGCAACTTACGATGCAACGATTGGGTACTTAGAATCTTTATTAAAAATTATGCATCCTTGGATGCCATTTATTACAGAAGAAATATGGCACTTAATTAAAAAACGTGATACTAAAGATTGTGTGATTATTGCTGAATGGCCAAAACCAAAAACAGAGTTAGATAAAAAACAATTAGGCGAGTTTGAAGTCAGTAAAGAATTAGTTGCAACTGTGAGAAATGTTCGTGCCCAAAAACAATTATCACCTAAAGAAAAATTAGAGATTATTGAAAAATCAGAAGCTACACGCTCTTATTTTGATAGTACCATAATCAAATTAGCAAACCTCTCAGCATTTTCTTATACAAAAGATAAAGTTGAGGGCGCATTTTCTTTCCAAGTTGGTACTACCGAATTTTATATTCCTTTAGCAAATAATATCAATAAAGAAGAGGAAGTTGAACGATTAACTAAGGAATTAGAATACAACAAAGGGTTCTTACAATCTGTACAAAAAAAACTTGCTAACGAAAAATTTGTTGCTAATGCAAAACCGGAAGTAATTGCAATAGAACGTAAGAAAGAAAGTGATGCGTTAAGTAAAATAAAATCAATCGAAGAACAATTATCTGTATTGAGTTAATTACAGATGCTTCAATATGTCAAATAAAAAAAGCGGACTTTAAAAAGTCCGCTTTTTTTATTGAATATATTCAATATTAATCTATCGGTAAACCATAGTATTGCATGGTTGAATAATAGTTATTAAAATCTACAGGTTTCTTTCTAGAACCTTTATAATCAGAGGATGGAATAACAACAACTTTTATTTTATCAAAGATATACTTTGTACCGGAATACATTGTAGCATCAGGATTTAAGGCTTTTAAAATAACATCTGTTCCTTGAGTGTAAACTCTAATTTGATAAGCTGCATTTAATCCAAATCCTGGAGATGAAAACCATAGCCCTGATGTGCTGTGATAAACAAGTACTGCACTAGAATCTATCATGTTAGAAGTTACAGTTGATGGTAATGTTAAATACAAGGCTACACGAGAAGCATCAATAGAATCCTTTCCAAAATAAAATGCTTTAACGTTAGCATTACCGTTAGTACCATTAGCTCCTGCAGGACCTGATGGCCCCATATCTCCTTTTTCAGCTTTTTTACAAGATACTAGTGCTGCAAATAAAGCAAACACTGCAATAAAGATTTTTGTTTTCATAAGTTTATAGTTTAAAGGTTTTATGAAAACGAAATTATAGAGTAATTGTTATTTAAATAATAACAAAAGTCATTTATAAATATGATAGATGTTTGGTTAATAAAAACAAGGAAGGCGCAGCACCAAAATTAAAACTGATGATAATTATCAGGAAAACACTAATTAACCCATACCATTTCCACCAGCGCGTTGTTTAATATCATCTGCACCTCCTTGTTATTTATTATTCGCAATTTTTGATAATGGTTTTCATAACCTTTTTCACATGTTCTTCTTTTGCTATTCCTATACCTTTTAATGCTTGATTTCTATAGTTTTCTACAACAGATGAAGCGGTAGCAATTGTTTCTAATCCTAATTCGGTTATTATTAAATTAGATTTTCTTCTATCTTCTTTATTAATATTGCGTTTAACGTATTTTGCTTTTACTAATAATTCAATAATTCTAGTAATAGAAGCGGTGTCTTTAAAAACTGCTTCTGCTAATTCTTTTTGTGTTATTTGTGGGTTTTCGTTCAGGCAATTTAATGTCAGCCATTGGTCAACGGTTATTGATAAACCTGCATTTTTCAATTCTTTTTGTGCGAATTGCCTATAGGTTTTGATTGCTTTTTCTATATAATAAAACAGAACTGAATCTATCTTTTCCATAAAATATATTTGAAATCAAAATTAATTGATATATCAATTAATTAGCATGAAAAATATACTAAAGAGAAAAAGAAATAGATTAATGGCTAAAAATTGGGATGAAAAATTATACTACTGAATTGTATTTTTCAGGAATCGATAATAATATCTCTCTGATTTCTTCGATATTATCTGTGGTAACTAACTTCATGCGGGTATCTTTAAAGTGATTAATCCCTTTAAAATAGTTAGTGTAATGAGGACGCATTTCTAATACTCCAAGCTTAGGACCTTTCCATTCTATAGATTTATTAAAATGAGCTAATGCCACTTCTACTCTATTTTCTAATGTTGGTTTTGGTAAATGTTCTCCGGTCTTCATGAAATGTTTAATCTCATTAAAAATCCAAGGGTAACCGATACTAGCTCTACCAATCATAATACCGTCTAAACCATATTTATTTTTGTATTCAACTGCTTTTTCAGGAGAATCAATATCGCCATTACCAAATATTGGAATATGCATACGAGGATTGTTTTTTACAGCAGCAATTGGCTCCCAGTTAGAATGACCTTTATACATTTGAGCACGTGTTCTACCATGAACAGTTAATGCTTTAATCCCAACATCCTGCAAGCGCTCGGCAACTTCCATAATATTAATCATACTGTCATCCCAACCTAAACGGGTTTTAACAGTAACCGGTAAATTAGTTGATTTAACAACGGCTTTGGTTAATCGTACCATTAAATCTACATCTTTCAAAACCCCTGCTCCTGCTCCTTTACAAACTACTTTTTTAACAGGACAACCAAAATTAATATCTAACAAATCAGGTTGTGTAGCGTCTACAATTTTTGCAGACATCGCCATAGCTTCTTCATCACCACCAAAAATTTGAATGCCAATTGGTTTTTCGTATTCAAATATGTCTAATTTTTTACGGCTTTTAATGGCATCTCTAATTAAGCCTTCGCTACTGATAAACTCAGTATACATTAAATCGGCACCATATTTTTTACAAACATATCTAAATGGAGGGTCACTCACATCTTCCATTGGTGCAAGCAATAAAGGAAATTCTCCTAATTCTATGTCGGCAATTTTTACGATGGCGTAAAGGTACTAATCTTTCTGAAATTATTGTCTACATTTCGTACCGATAGCTATCGGTACCGCTCAATATGACAATAGAAATTATTCTTCCTCAGCTTCTTGTTTTATTCCTTCAGATTTTGGTCCATCTATAGCTGCATAAATACGCCAAGTAGCATAAACACTACTGTTTAAACGATTACTTAATACAATAACTGTTAAACTATCATTTAAACGACGATGAAACGATGTTCTATAGCCATGCCACCACCCATTATGAAATACTTCCTTTGTGGAGTCATTCATATTTTTCATCCTCCATCCAAAGCCATAGTTACTTAATTTTTTTTCTTTACTATGAGGAGTATAGGCCAATTGTTGCGTTGTATGCGCTAATAATCTTTTTTGATATAAAGCTGTGCTTAACAAAAACAAATCATAAGTAGTTGTATAAACACCTTTGTCGCCAACTACACCATCATATCTGTCATTAGGAACACAACAAAATTTATTGGTATAACCGCAGGTTAAATGCTCTCTGGTGCTATCAATATTTAAAGCAGTATAACTATGTGTCATGCCCAGTGGAGTAAATAAATCTTCTTTCAGAAATGTAGAATAGCTTTTTTGAGATACTTTTTCAATAATGAGAGCCAGTAAAGCATAATTTGTGTTGCTATAATTAAAGCGTAATCCAGGATTTAAATAAGCTTTTGGTTTATATTTTATCATGATATCAAGCATTTGCTGGTTGCTTAATTGGCAAACGGTATCTCCTAAATATTGACCACAGAAATACGTATAATTTGGCAAGCCCGAACGATGAGATAATAGATGCTTTACTGTTACATTTTTGTATGGAAAATCAGTTAATATATCCGATACCTTTGATTCCAAATTTAATTTACCTTGTTCATAAAGTAATAATGTAGCAACACCCGTTATAACTTTTGAAACAGAGGCTATTTGAAAAATAGAAGAATCGTTTAATAATTTATTGGATTCCTTTATACTATAACCAAACGACTTTTGATAGATAATATCTTTTCCTTTGGCAATTAAAACATTACCATTAAAAACATTTGCTTTATAAAGTTTAGTAAATAAAGTATCAAGCCTATATATTTCGGCTCTGTATTTTACAGAATCGATTTTTGATTGAACAATTGGCTTTTCGGGTGTTTTATATCCATTTGGTTTATCGTTTCCTTCTGTTTGATTACAATCCACTATAAACGAAGAGAAAACTAAAAATGGAATAATATATTTTAATGAGTTCAAGAGATCTTAAGTTTGTATTCCCACAATCTTAAATAAAAATCGATAAAATATCCAGTTTAATATCGATTAGTATTCAAAAGATAAATGTTAATTACAGAAATTTTACCTTTTATAATTTAAACTTTCCAGCGTTTAATACTCCACTGAATATGCTGAGTTTCATTCATGAAAGTCCATGCTACTAAACGACTTGTTTTACTGCCCTGAGACATGTTTACTGTTTTAATTTCAGTTGCATTTACTTTTTTCAAAGCATTATAAATAGAAGGAAGGTTTTCGCTTTTAGAAACTAAAGTTGTAAACCATAAACAATTTTGAGAAAATGAAACACTCTCTTCTATCATTTTTAATATAAAAGCTCGCTCTCCTCCTTTACACCACAATTCATTTGATTGTCCTCCAAAATTTAAATTGGATTTTATAAGTTTTTGTTGGCCCAAATTTTTCCATTTTCTATCAGTTCCTTCTTTTGCTTCTTCAGCAGATGAATGAAAAGGAGGATTACACATCGTTACATCAATTATTTCATTTGGTTTAATAATTCCATTGAAGATGTGAGTAGAATATATTTGAAGTCTTAATTCAATGTTTTTTGAAAGTGAATTAGCTTGTAAAATTTGATTTGCAATTTTAATAGAAAATGAATCTATATCAGAACCAATAAAACTCCAGCCATATTCCTGATGCCCTAATAAAGGATAAATACAATTTGCCCCTACTCCAATATCTAAAACAGTGACATTTTTACCTTTCGGAATCATACCACCATTGCTTGATGCTAAAATATCAGCGATGTTATGAATATAATCTGCTCTACCTGGAATTGGCGGACATAAATAATTTTGAGGAATATCCCAAATATCAATGTTATAAAACTGTTTTAATAACGCTTGATTTAATATTTTTACAGCTAAAGGATCTGTGAAATCTATTGTTTCGATATTAAATTTATTAATTGAAACAAATGGTTTTAAATCGGAACAAACTTTAGTTAATTGCTCAAAATCATAACGAGAACGATGTTTGTTACGAGGATGTAATTCACTTTTTTCAGATGATATTTTTTTGATATCCTTTTTCAATTACGAATTATTTAAAAGGTATTGGACTGATTAAAGAATAAACAGCCGTATCTAAAAATTGTCCTGCGAAAAAATAATTCTCTTTAAAATATGCTTCTTTTACAAAAGAGAATTTTTGAAGAACTTTCTCTGAGCCAACATTTGTTGGATCAATATGAGCTTCGATAGAATGAAATTTTAGACTATTAAATCCATATTTAATAATTGCCTCAACCGCTTCACTCACTATTCCTTGTCTCCAATAATTTGGATGTAACATGTATCCTATTTCGGCTCTGTAATGAGCTTTATCGATCCTGTGAAAAGATACACTTCCAATCATTTTTGGATTTTCTTTTAAGGAAATTGCCCAACCAATTCCATCATTAAAAGCAATCATTTCATTAATCTGGTAAATCATTTTCTTTGACTCCTCAACAGATGTTTGCAAAGGTTTGCAAATATGCTTCATAGCATCAACATTACTTCTTAATTCAAAATAAGATTGCGCATCATCTAATGTAATTCTTCTTAAAACTAATCTTTCTGTTTCAAGAATTGGAAATGGATCAAAGTTTAATTCAAGCATATACAAATATACATAAAACAAAAAGCCACTCTCAGTTAAGAGAATGGCTTTTTTTATTAATTAAATATTAAGCTTTATTTTCTTCAGCCGGAGCATTCTCAGGCTTAGGCATTGTAGCTTTACGAGATAATTTAGCTTTTCCGTTTTTAGGATCAGTACCAATGTATTTCACACTAATCACATCTCCTTCTTTTACTAAACCATTCAAAGATTCAATACGTTTCCAGTCATATTCACTGATGTGTAATAAACCTTCCTTACCAGGCATGAATTCAACAAATGCACCATAAGGCATAATTGATTTTACTTTTGCATCGTAAACCTCACCAACTTCAGGAATTGCAACAATAGCTTTAATACGAGATTTAGCAGCATTTAATTCTTCTAATTTCTCAGCGAAAATTTCAACGCGTCCTGTATTATCAACCTCAGTAATTGAGATTACAGCATTTGTTTTCTTTTGAATATCTTGGATTACTTTTCCACCAGGTCCGATGATTGCACCAATAAATTCTTGAGGAACCGTTAAGATTTCAAAACGAGGTACGTTTTCGTTGTAATCAGCACGAGGTGTATCAATTGTTTTTAAGATCTCTCCCATGATGTGTAAACGACCGTCTTTAGCTTGATTTAAAGCTTTTTCCATTACCTCATAAGGTAAACCATTTACTTTTAAATCCATCTGAACAGCAGTAATACCATCTTTAGTACCACACACTTTAAAATCCATATCTCCTAAATGATCTTCATCACCTAAAATATCAGATAAAATAGCGTAAGATTTATTGTCAGCAGAAGTAATTAAACCCATTGCAATACCGGTAACTGGTTTTGCTATTTTCACACCTGCGTCCATTAATGCTAATGTACCGGCACAAACTGTAGCCATTGAAGAAGAACCGTTAGATTCTAAAATATCAGAAACTACACGAACTGTGTATGGGGTATCAGTAGGAACTACTTTTGATAAAGCACGTAACGCTAAGTTACCATGTCCTACCTCACGACGTCCGGGACCTCTGTTTGGTTTTGCTTCACCGGTTGAGAAACCAGGGAAGTTATAGTGTAAAATAAATTTTGTTTCACCTTTATAAAATGCACCATCAATCATTTGAGCATCTTTTCCTGTACCTAAAGTAACAGAAGTTAATGATTGTGTTTCACCGCGTTGGAAAATAGCAGAACCATGTGCTCCTGGTAAATAACCTACTTCACTCCAGATAGGACGAATTTGAGTTGTTTTACGACCATCTAAACGAGATTGTGTATCTAATGTTGCCTGACGAACTGCATCGTACTCAACGCCATGATAGTATGTATTGATTAACGCTTCTTTTTCTTTTAATTCTTCTTCAGTAAAAGTTGCTTTATATTCTGTTAAAATAGCTTTAAATGCTTCTTTACGTTCATTTTTGTTTGGATTACCGGCTTTAGCAACTGCATAAACTTTATCGTAAGTTGCTTTAGCAACAGCATCTTTTAATTCTAAATCATGTTTTTCATGACAGTATTCGCGTTTTGCTTTAGAACCTGCTTTAATAACGAACTCGTTAATAGCATTAATTTGAACTTTAATAGCTTCGTGAGCAAATTTAATAGCTTCTAACATTTCTGCTTCGCTAATTTCACTCATTTCACCTTCTACCATTGTGATATCATGAGCAGATGCAGCAACAATCATATCTATAGTAGATAAAGCTAATTGATCGATATCCGGATTGATGACTAATTTACCGTCAATTTTACCAACACGTACTTCAGAGATTGGCCCGTTGAAAGGAATATCAGATACTGCAACTGCTGCAGATGCGGCTAAACCAACTAATGCATCAGGCATCGTTTTTCTGTCTGAAGAAATTAATGATAACATGATTTGTGTATCAGCATGATAATCTTCTGGGAATAAAGGACGCATTGCTCTATCAACGATACGAGAAATTAATACTTCATAATCTGATAATTTTGCTTCACGACGGAAGAAACCGCCAGGAAAACGGCCGGTAGCCGCATATTTTTCTTGATAATCTACTGTTAAAGGTAAAAAATCTACGCCATCTTTTGCTTCTTTGTTACTTACTACAGTTGCTAAAATCATAGTAGCTCCTAATTTTACTACTACTGCACCATCAGCTTGTTTAGCTAATTTTCCTGTTTCCAGGGTTACAATTCGTCCATCTCCTAGATCGAATGAATGTTGAATTCCAATTTGTGACATCTTGTTTTTGTTTTGTGTACCAACGTTTTTGGTACGGTTTATATTTGTTTTCTATTTTCTTTGTTTATAGTTATAAAAGTAATAAGGTATTTAATAAGAAAGGCATTTCGATGTCTCGAAATGCCCCCCAACCTTAAATAGAATCCATTATTATTTACGGATATCTAATACTTTAATAACAGCACGGTAACGCATAATGTCCGTGTTTTTTAAGTAATCTAATAATGCACGACGTTTACCTACTAAGTTTAATAGAGCACGTTGTGTACCGAAATCTTTTTTATTATTTTTTAAATGATTTGTTAAGTGATCAATACGGTGAGTAAATAATGCCACTTGAGATTCAGCAGAACCAGTGTTTTTTTCGCTTCCACCGTGTTTTTTAAAAATGTCTTTCTTTACTTCTGATGTTAAATACATGATATTCTTCTTTTATTGTTATCTTTAAATAGGGCTACAAATATAAGACATTTTGTGATACAAACAATAGTTATTCACAATTAATCCTCTTTTTTTAATTAAAATGAACACTTTTTTATTTCTGAATCGTGAATTTTCGTGTAATTGGCTCTCCTTTTTCGAATTTACAGGTAATAAAATACATTCCTGAAGGTAAATTATCGGTATCTATTTGATACGATTCTGACCCAATTGAATTTAAAGTTCCTGTTTTAAATTCCTTTCCGGTTATGTCAATCACTTTAAAATCTACAGTTTGAAATTCGGTTACATCAAATAATAAGTTTATAGAATTTGAAGCTGGATTTGGAAATAATTGAAAAGAAAAACTGGATTCAAGTTTATTTATTGATGTTACTGCACTACTTGTCATAAAACGCTCTGTAGTTTGACATCCAAAATCACCGCTAAAATTCTTAAGAATCACAGGTATTCCAAGTTTATTAAATCTTATCGAGCCATTACCTGGATTTGGAGTATAATACTGATAAGCCCACCATGATATTCCATCACAACCATCATCATCCATTGTAAATGTATAACATCCATCCGGTAAATTTACTGTGTCTTTTAATGTTTTACTATTTAAATTATTAATTCTACTTGCTACAATATTTCCATTATCATCTTTTATTGTCCAATGAGCTTCATTAAATCCTGGATTAATTAAGCTTGTAGCTGCATTAGTAACAAATGTTATTAAAAACTGATTTGGATAAACTTTTACAGAATTATAGGTCGATTTATATGAGTTATTCATTAAATCTTGGTCTCCATTTACTCCATTAACTTTATCTATTGAAACATTAAATTCATTAGTGGTATTTCCATTGTATAAAGGCATTAAAGGTCCAAATTCAACAATGGTTTCTTCCAAAAAATTTAAAGTTCCTGTCCAGGTATAAGTTGCTACTGAGCCACCGGTAATATTGTAATTAAAAACTACTTGAGTAACCGGATTAGACCCAGTGTTTTTTATCTTAATTTTTGGATTAACGCAAATATTATTTGAACGGGCATAATTAGGATCGTTATTTGGAGCAATAATATCTTCTATAGAAATATCATTTGAATAACTAGGAGCTGCATAAGAAATTAGTTGGGATACAATATTATAACCACCTGTGTTTGTTTGTGTTGGAGACGTGTAAGGTTCCATATCGATATCAACTGAGAAAGTAGAGGAAGCTGATGTTTGAGAAGAAATGTCATGCAATATTGGATATACTATCTGACCAGGACACCAGTTAGCTCTCTCATATAACCATGTGCCGGTTTGAGGTGAAATATCATTTACTCCACAATCACTTTTCCATAACTGTTTTTGAGAAATTGCCATATTATTTATTTTCAAATCATAATACTTACTACAAAACTCGCCACAACCGTTGTCATCTGAACCATGACCGCTAATTATGTTTTTTACAAATGCTTTAGTAACCGGGCTATTATAAATAAATGGTTTTGCAATTAAATGATTTTCAATTGGATTAGATGTATTTCCATATGAAAAATATCCATCGTAAATATTTTTCACTGATAAAGCAGGCATTGTGGGAGTACCTTCAATCATTTCTAATTTCAAGGTTAATGTAAAGCCCCACGAATAGCCATCGTATTTATATCTAAAATCTAAATTACCATTTAAAATTGAGGAATAATCTGTTACATCTACTACAAAATCATTTGTACGATTTGTACTTAACCAATCCGTAGCGTAAGGAGTGATAATTCTAGCAATTTCAACTGTATCAGCACTAGCAGGTTTTACATATACCTGGGTAGTATAATCCCAAGATCCACAATATTGTGTTCCTCCAGGACAAGCATACCTTCCTAAAATATAATGTAATCTAATCTTTCTGAATGTTTTCCCTGTAGGCAAAACAGCTGATGTATCATAATTTCCGTATTGTGTAATTTTTCTTAAATTATAAATAGTTACCCATGTTGTATCTCCTGGATTAGCAAAGTAATCCGGAACAAATGAAAGTGTTAATAGGAAAATAAATAGTGCTTTTTTCATGATTTCTAAATTGTTTTAGTAAAGATAATTAAAAATAAAATAGCCCGCATAATATATGCAGGCTATTATTGTAATGCTATAAAAATTTAAGATAATTTTTTTAATGCATTTCTTAAGTTAGAAATAACATCAGCTACATCTGTTACTTTGCATGTTCCAACCGACATACGATACCAAGGTGAATTATCTGAAGCACCGAATGCGTAAAATGGAACAACAGCTAGTTTTGCCTCATCTAAAATGAATTTTGTAATATCTTTAGTTGTAGCTAAAACTCTGCCATCAGAAGTTTTCATTCCGTGTAAATCAAATTTGATTGTTAGGTATATGGCTGCTTGAGGAGTTATAGCATCTACTTTAAATCCTTCATTTTTTAAATCCTGGAACCCCTTATAAAAACCATCTAAACGAGTACTGATTTTTGTTTTTTGTTCATCAATAAAAGCGTCATATAAACCTAAGTTACTTAAATACTTTGCAGAAGCCATTTGCTCAGCTTTAGGAGCCCAAGCTCCAACATGAGTTAAAATAGCTTTCATTTTATCAATAATCAATTTTGGTCCCATGCTCCACCCTACTCTCACACCTGTTGCTGCTAATGATTTTGAAATACCGTCAACAAATACAGTATAAGCTCTCATTTCTGGGCGTAATACAACTGGATTGTAGTGCTTTGTGTTTCCAAAAGTTAATGCCCAATAAATTTGATCATACATTAAATATACAGGCTTAGCATCTGGACCACGACGAATGTTTTCTGCTAAAATCATATCGCAAATTTCCTCTAAGCCTTCTTTACTAAACACAGTGCCTGTTGGATTTTGAGGAGAACATAAAGCTACTAAAGTTGCATTTTGAATATGAGGTTTAATATCTGCTGCTGTAGGCATAAAGTTTTGCTCCGGAGTAGCTTCAATAACTACTGATTTTGCAAAATTTAAATATGAATAGTGATTGTTATTCCAAGATGGTACAGCAAAAATTACTGTATCATCAGCATCAACTAATGCTTTAAAAATACTGTAAATAACAGGACGTGCACCACCTGCAATTAAAATTTCATCGTTTTTATAATCTAAATTTCCACGCTCTTTTAATAAGTTAGAAACGGCGTTACGCAATTCTAACATACCATCAGCTGCTGGATAATTTGTTTGATCATCAAAATAAGCATCTACTATGTATTGCTTTAATTCTGTAGGAATTGGAAATTCTTTTGGGTTAAAATCTCCAATCGTCATATTATATATTTTTTCACCTTGCTTAATTTTTTCGTTTACTTCACCAGCTAGTTTAATAATTTCTGAACCAATAATGTTTTCTGCAAGTTTAGATACTTTTGACTTTTGAGTTTGTAGTGTAGTGCTCATGTAATTAATTTTTTTGAAAAATATATATAATCCTTGTTTCTACAAAATAATGTTAGCAACAGTTTCTGATTATTTTTAATCATGAGTAATTTTCTCCAAATTAAACCAATACTTCTATTGTTATCCTTAATTTTACATAAAATTAGTAGTTATGAATCTATCAGAAATAACAAATAAAGTAACTGTTTTAGCCAAAGAAGTTGGTGAATTTATAAGAACTGAGCGTCAAACGTTTTCATACAGTAAAGTTGAAATAAAAGGCTTGAATGATTTAGTAAGCTATGTTGATAAAACCTCCGAGCAAAAATTAGTTGAGCAACTTGCTGTAATTGTACCGAAAGCAGGATTTATAGTTGAAGAAAACACAAAATCCGGCACTAAAGATTATAATTGGATTGTGGATCCTTTAGACGGAACCACAAATTTCATTCACGGAATTCCTTGTTATGCCATAAGTATAGCTCTTGAACATAAAGGTGAAATAATCCTAGGAGTTGTGTATGAAGTAGCTCAAAATGAATGTTTTTACGCCTATAAAGATGGGGGTGCTTTTCTAAATGGAAACAAAATATCTGTTTCAGAAAGAAAAATATTATCAGATAGTTTAATAGCTACAGGCTTCCCTATTTATAATTTTTCAAGACTAGAGAGCTACATTAACACTCTAACTTATTTTATGAAAAATACACATGGTTTAAGGAGAATTGGTGCTGCAGCTGCTGATTTGTGCTATCTAGCATGTGGCAGAGTAGATGCCTTTTTTGAATATAACTTAAATTCATGGGATGTGGCTGCCGGAGCCTTAATTGTAAAAGAAGCAGGCGGAACAGTGAGTGATTTTAAAAAATCAAACAACTGGCTGTTTGGAAAAGAAATCGTAGCTACAAATTCTCATATCCAAAACACAATGGAAACCATAGTTTCGGAAAATTTTAAATAATTTACTGTTCTAGAATTTAGAACGTAAACGGGTTTTTCTGCGTTTAGGTGGGAAAAATCTTCCAACCGTTACCTGTAAAGACATGTAGGTGTCTTTTTCTTTATCTCCTCTTTGAGCGCCTGTTCCATCTCCATTATTGGCAGTTGCATTTGGGATATCACCCTTACTTGGATCAGCAAATGCAACAGATTTAGGTCCATAAGTTTGCAACTGAAGAGCTCGGTCAGGATAGTAAGTACCATGAACATCATCTATATAATCAGTAAATGTTTTTCGATAATTAAATTCTAATCCAATACACCATAACTTATTTAATACAACCCTATAGGCCATACCTACCGGTATACTTATTGAAAACCTACTATATTGTTTAGGGCCATTAGGCAAACCTTGACCTTCTGTATGGAGTAGATACAATTTTTCCCATCTTCCAGTTGCTGGATTCTTACCTTTAGGATTAAAATAAAATCCACCAATACCTGCAAATACAATAAATTCACTAGATTTACCTTTATGCCTTCTAGCTAAAGTTTTCTTAATACCATATCGATGGCCTACCCTACTGCTAAATAAAGAAACTTCTGCTCTTACCGCCAATTCGAATATATTGGATTTGAAATTAAGATTACGATTATTTCTAAATTGTTCAGTTGTAAGTTTATCATCACCAGCAACTAATAAATAATTGAAACTGGAATGAATATTAAAATTTTTAGCAAATTTATATCTGTATGCTAAAGAAAAAGCAGGACGAGTCAGAACGAACTCTATATCTACAGGACTGAAATCAGTTCCTATTTTATTTAAACCTCCTAAGTCTCCCAAAAAACCGGACGCGCCCCCCTGGAATATGATTTCTTTTCTATATTTTTTCCAATCGTTTGGACGAGTAAAATTTTGAGAATATAAATTCTGAAAAAAATTACTAATAAAAAACAATAAGATTAATAATCGTCCTAACTTCATCAACTAAATCTATTTGTACAAAAATAATACAATTTCACAAATCTATTAATAAAAGTCAATATTAAAGTAAATAATTGCTTGTAGAATTGTTAAAATTAGATGAAGAAAATTAGAATTTAGATCTCAATTTCGTTCTTCCTCGTTTAGGTGGGAAAAATCTACCAACTGTTATTTGTACAGTAGCAAAAGAATCTTTGTTTTTATCACCTCTCTGAGCACCTGTTCCATCAGCATTTGGAGCAGTAGCTCCTGGAATATCCCCCTTACTAGGGTCTGACATTAAAGCAGATGTGGGCCCATATGCATCAGCCAAAGCATTTTTATCGTAATAAGTTGTACTAACATCGTCGATGTAGTCAGTGAAAGTTTTTCTATAACAAACCTCTAAACCAACAGACCAATATTTATCAATAATATAGTGAAGATTTAATCCTACAGGAATAGAAATCGAAACACGTTTATACTGTTTAGGTCCACCTGGTAAGCCTTGACCTTCGGTATGAAGCTTATAAAGTTTTTCATATTCACCAGTATTAGGATTTTTACCTTTTGGATTAAAATAAAAAGCCCCAACACCAACAAAACCAATTAACTCCAAAGATTTACGTTTATTAATCTTGGTTAATGATTTTTTAATGCTATAAACACCGGTTCTTTTAAATGAAGAAATTCCAAACTCAATTCTTGTTGATAACTCGAAAACGTTTGATTTAAAATTTAAATTTCTATTATTTCTGTATGTTTCCGAAGTTAATTTATCATCACCTGCTAGAAGCATATAATTGAAACTTGAAAACCAATTGAAATTCTTATTAAATTTATGTCTGAAACCAGCAGAAACAGCAGGTCTAGTCATAGCTAATTCCAAATCAGCTGGACTATAGTCAGTCCCTATTCTATTTCTACCTCCTAAATCACCTAAAAATCCAGAGGCTCCAACTTGAAGAACAACCTCTGTCTTGTATTTTTTCCAAGCGTTAGGCCTTGCTAAACCCTGACTATAAACCAAAGAAGTTGAAAAACAGCTAATAAACAGGAAAGTATAAATCTTTTTTTTCAAAATAAATAACCTTTAGAAACAATTTTTATGGGACTAAATTAAATAAAAAAAATCATTTTGTAATTAATTTTCAAAAAAGAATTAAAAATTCACTGTTAATTATCCAAAATCTTCATTTGAATAGTATAATTTATAAAATTTAAGACCTCTTTCTTCATCATAACCTTTTTCTACATAATCATGCCTACCATGAACATATATATGAAAATTCTTATCTAATTTCACTACGCTTTTCATAAACTTTTGGTTCTTTTTTACCGCAGTAGGAGAAATTTCAAAATCATCTATGGCTGTTAAATCCATTTTATCATTATATGTTTGACGATATTCCCTGAAAGCTTCTTTTAATTCTGGCTGGGGTAAAATCTCTCGTTCAAATTCATTGAGGTTGAATTTATCTTTTTCTTTAAAAAAACTGGTACTCTTATTCAACATCATCATTTGGTCTTGTTTTGAAACATTATTGCTTTCGGTCAAAACTTCTTCGCAAAAACCTTTGCAAGTTTCGATGAAGTTAGATGTATGGAAATAAGCATTTTCTTTCATTTTAGTATTTAAAAAATCTTCTACCCAATAAAATGCACAATCTGCAATTTTATTATTAGTATCTACTACACTTACTTTATAGCCTTTTTCCGCTTCCGTATTAAATATTAAACACCCTTTATCTAATTTATTGATATTGATACCGTTATCACATTCAATATCAAAATTATCCATGTGCTGGAAAACTTTCAAGTAAGTGTCTTTATTTTCTGTTTTAAATAAACCAATCGCATCACATATTACTCCATCTATATTGCAATCTTTAAAATAACATGTATAAAATTCGCCTCCTTTAATTTTTGGGTGCATGGATTGATTATACAAATGCTCTGCTATATGTTTACTACTCTCAATAAAATTACCTTGAGTAGAAAAAATATCAGCCACATAACTTTTAACATCATGATAGTGCATTTCATTTTTCGACTTAAATTGGTAGTAAATATCTGTTTTAAAAGGTGATGTTAAATAACGCATCACTGTATCCTTTAAAAAGTCGTCACTAATTTGTATTTGTTTATCACTAAGCGTTAATTCTTCTCCTAAGCCTTTATTTCCTATATAATGTATCACAAAATGTGTTAATTCCGAACGTGTAAAATCTATCATGGCACAAAATCTGTTTAAAATTTGAATCGTAAATGTAGCTTTTTACATGTGCCTTGAATTAACAAAGTTTAAACAAAAAAAGAATGTTACTAACGGAGATTATCCGTTATAATCTTTATCATTACTCTCAAAATTTACACTTAAATTTGCTTACTATGCAAAATAAATTCATAAAACCTACTCTACTTTTATTAGTAATAAGTCTTTGTTCATTTACTTTTTTTCAATTCGAGAAAAACCAAATTTTACAAGATATGCTCATGTCTGTTTTAAATCAGGCTCATTACAGTCCATTAAAGGTAAACGATGAGTTTAGCGAAAAGGCATACGACCTTTATTTAAAAAGAATTGATATCAGTAAAAAGTTTCTGTTGCAAAGCGATGTTGATGCTTTTAGTAAATACAAAAAAAGTATTGATGATGAAGTTAATAACGGAACATTTGAATTTTATAAATTATCATCAAGTGTCATTGCTCAACGAATAAAAGAAAAAGAAGATTGGGCTAAAGAAATTTTAGCTAAACCTTTTGATTATAATATCGATGAAGAATATGAAACTGATGGAGAAAAAACAAAATACGCAGCAAATGAAGCTGATTTAAAAGCTGAATGGGTTAAGATGTTGAAATATCAAACTTTATCTCGTTTGGATGAAATGCTTACGGGACAAGAAAAAGCAAAAGCTAAGAAAGATACAGTTTTTACAGAAAAAACTTTTGATAGTTTAGAGGTTGATGCTCGTCGTAAAACATTAAAAGCCAACATCGACTGGTTTAAACGATTGAATAAAATAACTACTAAAGATAGATTTTCAACTTATATTAATACAATTACAGGTCTTTACGATCCTCACACCGAATATTTTGCTCCAAAAGAGAAAAAGAAATTCGATCAAAGTATGAGTGGACAGTTTGAAGGAATTGGCGCAAGATTACAATCAAAAGATGGTATTTTAAAAGTATCTGAAGTTATCGTTGGTTCTCCATCTTTTAAACAAGGGGAATTAAAAGCCGGAGATGAAATTCATAAAGTTGCTCAAGGAGCTGCTGAACCAAAAGATATTACGGATATGGATATGGATGATGCTATTGATTTAATAAAAGGTAAAAAAGGTACTGAAGTACGATTAACTGTTAAAAAACCTGATGGTTCATTTAAAGTAATTCCAATTATCAGAGATGTGATTGAAATGGATGAAACCTATGCTAAATCTGCCATTTTAACTAATAAAAAGAAAATTGGTTACATCTATTTACCAATGTTTTATGCTGATTTCACTAGAAATGGGGCTCACCGTTGTGCTGCAGATATGAAGAAAGAATTAACCAAGTTAAAAGACCAAGGTGTAGAAGGAATCATAATTGATTTACGAGATAATGGTGGTGGTTCATTACAAGAAGTTGTTGAGATGGCCGGTTTATTTATTCCTAAAGGACCTGTAGTTCAAGTAAAAGATAAAGCAGGAAAAGTTTATGTGATGGATGATAGAAATCCTGATGTTACTTGGGATGGACCTTTAGCTATCATGGTAAACCATAATAGCGCTTCTGCTTCAGAAATTTTGGCAGCTGCTATTCAGGATTATAAACGTGGAGTTATTATTGGAACTCAAAGTTTTGGTAAAGGAACTGTTCAATCATTCTATAATCTTGATCAATATTTATTACCTCAGTTTGATACGATTAAACCTTTAGGTGAAGTAAAAATAACTAACCAAAAGTTTTATAGAATTAATGGAGGCGCTACTCAATTAAAAGGTGTTATGCCAGATGTAGTATTACCAGACCCTTACGCTTTTATTGATATCGGAGAAAAAGAATTAGATTATCCGATGCCTTGGGACGAAATAATGAAAGCTACTTATGAAGAATATAAAGACATTAATTATGCTAAAGTAAAAAAAGGTAATACTGAAAGAATTAAAAACAGTGTAGCTTTTAAATTGATTGAAACAGAATCTAAGGAACTGAAAGCAAAAAGAGATGATACAAAATACAATTTAAAACTTGATAAATACAGAGCCGAGCAAAAACAATTGCGAGATCAATATAAAAAATACGATGAACTAAAAGTTGATATAAAAGGCTTTATGGCTGAATTACCGAATTATGATAAAGAGGTGATGAAAAATGATACTACTAAATTGAACAGAGAGATTAAGTGGACAAAAAATATTCAAAAAGATAATTACATTTTTGAAGCAAGTAACGTTATTAATGATATCAAATAAGTAATAATTTTCAACTTCAAAAAATGAGAAACACGTTTATTTTTTCACTTGTAACACTACTTTTATCCGTAACTAATACAAACGCACAGGAAAAAGATCAAATTCCTGTTTATGATAGTATAAAAATAAATTCGAAAATACTAGGAGAAATAAGAACAATTAATGTTTGGACACCCCCTGAATATTCACAAAACAAGGATTCATTTCAAGTTATATATATGCCAGATGGAGGGATAAATGAAGATTTTGCTCATATAGCCAATACATTAGCATTGCTGATAAAAAATAAAAACATTCCACCTGTTATATTAGTAGGTATTGCAAATACACAGAGAAGAAGAGATTTATCAGGTCCTACAGAAATAGAGACAGATAAGAAGATAGCTCCAGTAATTGGAGGATCTGAAATTTTTAGAAGTTTTATAAAAGAAGAGCTGTTTCCTGAAATTAATAAACTATATCGAACTACAAAAGAGAAAGGAATTATCGGAGAATCGTTGGCAGGTTTATTTATTATAGAAACATTATTACTAGAACCAAATATGTTTAATTATTACATTGCCATGGATCCTTCGTTATGGTGGAATAATCATCATTTGGTAAGTATAGCCAAAGAACAGTTAATTAAATTACCCTCAACAAAATATCTTTGGTTTGCAGGTTCAAAAACAAAAGATATTTCGCAACATACAAAAGAACTTTCAAAAATTTTAACCACAGAAAATCCTAAAAATTTGACATGGAAATATTGTGACGAACCTAAAGAAAAACACAATACAATATACAGAGCAACAAAAGAAAAAGCTCTATTATGGATTTTCACAAACAAATAAACCACATTTAGTTATTAAGTATTTAATAATACACTTTGTTTAACAGTTTCGTTTAAACTTTATTTTTTAAATTCGTAGTTCAAATTTTATTATGCAAGTAGAACAATTATATACAAGCTGTTTAGCTCAAGGAGCATATTTCATTCAATCTGAAGGAGAAGCTGCAGTGATTGATCCATTAAGAGAATATCAACCATATCTAGATTTAGCTGCGAAAAATAACGCGAAAATTAAATACATTTTTGAAACGCATTTTCATGCTGATTTTGTTTCGGGTCATTTAGATTTAGCAAAAAATACCGGAGCGGAAATCGTATTCGGACCAAATGCTCATACTGAGTTTAAAAGCACTGTTGCAACCGACAATCAAGAGTTTAAAATCGGTAAATTAACTATCAAAGTATTGCACACGCCTGGACACACATTAGAGTC
>DAORKG010000032.1:0-40539 GCA_035439445.1 Bacteroidia bacterium
CCAACGCCAAGCTGATAAAATAAAATAGGGAAGTGTGGGCTGTAAATTAAAACTGCGCCAATACACGCCAGTATATAATATTTTGCATTTTGTTTTGAAAGAAAAAATAGTCCAATAAAGCCACACAATCCTGCAAACATCATACTAAAATGATGATTGAGGGCCGATAAGGCTGCGAAAATGGCAAATAAAATAAAATGTTTTTTTGTAGCTTGTTTGTCAAATAAAACATCTAGCCAATAGCTTAATGCTACTAAGCATAAAAACAATCCGCTGACATAAGGTCTTGCAGTAACACTGTAAAAAATAAAAAACTGTGTACAGGTTAATAGAGTGGCAGTTAAAAGTCCTGTAGTATCATTGAACCATTTTTTTCCAATGTTGTAGGCTATATATATGGAACTTATTCCAGCAATTATAAATGGAAGTTTTACAATCCATTCAACTTTACCAAGCACCATAGTATAATAATATAAAAATACCTGAACTAATGCCGGATGTGTGTCCAGCTTCATAACACCTTTATCAAGCACTTCACTAAGAGATGAATACTCAGTTCTGCTTAATGCGCTTAATTCATCAAATGTATATTGTAAATCAAACAACTTATATATTCTTAAAATACAAGCTAGTATTAAAAGAAATATAATTGGGTAGTGTTGTTTATTTAATTTCAAAATTTGCATTGTATTATTTACTTAATGCTTGATTACTTATTTTTATTCTTTTGAAATATAAAAGTAATATAGGTGCACCTACAAATATTAAAAATAGAACATATATGTTAAACTCCTTTACAAAAGGAAAAACATTAGTTATCTCTCTTCCCCAATAAGTATGAGTTACATAAAAAACTCTAAAAGCACTAAATACTGCTAAAACTGAAAGAAAAATAACAAATACAGTTTTATATTTATGTATTTGAATATAGTTGATAGCAAATACTATTGGGAAAAACAAAAATGGAGTAATGGTGAAGATATGCCGAGTTAAAACTGTCTTATGAAACGCGCCAATCATTACATTAATCAAAATTATGCTGGTAAATAAAAATGCTTCTTTAGTTTGTTTCCTAAAAAACAGAATGAAGCCAAATAATGAAAATAATAATATAGGAGATGTAATTAGTAATCCAGGGATGTCATTCTTTACACCTAATTCAAAATGAGACCATACTTCTGGGTTTAAAAAATTAGTAAATAAACGATCGATGCCAGACACAAAATCTCCGGATAATGATGTTATAAATGATTGCTCTTCTGGAAATTCAGGATTAAATTTATTGGATTTTAAGGTAATTTCTCCAAAAGCAGTATAGTTATATATAATCAGAATAGATATAGTTGCCAAGAAAATAAACAGTGACAAACTAATGAACTTAATGGTGTCTGTTTTTTTCTTTAAATTAATTTTTTTGCTTTGAAATATGTATATCAATGCAGGGAAAAAAAGTAAAGAGTTTTGTAGCTCGACAATAATACTGTAAGACAATAGAAAAACAAACCAAAGAAATTGTTTGCTATATATATTTGGTATTTTAATTAGGAAATAAAACGCAGCTATAACTAAGCACATTGATGGCGCATGAGAAAACACATGAGTGGATTCTTGAACGTTTAAGGTGCAAAATGCATACATTATAGCTACAATTAGTGCTGTTGTATAACTTGTTTTAAACTGTTTGCATAGTAAGAATATAAATAAAGCACCCAATACCCCACATAGGTTCGGTAATAAAATCACAGTTACTTCCTGAATAGGCGTGTGTGTGCTTAAAGTATTTAAGTGAAGCAAATTCAATAAATTTCCAAATGAAAAAAAGGGAATCATTAGAAAAGCATTTCCGGGTAGCCTGTCAGAATAATAAACTCCATTTTTAATTGCATAGTCTATCTTACCCGTGTAATCAATGTATTCGTTTATGCTCACGCTTTGATTATTTATTAGTGCACTAACCAAGGCATAATGACTACCATCATTAGAAGTATTAATGTAGCATGAGGAAATAAAATAATAAATGCTTATTAAAACTAGAGTAGAAAATAGGATATACTGCTGTTGCGAAAAATATTTGAAAAAGTTTTTTTGCAAACCGGAAGTATTTAATTTTTATTAAATATAGTAATTAAATACTATGCCCCATTTTGTTTTTTTTGGTTTGCATGTATTTTTCGTTGTGAGGATTTGAAGGAATTACAATTGGAACATTCTCAACAACCTCTAAACCATAACCAATTAAACCAACACGTTTCACGGGGTTATTAGAAATTAATTTCATTTTACTAATTCCTAAATCTCTGATAATTTGAGCGCCAACACCATAGTCACGTTCGTCCATTTTAAAACCTAGTTCTAAATTGGCTTCAACAGTATCACGACCTTGCTCTTGTAATTTGTATGCTTTTAATTTATTTAATAAACCAATACCTCTTCCTTCTTGGTTCATGTAAACGATAGCGCCCTTTCCTTCTTTTTCAATCAACTCCATGGCTTTGTGTAATTGTGGTCCGCAATCGCAACGGCAAGAACCAAAAATATCTCCTGTTACACACGAAGAATGTACGCGAACTAAAACCGGTTCGTCTTTGTTCCATTCACCTTTTATTAATGCCATATGTTCTTCGCCATTTGTATCAACTTTGTAGGCTATTAATTTAAAATCGCCCCATTGTGTAGGCATCTCCACTTCTACCTGACGAGTCACAATGCTTTCTTTGCTTAAGCGGTAAGAAATTAAATCCTTTATAGTGACGATTTTTAAATCATGTTTTTTTGCAATTTGAACTAAATCCGGTAAACGAGCCATCGTTCCGTCTTCGTTCATAATTTCTACTAAAGCACCGCAAGGTTCAAATCCTGCTAAACGAGCAAAATCAATTGTTGCTTCTGTATGGCCTGTTCTTCTTAATACACCACCAGTTTTTGCAATTAATGGAAAAATATGTCCTGGTCTTCCAAAATCCGATGCTTTAAAATTAGGATCGATTAATGCTTGTACTGTTTTTGACCTATCAGATGCAGAAATACCGGTTGTACATCCATGACCTAATAAATCTATTGAAACCGTGAAGGCTGTTTCATGTAAAGCAGTGTTAGATGAAACCATTAATTCTAATTTCAAATCCTTTGCTTTTTCTTGAGTAACAGCAGCACAAATTAAACCACGACCATGAGTTGCCATAAAGTTAATTACCTCTGGTGTTACGTTGCGAGCAGCAGTTAAAAAGTCGCCCTCGTTTTCGCGGTCTTCATCATCAACAACAATAATAACTTTCCCAGCTTTGATGTCTTCAATAGCTTCTTCGATGGTATTTAATTTGAATGTTTCCATGGGGCGCTAATTTACGGATAAAAATTCTGATTTTATTTAAGGATTAATTGTTAAGTTGAATTTGTCATAACTTTAAATTTAACTCTAAGTGAAAATAACACTAGTTTTATTTGGTGAACTGTTAAATATTCTTTTTTTTTGTTTATAAATTGATTTTAAAAATTTAATATGAAAAAAATAATTCTTTATTTATACTCAGTTTCCGTTTTTTGCTTAATAGCTTTTAAAGCTAATTCTCAAACGTTTACGAGTGCTTTTTTGCAAACAGGAGACGGTTGTACTAATTTGATGAATTGTATGACTACCAATAGTGCTGGTGACATTTTTGCTTTTTGGAGAGATGGATCTCAGACAAATAATAATTCTCAATATTATATATTGAAGTGGAGTTCAGTAACAAACTCATGGACACAAGTGTCAACGTTTGATATGACCCCGTTATCTGCACAAACAGTTTTTGATTATCCAAGTGATGACGTGTCTATGGTTATAGACGCTAGTGGTGGGTATCATGTAGTATTTCAGGCAATTGAGAATGCTGCTTGTTGTGGGCAAAGAAGAGGTATAGCTTATGGCTACAGTGCTAATGGATCTAGCTGGACATTTACAGAGCTTCAAGCATTGAGTGATCCAAATGGATGGCTTAACGTTGATGATCCAACTATAGATCTTGATGCTAGTGGTTATCCTCATGTAATTTATAAATATAGTGATGTTAATGGAAGTGTTGATAGATATTATGCGATAGAACATAGATGGAAAACAGCTGGAGGATGGCAGTTTGAGACCGTAGCGGCTAATACGACAGGCTTGAGTAATGAAATTACTGCTCCAGATTTTGTGATTTCACCTAACGGAAATCTTAACGTTGCTTTTGTTAGAGAAACTAATGGTAGTGGAACAGATGGGAGCTTGTGTTATTCGGTTAAGCCTCCTTCGGGAGTATGGACTACTACTACCGTTTTAGCAGGGACTACGGGGGCAGCTGCTTCTACTGCGCTGTCTATTCAATCATCGGCAACAAGTGTAATTACAATTATTAATCGGTCAAGCACTGGTGCTATTACTGAAGTTACAAATGCCAGTGGTTCATGGGTAAATAATCCAATTGGAGCTGGACTTGTTGGGGGAATTAATACACATGCTTTTTTCATGAACGATAATGGAGATAAAATTTTAGGGTATAAAGCAACTGCTTCAACAAGCACTTATTCTTTTGCTCGGAAAATGTCTGCCGATGCAGCTTGGACCACTGGAGTAAATATCTATGCAGATGGTAATACTAATGTTGCAAGATATTTTTCTTTGGCAGCTAATAATTCAGGGGATCTTGTTACTCTTTTCGATAGATTGCCTGCTGGAGGTAGTTGTGGAGCAGCTAATCAACGTGAAATGTGGTATGCTTACACTACGTTGCCAGCATCTTGTCCTACTCCAACAATATCATTAGCTGGTAAAACTAATGTACTTTGTAATGGAGGAAGTACAGGAACTGCTACCATTTCAGTAAGTGGCGGTAGTCCATTTACATACACATGGTCTCCTAGTGGTGGGAGCTCTGCTATTGCTTCTGGGTTAAGTGCAGGCACCTACACTTGTGCCATTACAAATAGTTGTGGAGCAACTGCCTCTCAAACGTTATCTATTACGCAACCAGCAAGCGCTTTAACAACTGCAACAGCAATTACAAATGTTTTATGTAATGGAGGAACTACTGGTTCAGCAACAATAACAGCTAGTGGAGGAACTACAGGTTATACATATTTATGGAGTTCAGCACAAACAACATCTGTTATTACTGGATTAAATTCTGGAGTAAGAACTTGTACAGTAACGGATGCTAATAGTTGTAAAGCAACAAATACAGTAACTATTACCCAACCTTCTGCCATTTCTCTTTCAGCATCGGCAAGTAATCCTACAATATGTACAGGATCTTCAAGTACACTGACTGCTAATGCTAGTGGAGGTACAGGTACTATAAATTATACCTGGGTTGGTGGCCCTACAACAAATACATATGTTGTAAGTCCAACTTCGCCAACGACGTATACTGTTAATGTGTTAGATGCGAGTAATTGTGGCAATTCTGCTACCGTAAATGTATCAGCAAACAGTTGCGCTGCAGCATCAGCTCTTAATTTTGATGGAACTAACGATTACATTTCAATTGCATATGCTGAGACCGGAACCAATATAACGCATGAGTTTTGGTTTAAAACTACTCAAGCTAATCAAGGGCTTTTCTCTGTAACAGATGTAAATCCAACACCTGGTGGATTTGATAGAGATTTATATTTAACAAGCGGTAACATTAATGCATATGTTTGGTTAGGTGGACCTGCAGAAACTATAACTACTTCTGGAACTAATTACGCAGATGGTAACTGGCATCACGTAGCACATGTAATTGGTACATCAGTTGGTGGGCAAAAACTATATGTAGATGGTGTATTAAAAGCAAGTGGAACAGCTTCTGCATCATCATTTAATTGGAATACAAAAATTTTATTAGGATATTCAAATACATCGCCAGGTAATAAATATTTTAATGGTAATATGGATGAAGTTCGTATTTGGAATGTTGCAAGAACACAATGTGAAATTAATAGCTATAAAAATTGTGAAATTCCTACTACAGCTTCAGGCTTAATGGCTAATTATCATTTCAATCAAGGATTTGATGCTGGGTCTAATGGTACAGTTACTGTTGCGGTAGATGCCTCTGGAAATTCACGCAATGGTTCTCTTACTGGGTTTGCTTTAAATGGTGCAGTGTCGAACTGGGTTGCCCCTGGAGCTGTAACAACTGGATCAACTACGCCTGCTAATCTTACCATTACAGTAGGGGCGACAGTGTCTAATTCTATTATTTGTAATGGAAATTCAACTATATTAAGTGGCACGGGAGCAAATACGTATAATTGGACAGGTGGTGTAACTAATGCTGTTGCATTTTCTCCAACTGCAACAGCTACTTATACTGTAATTGGTACAAATACAGTAACTGGTTGTTCAAATACAGCAGTTGCGAGTGTTACTGTGAATAACTGTGCTCCGGGCGCGGCTTTAAATTTCGACGGCACAAACGACAGAGTGAATTTAGGTTCTGCTATTACAAGCGGTTTATCAGGTGGAAATAAAGTAACGGTTGAGGCCTGGGTTAAACCTACTAGTTTTTCAGGCTTAGGTTGCATTGTAGGAAATTATAATACAGGTGTTGGGGCGTTACAAATTTTATTAAGAAGAGCTGGAAATTCTTATTACGAATTTTGGATTGGCAATGGAGGCTCTTGGTTTAGTACAAATTCTGTTGCAACTCCAAGTTTAAATACCTGGCAACACGTTGCTGGCACATGGGATGGTTCTGTTGCTAGTATTTATGTGAATGGTGTATTATCAGGTACGACAACACCTGCACTAACTGTTTTAGGAAATGCAAGTAACAATCCAGTTTGGATTGGTGCAAATACAATTAATGAAAATTTTACAGGGGATGTTGATGAGATTAGAATATGGAATCGTTCTTTATGTATGGGAGAAATTCAAAATAATATGAATGGGGAAATTCCAACAACAGCTACAGGTTTATTGGCAAATTATCATTTCAATCAAGGTTTAGCTACTGGTGATAATACTGCTATTAATACGTTAACTGATGCTAGTGGTAATTCAAACATAGGAACGTTAACTAATATGTCTTTAAATGGAACTACTTCTAACTGGTCAGCGCCAGGTGCTGTAAGTACGAGTGTTACACCGTTTGTAGCGCCCATCATTAGTGTAAATAATGGAACAATTTGTTCAGGACAATCGTTTACAGTTACTCCAAGTGGTGCAAGTACTTATACAGTTCAGGGTGGAAGTTCAGTTGTAAGTCCATCGTCGAATACCACATATACAGTTGTAGGTAGCACAAGTGGATGCTTATCAAATGTTGTAGCGAGTTCAGTAACAGTAAATTCATTACCAACAGTATCTGTAAACAGTGGAGCAATTTGTGCTGGGGAATCATTTACAATGGTTCCATCAGGAGCAACTACATACACATATTCAAATGGTTCAGATGTAGTAGCACCAAGTGCAAATGATTCATATACAGTAACAGGAACAAATGCAAATGGATGTAAAAACACAGCAGTTAGTTCAGTAACTGTAAATTCATTGCCAACAGTATCTGTAAACAGTGGCGCAATTTGCGCTGGGGAATCATTTACAATGGTTCCATCAGGAGCAACTACATACACATATTCAAATGGTACAGATGTAGTAACACCAAGTGCAAATGATTCATATACAGTAACAGGAACAGACGCAAATGGATGTAAAAACACAACAGTTAGTACAGTAACAGTAAATATATTACCAGTTATAACTACCCAGCCTTCAAATGTAACTGTTTGTGGAAATGCAACCGGAACCTTTACAGTTGTCGCAACTAATGGAGACACTTATTCTTGGGGATGGTCAGGTAACAATGTGACCTTTACTAACACAAATGGTACTTACGGTGAAACAGGCTATACTACTTCAGTTTTAACCGTGCCTAATCTTGAGTCTGAAGGATGGGATGGATATTATATTAGAGCTGTAGTAACAAGTTCTAATGGCTGTAGTGTTTCGAGTACAAGTGGTTTAATTACAGTAAATTCATTACCAACAGTATCTGTAAACAGTGGAGCAATTTGTGCTGGGGAATCATTTACAATGGTTCCATCAGGAGCAACTACATACACATATTCAAATGGTTCAGATGTAGTAACACCAAGTGCAAATGATTCGTATACAGTAACAGGAACAGATGCAAATGGATGTGAAAACATAGCAGTTAGTACAGTAACAGTAAATGCATTACCAGTATTAACCGCAGTAACAAATAATACTCTATTATGTGTTGGTCAAACAGCTACTTTATCAGTTAATGGAGCAACAACGTATACTTGGAGTACAACTGAAAACACTACGGATATTGCTGTATCACCAACAGTACAAACAACATATACTGTAAATGGAACTGATGCAAATGGATGTGAAAACACAACAACAGTAACACAAGATGTAAGTTTATGTACAGGTATTACAACATTATCAAATGATGCATCAGTAAATGTGTATCCAAATCCTAGTAAAGGATTATTTGTTATTGAATTAACTTTTGTATCTAAAGTGACAGTAATGAATGCTTTAGGTCAAGTTGTAATTGAAGAAACATTTGACGCAGGTAAACACACTATAAACATTAATAATGAAGCTACAGGAGTTTATTTTGTGAAAGTGATGACAAACAACAAACAACAAATTATTAAATTGATCAAGGAATAATCACATAATAAATAACTACAAAAAAGCCCGTATCGTATGATACGGGCTTTTTTTATTTTTGGATAAAATGTTTTTCTAAAACCTTTGTTCTATACTCAAAAATGTACTCTATGCGTTTTCTAACAAATAATTTGTGTGCAATTGTGCCCAATATCCCCATTGGTAGCACATAATTTACTTCATCATGCATTTCAATTCCAGTATCAGTTTTTGTAAAGGAATGACGGTGATGCCAAAGTTTATAAGGGCCAAAACGCTGTTCGTCAATAAAATATTCTCCCTCTTTCACATGAGTAATTTCTGTCATCCATTTTACAGGAATACCTAAAATGGGTTTTATTATGTATGTGATAATTTGTCCTGCATACATTTTTTCACCGTCTTTTTTATCAGAAGTAATAATAAAGCCCATATCGGGAGGAGTTATTTTTGCCAAATTATTAGGAGATGAAAAAAATTCCCAGGCTTCTTCTAAAGAAATTGGTAAATGTTGTGTACTCTTGATGCTATAGAAATTCATAATGTTATATATCTTTACAGTAAGACAATTAAAGCTGCTCAATGTTTCAACTCTTCATCGAAAATTTAAAGACTAATTTACAAAAGCCTTTGCCTGGTGTTGAAGCACAGTTTGAAATGGCTCATGTGAAAAGAGAAAGAGTATTAGCAAATACATATGAGTCGCAAAACTACCGACCAAGTGCGGTTTTGATTTTACTGTATCCAAACGAGCAAGAACAAACATCTGTTTTATTAATTGAACGCATGACCTATAATGGTCATCATAGCGGACAAATTGCCTTTCCTGGTGGTAAAGCAGAACCAGATGATGTAGATTTACAAGCAACTGCTTTGCGTGAATTTTTTGAAGAAACAGGTGCCGATGTAACCCCCACTGTTATTGGAAAATTAACTCCGGTTTATATTCCGGTGAGTAAATTTATGGTGCAACCATTTGTGTCTTTTGTTGAACAAAAACCAAATTTTTCGGCTAGTGCTTATGAGGTAAATGAGCTTATTGAATGGGAGATTAACCACTTACTAAATCCCGAAATTATAAAAGAAACAACTATAGAACCCACGCCAGGCTATAAATTAAAAACACCTTACTTTGATTTACAAGGTAAGGTGCTTTGGGGGGCAACAGCAATGATGCTGAATGAATTGAAATGGGTGTTATGTAAATAATTTATTTATTGACAATCACTTTTTCTCTTCTTACAACTCTATTGTTCTGGTAAATATTTACGAAATAAATTCCGTTAGAATAATTTTCTATATTCAGTGTATGGTTATTGCTAGTTGTTGTTTCACTTATTAATATTGATCCTGTAATAGAAACCATTTCAATTTTTTGTAATTCAGTTTTCGAATTAATACTCAATATACCATTTGTTGGATTTGGACTAATAAAAATGTTGTTGTCATTTAAAAGCTCTTGTAAACCAACATCTATAGTTGCTGTTAGTGATCCTGTTCCAGTTGTTAATTGCGTTATTAAACCAGAAACATCAGATCGGTAAGCCTGTGATATCCCTAAATTCAAAATTTGAGCACTAGTTAAACTTGATTTTATTTGATAATGCAAAGTTGCAATTTTTCCGTACCCGTTTGCATTGCTACTAACTGTATGTGTTGTTGCTGTATAAATTTTACCATTAGGGAAATCTAATTTTCTAAAATGTAAATTTTGCGATGCATCTATAAAAGACGGTAAATATTCTATCCAAATATTACTTGGTTCTATCAATGTGTTATCAAAATCAACTGTAAAGGCAACACCATTAATATTATTAATACTTGTTGTAGCATCTCCCAAATAAATAGAGGCCGTTCCCCACGTTCCTTTTAGCACAGATGCTTGATCAGGAATAATACTTAACTGTGGATTAACTGTATTGGTTTGAGCTGATTTAAATGCATGTGAAAAGCCATAATTATTATAAATGGCTAGTGTGTCATTATTATCAATAGTTCCATCACCATTACAATCACTGTGATTTAAGTTTTTCCCGTTTGAAATAGTGCCTATCCAATTATTGGAAAAATAGGATTGCCAAGTATTACTTATTATTGCTCTTGTTGGTCCATTTTGAGTATAATGTAGGCCTAATTCTAGTATATCCAAATTATCAGCTACTCCATCACTATTGGCATCTCCGGGCCAAACATCAGAACATGTTGGGTCAACAACTACACTAACTGTTTGTGTGTTACTACAATTATTTATATCATATCCTGTCACGCTATATGTTGTTGTTATAGTTGGAGACACAACAACACTGGCTGTTATTTGACTATTACTCCATAAATAATTTATAGCTCCGCTTGCTGTTAATGTATTTGATCCTGCTGAACATATTATACTTTGGCTAACAGTAGCTACAACCGAAGGGATAGGATGAAAATTGACGCTAATACTGCTGCTATTAACAGCGCATCCATTATTTCCAAAGTTAATAGTAACGCTATAAATACCGCTTGTAGTTATTGCCATAGTATCACTGGAAGATAAATTTGGTGACCAGATGTAAGAACTAGCACCTTTAGTTGCTTGTAAAATTGCTGTTGAGCCAACACATGAAACACCACCAACCAAACCTAGATATGGAGTGTTATTTAGTAATAGCACTACATTTCTCCAACTTCCTAAAACAGCCAAATCATTCAATCCATCTTTGTTTAAGTCTAACGGAATAATTTTTGATGGACCACTTATTGAATATAACATTATAGGTGCTGCGAAAGAACCATTACCTATTCCTAAATGAAATGAAATACTTTCCGAATCCCAATTTGAATTAACTAAATCTAATTTACCATCATTATTAAAATCTGTGCACACAATGGATATATAATTGCCATTGGTAATAATACCTCCTGTTGAAAATGTTGTTGGAGTTCCAAATGATCCTGAACCAAGTCCTAAAAAAATTGAAATAGTAGCTAATGATGTGCTTGTCGATACAGCTGCTAAATCTATTTTCCCATCACTATTGAAGTCTCCGGAAGTAATTTTATTAGGATAAATTGAAGTAGTAAAGAAGGAGCCATTAAATCCACCTAATCCGTTGCTTATTAACTTATAGATACCTTTGATAGTACTACCACTGGCCACGCCAACAGCAATATCTGTTGTTCCATCATTATTTAAATCGGCTGATATCATATCAAATGTGGTACCCACATTTAAGCTATAAGTTTGAGAAGTAAAGGTACCGTTGCCATTACCTAAAAATACAGTTACACTTCCTGCATTTCCACTTGCATCTGTTGCAACAGCAATATCTAATTTCCCATCGTTATTAAAGTCTCCTTTTGTTATTGCCCTATCGGCATTAAGGACTGTATAAGTATTAGTTGTCATAAAACTACCAATACCATCACCTAATTTGATAGTTAATGAGTTAATAGGATTTATTCCCCCAGTAAAAGCAACATCGATTTTATTGTCATTATTAAAATCTCCTGAAATAAAATCCACTGATTTATAAGAAATACCGCCACCATTATACTTAATAGATGGCAAATAGGCCGTTTGACCGATAGATGCAATCATAGCTATTGAATCACTTCCGTTATGAATATCGCCTACAACAAAATCTGGATTTCCATCAGAGTTAAAGTCACCACTGGTAAATGATACAGGAGCCATATCATTTACTTCACATGTATTGGGTATTGAGAAATCACTAGCCCCATTATTTGTGTATATCTCGACATTGTTAAAATAGGCGTCAGATAGTGCAATATCTTTCGTGCCATTATTGTCAAAGTCTGCAACATTGTGATACGATGCGCCAAACCTACCCGGATAATATACAGGTGGTAAAAAAGATCCAGAACCTGTGCCGTATAAAATTGAGATTCTCTGAGGATTATTTATAAGAACATCTATAACTCCATCATTATTAAAATCATTTGCGGATATAGACCATGCACCACTTCCGCCAGCATTATAAAGAGAGGCTGGAGCAAACATTCCGCTTCCATTATTCATAAGAATATGAATTTTATTATCAATACCAAAGTTTGGAACACCTAGATCGGGATTTCCATCTCCATTAAAATCAGCACAAACCATTGAACTTGATTGAGTTCCTACACTGTAATTTAACGCAGAGGAAAACCCACCCAAACCATTGCCAAGATATACAGACACATTATTTGCACCTAAGTTTACTATCGCTAAATCTTTTTTACCATCCCCATTAAAATCTGAGGCTACAATTGATCTGGGTTGTGAGCCAGTTAGTACAGTTGTCGAAATTGAAAATGTTCCTAAACCACTACCTATTAGAATAGATGTATTGTTTGACATTTCATTTGTAACTGCAATATCAATATGATTGTCTCCATTAAAATCTGCACATACTAAGTCGAAAGGGTTTGATCCAACAGGGTAATTTATTTGAGGTTGAAGAGTACCGTTTCCGTTACCGAGCAGAATTGATATATTGTTCGAATTGTAATTTGTAACAATTACATCTTGCTTTCCATCTTCATTAAAATCAGATGTTTTAATAATAAAAGGCAGTGCTCCCACATTATAGTTAATGGCACTCGCAAAGAACCCTCCACCAGTATTTAAAAGCATTGAGATGTTGTTTGAACCAAAATTCGCAACCACTATATCAAGCTTTCCATCGCCATTAAAATCAGCATTAGATATACTTTTTGGTTGATTTCCAACAGCATTTGGAATTAAGTTAGAACTATTAAAACAAAGATTAGATTGTGATTTTGAATTCATTGATATAAAAACCAATGTCAAAACAGAAACAAGAATTCTCGTGCTAATTTTATTCATGAAATTATATTTTACTAAATATAAATCATTTGGAAAGCAAAAACAAATTCAATAAAAATTTATTCTTTAAAACTCACAATTATTTGGAGTTCTTGGGAATGCAATCACGTCGCGGATATTAGTCATACCTGTTACAAATAACACTAAACGCTCAAAGCCTAATCCAAAACCTGCATGCGGACAAGCACCAAAACGGCGAGTGTCTAAATACCAACTTAATTCTTCAGTTGGTATATGCATTTCGTTCATACGTTGTTCTAGTTTTTCTAAACGCTCTTCACGTTGAGATCCTCCAACGATTTCGCCAATACCCGGGAATAAAATATCCATGGCTCTAACTGTTTTTCCATCATCATTTTGGCGCATGTAAAATGCTTTAATGTCTTTTGGATAATCAGTTAAAATTACCGGCTTTTTAAAGTGTTTTTCTACTAAGTAACGCTCGTGTTCACTTTGTAAATCAGCTCCCCAGCCTTCAATGATGTATTGGAATTTCTTTTTCTTGTTATGATTAGATTCACGTAAAATTTCTATCGCTTCAGTATAGGTTATTTTAGCAAACTCGTTACCTAAACAGAAATTTAATTTTTCTAATAAAGTCAATTCGCTGCGTTCAGTTTGAGGTTTTTGTTTTTCTTCGTCAAACAAACGTTGCGATAAAAATTCGATATCAGCTCTGTTGTGTTCTAAGGCATAACCAATCACATACTTCAGCATTTCTTCAGCTAAAGCCATGTTGTCATTCAAATCGTAAAATGCCATTTCAGGTTCAATCATCCAGAACTCTGCTAAGTGACGAGTAGTGTTTGAATTCTCTGCTCGGAAAGTAGGACCAAAGGTGTAAATATCACTAAAAGCCATAGCTGCTAATTCACCTTCTAATTGTCCTGAAACTGTTAAGTTAGTTGACTTACCAAAGAAATCTTGTTTGTAATCAATTTCACCGGTTTCTGTTAATGGTGGATTTTTTGGATCTAAAGTAGATACGCGAAACATTTCACCTGCACCTTCTGCATCACTACTAGTGATGATTGGTGTGTGCATATATACAAAGCCTTTATCATTAAAAAACTTATGAATAGCGTAAGCTAAAGTATGACGAACTCTGAAAACTGCACCAAATGTATTAGTACGAAAACGTAAATGAGCAATCTCTCTCAAGAACTCTAAAGAGTGTGCTTTAGGTTGTAAAGGATATGAGTTTGGTTTCGTTACATCAGACTCTGCATCGCCATAAATCTCTATTGTATCCACAATAATTTCTACAGATTGTCCTTTACCTTGAGATGCTACCAATTTACCGGTAACACCAATACAAGAGCCAGGAGTGATGCGTTTTAATGTTTCAGGATTTGTATTTTCAAAATTTACAACTGCCTGAAGATTATTGATACTTGAACCATCGTTAATAGCAATGAACGAATTGTTACGGAAAGTACGAACCCAACCTTTTACGTTAACTGTTTGATCAATTAACTCTCCTTTCAGAATTTCTTTAATCTTAGTGCGTGTTGTCATAGTATTAAATTTTGAGGATGTGAAGTTAGAAATTTTTTGAAATTCCTAGAGCTGATTTTAAAGAAAGATTAGTGGTTTAAACACTTTTTAAATATATCTGTTGTATTAAAAACAAGATTTTAAGTTATATCTTTGCTAAAAATTACTATTTAAATGGAAACTGTTATTCCTTACACTATATATATCGAGGCAACACCTAACCCTGCTTCAATGAAGTTTGTGGCTAATAAAGTATTAATTACTGAAAGAGGCGCAAGTGCTGAATACAAAGATGTTTCGGAGACCTTAACAGCTCCAATTGCTAAACAATTGTTTCAATTTCCTTTTGTAAAAACTGTTTTTATCTCAGCTAATTTCATTACGATTACTAAAACAGATGCTGTTGAATGGGATGATATAACAGTAGAGTTACGTGTTTTTTTAACAGAATATTTGAATGCAGGTAATTTAATAGTTACGGCATTACCTAAACAAGAAGTGGCGGTTGATAATACATTTACAGAAAAAACTGTCATTAGTACACAACATGTAGCGGCAAAAGACGAAGTAGAAGCAAAAATTATTGAAGTGCTAGATCAATACGTTCGCCCGGCAGTAGAGCAGGATGGAGGTTTAATCACATTTAAAGAATTGAAAGACGGAATAGTTACTGTGCAAATGCGAGGTGCTTGTAGCGGTTGTCCAAGTAGCACTATGACTCTAAAAGCAGGTATTGAAGCTCTATTGAAACGCTTATTACCGGATGCTGTAAAAGAAGTGGTGAGTGAGGCTGTTTAGTTATTTGTTTGTTCTCGACTTCGCTCGAACTGACAAAACTATTTTAAAATTTCTATTCGATAGATTTACTTATCAGCATAAGCAATACTTAAAACACTTATTTGTACCCCTTCTATTTGCTGTAATAACTGGCAGCAGGCTTCAATGGTTGCGCCTGTTGTTATCACGTCATCTACTAAAACAACATGTTTGTTTTTAAAAGTTTCGGGTATAATTAGTTCAAACACATCTTCTACATTTTCCCAACGCTCATATTTGCTTTTTTTAGTTTGTGTTTCGGTAAATTCTTTTCGCTTTAAAACACTTGTGTTTAAAGGAATTTTTAACCCTTCCGATAAACCTCTGGCAAATTCTTCACTTTGGTTATAGCCTCTGAGTTTAAATTTCTTACTGTGTAAGGGGACAGGAATTATGAAATCGGCTTTACTTATAGTTTCATTTGTTTTTAAATCTTCGGCGTACCATTTCCCTATTAATACTGCTAAATCTTTATTGTGTTTGTATTTGATGGCATGTAGTATTTTTTGAACACTACCCTTTTTTTGAAATAAATAAAAACTACTTGCCAGAAGTAATGGTGTTCTGCCATAAAATAAAGTAGCTACAGGATTTTTGTCGTATTTATGGAAATTACTTTTTGGTAAATTAGTGTAGCAATAATTACATAACTGCTCTTCATGCTTGAATAATGAATTACCACAAGCAACACAATTTCGGGGATAAATGAGTGCTAAAAAATCTTGTAGCATTTATAACTTACCGGCTAATGTGCAGCTGAGTTTATATTTATTAACTTTTCCTGATAGATTGAATAATTCAACATAAACCACGTAAATACCAATAGGTGCGTTTTCGTTATTATCGTTTATGCCGTTCCAACTAATAACGCCATCTGAAGATAACTGCTCATTTTTAACTAGATGTCTTATTTGTCGTCCTTTGCTATCGTAAATAAAAATATTTGCAGCTATCCCGCTCTCATTTAGTTTATAACTGATGTTTAATACATCATTGTACCCATCGTTATCAGGCGAAAATAAAGGATTAGGGATAGAAACGCCGCTTCCACCATCGGCTTGCAAGTATTGAGAATTTCGATAAGCCGGCGTCGCAAAACCAACCCCTTCAGATGCACTGTTCCAGTTGGTTCTATCATCGGTTGGTCTATTAAAATCAATACGCTCAAGTGAAACTCCCTTAGTACTTACTAATAAAGGGAAATGCATTTTTGCTGTGTATTTAAAATTATCAATTATAACAGAATTTGCATCACTTAATGTTACCACATCATCATCTGTATTCATACTAGGTAAATCAACGATATCTAAAAAGCCTGATGGATTACTAGTTAAATATTGCTGTTTAATAATATTACCATTCTCACTAATTACTAAATAATTTTCAGGAAATAATAAATAACCTTCACTAGTAATTATTTCCGTATCTTTTAATGAGTTAGTAATGGTATCCATCGACCCAATTTTCAAATCTTTTAGATTAATTGTTTTTTTACTTCTGTTATATAACTCAACAAAATCAACACCGCCTGTATTTGGATCAAATAACACTTCATTAATAACTACATCATTTGGAGACGGCACTTCTGGTAATGCAAAGGGTGCTGTGCCATTAATTAAAGGGTTGCCTACACAATCTGTGATTCCATTTAGAACTGTAACATGATAAATGGTACCTAATTGAATAGGTGAGGATAATTTTAAAATTACTTTTTTATAATCAGGAGCTACTGCCTTTACATATGAGGGAGTTGTTAAACTGTTATCAAAAATATAATTATTGGGATTAGATATTGTAGATAGATTTAGTGATTCAGTAAATAATATAGCTATAGTATCCGAATCTATTACAATCACTCTATCTACATTTGGGGCAGATACATCTGCATTATTTGCGGCTACGGAGTTTGCCGTGGATGGGGTGCCTCCATTAGGATGTGTACTAGCGTGCCAGTTGCTTTGTCCACCACATGGATTGTTGGCATCAATTTGTTCTAAACTCCAACCTCCACTGCTTTTATTTGCATTGTTATACCAAGATGAAGAATAGGACACAGAACTAATTACAACGTTATTTGAATCACTTAGCGTAATGGTTGTTCCATCATTTAAAAGAGATGGGAAACTAGGTACTTCATAAACAACAATACCGAAATTACTTAAGAACTGGTTAGCTACACCAGAACCAACTAACACTACATACCCGTTAGGTTCAATAGTAATATCAGGTAATTTTTTTGAACTAGTTAAATTTGAAAAACTCCAATTTTTTAAATTAATACTAAAGTTGGTTCTGTTTTTTAACTCGACATACTCTTCGTTTGGTAAACTAATAGATGGGTCTGGGTCAGGCATTAATTCATTAATCACAATGTCATAAGGCTGTGGCTTATAAAACGAAAATGCTTTAGTGTTTGGGGATAAATTATTTCCACTACAATCTGTTATACCTGAAATTGTGACAGTATAATTTGTTGCATTTACTAGCTTGCTGGATAAACTTAAAATTACGCAACTATTTCCGCTATTATTAACTGCCAATGTAGGACTGCCAATACCCCCATTTACAGAATAATTTGAGGTCACCGTTAATTGAGAGGTAGAAATAGCGTCATCAAAACAAATCGATAGATGTAAAGAATCCAATACCGTTACCGAATTTATTTTTGGGGCAATAATATCAGGTGCTAAAGAGAAAACAGAATTTACGAATCCGGGCGTTCCTCCATCAGCATCGTTAGATGCAATCCAGTTACTGGATTGAGAACAATTGATATTTAAATTTGGGTTAATTTGTTCTAATGTATAACCACCATTTTTCTTAACAGCATCTTGATACCATGTGTCTTTATAGTTTACACTATCTATAAAAACACCACCATTTGTTTTTAAATAAATGTTATCTCCTGTATTGTTTAATGAAGGGAACGAACTCACTCCCAATTTATTCATATATCCTAAAGCCGAAAATTGTGCTGTGTCTGCAACAGGACAAATAATAACATAACTGTTGGGCAACATAGAATAATTACCTAAAGTAGCTCCGGTGGCAGTATAGCTGTCGGCTAGCCTTAGTCCGTTTAAATTAAGAGTATTTGAACTTCGGTTATATAATTCAACAAACTCGGCATTTGTTAAGTTGATTACTGGTGACGGGTCAGCAAAAATCTCATTAATCACAATGTCTTTAAATCCTATACTTACAGGTGCTATATATGTAAAACTTGTTGTGCCTGAAGAAATAGCATTTAAAGAGTTGTCTTGAACCCCATTAACTGTTAATGTATTAAGTAATGCATTTGTAAAAGGTGTTGTAAACGATAAATGAACCAATGAGAAATTAGAGGCATCTCTAACTGCTGAACTGGGATTGCCAATTCCATTATTGACTGAATAATTTGTGATGGTTTGTGCTGATGTAATTTCTAAAGGCTCACTAAATAAAACATCTAATTGTGTGTTTGAAATCACCGTATTACTCACAATACTTGGAGGTGTAACATCTAAAACTATGGTTCCAACGTTTATATCATCAAACAGATGTTTTCCAAAAAAACTGGCAGTTGATTGTTTGATGGCGAAGCCAAAAGCTACAGAGGTATTAAATGTTGCATCGGTTATAGTGCCTTCGTTAAAATAACTGCTGCCGGAACCGGTCATATCTCTTTCCAAGGTAAATACATTTGCAGATGTTCTGGTAACCTTTATTTTAATGAGGTTATTACTCGAACTAGCTACACTTGAATTCACACCATCAATTAAAATAGTTTGTGTTCCTGCATTACTTTTATAAAGACAAATATCATCGCTGGTATTCCCAATTCTCACAAAATACCCATTAATTGTGGAGGCTAATAAGTTGGTATTGTCAGAAATTAAATATGCATCTACATAATTAGTGCTTGATGTTGCAAACTGAAGATTAACCCAAAATTCCCAAGTGCAATTGGAACTTAGAGTATTTGTGGTACTAATGTAAAATGCACTGTTGGATGTTGTGTTGGCAGATTTAAGTTGTCCTGCATTTACTGAAAAGTCTGAAATTGAATTTACTGTCCAAGTTGGATTGGAAGTAAAATCCCCATCTGTAAAACTCTCATTAATTTGAGCGTTTATTTTTATAAAAAACAAAAGGGACAAAACAACCAAAAAAACACGCATCATCGGTAAAAAATTATGAAAAACTAAAATAAGAAATTTTTTTGATAGCAAATAATTTAACAACTTTGAGCCTCATCATTTAACCTTATAATAATATTAAACAAATGAAAATTGCAGTTGTAGGTGCCACCGGCTTAGTTGGCACAAAAATGTTAGAAGTTTTAGCGGAAAGAAACTTTCCTTTAACAGATTTAATCCCTGTTGCCTCTGAAAAATCAGTAGGTAAGGAAATAACATTTAAAGGCAAGAAGTATAAGGTGCACTCGATGACTGATGCTATTGCGGCAAAACCTCAAATAGCTTTATTTTCGGCAGGTGGAGGAACTTCTTTAGAGTGGGCTCCAAAATTTGCAGAAGCAGGTATTACAGTAATTGATAACTCAAGTGCTTGGCGAATGGACTCTACTAAAAAGTTAGTAGTGCCTGAAATTAATGCTCATGAACTTAAAGCAACTGATAAAATTATTGCTAACCCAAATTGTTCAACCATCCAAATGGTTGTGGCTTTAAACCCTTTGCACAAAAAATATAAAATCAAACGTGTAGTTGTTTCTACTTATCAGTCAGTTACAGGCACAGGGGTGAAAGCAGTTGATCAATTAATGAATGAGCGCGCAGGTAAAGAAGGTGAAATGGCTTATAAGTATAAAATTGATTTAAATGTAATTCCACAGATTGATGTTTTTACCGATAATGGTTACACCAAAGAGGAAATGAAAATGGTAAACGAAACGAAGAAAATTATGAGTGATGATTCTATTCGTGTTACTGCCACAACAGTTCGTATACCCGTAATGGGCGGACATAGCGAAAGTGTAAATATCGAATTTGAAAATGAATTTGATGTAAAAGATATTTTTGACATCATGAAAAACACTAAGGGTGTTGTTCTACAAGATGATATCGCAAATCAGCTATATCCAATGCCTATGACTGCTCATAATAAAGATGAGGTATTTGTTGGACGCATTAGAAGAGATGAAACACAGCCCAAAACTTTAAATATGTGGATAGTTTCAGATAATTTGCGAAAAGGTGCTGCAACTAATGCAGTGCAAATTGCGGAATATTTAATGGAAGCGAAGTTAGTTTAGGCTTCAGGTATTAAAATAAAAAAGCTGCTGTACCCATCCCCGTTTAAAGTACAGCAGCTTTTTTTTATTGGTTTAAACTAAACAAAACCTATGATATAAAGAACTGATGTAAAATTAATACCTAAATCCCCCTAAAAAAACCATAAACCAATAAGTGGTAGGATTTTTTTGATAAGTGGTAGAAATTTGAACCATAAATGGAAAAAATAAAAACCCTTCTGCTATCAATCAGAAGGGTTTTGTTTGTTTGAACAACGGTTATATGTTGTTTAATTGCTCGTACTAAATGGTCTTTTAGAATGAAATTAATTTTACTCCGATGGTAAATGGTGATAATTCCGGACCTTTTCCGTTTTCAAACAATGGGGTTAGGGCATAATCGGCATACAATGTAAAGTTGTGGTAGCCAATGCTTGCATGTGCGTTTACTCTGAATGGATTTAAGTTATAATCATCTTTTTTAATAATTCTTATTTCCTGACCATTTTGTGTTCCGATTTGGCGAGTTCTTGAGCCTAATTTGTATCCTCCAATTACACCAAATGCTATGTGAAACGCTTTTTTAGGGTCTTTATTAGTGTTAAATTCTAGTAATACTGGAACATTAACAAACGTGCTTTTTAGTCTATTTTTTTTGTAACTGAAAGTATTTGTAGAATCAATAACCCCATAGGTGTAGCTCGAATCAGGATTTAATCGCGTTTTGTTGCTGAATTCATATTGATTCCACTCAAAACCAATACCAGTTACAAGGTTTATATAGTCTTTATAGATATGGATGTCTTTTTCGAATGGATTTAATTGAAAGTTTAAGGATTTGCCATAATTAAGTCTCATATATTCTTGTCCTTTAGGCATGGCAATGTTGCCATTAGATAACCATCCGTTTACACCAATTCCAAATCCAGACCAGTGATGAAAATCATCATCTGACTTATTGATATTAGAATCAGAGTCCTTGTCTTTATTAATAATAACGTATTGTTTTTTTCTGAAATTAATAGTAGTAGTATCTTTTTTGTCGCCTGATTTTTTAGCCACATCATCACCAACAACTTTTGCAATAGATGAAGAGCTTGATGCTTCGGCACTCACCTCAGTGGGTTCTCCTTTAAACTTAATGGTACTTGACCCAGTCGCATTTGCATTGATTTTGTTATTGGCAAATACTTTAGCCGATGAGGCACCTGATGCGGTAATGTTAGTAGAATTTGAATTTAATTTATAGGCTTTTAGTGCTGATGCACCACTAATAGTACTGTATAATGTTTCTGTATTACCTTCTAAGGTAACAGCAGATGCTCCACTCAACATTACATCAACAGCTTTTGTTTTTACATTTGCTACAACATTTCCCGCTCCCGATACATCAATCGATAAGCTATCTCCTAATAATGTATTTTCTGTACTTAATTTTGAAGCACCGCTACAAATAATCTTTGAAAGAGTATTTCCGCTAACATATACTTTGTAGGAGTGAGTAAAGCTTCCTTTAGCCTTAATGATTAGAGCATCACCTTCAAATGTTGTATAAATGTTATTAATTTCTTTTTCATCGGCCACAACTTTTAACCCTAAAGTATCACTTTGAGTATAAATAACACTTGTGGCGCCTGATAATTCAATTTGTTTAAATGGTTTTACTTCTCTTACCTGAGTTGTTTGGGCTTTAATTGCTAATGAGCTAATTAAAAAAACGGATGATAATAATATATTTTTCATGGTATTACTTTATAATTTAAATAATCTTTTCTGCAGACCTGCCTACCGGTAGGCGGGTTTTGTACATAGGACGCACCTCGTTACAGAAAAGTTACAGCAACTAAAAAATAATTTAAAAAAAGATGATTTTCCTTTATTTATAAGGAAAAGATGTAAACGTTTATTTGCTTTTCACCCAAGTAGTAATGTCAGAAATGACCTGGAATTCAACGTTTCCTTGTTTATCATATTCGGCAGGAGTAGCTTTACCTTCACCTTTCATAAACAAATGGTTTAAACTTGGATAGGAGATAAACTGGTTTTTAGATTTTTCGCTCAATGCTTGTTTCCATAAATTAAAATCCGTCATCGTTACCTGATAATCTCTTTCGCCTTGTAAAACCAAAATAGGTTGCTTAACTTTTTTAGCTACTTGAACTTGATTATATTTTACCAACGATTGCCAATAGGTAGATTCTAAATTTAAAGGTAAATCTTCAGCTTTAGCTGTTTTTAAAGCTTTTGGTGTTTTAACGATTATGGATTGAGCAATTAGTTTATCTATTTCCTTTTTTTCATCTTGGTCAACACTATCCAATCCAAATATGTAATTATATTGTTCTAAAACAACATCTTCCAGAGGCCTTGCATTACCCGCTAATAGTATTATACCACTAACTTGTTTTGATTTACTGGCAATTAACGGGGCGCACATAGCTCCTAAACTATGACCTGCAATAAATATTTTCGAATCCTTAAACAACGGATTGTTTTTTATGGTAGTAATTGCTGTAAGAGCATCATCAATCACTTCTGAATTCAAATCAACATCTTTCATGTCTTTGCCATAAACCAAAGTACGTTTGTCATATCTGTAGGTAGCAATTCCGTTTGACGCTAAGCCAATTGCCAAATCTTTTAATGCTTTGTTTGGCCCTATGGTTTCGTCTTTATCGTTAGGTCCTGAACCTGCTAATAAAATAACAACCGGTGGATTTTTGATATTATTTGGAACACATAAAGCACCTGGTAAAGACATGGTTCCAGTTTTCACGGCAATTTTAGTTTCGTAATATTTATTTTGCTGAGCGTATTCAGGAGTTGCGTATGCTGCTTTGTTTTTTGGTGGAACAAAAAACATCCCAATAATTTTTTTGTTTTCAGCAAAGCTAAATTGTAAATCCATTTTTGTTTTTTCAAACGTACATCTCACGGCAACTACATCTATCGAATCTTTTTTCATAGATTCAACAGTGGTGTATCCTTTATATTCGCCCATGTATCTTGGAATACTGCCCCACATTTTTTCTAACATAGCAGCATTAAATTTATTAGCCATACTTGTATCAAACATGGAGTAGCAGCTATCAAATTGCTGACGTTCTAATTTTTTTATAAAAGCAATTGCCATTTCTTCGTTAGTTTGACCTTTTAAAGAAAGAGACAAGACAAGGATAAATAAAAAAGGAAATAATAATTTCATAGAATGTTTTTAAATGGAGTACTAATGTAAAATAAATTGAAATAGTATTTGTTTTTTGTCAGCGAAAATCTGCGTAATCAGCGGGACACTTATTTATTTTTTCCTCACTATCATCAATCCATCTCTAATTGGCAATAATATATTCTCAACTCTTGAGTCTTGTTGAACGAATTGATTGAACTGATGAAGTGCTAATGTCTCTCTATCCATTTCTTTTTCAGGCATGGTTATTTTTCCGCTCCACAATACATTGTCGGCAATAATTAAACCACCAGGTTTTATTTTATCAATGATTAGATGATAATAGTTGAGGTAATTTTTTTTATCAGCATCAATAAAAACTAGGTCTATAGGTTTGTTAATTGTTGTTACAAATTCTTTTGCATCTGCTAATACCAAATCTATTTGGTTGGCATATTCCGTTTTAGAAATAAATGATTTAGCAAAAGAAGATGTTTCTTCATTCACGTCAATACTTATCAATTTACCATCCTTTACTAAGCCTTCAGCTAAACATAAAGCGGAATAACCTGTGTAGGTACCAATTTCTACAATCAATTTTGGTTGTTGTAATTTGGAAATAAAACTTAAGAAACGACCTTGTAAATGCCCACTCAACATGCGCGGAGACACTACTTTTAAATGTGTTTCTCTGTTGAGTTTAGATAATATTTCTGATTCAGGAGTCGTATTGTTTTCACAATAATCACTTAATTCTTTGCTGATAAATTCCATGCTACAAATCTAATGATAATTGATTGGGTAATAATTGAAATGTCAATCGGTGGAGTGGAGTTGTTCCAAAAGTTCTAATGGCATCTCGGTGTTTTTTAGTTGGGTAGCCCATGTTTTGTTCCCAGCCGTACTGCGGATAAGTAATGGCCGCTTCTTTCATAAAATCATCACGATAAGTTTTAGCTAAAATACTAGCGGCTGCAATACTTGAAAATTTTGCATCACCTTTTACAATGCATTGATGAGGTGTTTTTTTGTAAGGCGTAAAACGATTTCCGTCAATGAGCAACAACTCGGGTTTTTGTTTGAGTTGGTCAATAGCACGATGCATGGCCAAAAACGAAGCTTTTAAAATATTGATTTCATCAATCTCCACATTATCAACTACACCAATTGCCCAGGTTACGGCTTTTTCTTCAATTTCGGGGCGAAGTTCATACCTATCCTTATCGCTTAATTTCTTGCTGTCATCCAGCCATTTGTTGCGGTAATTTTTCGGCAAAATAACAGAAGCGGCGTAAACAGGACCGGCCAAACAACCACGTCCTGCTTCATCACAACCTGCCTCAATTAAATTTTTATCAAAATACGATTTAAGCATTAATTATTTTTAACAACATAGAAACATAGTATTTTAGAGTTTATAAGTGTAAGCTTTACATTTTAAGGACATAGTAGAAGGAAGCGACGCTTCCTCTCTGTTTGTCTTATAATTTTGCTCAACTATACCTTAATTCTATTGTGCCTATGTGGTTAATGTTTTTATTTTAAACCTTCTAAACAAGCTTTTATTGCATCAAAATTTGGCTGTTTCCCTGCGTCTTCTAATATTTCAGCATATTGAATTACCCCGTTTTTATCAATTACAAATGCCGAGCGTTTAGTTACTCCAACCATTCCAAAACCAAATGTTTCGTATAACGAATCATATGCTCTTGATACTGTTTTGTTGAAGTCTGATAATAAGTGGAAGTTATAATTTTGTTCTTTCTTAAAAGCTCCTAGGCTAAATAAAGAGTCAATTGATATACCTACAACTTCTGCGTTTAATGATGTGTAAATATTGTAATTATCTCTAATACTGCATAATTCAGCCGTACATACACCTGTAAAGGCTAATGGAAAAAATAATACTACTAAATTTTTTCCTTTGTAATCTGATAATGAAATTTCTTTTTTTTCTGTATTAAATAATTTAAAATCCGGAGCTGCTTGTCCTACTGTAATTGCCATAATTTTATGTTTTGTGTTTACTTGTGAGTAAACTGGTTATTAATTGTTAGTTAAACAATCTAAAATTAGAACTGTTTAAACAAAGTAAATGATAATTTTGCACAAAAATTTAATAAACTAAAAAATAAAATCATATGGCATTAGTAGGAAAAAAAGCACCTTTATTCAAGGCTTCAGCAGTAATTAACGGAGAAGAAATCGTAGATAACTTTTCTCTTGAGCAATACATTGGCAAAAAACATGTTGTGTTTTTCTTTTATCCAAAAGATTTTACATTCGTGTGCCCAACTGAATTGCATGCATTTCAAGAAAAATTAGGTGAATTCGAAAAACGTGGTGTAGCTGTTGTAGGTTGTAGTACAGATACAGAGCAAAGTCACTGGGGATGGTTACAATTAGATAAAAAACAAGGCGGTATCAAAGGAATTACTTATCCATTAGTAGCTGATACAACTAAAATCATCTCTATCAACTTCGATACTTTATTAGGAGATTATGATGTAAACGAGAACGGTGATTTAATTGCAACTGGCGATATGATTGCTTTCCGTGGATTATTCTTAATTGATAAAGCAGGTGTTGTTCGTCACCAATTAATTAATGATTTACCTTTAGGACGTAATGTTGACGAGGCTTTGCGTATGGTAGATGCATTACAATATTTTGAAGAAAAAGGTGAAGTTTGTCCTGCAAACTGGACAAAGGGAAAAGACGGTATGAAGGCCGATCACAAAGGAGTTGCAGATTACTTGAGCAACCACTAATTACACCAAATTTATAGAAATAGAGGAGCTTTTTAGCTTCTCTATTTCATTGAAAAAGAACGGCAAAGGAATTATTTTCGAGAAAATGCAAAAAAAGTTATATTTTTTTTTGCAACAATAGAAATTGTTTCTAAATTTGCAACCCCATTTGAAAGGGACGTTCTTTAAAATCAAAAAATTAAGCCGAAGTAGCTCAGCTGGTAGAGCCACTGATTTGTAATCAGTAGGTCGGGGGTTCGAGTCCCTTCTTCGGCTCATTTTGGGTCAGTACCAGAGTGGCCAAATGGGGCAGACTGTAAATCTGCTGCGCAAGCTTCGGTGGTTCGAATCCATCCTGGCCCACAAACAATGATGTCGCATTGTTTAAATGATTTAAGCGGAAGTAGCTCAATTGGTAGAGCTCCAGCCTTCCAAGCTGGAGGTTGCGGGTTCGAGACCCGTCTTCCGCTCCAAGAAATGGAGGAAAGTGTAGTTGGTAATAACCGTATAAACGGACAAAAGACAGGAAAGACCTGCGTATGCGGTCCTAAGCCTTTTGAAAGTCCCCAAAAATAGAGGGACTTTTCGTGCATACAAAAACAGAGTTCTTTAAAATAAAGCAAACAGCAGAATTTAAAAGCTGTTGTAGCTCAGTGGTAGAGCACTTCCTTGGTAAGGAAGAGGTCGGCGGTTCAATCCCGCTCAACAGCTCAAAAGAGATGTAGGCGGTTCTCCCGATAGCTATCGGGACCAGCTCAACAGCTCAAAAAAGATTAGAAAGTAAGTAATTAAATAAAAATATAAACAACAAATAAACAAAATAACAATGGCTAAAGAAAAATTCGACCGTTCCAAACCACACGTAAACATTGGAACAATTGGTCACGTAGATCACGGTAAAACTACATTAACAGCTGCAATCACTACTGTATTAGCAGAAAAAGGATTATCTGAAGTAAGAGATTTCTCTTCAATTGATAATGCTCCTGAAGAAAAAGAACGTGGTATTACTATCAATACTTCTCACGTTGAGTATCAAACAGCTTCTCGTCACTACGCTCACGTTGACTGTCCAGGTCACGCGGATTACGTGAAAAACATGATTACTGGTGCTGCTCAAATGGACGGTGCGATTTTAGTTGTTGCTGCAACTGACGGACCTATGCCTCAAACTCGTGAGCATATCTTATTAGCTCGTCAGGTAGGTGTTCCTGCAATCGTTGTATTCATGAACAAAGTGGATATGGTTGAAGATGCTGAGTTATTAGAGTTAGTTGAAATGGAAATCCGTGAATTATTATCATTCTACAAGTTTGATGGTGATAACACTCCAATCATCAAAGGTTCTGCTTTAGGTGGTTTAAATAAAGATCCAAAATGGGTTGAAAAAATTATGGAATTAATGGACGCTGTAGATTCTTACGTTCCACTTCCTCCACGTGAAAAAGATAAGCCATTCTTGATGCCAGTTGAAGACGTGTTTACAATTACAGGTCGTGGTACTGTTGCAACAGGTCGTATTGAGGCAGGTGTAATCAACTCTAACGATCCAGTTGAAATCATCGGTATGGGTGAAGAAAAATTAACTTCAACTGTAACAGGTGTTGAGATGTTCCGTAAAATCTTAGATTACGGTGAGGCTGGAGATAACGTAGGTTTATTATTACGTGGTATCGATAAGAAAGATATCCGTCGTGGTATGGTTATCGTTAAACCAGGTTCAATCAAAGCTCACAAAAAATTCAAAGCTGAGGTTTACGTTCTTAAGAAAGAAGAAGGTGGACGTCACACTCCATTCCATAACAAATACCGTCCTCAATTCTACTTACGTACAACTGACGTAACTGGAGAGATTACTTTAGAAGCAGGACGTGAAATGGTTATGCCTGGTGATAACGTTACTATTACAGTTGAGTTACACGCTCCTGTAGCTATGGATAAAGGTTTACGTTTCGCGATGCGTGAAGGTGGACGTACTGTAGGTGCTGGTCAGGTAACTGAAATTTTAGAATAATAACGACCTCTAATTTAGCAAAATGGCTTGCCGAAAGGCTTAGCCATTTTGCTGTTTAAAAGAAAATGGTCTTACGGGCGTAGTTCAAGGGTAGAATTACGGTCTCCAAAACCGCAGATGGGAGTTCGAATCTCTCCGCCCGTGCAAACAAAAATGATATTATGAGTAAGTTTGGAACATATATAGATGAAACAAAAGACGAGTTATTTAACAAAGTAACTTGGCCTACTTGGCCTGAGCTTCAAAGTAGTGCAATCTTAGTAATGGTTGCTTCTACAATTATTGGCTTAGTTGTTTGGGGAATGGATTTAGGTTTTAGTAAGTTAATGGAATTAGCTTACCAAATGGTGAACAGTTTATAATTTTTACACTTACAAAATGGCGGAAACAGTTAATAAAGATACTTCTTCGATTGTGAAAAAATGGTACGTAGTTCGTGCTATTAGTGGACAAGAGAAAAAAGTAAAACAATATATTGAAGTTGAGATTAATCGTTTAAAATTAAATGATTATGTATCTCAAGTTTTAATTCCTACTGAAAAATTCATTCAAATTCGTAACGGAAAAAAAATCCAAAAAGAACGTTCGTTTTATCCTGGATATGTTTTAATCGAAGCTGCTTTAGTAGGTGAGGTTGCGCATATCATCAAAAACATCACTGGTGTTATTGGTTTCTTAGGTGAAACAAAACGTGGAGAAGCTGTTCCAATGCGTTTATCTGAAGTGAATCGTATTTTAGGAAAAGTAGATGAATTAACAGAAGCTGAAAGTGTAGTAACTAGCAATTATGTTGTTGGCGAATCAGTGAAAGTTATCAATGGGCCTTTCAACGGCTTTAATGGAACTATTGAAGAGATTAACGATGAGAAGAAGAAAATTAAAGTTACTGTTAAAATCTTCGGTCGTAAAACTCCGGTTGAATTAAGTTTCGGAGAAGTAGAAAGAGAGTAATAATTAGAAATTGAAGGTTAGTAATCTAGGGAAAATGAGACGCTTTGCTGCTTCCAACTCAAAGTAATCTCCCGAAATGAAAGCCACAATATAGATGAAAAGCAAAAGATGATGAGCCGTCCGGCGCTTTTCGGTAAACAAATAAAAACAAACAAAAAATGGCAAAAGAGTTATCAGCAATCGTAAAGCTTCAAATTAAAGGTGGAGCTGCTAACCCGTCGCCTCCAATTGGACCTGCATTAGGTGCTAAAGGTGTAAACATTATGGAGTTCTGTAAGCAATTTAACGCTAGAACTCAAGAACAAGCTGGTAAAGTATTACCGGTTTTAATTAATGTTTATGCTGACAAAACGTTCGATTTCATTATCAAACGTACACCAGTAGCAGTTCAAATTTTAGAGGCAACTAAAGTTAAGCAAGGTTCTGGCGAGAGCAACCGTAAGAAAGTTGGTTCTATTTCATGGGACCAAATCCGTACAATTGCAACAGACAAAATTGTAGACATGAACTGTTTTACAATTGAATCTGCAATGAGTATGGTAGCGGGTACAGCTCGTAGCATGGGAATCACAGTTACAGGTGACGCACCTGTAAAATCTTAATTCAATTAATTATTAACAAAAAACAAGCTTTTAAAAATGGCAACGTTAACTAAAAAAAGAAAAGCAGCAGATGCTAAGTTCGACGCGAGCAAAGCATATACTGTTGCTGAAGCTTCAAAAGTAGTAAAAGATATTACTACTACTAAATTTGATGCATCCGTGGATCTTGCGATCCGTTTAGGAGTTGATCCTCGTAAAGCTAATCAAATGGTACGTGGCACTGTTACCTTACCTCACGGTACAGGTAAAACTTTGCGTGTATTAGCAATCGTTACTCCTGATAAGGAAGCGGAAGCTAAAGCAGCAGGTGCTGACTACGTTGGATTAGACGAATACATTGAAAAAATCAAGGGTGGATGGACAGATGTAGACGTAATCATCACTATGCCTTCAGTAATGGGTAAAGTTGGTGCTTTAGGTCGTGTATTAGGTCCTCGTGGTTTAATGCCTAATCCAAAAACAGGAACTGTAACAATGGAAGTTGGTAAAGCAGTTGCTGACTCAAAAGGTGGTAAAATTGATTTTAAAGTAGATAAAGCTGGTATCGTTCATACAGGAATTGGTAGAGCATCTTTCGACGCTCAAAAATTAACTGAGAACGCTATGGAAGTTTTACAAGCAATCATCAAATTAAAACCATCTTCTGCAAAAGGTACTTACGTTAAGTCTGTATACATGAGCAGTACAATGAGTGCAGGTATTCAAATCGACCCTAAATCTTTTAATTAATTAATCAAACTCTTTTAATATGAACAAACAAGAAAAAACACAGGAAATAGATAGATTACTTGGCATGTTAAATGCTAATACTAAGATCTATTTAGCTGATTGTTCTTCTTTGTCAGTAGAAAAGGTAAATCAATTACGCCGTTCTTGCTTTGAGAAAAAAGTAAGCATGACTGTAGTTAAAAACACTTTATTAGCGAAAGCTTTAGAGCGTGCTAACGACAGTAACTTAGCTCAACTTATTCCAGCATTAAAAGGCCAAACTGCTTTAATGTTAACAGAAACATCTAATGTTCCTGCTAAATTAATTAAAGAGTTCCGTAAAGGTGGTGATAAACCTCAATTAAAAGCAGCTTACGTTGAAGAAATGGTATTTATCGGTGACGATAAATTAGAGTCTTTAGCATCTTTAAAATCGAAAAACGAGTTAATCGGAGAAATCGTGGGATTATTACAATCTCCAATTCAACGAGTAATTGGTGGTTTAGAAAACAAAACCAAAGGTGGAGAAGAAGCAGCAGCTTAATTCAAACTGAACAAAGAATAAATCACGCTTACATCAGGTAAGCACAAACAAATTAAAATTAAACAATAACAAATTAAACTAATAATAAAATGGCAGACGTAAAAGCAATCGCTGAAACATTAGTAAACTTAACAGTTAAAGAAGTACAGGAATTAGCAACTGTATTAAAAGATGAATATGGAATTGAACCAGCAGCAGCAGCAGTTGTTGTAGCAGGTGGTGGTGCAGGTGCAGGTGATGCAGCAGCAGCAAAAACTTCATTCGACGTAATTTTAGTTGACGCAGGTGCAGCTAAATTAGGTGTTGTGAAAGTTGTTAAAGACTTAACAGGTTTAGGATTAAAAGAAGCTAAAGATTTAGTTGACGGTGCTCCAAAACCAGTTAAAGAAGGTATTGCAAAAGAAGAAGCTGAGTCTATTAAAAAGGCTTTAGAAGAAGCTGGTGCAAAAGTAGAAGTAAAATAATTTTACTTATAAAACTAGGCGTTAAGGTCTTTCTTGCTTCGGCAAAAGACCTTAACCCTTTTTCTGCTTTTAGTAATTGGCGTAACTCTTTTAGAATACTAACTAATAAACTTAATTACATTGGCTACAGCAATTAAAAAAACACAGAGAATTAATTTCTCTTCAAACAAATTTCCAATTGAATATCCAGACTTTTTGGATATACAAGTGAAATCTTTCCAAGATTTCTTTCAATTAGAAACTACACCGGATAACCGTAAAAATGAAGGTTTATTCCGCGTATTTGCCGAAAACTTTCCTATCTCTGATGCAAGAAATAACTTCGTATTGGAATTTTTGGATTATTTCGTAGATCCACCACGCTACGCACTAGAAGAGTGTATTAGTCGTGGTTTAACTTATTCAGTGCCTTTAAAAGCTAAATTAAAGCTTTACTGTACTGATCCTGAACATGAAGATTTTGAAACCATCGTGCAGGACGTTTATTTGGGAACAATCCCCTACATGACACCAAAAGGTTCTTTCGTAATCAACGGTGCTGAGCGTGTTATTGTATCTCAATTACACCGTTCTCCGGGCGTGTTCTTCGGTCAAAGCCGTCACGCAAATGGAACTAAATTATATAGTGCTCGTGTTATTCCTTTCAAAGGTTCTTGGATTGAGTTCGCAACAGACATCAACAACGTGATGTATGCTTATATCGATCGTAAGAAAAAGTTACCTGTAACTACGTTATTACGTGCTATCGGTTTTGAAAGCGATAAACAAATTTTAGAAATTTTTGGTTTAGCTGACGAAGTAAAAGTTAGCAAAGCTGGTTTAAAACGTGAGGTTGGTCGTAGATTAGCTGCTCGTGTTTTAAAGACTTGGATTGAAGATTTCGTTGATGAGGATACTGGAGAGGTTGTATCAATTGAGCGTAATGAGGTTATCTTAGATCGTGAAACGGTTTTAGATGATGCACACATCGACTTAATTGCTGACGCTGGTGTTAAATCTATCATCTTGCACAAAGAAGACGTTAATACAGCAGATTTTGCTATTATTTACAATACTTTACAAAAAGATTCAACTAACTCAGAAAAAGAAGCAATCGAGTATATCTACCGTTTACTTCGTAATGCTGAGCCACCAGATGAAGAAACAGCTCGTGGAGTAATCGACAAGTTATTCTTCTCTGACAAACGTTATGATTTAGGTGAAGTAGGTCGTTTCCGTATCAACAAGAAGTTAGGCATCGATATTCCTATGAATATCCGTGTATTAACTAAAGAGGATATTATCTTAATCATGAAATATTTGATTGAGTTAATTAATTCAAAAACTGATGTGGATGATATCGATCACTTATCTAACCGTCGTGTACGTACTGTAGGTGAGCAATTATTCTCTCAATTTGGCGTTGGTTTAGCTCGTATGGCTCGTACTATTCGTGAGCGTATGAACGTTCGTGATAACGAGGTATTTACTCCAACCGATTTGATTAATGCTAAAACATTATCTTCTGTAATTAATTCATTCTTTGGAACGAATCAGTTATCTCAGTTCATGGATCAAACCAATCCATTATCAGAGATTACTCATAAGCGTCGTTTATCGGCACTAGGGCCAGGAGGTTTATCTCGTGAGCGTGCAGGTTTCGAGGTTCGTGACGTTCACTATACTCACTATGGTCGTTTATGTACTATTGAAACGCCAGAGGGACCAAACATTGGATTAATTTCTTCATTATGCGTTTTTGCTAAAGTAAATAAATTAGGATTTATTGAAACTCCTTTCCGTACTGTAAACAACGGTAAAGTAGATGTAAATAAAGGAATTACTTATTTAACTGCTGAAGAAGAAGATCAAAAAAATATTGCTCAAACAAGTGCAGAATTAGATGAAAAAGGAAATTTCGTAAACGACAAAGTTACTGCTCGTTACGAAGGTGACTTCCCGGTGTTGGAACCAAGCCAAATTCATTTAATGGACGTAGCACCAAACCAAATTGCTTCTATTGCGGCTTCTTTAATTCCGTTCTTAGAGCATGATGATGCTAACCGTGCCTTGATGGGATCGAACATGCAACGTCAAGCAGTTCCGTTAATGCGCCCTGAGGCTCCAATTGTTGGTACAGGTATTGAAGCTCGTGTAGCTGAAGATAGCCGTGTATTAATTAATGCTGAAGGCGAAGGAGTTGTTGAGTATGTTGATGCTCGTGAAATCGTTATTCGTTATAACAGATCTAAAGACGAACAATTAGTATCGTTTGAAGGTGATGTTAAAACATATAAGTTAACTAAATTCCAAAAAACTAACCAAAGTACTTGTATGAACTTAAAACCAATCGTTAAGAAAGGTGATAAAGTTGTAAAAGGACAAGTATTATGTGATGGTTACGCTACTGAAAAAGGTGAATTAGCATTAGGACGTAACTTAAAAGTAGCGTTCATGCCTTGGAAAGGTTATAACTTTGAGGATGCGATCGTAATTTCTGAGCGTATTATTCGTGATGATATCTTTACATCTATTCATATTGATGAATATTCTTTAGAGGTTCGTGATACTAAACGTGGCATGGAGGAGTTAACTCCGGATATCCCTAACGTATCTGAAGAAGCTACTAAAGACTTAGATGAAAAAGGTATTATCCGTGTAGGTGCTGAGGTTAAAGAAGGTGACATCTTAATTGGAAAAATTACTCCAAAAGGTGAAACTGATCCATCTCCGGAAGAAAAATTATTACGTGCAATCTTTGGTGATAAAGCAGGTGACGTAAAAGACGCGTCTTTACGTGTATCTCCTTCAATCAAAGGTGTAATCGTTGATAAAAAATTATTCTCTCGTGCTATTAAAGATAAGAAGCAAAAAGCTGATGAAAAACCATTAATTGAAAAATTAGATGCTGATCATAACAAAGCTATTGCTAACTTAAAATACCAATTAATTGAAAAATTATTTGAACTAGTCAATGGCCGTACATCTCAAGGTGTTCACAACATCTTAGGTGAAGAGGTAATTACTAAAGGAACTAAGTTTACTCAAAAATTATTGGAGAAAATTGATTTCTCTGAAGTTAACCCAGGTAACTGGACAACTGATAAAGATAAGAATGAGCAAATTGAGCGTTTGTTACATAACTTCATGATTAAGTATAATGATTACTTAGGTCAGTACAAACGTGAGAAATTCCAAATTACTGTTGGTGATGAGTTACCAAATGGTATTGTTCAATTAGCTAAGGTTTACATTGCTCAAAAACGTAAGTTAAGAGTAGGTGATAAGATGGCAGGTCGTCATGGTAACAAAGGTATTGTTGCTCGTATCGTAAAAGACGAAGATATGCCATTCTTAGATGATGGAACTCCGGTTGATATTGTATTAAATCCATTAGGTGTACCATCTCGTATGAACATCGGTCAGATTTACGAAACAGTATTAGCTTGGGCTGGTAAAGAATTAGGATTAAAATTCTCAACTCCAATTTTCGATGGAGCATCTATGGAACAAATTGATGAGTACACTAACAAAGCAGGTATTCCTCAGTATGGCCGTACATACTTAATTGATGGTGGAACTGGTGAGAAATTTGACCAACCGGCTACTGTAGGTATCATTTACATGTTAAAATTAGGACACATGGTTGATGATAAGATGCATGCTCGTTCAATCGGACCATATTCATTAATTACGCAACAACCTTTAGGTGGTAAAGCACAATTCGGTGGTCAGCGTTTTGGTGAGATGGAGGTTTGGGCACTAGAAGCATACGGTGCAGCAAACGTGTTACAAGAATTATTGACTATCAAGTCGGATGATGTAATGGGTCGTGCAAAAGCTTATGAAGCAATTGTAAAAGGCGAAAACATCCCTGCTCCTGGTATTCCAGAGTCGTTTAATGTATTAATGCACGAGTTACGTGGATTAGCATTAGATGTAACACTTGACTAAGATACACTTTAACACTGGTGGCTGACGGTTGTTGAGCCTGTCGAAACATCGAAGCCACCAGTGAATAAGGAAAAAAGAATTTTTATTATCACTAAAACCAAAAAGCAAAAAAATGGCTTTAAGAAAAGATAACAAAGTAAAATCGAACTTCTCAAAAATCACTATTAGTTTAGCTTCTCCTGAAACTATTCTTCAACGTAGTGCTGGTGAAGTTTTAAAACCGGAAACCATTAACTACCGTACTTACAAACCAGAAAGAGATGGTTTGTTTTGCGAGCGTATTTTTGGACCAGTTAAAGATTATGAATGTCACTGCGGTAAATACAAGCGTATTCGTTACAAAGGTATTATCTGCGACCGTTGTGGTGTTGAGGTAACTGAGAAAAAAGTTCGTCGTGAGCGTATGGGACACATTAACTTAGTGGTTCCTGTTGCACATATCTGGTATTTCCGTTCGTTACCAAACAAAATTGGTTACTTATTAGGATTACCTACTAAGAAGTTAGATATGATTATTTACTACGAGCGTTATGTAGTAATTCAAGCAGGTGTTGCCGCTCAAAACGGAACACAATATTTAGATTTCTTAACGGAAGAAGAATACTTAAACTTAGTTGATACTTTACCAAAAGAAAATCATTTATTAGACGATACAGATCCTAATAAATTTATCGCTAAGATGGGTGCTGAAGCTCTTCAAGATCTATTATCTCGTTTACAATTAGACGAGTTATCTTATGAGTTACGTCACAAAGCAAATACTGAAACTTCACAACAACGTAAAAACGAAGCATTAAAGCGTTTACAAGTTATTGAAGCTTTCCGTGCTGCTCAAGGTCATATTGAAAACAAGCCTGAGTGGATGATTATTAAAACCGTTCCGGTTATTCCACCAGAATTACGTCCTTTAGTTCCATTGGATGGAGGTCGTTTTGCAACTTCAGATTTAAATGATTTATACCGTCGTGTTATTATCCGTAACAACCGTTTAAAACGTTTAATCGAAATTAAAGCTCCGGATGTAATCTTACGTAATGAGAAACGTATGTTACAAGAGTCAGTAGATTCATTATTTGATAACTCTCGTAAATCAAATGCTGTAAAAACTGAATCTAACCGTGCATTAAAATCATTATCAGATTCATTAAAAGGTAAACAAGGACGTTTCCGTCAAAACTTATTAGGTAAACGTGTTGATTATTCTGCTCGTTCGGTAATTGTCGTTGGGCCTGAAATGAAACTACATGAGTGTGGTTTACCAAAAGAAATGGCTGCTGAATTATTCAAACCATTTATCATCCGCAAGATGATTGAGCGTGGTATTGTTAAGACAGTAAAATCAGCTAAGAAAATTGTAGATAAAAAAGAACCAATTGTTTGGGATATTTTAGAAAATGTATTGAAAGGACATCCGGTAATGTTAAACCGTGCCCCGACATTACACAGACTAGGTATTCAAGCATTCCAACCTAAGTTAATCGAAGGAAAGGCAATTCAGTTACACCCATTAGTGTGTTCTGCGTTCAACGCCGATTTCGACGGGGATCAAATGGCGGTACACGTTCCATTAGGACATGCCGCAGTATTAGAAGCACAAATTTTAATGTTAGCTTCTCATAACATTTTAAATCCATCTAACGGTGCACCGGTTGCGGTTCCTTCTCAAGACATGGTTTTAGGTTTATACTATTTAACTAAATCTAAAAAGAATTTACCTAACGATGCAGTTAGAGGAGAAGGTAAAGTATTTTATAGTGCAGAAGAAGTTAATATCGCTTTAAACGAGAAGAAAATTGACATTCACGCACAAATTAAAATTCGTGTAACAAATGCTTTAGAAGGAGATAAATTAGTTACGAAAGTAATTGATACAACTGCTGGACGTGTTATGTTTAACCAAGTTGTTCCTCATGAAGTAGGTTTCATCAACGAATTGTTGACTAAAAAATCTCTTCGTGACATCATCGGTATGGTGGTTAAGAAAACAGGTATGGCTAAAACAGCTAAGTTCTTAGATGATATCAAAGACTTAGGATTTAAAACAGCCTTCCGTGGTGGATTATCATTCAACTTAGGTGATATTGAAACTCCGGCTGAGAAATTTAAAATTATTAAAGATGCGCGTGCGCAAGTTGATGAAGTAATGAATAACTACTCAATGGGTTTCATTACAAACAACGAACGTTACAACCAGGTAATTGATATTTGGACACATGCTAACTCAAAAGTTACTAAAAAAGTAATGGATGTATTAAGCACTGATAAACAAGGTTTCAACTCTGTTTACATGATGCTTGATTCAGGAGCTCGTGGTTCTAAAGAACAAATTAAACAGTTATCAGGTATGCGTGGTTTGATGGCTAAACCACAAAAGGCAGGTGATACTACGGCTTCTATTATCGAGAATCCCGTATTATCTAACTTCCGTGAAGGTTTATCTATCTTAGAATACTTTATTTCTACACACGGTGCTCGTAAAGGTTTAGCGGATACAGCGTTAAAAACTGCGGATGCTGGTTACTTAACTCGTCGTTTAGTGGACGTTGCTCAAGACGTTATCATTAACGAAGAAGATTGTGGTACATTACGTGGTTTAACTGCAATGGCATTGAAAAACAATGACGATGTTGTTGAGTCATTATCAGATAGAATTTTAGGTCGTATTTCATTAAACGATGTTTATCATCCAACAACTGGCGAGTTAATCGTTAGTGGTGGTGAAATGATTGACGAGGATGTTGCGGCTGTAATTGAAAAATCTCCAATCGAATCAGTTGAAATTCGTTCAGTATTAACTTGCGAATCTAAATTAGGAGTTTGTGCTAAGTGTTACGGACGTAACTTATCTAACGGACGTCAAGTTCAATTAGGTGAGGCAGTAGGTGTAATCGCAGCTCAATCAATTGGTGAGCCAGGTACTCAGTTAACATTACGTACATTCCACGTGGGTGGTACTGCATCTAACACGGCAGCAGCTTCTAGCTACGTTGCTAAATACGATGGTATTGCTGAAATCGATGAATTACGTACTGTAGAGCGTACTAACGCTGACGGAACTAAAGCTAATGTTGTTATTGGTCGTTCAACTGAGGTTCGTATCGTTGATGCAAACACTGGAATTACTTTAACAACAGGAAATATCCCTTACGGTTCTCAATTATACATTAAGCCGGGTGCTAAAGTGAAAAAAGGAGATATGATCTGTGATTGGGATCCATATAACGCGGTTATCGTTTCTGAATATGCTGGTGCTGTAGAGTACGAAGGAATTAAAGAAAACGTAACTTACCGTGAGGAGTCTGATGAACAAACAGGTTTCCGTGAGAAAGTGATTATTGAGAGCAGAGATAAATCTTTATCTCCGTTAATCAGAATCGTTGATAAAAAAGGTGAACCATTAAAAACATATAACTTACCTATTAGCGCACACATCGTTGTAAACGAAGGTACTAAAGTAGAGTTAGGACAAGTATTAGTGAAAATCCCTCGTGTTACTGGTAAGACAGGTGATATTACCGGTGGTTTACCTCGTGTAACTGAGTTATTTGAAGCTCGTAACCCATCTAACCCTGCAGTAGTTTCTGAAATTGACGGTATTGTTACTTTTGGTAAGATTAAGCGTGGTAACCGTGAGGTGATTGTAGAAGCTAAAACTGGTGAACAACACCGTTACTTAGTATCTTTATCTAAACATATCTTAGTTCAAGAGAATGACTTTGTGAAAGCAGGTGAGCAATTATCTGATGGAGCAATTTCTCCAAGTGATATTTTAGCTATTAAAGGCCCTACAGCGGTTCAAGAATACTTAGTAAATGAGATTCAAGAGGTTTACCGTTTACAAGGTCAGAAATTGAATGATAAGCATTTCGAAACGATTGTTCGTCAGATGATGCGTAAAGTTCAAATTGAAGATCCAGGAGATACAACATTCTTAGAAATGCAGTTGATTAACAAAATCCACTTCATGGAAGAGAACGACAACTTATATGGTAAGAAAGTAGTTGTTGAGCCGGGTGATTCTGAAAACTTGAAACGTGGGCAAATTGTAACAGCTCGTAAGTTACGTGATGAGAACTCAGTATTACGTCGTAAAGACATGAAACTAGTTGAAGCGCGTGATGCAGTGCCTGCTACAGCAACTCCAATTTTACAAGGTATTACACGTGCATCGTTACAAACAAACTCTTGGATTTCTGCGGCATCGTTCCAGGAAACAACAAAAGTATTAAACGAAGCAGCTGTAAACGGAAAAATAGATACGTTACAAGGCTTAAAAGAAAACGTTATTGTTGGTCACTTAATTCCAGCAGGTACAGGTTTACGTCAATACGAAAAAATCGTAGTTGGTAGTAAAGAAGAGTACGAGCGTTTAATGGCAAGTAAAGAAGAAGTTGAAGA
>DAORKG010000033.1:0-40498 GCA_035439445.1 Bacteroidia bacterium
TCTTGGAAAGTATGAATATTTAAAAAGTCTTCACCAACCACTTTAAATCCAAAATGACTTTCAATAACAACTACTAAATCAACATAGTCTAAACTATCTAATTCTAATGTTTCGCGTAAATTAGCATCCGGAGTAATTTTAGATTCATCTACTTCAAACTCTTCAACTAAAAAACCGTTTACGGTCTTTATAATTTCTTCTTGTGTCATGGTAATAAAACTTTCTGTATATTTTTTGAATTGATGCTACAAAATTATGCAAATTTTTTGATTATCAAAGTGGAATTTGTCCCACCAAAGCCAAAAGAGTTTGACAAAATAGTGTTTAACGGTGTTTGTTTGGTTTGCGCAATAATGTTTATTTTTTGACTATCCTCATCAGGATTCTCAAAATTAATATTAGGCGCTATAAAATCGTTTTGCATCATTAATGTTGTATAAACTATTTCACTGGCACCAGCCATCCAACACTCGTGGCCTGTCATTGATTTTGTTGAACTCACGGGAGTATTACAACCATTAAATACTTGATCTATTGCTTTTGCTTCAACTCTGTCTCCACCTGGCGTAGATGTGGCGTGAGCATTAATATAATCAATGTCTTTCGGTGTTAATTTGGCATCTCTTAAACTCATTTCTAATGAACGTGTTTGCCCGTCAACACTAGAATTACTGATATGATCGCCATTACTTGAAAAACCATAACCAATAACTTCTGCCAATATTTTTGCACCACGTTTTTGCGCTGATTCTAAACTTTCTAAAATAACTGTTGCTGCACCACCGCTTGGTATTAAACCATCTCTATCTTTATCAAACGGACGAGATGCTTTTGTTGGTTCGTTCTCTCTGATAGAGAATGCGCTTAAACCATCAAAGCTACCAAAAGTATAAGGATTTACTTCCTGTGCACCACCACAAATAACTTGTTGTTGTAAGCCAGTACGAATTAGTAAGTAGCCCATTCCAATAGAATGTGAGCCACTAGCACAAGCAGCTGCTAATGTAAAGTTGATACCCTTTAATTTATAAATAGTAGAAAGATTCATCGTTACTGTAGAATTCATTGATTGGAACGTTGCTCCAGAACCTACTAACATAGTATCTTTCTTTGCTCTTACTGTATCAATAGCTTCCATGGTAGATTGTGCTACGCTATCATTACCATAAATAATTCCTACTTCTTGTTTTTCAATCCACTCAGGATCCATATTAGCCATTTTTAAGGCTTCAGATGTTGCCATAAACGCAAATTCTGCAGGTTGTCCCATACTCACACGTGCTCTTCTGTCTAATAATCCTTTTAATACCGGCTCCGCCACAATACCTGTTAATGCCGAACGGTAACCCATATCTTTTCTAATTTGCTCAAAACCAATTCCTGATTTTCCTGCAAATAATGAATCTCTTACTTCGTCAACGTTTTTCCCTAAACACGACCAAGCTCCTATACCTGTAATAACTACTCTGTTCATTTATTTAATTTGATAATTCGACAATTGTTAAAGTTAATAAGGCATTGTCTAATTGCCACATTAACTTATTGTCTAATTAACTGTATAATCCTCCGTTTACTGAAATTACTTGCCCTGTAACATAACTAGAATCTTTTCCTACTAAGAAAGCAACCACACCGGCAACTTCCTCTGCTTCACCAAAACGGTTCATAGGAATCATAAATTTATAATCCTCTTCTTTAATGTCCTCAGTCATGTCGGTTTTAATAAATCCAGGTGCCACTGCATTCACTGTGATACCACGTTTACCAACTTCCTGAGCCAATGCTTTAGTGGCAGCAATAACAGCACCTTTTGCAGCTGAGTAGCTGGTTTGTCCAGGTAAGCCTTTTAAACCAGATAAGGACACGATATTTACTACACGACCTTTGCGTTTTGATAACATGTGTTTTACAATATGACGGCTAACATTATAGAAACCATCAACTGTAATATCAATTACACGTTTCCAATCTTCAGGCTGAATAAACACCATAATATTATCACGTCTGATACCTGCATTATTTACCAAAACTGAAATGCTTTTATCTTTATTTTCATTAATCCAAGTTTCAATAAATTTGTCAGATTCTTCCGTGCTACTAACATCAAATTTCATTAATACTACATCAACACCTTTTGCCACTAACATGTCTTTTGTTTTGTTAGCCTCTTCATCGTTTGATGTATAGTTTAAGATAATGTTGTAGCCCATATCAGCCAAGCGCAAACAAATTGCTTTTCCTATGCCTCGGCTACCACCTGTTACTAATGCGTATTCCATAGTTTTATTCTTAATTTTTATAATAATTCAATATGATTATAAAATATATAATCTCTTACTGCTTTTACATCTTTATATTTTACAGAGTCTTCAACAAAGCATGGGAAAACTTTACGCATTTTTTCATATGCTTCTTTTGCTTTAGTTGATAGTTTATCCTGCATTTTTAAATAATCAATAGCTTGCAAAATTGTCATCCATTCAATTGCAAGTACCTCGTAGCTATTTAAAATTACTTTTTTACAAATAAGTGATGCATTTGCACCCATACTTACAATATCTTGATTATCGTTATTACTTGGGATACTGTGAACATACATTGGGTTTGATAAAGTTTGATTTTCAGCAGTGGTTGATGTTGCCGTAAATTGAACGCCTTGCATCCCTAAATTTAATCCTAAAGTACCATGATTAACAAATGGGGGAAGGATGTTATTTAATTTATCATTTAATAAAAAGTTCAATTGACGTTCAGCCAACATTGAAAGTTTTGTAATGGCAATTTTTAATTTATCCATTTCAAGAGACACATAATCTCCATGAAAGTTACCTCCGTGGTAAACATTTTTTCTCTCCCAATCTACGATTGGATTATCATTAGCCGAATTAATTTCGTTAATCAATACTTCTTTGGCATAATTTACAGTATCTACAATTGGCCCTACAATTTGAGGAACACAACGAATAGAGTAATATTCTTGCATTTTCTCAACCAATACATCTACTTCAACTTTTTGATTATAGTGATGTTCTTCTCTGCTCTTAACTAATTTACTGTCTTTTAAAGTTTCTTGTAATGCTGCAGCCACTGCATTTTGTCCATGATGGTGTTTTACTTCATTTAACGGAGTAGAGTAGTGGTCATCAAAACTTTGCACTAATTCCATGATAGTAGCTGATGCTAATAAACTCCAGTTCATTAGGTTTTCAGCATAAATAACATTTAGCATACCAATACCACTCATGGCAGAAGTTCCATTCATTAAGGCTAAACCTTCACGAATATGAATTTCCATTGGAGTAATATTTTCTTTTTTGAACACTTCTGCAGTAGGAGTTATTACTCCGTTGTAATAAACATCTCCTTCGCCAATTAAGGTTAATGCTAAATGCGCTAACTGAACTAAGTCTCCACTTGCACCTAAACCACCATGCTCATAAATAACCGGAGAAATATTTTTATTAATTAAATCTTTAATTAATACCAAGGCATCTGGATGAATGCCAGCATAACCTTGCATCAATGTATTCAAACGCGCAAGCATTACGGCTTTACAATCAATTTCCGGAATTGGATTTCCTGCCCCGGAGCAATGACTACGAATCAAATTGTATTGTAATTTCATTTGATCGTCGTGATTAATACGGTATTGTGCCATAGGACCAAATCCGGTATTAATGCCATATATTAGCTTTTCGCGAGTAAATTCTTTTAAAAAATAATGACTACGATATACTTTTCTTAAGGCCTCTTCATCCAATTTGAGTTCTAAGTTGTTGATTAGGACCTTATAAAAGTCGTCAGCAGATATTTTCTTGTCTCCTATTTTTACCATAATTGTGTGTGCAATTTACAATATTACAAACATTTTTAGTATCCGTGCTATTGGGTATTTACAAAATAGTGATAAATGTCAAAAAAAACATGAAATGTTTAATCTTTTACTTATTTTGGTACTCTTTTATATACAAGCACACCCATAATTTGTTTAAAACATGAATTTTTTCACCAAAGATACCAAGTCAGCCTTTGAAGCCATCACAAATGCCCAGTTTATAGCTTTTGCACCAATAGTTTTTCAAGCAACAAAATCATTACGTGATTTGGGTATTTTGGCTATGGTTGAAGAAGCAGGAGTGACTGGAGTAACTTTGGAAGAAGTTTATACACGATTAAATCTATCCGAATATGGCGTGAGGGTATTGTTGGAAGCTGGTTTAGGTATTGGTTTAGTGATTAAAAATGATGATAAATACACGATTACTAAAACCGGATTATTTATTTTAAACGACCGAATGACAAGAGTAAACATGGATTTTACCAATGATGTGTGTTATGAAGGGATGTTTACTTTAACAGAAAGTATTAAACAAGGAAAACCAACTGGATTAAAGGTTTTGGGCGATTGGCCTACAGTATATGAAGGTTTAGCCCATTTACCAAAGCCTATACAAGACAGCTGGTTCGCTTTTGATCATTATTATTCGGATGGCTCTTTCGATCAAGCATTAGCTCAATTATTTAAGCGTCAGCCAAAACATATTTTAGATATTGGAGGCAACACAGGTAAATTCACATTAAAATGCATGAATTATAATCCTGATGTAAAAGTGACAATATTGGATTTGCCAGGGCAGTTGGCAATGGCAAAGGAAAACATCAACAAATCAGGGTTTTCTGATAGAGTTGGTTATTATCCGATTAATATTTTAGATGACGCTCAGCGTTTCCCAAAAGGAGCTGATGCTATTTGGATGAGTCAGTTTTTAGATTGTTTTAGTGAAGAGGAAATAGTGAGCATCTTAAAACGTTGCCACGAAGCTATTTCTGATGATGGTAATATCTATATCATGGAAACTTTCTGGGACAGACAAAAATTTGAGCCGGGAGCATTCAGTTTACAAATGACCTCGTTGTATTTTACCAATATAGCTAACGGAAACAGCCAAATGTATGACAGTGCTGTGTTTAATAGATTAATTGACAGAGCCGGTTTCCAAATTGTTGAGCAAATAGATAATGTGGGAATTAGTCACACTATTCAGGTGTGTAAGAAAAAATAAAAGATGCAAGACATCACCAATTCTTCAGATGTAGAACTTTTAGTAAAGACTTTTTACTCTAATTTACTTTTAAACGAGGAGGTAAAACCCATTTTTGCAAATGTTGATTTTGAAAAACACATGCCCCATATGATTGCATTTTGGGAATTTGTATTATTGGACAAAGAAGGCTATACCACCAATGTGTTTGACAAACACGTAAATTTACCGCTAAAAGCTGAACATTTTGAAATTTGGCTAAATACCTTCGAAAACACCGTAAATACTCTTTTTTCAGGCGAAAATGCTCAAAAAGCCATTTTTAGAGCAAAAACCATCGCTTTTTCCTTCGAAAGCAAGCTCAAACAAATGGGAAAATTAGGGTAAAATGTATCCTATATTTTTTGTAAATTCGCTCTCCTTTTTAAATAAAAAAGGAAAAATCCTCTTTGTGTTCTTTGCGAAAAACTTTTTACACTTTGCGGTTAAATAATAAAATGATACCATGAAAAAGTACCCTACATACAACCAACTTAACTTATCTCAAATAAGTAAAGACATTTTACATTACTGGAAAGAAAAAGAGACTTTCGCAAAATCTATTTCTACACGCGAAGGCAAAACACCTTGGGTGTTTTATGAAGGACCTCCAAGTGCTAATGGTATGCCTGGTATACACCACGTAATGGCACGTACGATTAAAGATATTTTTTGTCGTTATAAAACATTACAAGGTTTTCAAGTAAAACGTAAAGCAGGTTGGGATACTCACGGTTTGCCTATTGAGCTTGGCGTAGAAAAATCATTAGGTATTACTAAAGAAGATATTGGTAACAAAAACTCAGCTAAATACATTTCGGTTGAAGATTATAACAAAGCTTGCCGCAAGGAAGTGATGAAGTACACCGATAAGTGGGAAGATGTAACGGCTAAGATGGGTTACTGGGTTGATATGAACGATCCATATATCACTTACGATAACAAGTACATTGAAAGTGTATGGTGGTTATTACAAAACTTATCAAAGAAAGATTTATTATACAAAGGCTTCACCATTCAGCCATATTCTCCGGCAGCAGGTACAGGATTATCTTCCCATGAGTTAAACCAACCAGGTTGTTATAGAGATGTGAAGGATAGAACAGCAACTGTTCAGTTCAAAGTAAAAGATTCGAAGTTTAAAGTTAACGGAGATTTATACATTTTAGCTTGGACAACTACACCTTGGACTTTACCTTCAAACACAGCATTAGCTGTTGGAAAAGACATTGATTATGTATTTGTAGAAAGCTTTAATCCTTTTATGGGAACTCTTCAAACAGTTGTGTTAGCTAAAGATTTAGTAAATAAATATTTCTCTGAAAAACATACTGATTTAAAATTTGAAGATTACAAACCCGGAGACAAAAACATTCCTTTCAAAATCGTTAATCATTGTAAAGGCTCAGATTTAGCAGGTATTTCATACGAACAATTATTACCGTTTGTTCAACCAGAAGGAGATGCATTTAAAGTCATTGTTGGAGATTTCGTAACAACTACTGATGGTACAGGTATCGTTCACATTGCTCCAAGTTTTGGTGCAGATGATTTTAGAGTGGCTAAGCAAAATGGTATTGGCGCTTTAACGTTGGTTGATAAACGTGGACGTTTTGTGCCTGAAGTAAAAGATGGTATTTTCTTGTATGGTGAGGAATACGTGAAAGAAGCTTATCATACGGATGCTGAAAAACAAGCGGAGTTTGAAAAACAAAAACAAATTTTAGAAGCTAACGGAAAAATTAAGGAGTTAAAAGCTTACTTAAGTGTTGATGAACGTATTGTTTTAAAGTTACAAGAAGAAGGGAAATTATTTAAGAAAGAAACCTACGAACACAGCTACCCTCACTGTTGGAGAACTGATAAGCCGGTTTTATATTATCCATTAGATTCATGGTTTATTAAATCAACGGCTGCAAAAGACCGTATGATTGAATTAAATAAAACAATTAACTGGAAACCTGAAGCTACAGGAACCGGTCGTTTTGGTAACTGGTTAGAGAATTTAAATGACTGGAACTTGTCCCGTTCTCGTTTCTGGGGTATTCCAATTCCTATCTGGACAAGCGAGGACAGATCAGAACAAATAGTGATTGGAAGTGCTGAAGAGTTGAAAAAAGAAATTGAGAATTCTGTTGCAAAAGGAATAATGACAGAAAACCCATTAGGTAAATTTGTACCGGGTAATTTCTCGAAAGAAAACTACAAAACATTTGATTTACATAAGCCTTACGCTGATAACATTGTTTTAGAGAAGAACGGGAAAAAATTATTTCGTGAGCCTGATTTAATTGATGTGTGGTTCGATTCAGGCGCTATGCCTTATGCGCAAGTGCATTATCCGTTTGAGAATAAAGAATTAATTGACAACAAAAAATATTATCCGGCAGATTTTATTGCCGAAGGTGTTGATCAAACACGTGGATGGTTCTTTACATTGCATGCTATTGCAACCATGAATTTTGATTCAGTGGCGTATAAGAATGTTGTATCTAATGGATTGGTATTAGATAAAAACGGAAACAAAATGAGTAAGCGTTTGGGTAACGCCATTGACCCATTTGAAACCATTGAAAAATATGGTGCAGATGCTACTCGTTGGTATATGATTGCAAACGCAGCGCCTTGGGACAACTTAAAATTTGATGTAGAAGGAATTGGTGAAGTTCAACGTAAATTATTTGGTACGTTGTATAACACTTATGGCTTCTTTGCTTTATACGCAAACGTAGATAATTTTACAGTTGATTTAAGCAATACGGTAAACGTTAGTAAGCGCTCAGAATTAGACAGATGGATTTTATCAAAATTAAATTCATTGGTAAAAGATGTAACTGAACAGTACGAAACATTTGAACCTCACAAAGCTGCTCGTTATATCGAGGAGTTTGTGGATGAGCACTTAAGTAACTGGTATATTCGTTTATCTCGCCGTCGTTTCTGGAAAGGCGATATGAGCGAAGATAAAAAAGCAGCATACGAAACTTTGTTTGAGTGTTTAAATACATTATCTCAATTAATGAGTCCTATTGCGCCATTCTTTGCAGATTGGTTATATCAAAACTTAAATGATGTTTCCGGTGATGTAAACTCAGTGCATTTAACTAACTATCCTAAAGTTGATTTAAGTGTAATTGACAGTAGCCTAGAAAAACGCATGGAAATGGCTCAAAAAATCTCTTCGATGATTTTATCAATTCGTAAGAAGGAGAATTTGAGAGTTCGTCAGCCATTACAAAAAATACGTATTCCTATTTTAGATGCAGATTTTAAACAACATGTGGAGGCAGTAAAAGATATTATCCTAGCTGAGGTAAATGTGAAGGAGTTGGAATTTGTAACGGAAGAAGAAGCACACATTGTGAAAAATCTGAAGTTGAATTTTAAAACTTTAGGTAAAAAATGTGGCAAGCACATGAAAACGGTTCAAGCTTATGCTAATGATAACGGCGCTTTAATTATCTCGGGAATTGAGAAAACAGGTCAATTTAAGATGAATGTGGAAGGAGAAGAAATCGTTTTAGAAAATGAAGATGTTGAAATTATCCCTGTAGACATTCCGGGTTGGAAAGTAGCTAATAGTGGTCAAATTACGGTGGCTTTAGATGTTACATTAACTAATGCCTTAAAAGAAGAAGGATTAGCTCGAGAATTAGTAAATCGTATTCAAAATATGCGTAAAGACAGCGGTTTAGATGTAACTGACAAGATTTTGGTTAAAATTCAACAAAATGATGCGTTAGATACCGCCATTCAGAATAATTTGAACTATATTTGCGCCGAAACTCTGACAGGAGATTTACAAGTGGTACAAAATTTGTCCGCCGCCACCGCAAGTTCTGTTGAAGTTGACGAACTAGTATCTACCCTTATTTCTATAGAAAAGTTAAATTAAATTTTTAAGTAAAAGAATATGGCAAAGAAAATTGTAAAACCTGCTAAGAAAGCTGCGAAGCCAGCTCCTAAAAAAGCTGCTGAAAAGCCAGCAAAAAAGGCAGCAAGTAAACCTGCTCCAAAAAAAGTAGCAAAACCTGCTCCTAAAAAAGCAAGTAAACCTGCGCCAAAAAAAGTAACTAAAGCTCCTGCTAAAAAAGTAGTAGCTAAAAAACCAGCCCCAAAAACAGTGACTAAAGTACCAGCAAAAAAAGTAGCAAAAGCTACTAAGCCTGCTCCAAAAGCGGCTAAACCAGTATCAAAAGCAAAACCTGCTCCTAAGAAAGTTGAAAAGAAAGCAGCAAAACCTGTAGCGAAAGCTCCTGTGAAACCAGCTAAAAAAGCTGCTGCACCAGCTAAACCAACTAAAGCAGTTAAGGAAATAGCTAAACCAAAAGTTGTAGGAAAACCTATTGACGCAGTTGCTAAAAAAGGCGCTAAACCCTCTAAGAAAGCTGCAAAGCCATCTAAAAAAGGAAAAAAAGGTGATGATGATGAAGACGATGATATTGAATTAGAAGATGAGGATGAAGATGATTCTGATGTTGATGTAAAAGATGATTATGAAAAACCTGAAGATGATGATGATGCAGTTGTTGATTTAGATGAGGCTCCTGTATTAGATTTAGAAGGCGGTGGTATTCCATTAGATGATGATGATGATGATGAAATCCCTGAGAAACGCGGTCGTGGACGTAGAAAGAAAAACGAAGGACGTGCAGTTGGTTCTGAATCATATATCAGAAATCGTCCTTTACATATCGATATTACAAAACCTTTAATTAAAAAACCTCAGGCTGCTCAACCAAAGCCTTTTGTGAATACAAAAGATGACAGAAGCCGCTACTCGGATAAGGAATTATTAGAGTTTAAAGAATTAATTATTGATAAGTTAAAAGAAGCTCAATCTGATTATGATTTGTTAAAGCAAACTTTATCTAATGCTGATAATCATGGAACAGACGATACTTCACCTTCTTTTAAATTATTAGAAGATGGGTCTGATGTATTATCTAAAGAGGAAACTGCTCAGTTAGCAATCCGTCAAGAAAAGTATATTGTAAACTTAAAAAATGCTTTAATGCGTATTGAGAACAAAACGTATGGTATTTGCCGTGTAACAGGCAAATTAATACCAAAAGAGCGTTTAAGAGTTGTGCCTCACGCTACTTTAGGAATTGACGCTAAATTAAATCAAGCAACCTAAATATCTTAACTACATTCAACTAAAAGGTTATCTTTGCATAAGATAACCTTTTTGCTTTTATAGGCTCTATGCTTAAAAAATACAGACTTCCTATAATAACTGTTTTTGCAGTATTATTTATTGACCAATGTATCAAGCTATACATTAAGGCAAATTATCCTATTGGTGAAGTTCATCGTTTTTTTGATTGGTGCCGTATTACGTTTACAGAAAATCCGGGAATGGCTTGGGGCTTGGAATTTGGTGGAGATTATGGAAAGTTAGCACTCAGTTTATTTAGAGTTGCAGCAGTATTTGCCGGAGCTTTTTATATTAAAAAAATTGTTAACGATGGAGAACACAAAGGATTTATTATTTGTGTATCGTTAATTTTGGCCGGAGCTTTAGGAAACATTTTAGATTCTGCGTTTTATGGATTATTATTTGGACCAAGCTCTGAGTATGAAGTGGCAGCCTTTATGCCCGCTGGAGGTGGTTATGCCCCATTTTTAAAAGGCCATGTGGTGGACATGTTTTATTTCCCAATTTATGAAGGTAATTTTCCTGATTGGTTGCCAATTTGGGGCGGGGAGCATTTTGAATTTTTTAATGCTATTTTCAACTTTGCCGATATGGCAATTTCATTTGGAGTTGGGATTATATTAGTGTTTCAGGGGGTGTTTTTTAAAAATAAACATTCTTCAGAAAATGAACATGTGGTTAATGAAGTAACACAAGATTCCCAACAAGAATCTTCTAATAATTAGATAATAAAAGAGCTAAAAAACCGTTTTCATTAGAACTTTGAAACGATTATTGCACATATTATTTTTTTCTTTGCTTTTTTTGCAGGTAATGTCTCAGCATAAAGAGGAGAGTGGAGTGCATTTGCCGAAATTTTATAAAAACAGAATGCATTTTGGTTTTGCATTAGCTTATAACAAGACTGATTTTAGAATTCATACTGTAAAAAATTCTGCATTTCCGGATACGGTTATTGGAGGCGTAACATATGGCATGAAAAGTATTTACACTAAATCTGATCCTGGTTTTGCATTAGGCATTATTTCAGATTTTAGATTACAAGAGTATTTGCGTTTACGCTTTACACCTAACATCAGTTTTGCTTCTCGAAATTTAGAATACACATTACAAAATGCAAACAGAGATAGTACAAAAATATTTAAGAAAAGCGTAGAGTCTACGTTTATTATTTTGCCTTTGGATCTAAAACTTCAATCGAAACGTTTGGATAATTTTGGAGCTTATATCATTGGCGGCGGCGGCTATACATTGGACTTAGTTTCTAAAAAGAAAGGACAGGCAGTAGGCGGAGCAAATGAATTAGACGATGCTGTTCAATTAAAAAGAGATGACTTTTTTTATAGTGGGGGAGCAGGCGTAGACTTTTATCTTCAATACTTTAAGCTAGGACTCGAGGTAAAAGTACTACAGGGTACAAAAAATTTGATACAACCCTTAAATAATATTTTTACAAAAAGCATTGATAAAGTTAATTCCAAAATGGTTATTTTTTCAGTAACCTTTGAGGGGTGATTTATTTTAGGAATATATTTTCAAATTCTTTCTTTTTATCCCTTGATAAACTTACTAATTGCCCATTACTCATCTCAATTTCTGAGTTAGACTTAAGGTAGCTCTTAATACCATCTAAATTTATAATAAAAGATCTATGTGGTTTGTAAAAATTGGCTTGACTTAAAAGTAATTCGTATTCTTTTAAAGGTTTTGAAACTACGTGTTTGATATTATTATTTAAGTGAAATTCAGTATAAACATTATCAGCCTTTAAAAAAACGATTTCATTTATGTTCACAATGATTTTCTTCTCATTCATCGAGAGCACAATTTTTTCTATTTTATCAGTAGTAGAAACTTCTTGTAAAATTTTTAATTGTTCTAATGAAACCTGATGTCTTTTTAATATGCGATTAACGGCTTCAATTAAGCGCTCTTCGTTAATAGGTTTTAGCACGTAATCAACCGCACTTAATGCAAATGCTTCTAAAGCAAATCCACCGTATGCTGTTGTAAAAATAATTTCAAAATCAAGTTCATCTTTTGTTAAATGGTTGGCAATATCAATGCCTAATTCGCCATTTAGCTGAACATCTAAAAACACAAAATTTGGCTTGTGTTGTTTAATAAATTGTGCTGCCACACTAATTTTATCGAAATCTGCTAATACTTCAATACTTGGAAATTTGGATGACAATATATTTTTGAGCAAGGTAACAGCTTGTGGTTCGTCTTCAATAATAACGCATTTAATCATATAGTTCAATGGGAATTACAAGTTTAACAATAGTTCCGGTTGCATTTCCGTTGTCATCCTTTTTATCAATAATTTCTTGAGTTATTTTTTCAGTTTTATTAGCATTTAATAATTCAATACGACTCATATTTGCTTCAGTACTAAATGACGCTGATTTTTTCATCATTCGTTTTCCAATTTCGGCTGCTGCTTCTCGCCCAATACCGTCATCTTCTATCTCTATCAATAGTTTATTGTTTTTTTCTTCAAGCTTTATATTTAAAAATCCTTGGCCTTGTTTATTCGCCAAGCCATGTTTAATAGCATTTTCAACTAAGGGTTGCAATATCATTGCTGGAATATACACATCATATAAATTGATCGTTTCTGATACATGAATACGGTATGTTATTTTTGGCAAACGCATGGTTTCCAATTTCAAATAATTTTGCAGAAGTTCAATTTCATCATGTAAGCTTATTTCGGTATTGCGGCTACTCTCTAAAATGGAGCGGCTTAAATCACTGAATAAACCTAATGATTTAGCCGCATTTTCTTTATCTCCACTATAAATATATCCCTGAATTGAGTTAAGGGCATTATAAAAGAAGTGTGGATTCATTTGACTCTTAATAGCTTTGATTTCGCTATCAGACGCTTTTTGTTTTTCAATTAATAGTAATTCAGCATCTTCTAATTTTGTTTTAAGTAGTTCGTTTTGTTTTTTTGTTTTGTAACGTGTAAACAAAAAGTAGCTTAGTAAGGTAATGGCTATTACTAAACCAATGATGCTATAGAGAATAATGCTTTTTTGTTTAGATTGTAAGGATGTGATTTGATTTTGTTGTTCGAGTTCTTTAATAGCAGCTTCTTTTTTTTCGGTATCATACTTGATATTAATATCAGCTATTGCTTTTTCTTTTTCAGCATTTGTTATCGTATCTTTTAAATTAGAATATTCTAGTAAAGTTAAGTATGCATCGTTAATTAGTTTTTCATTATAAAAAGCGGATTGTAAATTCTTATATGAGTATAGTAATGCTTGATTGTTTTTGCTTTCTTTTGAATGCAGAACACTTTTCTTCAAATATTCAATGCCAGTCTTATTATTATTTAAATTTGTGTAGCATATTCCAATGTTCATTTCAATTTGACAAATTAGAAATGTATTATTTATTTTTTGTCCTATGCTATAAGATTCTAATAAGTATGGCAGAGCTTCTTTATATTTCTTTACGTTAACATAAGTGCCGCCAATATTGCTTAAACAAAGTAAAATTCCAAAATCAATTTGTTTTACATTACAAATATGTAAGGCTTTTTTGTAATAAAAAATGGCTGAATCGGCTAATAGCATGGCATCAAATGCACTAGCAAGGTTAACTAGTAGGGCAGCTCTATTTTGAATTAAACTATCACCTCGTTTTACTAAAATCGCATCACTTTCTTTAAACAATTTAACTGCTTTTTCAGGTTCTTTAATTTGTATATATACACTTGCTAGGTTACTTTTACCTATAATTATATTATCATTATCTTTTCTTTTTTCGGCTAAAGCTAACGATTGGTTGTAGTATAAAACAGATTTATCATATATAGCATGGAGATAATAATAGTTGCCAATACAACTTAATGATCTTATTTGACCAATCTTATAGTTTATTTTTTGTGAAATTCTATATGCTTCTTGTGCCAAAATTAACATTGTATCTTTTTGATTAAATGTATTAGCGACACAATAATCAATAAGCATTTCTACTTTAGCAGAATCATCTTTAGTGTACTTTTTTAGATTTATTAAAAGTGTATCAGGCTGACTTTTAGTTGCTGAAGCAATAAATGCAAAACAACCTAAAAATATATTTAAAACTACTTTTTTCAAGATTTTTGATTTTTAAAACCCTAATGTAAAAACATTTCACAAGTTTAAAACTACATTTGACAAGTTATTTTTTGTTTTAAAACATTTTATTTTGTGTTTTGCCTAATATGCAAAAATCACATCAAATTGCGTTTAAAGTTGGCAGAGAAATAGTGTTTATTTTAATGTCTGATATTGTTTTATTGAAAGCTGAAAATATTTACTGTAATGTACATTTAGCAAATGGTCAATGTTTATTAGTATCTAGTACCTTAAAAGAACTTTTCGAAAAGCTATCAAACAATTCATTTTTCAAACCACATCGTTCATATATTATTAATACAAATTATGTTGAACGTTATGTAAAGTCTGATTTATGGGTGTATTTAAAAACGATTAAGGAACCAATCCCTATATCCCGAAATCTAAAATCTGAATTTGAAAAAGTGATTTTGTGAATTTGAAAGCTCTAAGCAGTGAAATTACACTTCACAAGTTTAAATCAACACTTCACAAGGTTGTTTTGGCGCGCTTTTTTTATTGCCATTTATTTGCAGCATAAATTTAAAACATAAAAACATGAAAAAAACAATTTACTTATTATTTACGTTTGCACTTACCTTTGTTTTCCAAGACCTAAGTGCGCAGTATGTGTCGTTATTAGCTGGTGGAACCGGCACAGGTACCGCTAACGGTATTACAATTGCTGCAAAATTTAATGCTCCGTCGGATTTATGTGTCAATTCTATTGGGCAAATTTTTATTGTTGATAGAAACAATAATGTTATTAGAAAAATTGATGAGTATGGAGTTTCTAGCGTGTTTGCAGGATCTGGAACACCTGGATTTGCTAATGGAACAGGAACATCAGCAAGTTTTAATTTTCCTATTGGGATTTGTATAGATGCTAGTGATAACTTGTATGTTGCTGATTTTGGAAACAATAGAATTCGCCAGATTACTCCTTCGCAAGTTGTATCAACATGGGCAGGAACAGGCGCATCAGGATCTACTAATGGAGCTGCTTCTTCTGCTACTTTTCAGGGACCGTCCGGTTTGTGTTTTGATGGAAGTGGCAATATGTTTATAACGGAATATTCAGGCAATAGAGTTCGTAAACTGTCGTCTGGTGTTGTTTCAAATTTTGCAACAGGTATTTTTAATCCATGGGATATATGCATGGGTAGTGGGGGGAATTTATTTGTAACAAATATGGGTACTGACCAAGTACATAAAATAACACCTGCAGGTGTAGTATCTGTTTTTGCAGGGTCTGGTTCAACTGGAAATCTTGATGGAGTAGGCACGGCTGCAAGTTTTAATGACCTTGCTGGTATTTGCTATAATGGCACTTCATTATTTGTTGCAGACGCTAGTAACAATCTTATTAGAGAGATTTCTTCTACAGGCTTAGTTTCAACTTATGCAGGAAATGGAACAGCAGCTCTTGTAAATGGAATTGGTACAACTGCATCTTTTAATTCGCCTAACAGTGTTGCATTTGATCAATTTGGAAATTTATTAGTTGCGGATGCATTAAATCATGCTATTCGTTCTATTTGTATTTCTGCTACTCCCACATTTACAACTAATATTTCGAATGATAATTTTTGTTTGGGTAGTGCAACAACTTTTTCGGCTAATGGGTCAAACAGTTGGTTTAATTTTGGTTGGACAAATGGAATAGTAAATGGTACAGCTTATACCCCATCTGTTGCAGGTGTTTATACTGCTACGGTTGTTGGCCTTAGCTATACTAATGGTTGTACTAACCAAAATACAGTAACGTATACAGTAAATTCTACACCAACAGTTTCTGTTTCTAATGGTACTATTTGTTCGGGTAATTCATTTACTATTTCACCAACAGGTGCTACTAGTTATACTTATAGTAGTGGGGGTGCAATTGTTTCTCCAACAGCTACTAGTGTATATTCTGTTACGGGCTCAAATGGCGTATGCGCCCAAACAAAAACACTTAATGTAACAGTTAATCAATTACCAGTATTAAGTGGAGCTGCATCATCTACGCTATGTTCTGGAAACTGGTACCAATTTGCAGCAACAGGAGCAACATCATATACTTTTGCTAGCACTACGTCTACACTTAATGCTACAACATCTAACACTTTTTTTGCTACAACAAATTCTATCACTCCAACCTCTTCTATCACTTATACAGTTACTGGAAATATTAGTGGGGGTTGTGTTTCAAATCCTATAATAACAAACATTACAGTAAACACAACACCAACAATCACCGCAAACAATGGAACTATTTGTGCTGGTTCTTCTTTTACCATTAATCCATCAGGAGCTACTTCTTATACATATAGTGGAGGTTCGGCAGTGGTAGCACCAACTACAAATACAACTTATGTAATTACTGGCGCTAATGGCAACTGTTCTTCAACTAAAAATGTAACCGTAACTGTAAATCCTTTGCCAGCGACATACATTAATAGTGGTAGCCCAAATTTTACACAGTGTGCCGGCACTAATGTAGAAGTACAGACAATGGCTGCTAACCCTGCATTTTATTCCACAATAAATGGCGTGCAAACAACCATTAACAGCAGTTATAACTATACTGTAGATGCAACTTATACCCAAACCTATACTACAGTTGTTACTAATACTATAACTGGTTGTTCAAAAACGTTAGCTACATTTACAGTAACAGTACCTTCTGCCACTTTGGATGTAAACTCATCTAATGCTAATTTATGTTCAGGGCAATCAGCAGTATTGACAGTAAGTGCTTCTGCAGGAAGTACTAGTGTTAATCAAATAACTTGGTATCCTGGCCCTTTTGGTTTAGGAAGTTCATCTGTATCGGTAAATCCAACTTCTACAACTGTTTACACAGTAACTGCACAAGATCAAAGCGGTTATGGATGCAATTTTTCTGCCATAATTACACAAAGCGTTAGTACTTGTACAGGAATTGAAGAAGCAACGACTAATAATTTAATATCAATTTATCCAAATCCAGCAAATGATTTTATTATAGTTGACTTCTCGACTACGCTCGAATCGATGGATAATAAAATAGTTTATGTTATTAATGCGCTAGGAGAAATCGTTGTGACCGAAAAAATAATATCAAATCATACAACTCTAAAAACAGAAAACTTAGCTAGCGGTATTTACTTTGTAAAACTCGAAGGCAAAAATAGTTCAGCTATTAAAAAGTTTATTAAGCAGTAGTTTTAAACAACAAACAGGTTATTTTCATGTCCTGTTTTGGTAAGGCCTCGCTAAGCAATTAGCGGGGCTTTTTTTATAATTTAACACCTTTCAGGTTTTTAGCAAACGGCGAACTAAACCTGACAGATGTTCTCATTAACGTTTCGCAAGTTTAAATCAGCACTTCACAAGCTTGTTTTGGCAAGCTTTTTTTATTGACATTTATTTGCAACATAATTTTAAAAACTAAAAAATATGAAAAAAAATTACACACTACTTGCTGTCACATTATTGTTATCGTGTAGCATCAAAGCTCAAGTTAGCAAAGCTTGTTTTAAGCCAGTTATTGTTCCTAATTATACTTGGACTGCCGCGTCTGGTGGGCCATTTTCAGGCACAAACTATGGGCAAGTTGCTGCCGCAGATTTTAATAATGACGGAATAACAGATATTGCCGCTGCGGCTAATGGAATTTATTACATGGAGGTAAAATTGGGCAATAATACGGGAACATTTACACCTTCTCAAGATATAAGCACTAATGTTATCGATATAGTAGCCGCTGATGTAAATAATGATAATAATAAAGATTTGGTAACGCTGTTTTGGGATGGAGCAAGTCAGTATAATATTGTAACTTATTTGGGGCTTGGAAATGGTACATTTGGTGCTGCAATTACTACTACGTCTGCTATGTCAGATGTCATATATGTTGTTGATGTTAATAACGATGGTAGTCTTGATGTAGTTCAGAATCTTGTTATTCCAGGGTCATTAGTTTTTAGACTTGGAAATGGTACGGGTAATTTTGCTGCTCCTAGTAATACAATTACAGGAATTACAAAGGCGTGTTTCGATGATTTTAACAATGATGGATTTATAGATTTTGTCAGCACTAATGCTAGTGGGATTAATGTTAAAAAGTATAATGGAAATGGAACGGGTGCTTTTACTTTAGCAGGAACTTATCCAGCTACTAGTGTAGGATTCGGGAATACTGGTATTGTAAAGTCTGCCGATTTAAATGCCGATGGTTTCAAAGATATTGTTGTTATATGCGGTGGAGGTGCTGTTAATTATTGTACAAGTCTTTTAGGAACAAGTACGGGAAGTTTTTCGGCTTATACAAATGTTGCGAGTGGAAAAATAGGTTCGGTAAATATCGGCGAATTTAATGGAGATACATATCCAGATTTAATTTGTAATTATTATGGCTCAGGGCCTAATTTGACTTTGTATTTTAATGATGGGCCAACTACAACTTTTACATTAACACAAGTTCTGGCAACAAGTCCAACAATATACAGAGACTACACAACACTTGCCGATTTTAATCAAGATGGTAAATTAGATTTATTGGCTGTTAAAACAGGAACTGCAAATTTTAAAGAGAAACTAAATATTTACTTACAAACTGCCATTCCTTCATTAACAGTTACAAGCAGTAATAATATTATTTGTACTGGCCAGTCAGCAGTTTTAACAGCTACATCAAATGGTTCTTATCATAATGTTTTTTTTAGTGGAGGAGGTTCGGCTACTGGTATTTTAACACAAACGGTAAGCCCCACTACCACCACTTCATATACATTTGGTGCTTGGGGAGGGCCAAGCTCAACAGACGATATTTGCCCATTCATAACAGATGTAGTTTTCACACAAAGTGTAAGCGCATGCACAGGTATCAATGAGATAAATATTGCGTTGAGTGGCATTGAAGTGTACCCTAATCCGGCTAATGATTTTATTACAGTTCAGTTAATGGATGAGACTGTCGGAGCAACAATTCAAATTCTTAATGCATTAGGAGAAATTGTATTAACCGAAAATACAACGCCAAATGGTACATTATTAAAGACAGACAACTTAACAAATGGCATTTACTTTGTAAAAATTGAAAGTAAAAATGGAAAAGCTATTAGAAAATTCATTAAACAATAGTTAGTAAACAACAACAGGTTTATTTTCATGTGCCTGTTTTGGTTAAGCCCTGCTGAGCAATTAGCGGGGCTTTTTACAAAGTTAGTATAACGTTTCACAAGGTTGTTTTGATATTAATATTTTATACCTGTTATTTTGAACGAAAAAATTATAATGATGAAAAAAATATGTTTGCTATTGGGGTTATTAATATGTTGTATAGAAGCAAAAACACAAATTATATCAACGCTTGCAGGTGCTGGAGGCAGTAATGCTTATCTGGATGGTCCTGCGAGTATTGCCAGATTTAGTTCCCCTACGAGTATTGCTACACACACCAATGGTGATGTTTATGTTGCGGATCCAATTAATAACAAAATCAGAAAAATTAGTGGAGGAAATGTGACAACATTTTGTGGAACAGGGGTGGCCGGTAATACTGATGGCAATAATTCGCTTGCTACCCTAGATCATCCGAAGTATATAACAATAGATCAGTATGGAAACTTATATGTATCAGCACATGACAGAATAAGACAAATAGATCCAAGTGGTAATGTTACAACCATTGTTACGCCAACAACAATTGCCTCCGTATTATTTCAAAATGGGCGCTTAGGAGAAATAGCATTTGATAAAACTAACACATTCTTATATGCAGCTGATTCATCCGGAAGATTTATCAGGGTTGCAGGGGCAAATGTCACTAATTTTACTAATGTGTTTGGGATAGCAAAGTCTATGGCGGTTGATCCTTTGAATGGTAGCTTTTATTATATATCTTCAGATAATAATGTATATAAAGTATTATCTAGTGGCGTTCATAATTTCTTTTTGAATTCACACGGCGGTAACGCTATTGATATTACTACCGACAGCGGAAATAATTTAAAAATATACATTGCAGGAGATACCGCTTCAACTCAAACTATAAACATCTATACATCAGGTGGTTTTTTGATACAAGGGAAGAGCATGCTGGTTAAAAATAACGGAGATGTTAATGGTGTGGCCAGTGGTGCTGCTTGTGATTTTGTGAGTGATATATGTATTGATCCAATAACTAAAACAGTGTATGTGTCGGATTTTAACAATAACAAAATAAAAACTATTAATAGCATTGGCACGCCCACATCTTCTCTAAATTATTTAGTGCCATCTACAAACTATGATATATGTCCAAATACAAATTTTAGTGTTTCTCCTAATGCCAACGCTACACATTATAATTGGGTATTAAATGGTACAGCCTTAACTAGTAATTTAAATATTTCAGTTAATTCAAATTCCTTAACAATTAATCCAATTTTGGCAGCCAATTCAGGAACATATACTTTACATTATGGAAATACTTATCAAAATATGCAAAGTGATTTTGTTGTTGTTACTAGAACCGTTGCCGCGTGTTCAGTTAGCACAAGCTCTAACACTATTTGTTTAGGTCAGAGTGTTGATTTATATGGTTGTTCAGGACTTTTCCCTATTAATGACTATCAATGGATTAATTCAACAGGTGTCATTGCAAATAATCATTACGCTTTTGATTCTCCTAGTACAACAACAACTTATACATTAAACGCAACAGACGGCGATTGTGTTTATGAATTGGCAACTATAACTGTGACGGTTAATAACTGTTCTGTAAATGTTGATGAACTATTTCAGGATTCAAAGTTTGAAGTGTATCCAAATCCGGCATCGGATATGCTCGTGTTAAAATTGCCAGATTCCTTTGATGTAACGAATGATGCTAAAATAGAATTGATAAATACCCTTGGGAAGCGAGTTTATGCACATGAACTGAAAATGCAAACGACATTTATTGATATTAAGAATTTAGAAAAAGGAGTTTACTTTATAAGGATATGGCAAGGAAGTTCAATAATGAATAGAAGGTTTATAAAAGATAACTAATAATGGTGTAATTTTATTCTTTTACGAAGCGTATCATTTTACCGTCCGCTTTTAAGAAATATATTCCTGAATTTAAATCGTCTATGGACATTATTATTTCTCTCATTTCATTTTTTTGTTGTTTTATTTGTTCACCTAGTACATTAATTATTTCAGTTTTTGTAATGAAATCTTTACTCGAAATGTTTATGTAATTCTTAGCCGGATTTGGAAAAATGCTAATATCGCTTATCTTACCTTCTAGCGTATAAATATTAGTGGTAATAGGTAGATCCCACCTAAATAAATATCCTTCACTAGCTCCTAGTAGTCCATTTGGATCATTAGTCATTGGGTCACAGTTAGCATTTCCTAAATTAAAACCACTTACATACAAATTATCTAAAGGAGTACGTATAATCGAAACAGGCATTGCATTGGTTGTTTTGTATTTCCAAATTGTATTTCCCGCATTATCATATTTTATAAGAGTATCTTTTACATTCGAAAAATTATCGGTTCCATTTGTAAAACTCGCGTTATAATCTTTCTTTACATTTTTGGCGAATAATAAATTCATATCACCATCTAATCGCTGAATCATTTTACCGTAAGTGCTAAAATGTGTATTTAGAGTTGTAGTTACAGTAGAGCTTGGATCAGAGTCGGTTGTTGCTCCAGCACAATCAATAGTACACATGAGTGCTGTTAGCGAAGAACTTACAGAAGCGCTTGTAAATTTATTTATACTTCCTCCCGAAATTGCCTTGGCAGAAATAAAATCCAAATTGCTATTTAACCTTAAATAATATGTTTGCCCCGAATATGAACCTGGATATGTTGTATTGATGGTGTATGTATTTGTTGGTGATGGATCGTAGTCTTCTACGCCCTGCGTATATCCCAAAACCAATACATCATTATTTGGATATGAAAATACGTATTGGTGATTTAATCCTTGAAACTTTTTTACACTTATAAATGAACCATTACTTGAGTATTTTGCAACGAAATTTCCGCCACCGCCGCTAACGGTATATGTAGAAGCACTTGGATCAAAGTCTGTGAAATTAGGAGAGAAATTTTGAAATGAGCCAACAACAATTAAATTGTCATTATTATCAATAGAAATACTTTGTGCCCGCTCATCATTTGTAGACCCTATTGCTCCAATACCATTTGCCCAAATCAAATTCCCATTCTCATCGAAACGGGCAATAAATATATTTGTATTATCTGTTTGGCAGGTTAAGGTATTAATTGCTGTTCCAGGATTAAAGTCACCGTTTCCAATATATGTCCCGCATATCACATAATCATTGTTGGCCGCAATTTGTAAACTATTAATTACATTTTCAGTTGATGAGAAAGCTGTAGGACCAAAGTTTTTAGCCCAAATTAAGTTTCCGTTTGAATTTAATTTTTGCATGTAAAGTGATCCGTCTGCGTCACTTAACGTATAAGTTGTTGCACTTGGGTCAAAATCTTTGACGCCATTAAAATAACCAACACTAATAATGTCTCCATTCGTATCTATTTTTGTATCAACAGCCCAACAGCTTTGTTCTTTCGCAAACGAAAAACTTGGAGCTTGAGAAAATGCGTTAACAAAAAGTAAAGTTATAAGTGAGGTAAGAAGTTTTTTCATAATTATTTTTTTATAATGGGCAAATGTAATATCCGTTAGAGATTGAATTAGGTTTTGTTTTATAAAGCCATCACTTTGTTTTATATAGCACGTAGTTTTAAGCAAAAAATGCTTTCAATTTTATTGAAAGCATTTTTTAAAATACAGAACCTTAATACTATTCTTTGATTATTTTTTTTGTTGTATTGCCAACAGTAATAAAATATACACCAGAATTTAATTCACTGATATCGATAGACATTGAATGATTTTTAGTTTCAGTTTCATAACAAACTTTCCCTAGCATGTCGGTAATTGTTACTTTATTTAACATCGTATTTTTTCTTATTTCGATGATATTATTAGCTGGGTTTGGGAATAATGTAAAGCTATTATTAGTGTTGTTTTCCTCCAAAAATGTGCAAGAAGATACATCAATGTAAAACGTTAATGGAATAGATGTTAAACATCGAACAGCATAAACGTTTACGGTATGTGTTCCAATAGATAATGCGCTGTTAGCTATTGATAAATTATTGCTAAATGATCCTGTTATTGTATATGATCCTGCAGTGTTGCTTATCGTAACATTATCTACTTCCCAAGTTAATGGCTCAAAATTTTGGCCATATGCGTTTAACGACACGTTTGATGCACCCTGGCAAACATTTATGGTATTGTTTGATAAAGAAGTAGTTGGTTTTCCTGGAATAGCACATCTTTTATATTGAGCTATGAAACTTGAATAGTCATTAGATTGCGTTAGAGCTGTTGTACCTCCTAACATATCAATGTCTACATAGTTATAAAATTCGCCAGCTACATAATATTTTGAGCCATTTACGGTATTTACACACAGGGCGCCACCATTAATATAATTATTATTTCCCATTAACTCCGCAAAAATCAAAGTGTCGTTTCCTAAATCGTAACTTGAAAGCAAAAGGTCGCTATTGTTTCCAGACCCGCTTGTAGTCATATTTTTAGTACCTGAAGATAAATTTACATCAATATTTGCTCCTGCAACTAATGCTAAAATAGCCATTTGGTTTTGCGTATTCTCAGCATCAAAGTCTAATTTGTAAATTGTTTCATATGCTATATTTCCGCCACCAATTTGGTGAGCTTTAAGCAAATCTCCAGTATTAGGGTTTAACTTCACAATAAACCCGTCCCAGTCTCCATTACTCGTTAGAGTAGCAGAATTTGTGCCAGTACCTACCGTTAGGTTATTTTTAAAGCTACCTGCTATCGCAAGGTAATTGGTTGCAGTTGTAAAACCTACATTAAAATGTTTTAAATCATTCACAATATCAAACTGAGCAGTGCCTCCAAACGAGGTAGCCCATCCTAAGGTGCCAAATAAATCTACACGTAAAACAAAAATATCTCGGGTGCCGACAGATGTTTTTGAATTAACGTTTACAGAGGGATCAAAATCAGCAGTTCCTTGAAACAAACCAGTTGCGTATAAACCATTGTTACCAGGAGCAAGTTCTAAATCTACCAGTTCGCTGTGGTTAGGCAAATCAACAAAGTAATGAGAATTATTGTATGTACCATCTGCTATGTTATATTTACCAATAAAAAAACGACTAGGTACAGCTGCGGAAAAAGTAATGCTTTGAGTAGGTACTGCTTGATTATAAAATAAGTAATCAGAAAAATTTACACCAACACAAAATTCTGTGCTTGATACAGGTGTAATACCAGCAGGGTTTACCGAAGCATTATATCCTCCAATTCTTTTGTAGAAAGTATTACTGCCCGTTGAAGTAGAAAAGCCAGCTATAAATGTATTTGAGTAAGAGTCAAAGGTGCTTATAGTTGATGTTGGAGAGCCAACTAAATCAAAGGCGCAAGTTTCATTAAATGAGCCTGTAAGCAAAACGTTATTGGCATTAAAATCTAGCGCTATTTTTGCAACATTATCTTGTCCTAGCCCACCAATTTGCTTAACCCATATTAAATCTCCTGCGGCATTATATTTAGCTATAAAACCGTCAGTAGAGCCTGCAGAAGTTAGCGTTGATACTGTTGCTTTAATATCAAAATCAACAGTGTTTTGAAAGCTACCAGCTACATAAATATCTTGAGAAAAATTGCTTGTTTTTATCTCAGAAATAGTCATTCCGGTAGTTTTTCCGCCCCACTGTAACACTGGTAGCGTTTGTGCATTTATCATAACACTTGAAGTAATGGCAACAATTGGAAGTAAAAGTTTTTTCATGATATGTTTTTGATTTAAAAGTAAATAATGTGTGTATTGGTTTTAGACTTGTTTTATAAAAGGGTGACTTTGTTTTACAAAAAAGCAGCTCAGTAAAACTTGAGCTGCTTTGAGGTTAAGAAAAAATTACTTTCATGAAAAAACAATACTTAACCTATTTCATCCTAGAAAAATTTATTCTTTGATTATTTTTTTTGTTGTTGTATTGCTAACAGTAATAAAATATATACCACTATATAATAAACTTAAATCAATAGTTTGTTCGTTGTTCTTTACATTTACAGTACATACGGTATTTCCCAAAATATCAGAAATTATAACTTCGCCGATTTGAGCATTTGAACTGATTGTAATTATATCCTTTGAAGGATTTGGATAAATTGAAAAATTTGTTTCATTTTTTTCGGTTTTGATGTTCGTTGCAGAACCGTATTTGTAAATATTGCCATTATTACCAACCACCCAGGCATTATTGAAGTCAGGAAAACTAATGTCATTGACGTAGCCGGTAATTGTTCCCAAGTTTGTTGCCGACCAAAGAACACCACCATTATTTGTTTCAAAAACTTCATAGCCAGAGCCTGTATAGCTTACTAGCATAACATTATTTAGGTCAATGGCATCAATGTTTATTAAATAACCACTCATGGGTAATGTTGATGAAAAAGAGTTAAACACAGAGCCTCCATTTGTGCTTTTATATGCAAATTGTGAATTATTTAAACCCTGTATGCACCATATGTCTGAGGTAGTCAAAGCAATAGGTTTCATGATGTTTGTTGCAACATTTAAAGTAGTCCAGTTCAATCCACCATCTACCGATTTTTTAAACATTCCAGCATCAGTGATAAATATTGTTGAAGAAATAATCTGTACACCACTAGGCATATTTGATAAGCTCGGCACATTGTTTACGCTTGTCCAATTTGCTCCGCCATCAGTAGTTTTAAAAACAATACCAGCAGTAGAACTTCCACCAACAGCCCAACCATTATTTGTATTTTGGCGGCTAAAATTTATTTCCTTTAAGCTGGTACCCATTGTGACTGTTGGAGTTGTGGATACCGACCAGGTATTCCCTGCATCAGTTGAATAAAGCACTAAAGCATTATCAGTACAAGCCCATACGCTATTTCCAATAACATCCAATTCAGTAAAATTTATTGGCGATCCAGTAAATAGATTGTTTATACTCGACCATGTTGAACCCCCGTTTGTAGTATTAAGTATAATGCCGCCATCGCCAACAGCCCAGCCGTTTTGTATGTCTGTAAATTTAACACCATTTAATTGAGAAGTTATGCCACTGGTTTGTTGTGTCCAGGTTTGCGCATTTGTGATTGTTGCTAAGCCTAATGCTAATGCCGATAGTAAAAGTTTTTTCATGTTGTATAAGATTATTTTTGACGAAAATAATTATACAATAACTTCGAAAAATAGTTGTTTTATAAAAGGGTTGGTTTGTTTTATGTAGGAAGACATTTGGCTTTATTGTTCAAGAACCTCAGAGACTCTATCTTCAGTAACGGGGACATCAATATTTTCTGCGAGGACTAAAAGGGACTTTGATCTATTATAACTCTTAATCTCTTTAGTGTTTACGATGTATGATTTATGGCATCGTTTAATATATGGAAAATGACTCAACATTTCTTCTACATATTTTAAATTGCGACTCAACATATGCTTTTGCCCATTACTTAAATAGAACATGGAGTATGCTCCATCGGCTTTAATGAAAAGAATGTTTTTTGGATTTATATAGGTGATGCTGTCTCTACTTGGAATAGCAATTTTTTTATCTTCTTCGACGCTTAAATTTTGTTTAAGTGCTTCAATTAATTTTAGTTGCTTGTATTCTTGCTTTTTATATTTCTCAATCGCTTCTGAAATGAATTGAGGATTAATAGGTTTTAAAATATAGTCAATAGCGGATAATTTAAATGCCTGTATCGCATATTCATTGTATGCAGTTACAAAAACAATCGAAAAATTTAGTTCATCTTCATTGAAAAAATCCAGTAGTTCAAGCCCACTGTACCCAGGCATTTCTATATCCAAAAACACTAAATTTGGTTGATGTTTCTTTATTGCTCTAACACCTGAAGCCAAATCTTCGCATAAATCGCAAACTGTTACCTCAGGATGATTTTCGGAGAGAATAACCTGTAGGAGTTGTCTTGCTTTTTTTTCGTCGTCAATAATAATAACCTTCATGCTGCGAATATACTTTTTGCTATACGTTATCTTTGCTTTATTTTACCAAAGCGTGGGGTTGTTTTATCAAATAATTGGAATTTTAATAATTACTTTTGTGCCAATTATTTGTTGCTGCTCATTTTTTAAGCTAATAGTCTCTATACCAATATTTTCTTTTGAGTTAGAATTTAATATCTCCAACCTTTTTTTATTGGCTTCGCTGGCAAAGGAATTGTGTTTTTTATTTCTGATGCTATTAATTTTAGTCGACGCTTCTATTCCAATTCCATTATCAGTAATTTCAACTGTTAAAGTATTTTTAGCTTGAAGAAAAACAACTTGTACACTTTTAAAACCTTTTTTGTGAAGTAATCCATGTTTTACAGCGTTTTCAAGATAAGGTTGTATTAGCATAGAAGGAATCATTGTTGTATCTGAAGCGATATTATCTGTATTTATTTCGTAATGAAATTCTTCCTCAAAGCGCATTTTTTCTAATTTAAGATATAAGTTTAGTGCTTTAATCTCGTCGCTCAATGGTATTTTTTCTCGATTACTCATCTCTAAAATGTAACGAGTTAACTCACTGAAGCTAACCAAATAGTCGCCCGCAGCTTTTTTATCATTCAGGTATATATATGACTGAATAGTATTAAGCGCATTAAAAATAAAGTGTGGATTCATTTGAGCTTTAATACTTGTAAGTGTTGATTTTTGCAAGGCACTCTCTAATTCAATTTTTTCGGTTAAAATCTGATTTTGTTTTTTAATACTGTGTAATCGGTATTTAAAAAATGTAAATATAATGATAACAAAACTCACAAAAACCATAACGATAAACCACCAGGTTTTATAAAATGGAGGCTTTATAATAAACGAAATAGCAGTAGGATTAATGGTTTCAAAGCCTCTTTCGTTAACAGATTTTAATTCAATTTTATATGTGTTGGGTTCTAAGGCAGTTAGTAAAATGCGATTTTCGGTAGTTAAAATCCAGTTGCCATCATTTACTTTATAATAAGCCTTTGTGGTTTCTAAGCCACGGTAATCAATGGTAGAAAATAAAAAATCGAAATAGTAAGAATTATATTCCAGTTCTTTAGTTGAAGAAAAGTCGCTAACAATTCCATTAATACTTGTTTTGGTAATATATATTTTAGGGGCTATATTATTTTTTTTGTAATCATATAATGGCGATGCTATTACACCATTTACATTAGCAATATATGTTTGATTATTTTTAAATACAAAATCTACTAAGTCACATCCATGATAACCATCTGCAAGATATTGTTCTGCTATTTTTTGTTTTTTAAAATTAAATACTTCAAAACCTCTGTAAGTAACTACAAAGATTTTTTTCTCAAAAACTTTAAGCATGTATATATCATTAAAGGATAGATCCGGTGAATTTATAAATTCTTGAATCGTATTATTCGTATACAGAAGCACGCCATTATGTGGAGTAGCAATTAATAAAGAATCGTTATTTATTTTAGCTAAGGATATGGCTTTTATTTTTTGATTTTTAAATGTAAGTTCTTGCTGAGTGATTTTTGTGAATTCCAGTAGTCCATTGCTGGTAGCTGAAACAATTTTATTACTATTCATCATCACAGACGATTTCACTCGTATGTTTTGTTTGGTTAAAGCCAATCGATTTTCGTTTAATATTTTGTGATTTGAGTTAAACCAAATCTTATATATCGAATCTGATTCCGACACAGGAAAAAGCGATACAGATGCTCCTTCAGATAACAGGTATGTTTTATTTGTAACGGGCTTAATATCGTTAACGGAAGTAATTCTTTTTTGTAGTTTGTAGTTTTTAATAATATTTAATTGCTGATTAGAAAACAACAACTCATCTTGTTCTTGGTTATAGTAAATGTCTCTTATTTCGTGAATTGTAGAATCTTTGTATAATAGCTTTGTTTGATAATTGTTAGCAGGACTAATTTCATAGATTTCATTGTCGCTTGTACCCGCTAATAGGTTGTTGTTTTTAAAAGCGATTGCTGTGAAATGTTTATTATTTAACAGCGAAACTGTTGCCGGTTCAGAAACTAATAGTAAACCATTATTTAAGGTGCCAAACCAATAGTTATCTTGCGCATCTTTTAAAAAACTAGAAACACTTTCTTTAGCAAAATAGTGACGTTTGAATTTTAAATTTTCATCATATATATAAACGCCATCGCTGGTTAAAATAGCAATATTATGCTCCATAATAGTCATACCATTGATAATGATGTTTGACGCTATTTCTTTTAGTTCAATAGTTAATTTAGAATCAATATTTTCAACAACAAAGGGAGGTTTTTTCCCAAGAATTAAGTCATGATTATTAAAGGTGATATGAAAAAAAACAACATTTTTTGAGCCAAAATGTTTTTTAATATCTGTTTGATTTGGAAAGTATCGAATTAGCTGCTGTAAATTGGGTAAAATAACCGTATAATTATTGGTTTTTTGTTTAGAAGTTGAAGGTTGTATTTCATATTGCTTTATTGGGGTTCTAGCAATATGGTTGTTATTTAAATTGTAAAACGAAACAGATTCTCTGTCAAAAAAACCAACTAAACTGTCGTTTACTACATTGGCTTGTTTGATGTTTCCGTATTTTGAAATTTCAGAAACAAATCTTACACTATCTAATTTTTTTATGGTTTTAAAAAATTGCCCTGAAAAGTTTTGACAATAAATGTTTCCTTCTGTGTCTTCAAATAAATTTGTTACGGCTTTTCCAAAAGCATTGCGAGCAGGAAAAAGCACACTCGATTTACCATCAAATCGCATTAAGCCGCTTTCTGTTCCAAGCCAAATGAATCCTTTTTTGTCTTGATAAACATCATAGATGGCGCCTATATTTGACTGAGAGTTTTCAAAAAAGCGCTTGTACAATGGGTTTTGAGCTAAACCTTTTACTGTTATGCAGTATAAAAATATGTAAAACAACCATTTCATTCAAAAATCAAATATAGCAAGATTTTGTATGGTTGATTTTTACTTACTTCAAAAACCATTCTTCAAACTCTTTCTTTTTTATCTCTGGATAAGCTTATTAATTGTTCATTGCTCATTTTTTTCTTCTACTTTAAAGTTCATCAAATATTAAGCACACACCTGTCAGGTTTTGGAAGTAATATACTAAAACTTGACAAGTGTTTTAATAGAAGTCCCGCTAAGAAATTGGCAGGACTTTTTATTTTACGTAACAATTCGTATCTTTGCATCATTACCTGAAGAATAAAAATCTTCCATTTTATGAAAAAAGAATTAAACTTAGCCATTGCGGCTCATATTGCTTATGATGAGCAGTTACTGAAACAAGAGGTTGCTGAGCAATTATCTTTAAAATCAACCGATACATTTTTTATTAAACCTTTGCGTCGGAGTATTGATGCGCGTTCTCGTAATATTAAAGTTAATTTAAAATTAGCAGTTTGGATTAACGAACTCGTAACAGATGATGATTTAGGAATTCAGTATCACGATGTTTCAAATTCGAGTAAAACAATTACGATTATAGGTGCAGGCCCCGCAGGTTTGTACGCGGCTTTACGTTGTTTAGAAATTGGAATTAAACCAATTGTATTTGAAAGAGGAAAAGATGTGCAGGCTCGTCGAAGAGATTTGGCTGCTATTAACAAAGAACATATTGTGAATCCGGAAAGTAATTATTGTTTCGGTGAAGGAGGAGCAGGAACATATAGCGATGGTAAATTGTATACACGCTCCAGTAAACGCGGAGACATAGAACATATATTAAAAACGTTTGTATTTCACGGAGCAGATGATGTGATTTTAGTTGATGCACACCCACATATTGGTACAAATAAATTGCCTAAGATTATTCAGAACATGCGTGAAACCATTATAAAACATGGTGGTGAAGTTCACTTCGGTTCTAAACTTACAGATATAAATTATACTAACGATCTAATTTCTTCCATAATCATTGAAAAGGAAAATACAAGTATCGAACATCGTTGCTCACATTTAATTTTGGCTACAGGTCACTCGGCAAGAGATATTTATGAATTGTTAGATAAAAAGAAAATAGCCATCGAAGCTAAACCATTTGCATTAGGCGTTCGCGTTGAGCACCCGCAAGAGTTTATTGATAAGATTCAATACAGTTGTCATTCGCATGACGAAGTTGTATCTAAACGATCTTATTTACCTGCATCTTCGTATAGTTTAGTTCATCAGGTACAAGGACATGGCGTCTATTCATTTTGTATGTGCCCCGGTGGAATTATCGCTCCTTGCGCCACCGCTCAAGAAGAAGTAGTAACCAATGGTTGGAGCCCCTCAAAACGAAATAATCCGTATGCTAATAGCGGCATTGTAGTGGGTCTTGAGATGATTGATTTTGAACCTTACAAAAAACATGGTGCATTAGCCGGCTTACAGTTGCAAAAAGAAATAGAACATCGTGCTTGGCAATTTGGAGGTAAAACACAAATCGCTCCTGCCCAAAATTTGCAAGACTTTGTCAATAATAAAATCAGTTCAAAATTAATTGACTGTTCCTATCAACCAGGAACGAAATCAGTTCAGATGAATGATGTGCTAGGTAAAATGATTGGAACAACTTTACAGCAAGGATTTAAAGCCTTTAATAATAAGATGCGTGGATTTGTGAGCAATGAAGCAATTATTGTAGGCGTTGAATCCAGAACATCAACACCAGTGCGTATTCCAAGAGATAGAGAAACATTACAGCATCTTCAAATTAAAAACTTATATCCTTGTGCAGAAGGAGCCGGATATGCAGGAGGTATTGTTAGTGCAGCAATGGATGGCGTTAATTGCGTAAATGCCATTGCCACTTTATACTAGTTTATTTCTTCTGCTTTAAAATGAGTCTTAAGGAAGAATCTTTCATAATATAACTCCATGCCCAATTAAAAAAGATAGCTAGTTTATTACGAACACTTAGAATCAACATTAAGTGTAAGAACATCCAAATATACCATGCAAAAAATCCTTGGAATTTAATAAATGGTAAATCTACCACAGCCCTATATTTTCCAATAGTTGCCATCGATCCTAAATCTTTATACTCGTATTCTTTTTGATCCTTTTCATTTAGTAAATTTGAAAAATTAGCTGCTAAATTTTTCCCTTGATTGATAGCTACATTTGCTAATTGAGGATGTCCATTAGGATACAGAGGGGTTTCCATGTAAGCAATATCTCCAATAGCATATATGTTTTGAGTGCCTTGTATTTTATTGAACCTATCAACTTTGTATCTGTTGCGGACAATGTTCTCTATCGAAAGTCCTTCAATAATATTTCCTGTTACACCAGCAGCCCATATTAAATTATTTGTTAGAATAATTTCTCCTGTATTAAGCCTTGCATTTACTCCGTCATAATTTGTTACAACAGTTTCTGTTCTGATAATAACCCCTAGTTCTTCTAAATATTTTCGTGATGCTTTTTTTGATTCTTCACTCATGCTGTTGAGTGTGTTTTTACTTCCGTCTAATAAAATCACTTTTAGTTTCGAGAAATCAATATGTGGATAATCCCTTGGAAGAATATGTTTTTTCATTTCACTAAAAGCACCAGCTAACTCAACCCCTGTAGGCCCTGCTCCAACCAATACAATATTTAATAATGCTTCTTTTTCATGGTCTTTTGCTGAAATATATTTTTCAAAATTCAGTAAAATATTATTTCTTATTTCAATGGCTTCTTCGGTTGTTTTCATTGCAAGAGCATGATTGCTAATTTGTTCGTTACCAAAAAAATTAGTTTTACAGCCGGTTGCAATTACTAAATAATCGTAGTTAAAATCACCAATATTCGTTTCAATTTTATTTTCTGCTGCAACTATTTTAGTGACTTCTGCTAAACGTATTTGAATATTATTTGACTTTTGAAATATCTTTCTAAATGGAAATGAAATATTGGAAGGCTCCAATCTGGCACTAGCTACCTGATAATATAAAGGTTGAAATTGATGATGATTTTGCCTATCAATTAGCAAAACATCATAATTTGAATTGTTTAATTTTTTTGCAAGATTTAACCCCGCAAAACCACCACCAATTATTATAATTTTTTTGCGTTCTTTCATCTTTATCTATAAACTTTAATTATTTTGAGGAGGACTGTTTTTTTCTTTTTCCTCCATAATTTTGCGTTGTCTTTTATAAATAAAAACGCCTCCCATTAACAAAGCTGCAAAAATAAACAAGCCCAACATTCCCCAAACCAAACCACCTGTTGAACGCACTATAATTAAGAACACTATGGCTACTAAAAAAATAGTTGCTAGTTCATTAAATAATCTCAATTTAAAAGAAGAAGGTTTAAAAATGCCTGCTTTTTGTTGTTTATAATAAGCATGACATTGTAAATGGTAAAGGGCCAATAAACCAACAAATATTAATTTAAGCCACATCCATGGAAATGATAGAATAGCAGGATTTAGAATTAACATCCAAATACCAAAAATAAATGTGCCAATGCCTGCAGGCCAAGTAATGATAAACCACAGTTTCTTTTGCATTAAAGTTAGTTGAGCCGTTAAAATGCTTTTAGCAGGCTCTTCTTTTTCATTAGCTTCTTTTGTGTAAATAAATAGTCTCACCATGTAAAATAAGCCGGCAAACCAGCAAACTACAAAAATCACATGAAGAGCCTTAATATATAAATAGTCCATATTATTATATTTAACACAAAGGTAGTATTTTTACGCTCATAAAATAAAAACACATGAAGGGAAAAACAGCAAAAGAATCTTTAACAATTAATACCGAAGTTGTATTACCAAACGATACTAATCATATAGGAAATTTATTTGGTGGTAAGTTATTACAATGGATGGATATTACATCTGCAATTGCAGCAGGAAGACATTCTGGAAGAGTAGTGGTTACCGCTTCTATTAATCATGTGTCGTTTGATAATCCTATTAAGCAAAATTCTGTTGTTACTTTGGAAGCTAAAGTATCAAGGGCTTTCACTAGTAGTATGGAAGTTCATATTGATGTTTTTGTGGAAGACAGAATCACAGGAAATAAAACTAAATGTAACGAAGCTATTTTCACCTTTGTAGCTATTGATCAAAATGGAGCACCATTACCAGTTCCTCCATTAATTCCGGAAACAGAAGAAGAGAAAAAACGCTATGAAGGAGCTTTACGCCGCCGCCAATTATCATTAATCCTTGGTGGACGAATGAAACCAGATGATGCTACTGAATTAAAAGCTCTTTTTACAAAGGACTAGATTGATTGAATAACAATTTCATTCATACATTTAAAATGCCCTTTAGGGCATTTTTTGTATCCCAATTTTGAACAGGGTCTGCAGGATAATCCTTTTACCTCCCATATTTCAGAGTTTTTCCCAGGTAAGTATGGATCCATACCAAATTCAGGGATTGTATTTCCCCATAATGAAATAATATCTTTTTTATATGCAGCGGCAATATGCATTAATCCAGTATCAGAGGTAATGACCTTGTTTGCCTGTTGTATAATTGATGCAGATTGATTTAAATTTAATTTACCACATAAATTAATGGTTTTGTTTTTGTGCAGTTGATATACTTGTTCAGCAATGGTAGTATCTTCTTTACCTCCTAATAAAACTAATGGCAGAGTACTTTTAGCACATATCTCTTTTAATTTATTAACTGGAATTTGCTTTGTGAAGTAAGAGCCACCAACAACCAATGCATGATAGCCCTCATGAAATATGCTTGGTAAAGATGATGGTATATCTATTTCATCTTTTTCATTTATAAAATAATCTAAACCTTTATCATCATTTTTTACTCCAAGAGAATGAACAGTTTCAAAATACCTGTCAACAATATGTATTCCCGGAAGTTTATTTTTTTTAAAGTTGACTATTAAAAATTTTTCCCAATTCAATTTATTAAATGAAAACGATTTTTTTCCTAATGCCGTTTTTAATCTTAAGGTTCTGATGTTGTGATGTAAGTCAATAACGAAATCGTAATTTTCTCTTTTTAGTTGCGGGATAACATCATTTAAAGAATCTTTTATAGTAAATACTTTATCTATATAAATATTATTTTCTATAACTGATAAAAAATTATGTTTCGTTACAAAGTGCAGTTCAACATCTTTTAGTTGCTGTTTGATGCAACGCAAAATCGGTGTCGTTAAAACGATGTCGCCAATAGAGCTAAAACGTACAACTAAAATTTTCATTATCTATACTTAAAGATGATTATCTTTGCTGTAAAAATAACCAATTTTTTCAATGTTTATAGACACGCACACACACCTTTATTCAGAAGAGTTTAATGAAGACAGAATAGCATCTATAACTAATGCTATGGAAAAAGGTGTAACAAAATTTTATATGCCAAATGTTGATAGTTCCAGTATTGAAGGTATGTTAGCATTGGAGGTTCATTTTCCTGAACATTGTTTCCCGATGATGGGATTGCATCCCTGTTCAGTAAAGGAAAACTATAGAGAAGAATTAGACACGGTAAAAAAATGGCTTAATTTAAGAAGGTTTTCTGCTATTGGAGAGATAGGTATGGATTTGTATTGGGATAAAACATTTGTAAAAGAGCAAGAATTGGCGTTTAGAGAGCAATTGTTTTGGGCTTTAGAATATAACTACACTGTGGTTATCCATTGCCGTAATGCGTTTGATGAAATATTTTCTATTCTAAAATCGTTTGATAAATTACCAAAAGGAATTTTTCATTGTTTTAGTGGTGATATTATTCAAGCACAGCAAGTATTGTCACTTGGTAATTTTAAATTAGGTATAGGAGGCGTTGTTACTTTCAAAAATTCCGGTTTAGACAAAGTGGTTGAGCAGCTGAGCATTTATGATATTGTTTTAGAAACAGATGCACCTTATTTGGCGCCAGTTCCTCATAGAGGTAAAAGAAACGAAAGCGCTTATTTGCCATTGGTTGCCGAAAAAATAGCCCAAATAAAAAACATAAGTGTTGAAGAAGTTGCTGTTATTACTTCTAAAAATGCATTAGAGATTTTTGAAAACTAATTGGTTCATATCAAATCCTATTATCAAAACATTAGTATATGCTAATGTGTTTATTGCTTTGTGCGCGTTAGCTCAGGTTTTTCTAACGTATCATTTGTTTTCAATTCCCTTTAATTTTGCAAATAATTCATATTTGCTTTTTATTTTTTTGTCAACCTATTTGCAATACAACGTACAGCGTGGTTATATGATTAATCAAAATAATGTGCACGAAGAAAGATCTCAATGGTTAATCAAACACAAAAAGACCTTATTAATAAGTGTCGGATTATCATTATTAATCGTTTTGTTTTTATGCAATAATTTAAGCTGGACATCAATTGGGATAATGATTGGCGCTGAAGTAATATCTACTTTATACTATTTACCTCCGTTTAATTTACGAAGCCACGGCTACATCAAACCATTTTTAATTTCTTCTGTATGGGTTATTAGTTGCAGTTTAGTTCCTTTAATTGAAAACAAATTGATTACTGATCAAAGTATTTGGTTTGTTATTTCTCAATTTTGTTTTATATCTGTGCTATGTTTGCTGTTTGATATTAAGGATGGAGAAAATGATTATTTGTCTGGTGTGAACACTTATGCAAATAAATTTGGAGCCAAAATTACTAAACTTGTATGCTTAGTATTCATTGCTTTTGGCTTTACAAGTTTTTACCTTTTTAATCACGAAGCTCATTTTCTTATAGGGTCTATTTTGCTGAGATTATTGGTAGTAGCAACCGTGCTTTTTACAAACGACAAAAAGCATTCGTTTTACTATTACTTATGGGTAGATGGCTTATTAATTGTGCAAACAATTCTGTTTGGCTTTATTTAATTACAGATACTTTTTACCAATCAAATAGTTTGTAACGTAATCTTGAACCCCGTCTTCTAAACTCGTAAATGGTTTTTTATAACCTTGAGCAATGAGTTTATTCATGTTTGCCTCCGTAAAATATTGGTATTTGTCTCTAATATCAATCGGTGTATCTATAAATTCAATATTAGGGTCTTTTCCAAGCGCTTTAAAAGTTGCTTTTGCTAAGTCTAAGAATGTTCTGGCTTTTCCGCTTCCTAAATTGTATATGCCGTTTTTGATAGTTTCTCCATAAGTAAAATATAGAACATCAACTAAATCTTTTACATACACAAAATCTCTCAACTGCCCACCATCTGTATAGTTTGGATTATGCGAACGGAATAATTTTACTTGACCTTTTTCATTGATTTGATTAAACGAATGAAAAATTACAGATGCCATGCGCCCTTTATGATACTCGTTAGGCCCGTATACATTAAAGAATTTAAATCCAGCCCATTTTGGAGGACATGATTTTTGTATCAATGCCCATTTGTCAAAATCATTTTTACTATCTCCGTAAGGGTTAAGTGGTTTTAGTGATGGGATTTTTGTTTCATCGTCATCATAACCGAATTCTCCTAAACCATAGGTAGCAGCAGATGATGCATAAACCATAGGAATAAAATGTTTTGTACAAGTATTCCAAATAGATTTAGTGTAGTTTAAATTTAGTTCATTAAATAACTCTACATTAAACTCAGTAGTATCTGTTCTTGCACCAATGTGGTACACAAAAGTTACTTCAGGAGCGTGTTCTTCAAACCATTCTAAAAAATGAGAACGTTCTATTTTTTGAGCAAAATTTTTAGTATGATAATTATCTATTTTTTGCAGTTGAGAAAAATCATCCACTAAAATCAAATTTTCGTGCCCGTTATGGTTTAATTTACTAATTAAACAACTTCCTATAAATCCTGCGGCTCCTGTTATGACAATCATTGAATTACTTAATGATGGTTAATTTTTTTGTTATACTATTATTTTTAAAACTTACCTGAATACTATAGTTCCCGGCCGGCAAGCTATTTAAGTTTAAATTATGCATTACTGTTCCCGAGTTTGCATTTTTAGATTCAATATAAACTAATTCACCTAAAGTGTTATACACGTTTACGGTCACAAATTCATTGTTGTTTAAAGTGTAAATCAAGTTACACATATCACTAGTTGGATTTGGGTAAATGTTTAGTTGAATATCTGATGCAGTTATTTCTTTCACACCAACAATAGCTTCTGGATTTGAATTTAATTTCACTTCTGCCACATTTAATATTGCTCTTTTTTTCGTGTCAGTATTGTATTCGCTTAAAACTCCAATTAAATAGATGTTATCGGCATTATATCTAAATTCTCCGCTAGTAGCAGAAGGCAAGATGTAAGAATAATTTTTCGAATAGGTTTGACCATTGGTTGATCCATTTAATGGAATAATTCCACTCGCACCATAGGCTCCATCTAACATGGCATTAATGGTATATTGATGTTTATAATCTGTTCCTGTAAGTAAATTAGTTGTTGAATTTAAGTATGTTCCTAATTGGTAATAAGGTGAAGATGGGATATTAAATAAATAACTTTGTTGATTCCATTGATTGTCTGTATTATCGTTTAATGGCCCATAAATATTATTTTCTTTGATGTATAAATTTAAGCGGTAGTCTCCTTTTACATCTCCTGCAAATGTTGCAGAAACCGTTGCATCTATTTGGTTTGCATTAAAACTAATGTTACTAATGGTTACTGTTGCAGGTGTTTTCATTGCTAAACGCTGAGCAATGATTGAGTTCCAGTCAGTTTTTCCAACAATAACAGAGTTTAATGAGGTGTAATAATATTGATCGATACTGGCACTTGGCAGTGTTGACATATAATCTGAAATCAATGTGTTACCTGCACTCAACGACATGTTATCGTTATCATGTATAGAAGCTTTTACAACATTGGTATTAGTAATTGCATTTAATGTTGTATATGCATCCGGGCACCAGCCACAGTTAGTACTGGTAAATTCTTCTAGTAAAATTTTCTTTTCAGGAACTGATGATAATATAGTGATAGCGCCATTGATAGTATCATTTATTGCATTTTGATCAGCTTGTCCGTTTATGAAAGTTGGCCATACTTTAAATGTATTATACAGTGCGGTTAATGAAGTATATGGCACAGTAAATGTTAATTCTTTGCTATCTAAGTAATTTAAGGCAGGAGATAATATTTTAGTTTCGGTAACGGTTACTCCATTTGCCATTTTGTAATTTATACTTAGATTATTGATAGGCGTGTAACCATTATTTTTAAAAGTGGCTGTAATGAAATTGGTCGCCCCTATAGTTGAGTATTTGTAAACATTTTGAGAAATCGTTGAAACATCAAAAGCATTTGCAATATTTTCAACTTTAATATCGTCTATCCACAATTGATATTTGTTGTTTGTATTATTTTTAAATGCAATTCTAATGTTTTGACCGGCATATGCTGATAAGGATATACCATGTGTTTGCCAAGTACTTTTTTCGGCAATAGTGGTGAAAATAGGAGCACTAAAATCTGTTACTAAAGGTGTACTTAAAGTATTGGTAGAAACATAAACTTCATATCCATCCTGATTATTAAGATCAGGAGCCATAGCTTCCCAAGTTAATACAGAGTTCGCTGTAATATTGTTAATAGTTGGAGTTATTAACCAGTTGTTGGCTGTTCCGGTAGGTTTTAACCAAGATGTTGAAACAGCAAAAGTATCCGTTCCGTTAACGGGCACATAGCTTAACCAAGCTTTCTTCTTTTGTCCGTTGGCTCTGAAGGGGTAATTGCCGGTTAATGTATCTGCCGGAATGGTATCATTTTTTATGGTAAACATGCCATTAGGCACATCAGAGTAAAAATAAGTTTGTGTCGATGCATTTGCAGTATATGTTCCGGTATTTAAGCTCAAACCGTTAAATCGTTCGTTATATAATACTTGTGAAAAAGTATGTTTCACAAATAATAATGCGATAAAAGCGAAAAGTATGTTTTTTAGCATAGTATTAAAATAATAGAGGTTGGTATTATAACCAACCTCTACAAAAATAGGTTTTTTAATTAAAACAGAGACGTTTACGCTACTTTTTTGCCATTTTATAAGCCATTTTTAGTTAAAAAGTATTTTGGCTAAAATCATAAAAAAAGGCTGGTGAAATGCACTGCCCCCAAAAAGTTAGATACTTATTGGGGGCATTTTTATGTTAAAA
>DAORKG010000034.1:0-35162 GCA_035439445.1 Bacteroidia bacterium
ATTAAGTTTGATCTCCTCTTTGAGCGTTTCTTAAATCCGGATCGTATTAGTATGCCCGATATAGATATCGACTTTGATGATGAAGGTCGTGATAAGGTAATTGACTACGTTATCAATAAATATGGGTTTAATCAGGTAGCACAAATTATTACTTACGGTACTATGGGCGGTAAGTCAGCTATCCGAGATACAGCTCGTGTGCTTGATTTACCTTTACCTGACGCTGATCGTTTAGCAAAAGCGTTTCCGGATAGTTTGGATGCCGAATTAAAAGCATTATTAAAACCGGGTGGAATTGATGAAAAGTATTTAGGAAAGATTAAAGATAAACGTGAGGTTGTTGAGCAATCTTACAACTTCAGAAAGTTAGCAGAGGAGAATACACCTGAAGCTGATGTATTAAAACAAGCTTATGAATTAGAGGGATGTTTGCGTAACACAGGTATTCATGCCTGTGGTGTAATTATTACACCAGACGACATGGTAAAGTTTGTGCCTGTAACTAAAGCAAAGGATTCAGACATGTTGGTAACACAGTTTGATAACTCGGTTGCTGAAAGTGCGGGTTTATTAAAAATGGACTTCTTGGGTTTACGAACATTAACCATCATTAAAGATGCTTTACGATTTGTAAAACTTAATCATGGTATCGATATCGATATTGATGCGATATCATTAGAAGATAAAAAGACTTACGAATTATTTCAACGTGGCGAAACAAACGGTGTGTTCCAGTACGAAAGTGCCGGTATGCAAAAATCATTAAAGGAATTAAAACCCGATTCGTTTAGTGATTTAATTGCTATGAACGCCTTGTATCGTCCGGGACCATTGGCATATATTCCTAATTACATTAATCGTAAACATGGTAGAGAACCCGTAACATATGATTTAGAAGGAATGGATGAGTACTTATCCGAAACTTATGGTATTACGGTTTATCAAGAACAGGTAATGCGTTTATCACAAAAGCTGGCAAACTTTACCAAAGGTGATGCGGATACGCTTCGTAAAGCGATGGGTAAAAAAGACCGTGCAACGCTGGATAAAATGAAAGGCAAATTCATTGATAACTGCAAAGCTAACGGTCATGATACTACTGTAGCAGAGAAAGTTTGGAAAGACTGGGAAGCATTCGCATCATACGCTTTTAATAAATCACACTCTACGTGTTATGCGTATGTGGCATTTCAAACAGCATACTTAAAAGCACATTACCCTTCGGAGTTTATGGCTTCGGTTTTAAACCACTCAGGAAGTATCGAAAAGATTTCTTTCTTCATGGAAGAGTGTAAACGTATGGGAATTAAAGTTCTTGGTCCGGATGTTAATGAAGGTTTTGCTAAGTTCAGTGTAATTCCGGGTGGTACAGACATTCGTTTTGGAATGGGTGCTATTAAAGGGGTAGGCGAGAATACCGTAAATGCGATTATTGAAGAACGAAATACAAATGGGAAATTTACTTCAGTATTTGATTTAGCAAAACGTTTGGATAGTAAAGCAGTCAATAAAAAATCGATTGAAGGTTTGGCTTTGGCCGGTGCTTTTGATGCCTTTGAAGGTGTTCATCGAGCTATGTTTTTCACTCCTGATATAGATGGCACAACCTTAACTGACCGTATGATTAAATACAGTAATCAAATGAGTTTGGGTAATGATACCTCTCAGGCAAGTTTATTTGGAGGAGATGATGAAGTAGAAATCACCGAACCTCAATTACCATCTAAAGTTGAAACTTGGGGTAAATTAGAAGAGTTGGCAAGAGAAAAGGAAGTAGTAGGCTTCTTTATTTCGGGACATCCTTTAGACCCTTATAAGTTAATTATTGAACATAAGTGTAGTGCAAACTGCGCGCAACTCAAAGCAGGATTAGAACCATTTAAAGGTAAAGATATCACCTTTGGAGGTGTTATCACCGGCTCAGAACAACGAACAAGTAAAACAGGGAATGCATTTGGTAAGTTGATAATTGAAGATTACAATGGTTCTGTTGAACTAATGTTGTTTGGGAAAGATTTTGTGGAGTACAGCAAATACATGGTTCAGGGATTGTTTGTATATGTGAAAGCGAAAGTACAAGAACGTTACAATCAACCTGGAAGTTTAGAAATCAAGTTGCAAAAAATTGAGTTGTTGGAAGATGTGAAAAGTAACATTTTCTCATCTATGAAATTAAAAGTAGATGTGAATGCTATTAACGAAGAGTTGATAGCAAACATAGAGTCTATTTTTAATGCTTCTCAAGGAAAGTGTAGCGTTGAGTTTTATGTGGAGGATCCAATTGAAAACATGAGTGTAAAACTGTTTTCAAAATCACAAAAAATCGCAGTAAGTACAGAATTGATGAATGAGTTGGATAAGATAGGTAGTTTAACGTATGAGCTGAATTAGATGAAAACAAAAGGTGGTTAAAATTTTAACCACCTTTTTTATTACTCAAAAAACACACTCAATCCTTTAAAATTTGCAAACAATCTAACAGCGTCATAAATTCGTTGCTGGCTGGTACCCATTTTTATCAAAGAATCTTCATGAGCATTCACGCATAGTTCGCAACCGTTTAATGAAGAAATGCCTAAACTCATTAATTCAAAAAACTCTTTGCCCATTATTGGATTTCCCATTACCGTCATTTTAATGCCTGCCGGAGTGGTTTGGTAATATTCCTTTTTAGTAAAGTGACGGAAACGATAAAATACATTGTTTACGTTTAGTAAAGACGCACAAGCATACGTTTCTAAAATTTCTTCTTGTGATGCTCCCGCAGACTTTGCTTTTTCTAATAATGCATGCTCTAACGATTTTGTTTTTTCATTAACGGCTACACTTAATGCCAATAATGCACTTTCTTTCTCAGATAAGCTTTCGTATTTCAAAGCATTACCAACATTGATTTTTAAATCTTTTAAGTAACGTGCTTCTATGTTTGCCATATCAATTAGTGCCTTTGGAGCATCAGATTGATAATTGATATTATTTAATAAGCCTTCTAAGGTTTCATTGATAACTATATTTTCCATTTTTTTTAAATTAAGCGTGAATAGTTTCTTCTCCTTTTTTCCAGTTACAAGGACATAATTCATCTGTTTGTAAAGCATCTAGTACACGAATGACTTCTTTTACGTTTCTCCCAACATTTAAATCGTAAACACTTACCCAACGAATAATACCTTCGGGGTCAACTATAAATGTTGCACGATAAGCAATTTTTTCTTGTTGATCTAAAATGCCTAGTTCTTCTGCTAAAGATTTTGATGTATCTGCTAACATTGGGAATTTTAAATTTTTTAAATCTTCGTGATTTTTTCTCCAGGCTAAGTGTACAAACTCGGTATCTGTTGATGCACCAACTAATACAGTATCTCTATCCGAAAAATCTTGAACATGCTTATTGAACTCTGCTATTTCTGTTGGGCACACGAATGTGAAATCTTTTGGCCACCAAAATTGCACCATCCATTTTCCTTTGGCTAAATGAATGTCGTTATTAATCATTTCAAATTCTTTACCTTGTTCAGTAGATACGACTGCTTGTTTGTTGAACTGTGGGAATTTAGACCCTACTGAAATTACTCTTGTTGTTTCCATTTTATTTTAAGTTTAATTGATTTTTAAATTCTGATACAAAATTGTGTTCTTTTTTAATATCAATCAAATTGATATTATTTATATTTGTATAGATAAAATCTATATAATGAACTTGCAACAATTAGAATACATTATCGCAGTTGATAAATTAAAGAACTTTGTCAAAGCTTCTGAAGCTTGTTTTGTAACTCAAGCCACACTCAGTATGATGATTAAAAAACTGGAAGAGGAATTGGATGTGAAGATATTTGACAGAAGTAAACAGCCTGTAAAAACGACTGATGTGGGTGAAAAACTAATCATTCAGGCTCGTAGGATTGTTGAGGAATCCAAAAAAATGAAGGAGATTATCCTAGATGAAAAAGGTATTATTAGTGGTGAATTAAAAATAGGTATTATCCCTACACTAGCGCCCTATTTATTGCCTTTGTTCTTAAAGCAGTTTATGCAATCCCATCCTTTGGTGAAATTAAATATTAATGAATACACTACGGATGTGATTATGCATAAACTCAAAACGGGAGATATTGATGCAGGAATATTAGCCACTCCACTTCATGATTCAGCTATATCGGAACATGTGTTGTTTTATGAAAAGTATTTTTTATACGTCAATCAAAAAGAAAAGGGATTTAATAAACAATATGTTTTGCCTAAAGAAATTGATGTGAATCGCTTATGGTTATTAGAAGAAGGTCATTGCATGCGCTCACAAATATTAAACTTTTGTGCATTAAAAAAGCAAAGAGAATCCGAAGAGCATTTTCATTATAATGCCGGAAGTATTGAGACTCTGAAAAACATGGTTGATACTAATTTTGGCATGACGATCATTCCGGAGCTTACAACTCATCATTTAAACAGCTCACAACAAAAAAGAATTCGTTCGTTTAAATCACCTGAACCTGTTAGAGAAATTAGTTTAATTACTCATCGGGAGTTTTTAAAAGCAAAATTGGTTCAATGCTTAAAAGATTGCATTTTATCTGTTATACCTGATGAAATGAAAAATAAAAAGAATTTGAATATTGTGGAGATATAGAATTTAACCACATAGGTACATAGTGATTATGGGTTATACAGAATGAGATAGAAATTTTATTTTGCACATAGTACTCTGTGTCAGAAGCAAAGCTTCTCTATCAACTACTTTAGATTTTCGTATAAAACTATATTTCTATGTGGTTAAAGCTACAGGTTATTAAGCTTTAACTCAAAATCAGAATTACCAATATTGGTAATAAAACTGATGTAAGATTTTTTGTCTGTAAAAAACAAATTAATATTTTGTCCTTGTTCAGATTTCAACAATGGTTTATACTCTAAACCTTTTTTACCCATAAAAATGTAGTAGTATGTTTTTTTGGCAGATAATATGTCTGTTTTCTTCAATACGTAAAATGCATTACTTAATTCATCTAATCCAGTCTTAATAACCACATCATTCATTGGTTTTTTGTATCTCATTTTATCATAATCACCAATGTCGCTCATGATATACTTTCCATAGTTGTCTCCTTTTGCAAGGTTTGTGAAATTAGGAATGACTTTACTGCTAATAGTAAAGGTTGAGCGATTAACTGTATAATCAACATCATCAGGTACTAAACCAAATTCCCACGAACTATAATAGCTAAATACATTAGGCAACGATTGTTCATATATATCTGACCAGATGTTGTAACTACCATCTGTGTTTTTATTGAATTCTCTGATTTTTAAATGAAACGATTGTAAGCCCGTTTGTGTTTTGGTTTGTATAGGTAATGGAAATACTTTTTCTACTCTCTGAGCTACATCTCCTAAACTATCAATCGTTACTAAAAATAATTTATGGTTTTTGGCCTGAGTGGTAAAGTTTGATGTTTTATTTTTAAAGTCAATTGTGTTGCCTTCATAAACACTTCCAATCACATCAATATTTTTTGTTTTTTTATCAATGATGAAATTCGACATTAAAAAATGTCTTGTATCTCCCTTCGCACTTAATTTCGTACCTCTAATTATTTCCCCCGTGTTAGCATTAATGCGCAAAATCCATTGCCCTTTTTTTAATCCATCAAATACATGAGCATAAACAATAACTTGATTTGTGTCAGCCGCTAAAATAGATGCGCGGTAGATGTATTTTCTTTCAAAAGCAAATTGCCATTTATAGTCATACTCAAAAGGTTTATTAATGGATTTTACATGATATTTAGATAAATAAAATTGTTTATCTACCGAATCTGTTGCCGTTCTAATGACATATAAATCTTGTTTGTAAGCAAGTTTTTCATCATCAAACACACTTAATGAATTAATATGGTTAGCATCATAATTATCGGTCGTGGCAATGGTTTTTAAAGAATCATTAGTTCTAAAAAGACTAACCATATTTTTTTGGTTTGCCAATTGAAAATAGAAGTTTAAAAAATCATGTAAGGTATCAACTGAAATCTGCAAATAATCAGATGGTGTATGTTTGCCTAAATTGTACTCTGCACTATCTTTTACTTGAAGTTTATGTGAGTAGGAATAACATTTAAATTTTAGTTCTGTATTGTTTTGCTGATAACCATAAACGTACAGATTGTGATGGAATTGCAGAATATTAGCATTTAACAACTGTCGTTTAATCTCCTGACTTTTCAATGAGAAAACACAGGTTAAGATGACGATGATAATTATCAGTTTTTTGCTCATTCTCACAAATATAACTAATAAAATTCGGGATATAAAAAGCACTGAAAATGGTTTGCAAATCCCTTATTAAAAGCGTATTCTTGTACCTCAAAATTTAACAAAATGACCACTAAATTATTCATAGTTCCGATTTCAGCAGCTTTAGTTTTAGGTGCTTGCAAATCCAATCAATCAGATATTACTTCTCAGGAAGTAATAGCAAAAAAAGATACTGTTATGAAAGAATCAGCTGAACCTTTTGAGTATGTGAGCGAGCAGTTTGCCGACTTACGTATTTTACGTTATGAAGTTCCGGGCTTTGATCAATTAACGCTTCAACAAAAAGAGTTATTGTATTATTTATCTGAAGCGGCTTTATGCGGACGTGATATCATGTGGGATCAAAACTACAAATACAATTTAACGATTCGTAAAACGATAGATGCAGTTGTTGAGTCTTATAAAGGCGATGTGAATAACGAAGACTATAAAAAGTTTATGGTGTATGCTAAACGTGTTTGGTTTAGCCGTGGTATTCACCATCATTATGGTAGCGAGAAATTTTTCCCTGAATGTTCTCAAGAAGCATTTACTCAATTAGTATCTAATGTAGAAGCTACTCAATTACCTTTAAATCAAGGAGAGACTAAAGAAGCATTTATTGCTCGTTTAATGCCAATTATTTACGATCCAAAAATTGCTCCTAAAAAAGTGAATTTAGATCCTAGTAAAGATTTAGTTTTAAACTCAGCAGTTAACTTTTACGAAGGTGTAAATCAAAAAGAGGCTATCGAGTTTTACGAAAAGCAAATTGATAAAAACAGCAAAACTCCTGTGATGATTGGCTTAAATAGTAAGCTAGTAAAAGAAAACGGAGTGATTGTAGAGAAAGTTTGGAAAGTAGGAGGCATGTACACTCAAGCAATTGAGAAAATTGTGTTTTGGTTAGAAAAAGCAATTACAGTGGCTGAAAACGAAACTCAAAAAGCGGCCCTACAAAAATTAGTTCAATTTTATAAATCAGGTTCCTTAAAAGATTTTGATGATTATAATATTGCTTGGGTAAAAGATACTGAAAGTGCGATTGATGTAACCAACGGATTTATTGAAGTGTACGAAGATCCATTAGGAAAAAAAGCAACCTTTGAATCGGTTGTTTCTGTACGTGATTTTAAAGCATCTAAACGTATTGCTACAATTGGTGCAAATGCTCAATGGTTCGAAGATAATTCTACTTTATTACCTGAGCATAAAAAGAAAAATGTAAAAGGTATTTCTGCTAAAGTAATTAATGCAGTAATGGAAAGTGGTGATGCCGCTCCATCTACACCAATTGGAATTAATTTACCAAACAACGAGTGGATTAGAGAAACACATGGTTCTAAATCTGTAAACCTTGGAAACATTGTGGAGGCATATGATAAAGCAGCCGGTGGAAGTGTAGTCAATGAATTTTACTACAATGATGCGATTAAGAAAAATGTATTAGACTATGCCGGTTTAGCTGATAAATTACATACAGATATGCACGAGGTAATTGGTCACGCAAGTGGACAAATTGAACCGGGTGTTGGACAGCCACATGAGACTTTAAAAAATTATGCTTCAGCATTAGAAGAAGGTCGCGCTGATTTAGTAGCATTGTATTACTTAATGGATCAAAAATTAGTGGATTTAGGAGTAATGCCTTCTTTAGAGTATGGTAAAGCATCTTATGATGAGTACATCACTAAAGGATTAATGGTTCAATTATCTCGTTTAAAATTAGGAGATAATATTGAAGAAGCGCACATGCGTAACCGTCAAATGGTAGCGGCTTGGGCATACGAAAAAGGTAAAGCAGAAAACGTGATTGAAAAGAAATTTGAAAATGGTAAAACGTATTTTGTGATTAACGATTACTTAAAATTACGTGTGTTATTTGGAGAATTATTAAAAGAATTACAACGCATTAAATCTCAAGGTGATTACAAAGCTGGTAAAGCTTTAATAGAAAACTACGGTGTAAAAGTTGACAAAGCTTTACATAAAGAAGTATTAGAGCGTTATGCTAAATTAGAAATGGCTCCATACCAAGGCTTTATTCAGCCTAAGTTAACACCTGTAATGAAAGATGGTAAAATTGTAGATGTGAAGATAGAATACCCAAAAAGCTTTACTGAACAAATGTTAGAGTATAGCAAAAACTATAGCTTCTTACCAGCAATTAATTAATATATCCCCCTGTTGAGGGGGTGTCCGCCAGCTGGCGGACGGGGGAGGAGAACCAAACCCAACTGCAGAAACAAAAAAGAGGAGGATAAGCAATTATCCTCTTTTTTGTTTATTAACTGCGAAGTAGGGCATGCTAGCAGTAGTAATTTATTTCAAAAATACTTGCACGTCAACATTTTCTAAATTTTGGCCATTTTGAACAATCTGCTTCTTAATATACATGAAAGTTTTTTTGTCTTTTTCAGATTGCCCAATTGTAAATTCATAAATTCTTCCGCTTATGTCTGCCATTGATGTATAATTAGGATTTTCAAATTCTTCAATTTTCCATCTATGTCCTTTCCATTTACCAATCACGTTATTTGTGTCCTTAATATCAGAAATACCAATGTAGGGCACCTTTAGATTATTGATGTAAATTAGATTAGAGTCTAATTTTATTTTAATGTTATTAAATGCTGATATGTCAGGGTGCGCAGAAAGTGTAATCATCTCATTGTTTTTCTCAGCTAAAAATTCACTTTCTGCAATTTTTGAAAGTTTTACAGCGCCATTATTTTTTTTCATTATTTCGTATTCTTCTTTAGTAATGCCGAAATTTTCATGATAAGGTAATCCTTGTCCTGGGACGTAGTTTTCTTTTTGATATGTGACAAACCATTCTTGATTTGCCGCTATTCCTTGTTGAAACTTCATTACTAGTTGCTCGTAACCTGGAGGAAATTTTATTCCCATAATGTCAACCTTTGAGTTGCCTTCTGGAATCAGCCCATTAATATCAGATTTATATTCTCCCTTAAAAATGTATTTTGAGTCATTGTTTTTGGAACTACTGCAGCCAAGTAATGAGCAAGTGATTAGAGCAAAGAATATTTTTTTCATTTATTTAAGTTTTATGTAAAACATTGTAAAGCATTCGTAATTACAGTCTTGAAGAACAAGAAATTTATCTGTTATTACATAAATTTTTTGTGAACGAGTTTTTTTTGTTTTTGGGTTGGTCAGAGTAATTAAATTACATGATGTACTGTCTATATGATATTTGACAGTTGTTCCAAAATAAGTCAACGAATCTTTGGAAAAGTCTAAATGAAATTCTTTTGTAATCTCAGTGTTGTACAATTTAACATTTTTTGAGTCTTTTAAAATTTTATTAATAGAGTCTAACGAAGTTGTCTTTGTTGGCATTTGAATATTTACCCATTCACCAATTATTTTATTTGAATTTATTGAACAAACTGGGCTATTATTTGTCTGAGCATGTATTTTGAAAAACAAAACTAATATTGTTAAAGAGAAGATTTTTCTTTTTGATGTCTTTAAGTACATGTTTGTCATAATTATTACCGCTAACTAGCTTATATGTTTAGTTCTTTCGTATAAACATAACCACATATGGGAAATATGTTTAGTTTTTCTAAGTTTAGCTATTTATCAAATTTACCAATAATAGTAAACGTTTAAAAATAATATGAATACTATTTCCCCAATATCTCTTTAAACGTTTCCTTACCCTGCATTAAGTTTTTTAAATTGCTGATCAGCATAAAGGCTCTATCAACCCTCAGTTGAGGAGATTTTACGGTATTGACGTGGTTTAAAATATAACGTTGCATGCCTGGTTTTAATAAATCAAAACGGCGTTTGCCTTCAGGATCTTGTTTAAATAGTTCGGTTAATTCTTCAGGTACATCAACTCCAAACTCACTTTTATCTTCGGTTAGTGTTACGCTTACTGTGTCTCCCATTTCTACACCCAATTCTTTCATGCGTTTGCTATTAATAGAAATGTACGCTTTGCCTTCCGGTAAAGATACCAAGCCACACTGAAACGTTATTTGTTTGTTTACTTCGCACAATAAACGTACTTTGCCAATACCTCCAATTTTTTTTACCACTGTTGCAGGTATTTCCAAATAAAAAGTCTTTAGGTAACTGAGTTTATCGATATGTGTTTTAAAAGAGATGGGTTTCATCCAAAAATAACGAAAGGTGTTTTATAAAATTTAACCACATAGGCACATAGTTTTTGCCCATATACAAATATAAGAAAACAGTCATACATAGTAAGCTTTGCTTCTTCATCATAAGAATCATAACAAATCCTTATAATCTGCGTTCTATTCTTTAAAACAATAAAAAAACCACTCGACTTTATCGAATGGTTTTAATCATAAAACCTAAGTAAATCTTAGTTTTTTAGCATATTGTAAAGAGCGTCTTTTAAATGAACACGTTTTGCTCTTAATTCATTTAAATGTTCATCAGTAGTTGCAGTAGCTCCTGTTTCGTAACTATGAATCTGATGATCTACATCGTGGTATTCGTCAAACATCTTTCTAAAATAAGTATCCGTTGTTTTTAACTCATGGATTTTATCTTTCATTTCAGGGAACTCGTGTAATAAATCGTGTTTTTGCATGGCTATAGTTTTTAATTATACTCAAAGTTAAAAACACGATGAAGTTTTCCTAATAACAAATGTCATTTTACTAGCTGACAATTGTCATGTTTTATTTATCCCAGCAGAACGCACCAAGCATCTTTCACCTTATTAGCATCCAATAAGGTTTTTGCGTATTGGTGTTTTTCAGATTCACTAGTAAATGTTTTAGATATAGTTTTATTGTATTCTGCTACTTCTTCGGCACCTGGTAAAACTTCAATGTTTCCTAATTGTCCTAAATTATTACCTGTTAAAATAGAACTTGATTTGATGTTTGCAGGAATATTATCAAAACCAATTCCAATAGTTGTAATTGGTTTTTCAATTTCAAACAATGCATCACCATGTGCGCGGCAATACCAGTTACCACCCATACGTGCAACTAAATCAATTTTTTGTTGGTCAATCATGTTTTGTTCATTCAACACCGATTCGTCAATGTGAATTTTCACAATCTCACACATCACTAAATTACAATTGCCAATTTCTTTTAACTCAAAAACTTTACACTCCAATTGCACAGGACTTTCTTTCACACGCATTGGTTTCACTAAGTCCGAAGGAATAGGTGTGAACCCGGCTTTTGTAAATTCGCTTACACCTTTTGCATAAGGGCTGCTTGCTAAACTCATTTGATGAACCATGTTATAGTTCACGATATTAATCACGCACTCAGGCACTTCTTTAATATTTAAATGGGTGTCTTTTGGCGCACCTGTTCTTCCACTTAAGTTTGGCGAAAAAATAGCTATTGGTGGCTTTGCACTGAATACATTAAAAAAACTAAATGGCGCTACGTTATGGTTTCCATTTGCGTCTACAGTACTTGCAAAACAAATAGGGCGTGGTCCAATAGCTCCTAATAAATATTGATGTAATTGAGGGACGTTTAATTCTGAAGGGTTAAGAGTAAGCATGAATATTATGTGTTGTTAATGAATGATTAGCTGGCTTTTGCAATTTTTGTAATTAAATCTGGATCGCCTAAAATTTCGGTACAAGTCACAACAGAGCTTACGGTTACTCCAAGTACTCCGTGTAAATTCAAATTCTGACCTGTTAAAAATAAATTATTCACTTTAGTTCTTGGAGTAATGAATGTTTTTAAAGGTTCCTTGTAATCTTTGATAGCACCATATAATGAACCATCTCTGCTACCTATATAATCGCGGTAAGTAATAGGTGTTGCACTTGTATAAGATTTTACTTTTGAGCGGATACCCGGAATTCGTTTTTCAATAGCATCCAATAATTTTTCTGATTTCTCGATTTTAAATGCCTCGTAGTCATCTCCTCTATAGCTGATATGGTTTGGAATAATATTTTTTGTGTCCCACCATTTAGCGCACTCTTCATGGCGCATATAGCCCATAGCAGTAAAGTTTTCAGTAAAATTAGGATGTTTTGAGTTAGTGTTACCAAACACGGCAACCGATTCAGGCCATTTTTTCTCGTCATAAAACGGGCCTGCCCATACATCATGATTTATTAAGTGATAGATGTTATGGTCTAAATGAGGAAATGATTCAGGTTGTAAAACCACATTTAATAAAAAGGCAGACACTGTGTTTTCTAATCCTTTTAAACGATTTTTATATGCAGAACGTAATTGAGGTCCTTCTACCATATCAATGGTTTTGCTCAAATCAATAGCAGATACAAATGTTTTTCCTTCAATACGCTCTCCGTTTGTTAATTCAACAGACTCTATGGAATCTCCGTCGAAAACAAAACGTTTTGCTTCATGGTAATTTAAAATTTCGCCACCCATTTCTTTGATGTTATGGCTCATAATTCTTGCGATTTGGGAACTACCGTCAATGCAACGATAAGAACTTTCGATATAGGAGTTTACAACCAGAGCATGAACATAAAATGGAGATTTACCTGCAACACCGGCGTAAAGCATGTTATTCCCACCAATTACTTTTTGCAGTTTCTCATCTTTAAATAAAGAGTTGATATAAGTTTGAGAGTCTACCTGTAAATGCCAGGCGTTTGTAAAATCTTTTTTCTGATTAGATAAATTGTACATCGGGAAATCCGCACAAGCCTCTCTTACTTTCTGAATGTATGTTTTTAACGCTTCTCTTTCCTTTGGGAAAATAGCAGCTAACTGTTCTACAAAGTTATCATAGCCTTGAGCATGAGGGTATAGTTGTTCATCACCTTCAAATGAAATAACATCAAATGCATTTTCATTAAGTTTTTGAAGTTTTATATCCTTCATGATATTGAAGTACTTAAAGTATCTGTTAAGGTTTTGACCTTCATCCAAACCTCCGATATAATGCACTCCGGTTTCAAAAATAGTTTTGTCTCTGCTATAAATTTGTAGCGAACCTCCAACTTGTCTGTTTTTTTCAAGCACACAAACTTTCATTCCGTGTTTTGCTAAAATGTATGCTGTGCATAAACCACCTAAGCCACTTCCTATAATAACTGCGTCGTATTTTGCCATAAAATTGTACCCCAAGTATAAACAATTTTTATAAAATAAAGTTGATGAGTTTAGAACTAATTGTTATTTTTAAGTTCATTAAATTTAATGGCTAAGAAACTACTTTTTTGTTTTGTTTTATTATTGATTTTTTTTCGCAAGGATTTCTATGCGCAAAACTATACTATTACAGGAAAGGTTTATGATGCCGAGTCTAAAGAACCTTTGCCATTTGTGCCAGTTTTAATAAAGGGTACCACTATTGGCGGGACTACCGATTTTGATGGAAACTATTCTATTACTACTTCTAAGCTAGGCGATTCGATTGTTGCATCTTATGTGAGTTACAAAAAACTAACAAAAGCTATTAAACGCGGTGAAAACCAAACAGTAAATATGCCTATGGTTTTGGAGGGGGTAAATTTATTGGAAGTAGTTGTAAAAGCAGGCGAAAACCCTGCGCATCGTATTATCAGAAATGTGATTTCTCATAAAGAATTTAACAATAAGAGAAAGTTAGATGCCTACCAATACGAAACTTACAACAAGGTAGAGTTTGATTTAAATCGTATTCCGAAAGAAATGCGAGAAAAAAAACTGTTTAAACCAATTCAGTTTGTGTTTGATAATGTTGATAGTTTAAATTCAGGAGAGAAACCATCACTCCCAATATTTATTACAGAAGCTATTTCTGATATTTATTACAGAAGCAACCCGACTTTGAAAAAAGAAGTGATTAGAGCGAATAAAATCACAGGTATCGAAAATACCAGTATTACTTCAGTAATGGGTGATATGTATCAAAACATTAATATTTATGATAACAATATTTTGGTATTTAATAAAGATTTTGTGAGTCCCATTTCTGATAACGGATTCTTTTACTATAAGTATTATCTAGAGGATAGTTTGTTTATCGGGAACACACGTTGTTATCAAATACGTTTCAAATCTAAACGTCCACAGGAGTTATGCTTTAGCGGTAATATGTGGATTGCCGATACAACCTGGGCTATTAAGCGTTTAGAAATGAGTATTCCAAAAGATGCAAACATAAACTTTATCAATGCAGCCAATGTGGTTCAGGAATTTACAAAAGTAGATAGTACCTGGATGTTGAGTAAAGATAGATTGGTGATTGATTTTACCATGAATAAAAATCAGGTTGGTATTTACGGCAGAAAAACTACTTCTTATAAAGATTTTGTCATTAATCAACCCAAAGAGCCAAAGTTTTATGAATTTGGAGATAAAATTGTTGTGGAAGACTCTGCGTTAAAACATTCAGATGGTTTCTGGGATACACACAGGCATGATAGTTTGTCGGTTAGAGAAAAGAAAATCTATCACATGATAGATACTATTAAAACACTGCCAGTGTATAAAACATGGGTAGATATATTTACCATTTTTGTTTCAGGGTATAAGGTGGTTAATAATTTTGAAATTGGACCTTATTTTAATTTGGTTAGTTATAATAAAATTGAAGGAACTCGTGTTCGTTTTGGTGGCAGAACAAGCAGTAAATTTAGCAGATGGTATGAGTTACAAGGATATGTAGCATATGGGTTTAATGATGAAAAATTTAAATACAGTCTTGGTTTTAAAAGTTTTATTTCAAAAAAACCACACCGCCAATTAATAGGGATGACCTATAAAAGTGATTACGAGATTTTAGGTCAGAGTCAGAACGGTTTTTCTCAGGATAATATTTTTGCTTCTTTATTTAGAACAAGCCCACTAACAAATTTAACCAGAGTCGATCAAACTTATGCGTGGTATGAAAGAGAGTGGGTGGATGGATTGACTTCTAAAGTAACATTGGTAGGAAGAACGATCACGCCATTATTAGCAAATGCATACAAATATTATAAAAATGATGGAAGTATTGGTGTTAAAGAAAATATAAGAAATACCGAAGTGCGTTTAAATGTGCGTTTTGCTTACAAAGAAAAATTTATAAGCGGAGATTTTAGTCGTATAAGTTTAGGTACTAAATGGCCGGTTTTACAAATTAATTATGCTAAATCTCTTCAAAATGCTTTCAGAGGCGAGTATGATTATCAAAAAGTTGTCTTTAATTTAAGTGACCGCGTACGTTTGATTTCATTGCTTGGTTATACAGATTACACAGCAGAGGCCGGGAAAATATTTGGCGCTGTTCCTTATCCTTTAATGGAATTACATGGAGGTAACGAAACATATGTTTACGATTACATGTCTTTTAACATGATGAAGTATTACGAATTTGCAAGCGACCAATATGCTTCAATTGGGATGTTTCATCACTTTGAGGGTTTGTTGTTTAATAAAATCCCATTGATTAAGAAATTAAAATGGCGTGAGGTTGTCACATGTAAAGCACTTTGGGGAAGCGTTAACGATAAGAACAGGAGGACTTTAATCTTTCCTTCTACATTAAATGCATTGGGCAATGAGCCATATGTTGAAGTAAGTGCAGGTATCGAAAATATTTTTAAAGTTTTCAGAATTGATGCCCTGTGGCGCTCAACATATCTAAGACCTAGAGCAATTGATAATTTCGGTGTGAAATTCGGATTTCAGTTAATGTTCTAGTTCTTTAAACATTCACATTTTTTGTAATTTCAAATAGATTATCTTTCAGTATATTTGGTAGATATTAGTTTAACAGATGATACTTCGTTCAGAAAATTTAGTAAAGAAATATAAAAGCAGAACTGTTGCCAATAATGTGAGTGTTCAGGTACAACAGGGAGAAATTGTTGGATTATTAGGGCCTAATGGAGCAGGTAAAACAACTTCCTTTTATATGATAGTGGGGATGGTGAAACCAAATTCAGGAAAAATATTTTTAGATGATAAAGATATAACATCTGAACCTATGTATAAAAGAGCCCAGCTTGGAGTAGGTTATTTGCCCCAAGAAGCTTCTGTTTTCAGAAAATTAAGTATCGAAGATAATTTACGGGCGGTTTTGCAAATGACTAAAAAAACTAAAGCAGAACAAGAACATAAGGTTGAGAGTTTATTGGATGAATTTGCATTACATCACGTTCGTAAAAATTTAGGAGATCAATTATCAGGCGGTGAAAGAAGAAGAACAGAAATTGCACGCGCATTAGCAACTGACCCAAAATTTATTCTACTGGATGAACCATTTGCTGGAGTTGATCCGATTGCGGTTGAAGATATTCAAAGCGTAGTTCGTAAATTAAAAGATAAAAATATTGGTATTTTGATTACCGATCATAATGTTCACGAAACATTAAGTATAACTGATAGAACTTATTTGTTGTATGCTGGTGAGGTTATAAAATCAGGTTCTGCAGAGGATTTAGCAAATGATGAAATGGTTAGGCGAGTTTATCTTGGAGCTAATTTCGAATTAAGAAAATAATTAAGTTGTCTGGGAATCATCATAAATCTTTAGATGAAGTAAATGCTTCCGTAAATACTTCCAGTAAAGGAGGGTTCAAAAAATTATTAGCCTTTATTGGCCCTGCTTACATGATTAGTGTAGGATATATGGATCCGGGTAACTGGGCTACCGATATTGAAGGAGGAAGTAAATACGGTTATAGTTTAATTTGGGTTTTAGTGATGAGTAACTTAATTGCATTATTGTTACAAAGTCATTGCGTGCGTTTAGGTGTTGTTTCGGGAAGAGATTTAGCACAAGCGTCTAAAGATCATTACTCTAAGTTTATTAATTATTTTTTATATGTTTTAGCTGAAATTGCTATTGCTGCATGTGATTTAGCAGAAGTTGTAGGTATGGCAATAGGTATTCATTTATTATTTCCATCCATTTCAATTTTGGGAGGAGTCTGCATCACTGTATTAGATAGCTTTGTTTTACTATTTTTATTAAATGCAGGTATTAGAAAACTGGAAGCATTTATTATTTCTCTAGTTGGAATTATTGGCGTTTCTTTTTTAATACAATTACTTATAGCGAAACCTGATGTTGTAGAAATATCAAAAGGTTTAATCCCGGGATTTACTAACGAAAATGCTTTGTACATTGCTATAGGTATTATTGGCGCAACAGTAATGCCTCATAATTTATATTTGCATTCTTCGCTGGTTCAAACACGTCAATTTGAAAGAAGCCCTTTAGAAATAAAGAAAGCTATTCGTTTTAATATTATCGATAGTGCTGTAGCTTTAAATTTAGCACTGTTTGTTAATGCTGCTATTTTAATTATTGCCGCTACCACCTTTTTTAATACCGGCGTTGAAGTCTCAGAAATACAAGATGCACATAAAATGATGGCACCCATGTTAGGTAGTACACTTGCTCCGTTATTGTTTGCTATCGCATTAATTGCAGCCGGACAAAGTTCTACTATTACTGGTACATTAGCCGGACAAATCATCATGGAGGGTTATTTAAACCTTCGTTTGCAACCATGGATTAGAAGACTGCTTACTCGTTTAATTGCTATTGTTCCTGCATTCTTAACGATTTATTTTTTAGGTGAAGATAAAACAGGAGATCTATTGGTGTTGAGTCAGGTGATTTTGAGTTTGCAATTAGGCTTTGCAATTATTCCATTAATACATTTTGTAAGTAACAAAAAACGTATGGGCGAATTTACTATTCCGTTGTGGCAAAAAATAGCTTCTTGGATTTCGGTTTCTGTGATTGTGTTTTTGAATTGTCAGATGTTATTCAATAAAGTAAAAGAATGGCTTCAGGATTCAGAATATTCGATATGGATTTCTGTGATTGTAATTCCTTTTATGTTGTTATGTTTAGGTATTTTGTTATTTATCACCTTTGAACCTTTGTTTAAGAAACCTAAACAACAGGTGTCTTCTCAATTTCATGGAGATGTGGCAAAAATTAGTTTCGAAGCTCAAAAACCATATTCATCAATTGCAGTAACTGTTGATTTTAGTTCCAGTGATAATAAAGCTATTAATAAGGCCATTATGCTTGGCGGTAAACAAGCACATTATGTTTTAATACATGTTTTAGAAAGTACAAATGCCGTGATGTATGGTGAACAAACAAACGACCATGAAAGAATAGAAGACAGCGCCAACTTACTTGCCTACAAAAATCAGCTGATAGAGCAAGGATATCACTGTGATGTAAAATTAGGTTTTGGAAGTCCTAAATCAGTTATCCCCAAATTAGTTGATAATTGTGATTTATTGGTAATGGGAACACACGGACATACTACATTTAAAGATATTTTATTTGGAACAACTGTTGAGAGCGTAAGACATAAAATAGATATTCCATTGGTGTTGGTGTAATATGATTTTTATCTGAAAATAAAATAGATAAATCCATTTTTTTAGTTTAAAATTTCACTTATTTTGCAGTAAAATAATTTCATTGCAAATAGTAGTAAATACTCGTCTTTTAATCCCAAATAAATTAGATGGAATTGGATGGTTTAGTTATCAAACGCTCAAACGTATAACTCAAAATAATCCGGATGTTCATTTTGTTTTTTTGTTTGATAGAAATTACAATGATGAGTTTATATTTTCTGATAACATCACGCCTTTAGTATTAGGTCCTCAAGCGCGCCATCCTTTTTTGTATTATGCATGGTTTCATTTGTCGGTTAAAAACTTATTAAATCGTATGAAACCTGATTTGTTTTTGTCACCTGATGGATTTCTTTCGCCTGGAGCAAAATGCAAACAATTGCCGGTTATTCATGATATAAATTTTTTGCATAATCCTCAGGATTTAAAACCACTAACAAGTAGGTACTATAATTATTTTTTTCCCAAGTACGCTCAATTAGCTACACGCGTTGCCACTGTATCTGAGTATAGTAAAGATGATATTTCAAAAAATTATCATATCAATGCAGATAAGATTGATGTGGTATATAATGGCATTAATGAAGGGTTTAAACCTTTGTCTAATATCGAGCAGCAAAAAGTAAGAGAGCAATACTCACAAGGTAAACCTTATTTTTTATTTGTGGGTTCACAAAGCCCACGTAAAAATTTAAACAGATTAGTTGCTGCATTTGATACATTCAAGGAACAATCACAATCTGATTACAAATTAGTTTTGGTTGGTGCAGTATATTCGAGTGTTGGCGATGTAAAACGAGTGATAGATAAGTCTAAATACAAAAACGATATTATTTTTACTGGTCGCCAACCACAACATGAATTAGAAAAAATAATGGCAAGCGCATTTGCTTTAGCTTTTGTGCCGTATTTTGAAGGGTTTGGTATTCCAATTGTTGAAGCTTTACAATGTGAAACGCCCGTTATTTGCAGTAGAACAACGAGTATGCCCGAAATTGCAGGAGATGCAGGATTGTTGGTTAATCCTTACGAAGTAAAAAGTATTAGTGATGGAATGCTTGAATTATTTCATAATCAAAAACTACGACATCAATTAATAGAAAACGGGAAAGAAAGAAAAAATTTATTTTCCTGGGATAAATCTGCCGACCTGCTTTGGAACAGCATTACTAAATGCTTATGAGTTCACCAATCAGTAAATCTGCTTTTATGAAAGCGGAGCAATGTTTAAAGCATTTTTATTTATATAAAAATCATCCAAATTTAAGAGATAAGATCTCCAGAGAAAAGCAATTTATTTTTAAAAGAGGAACAGATGTAGGGATATTCGCACAACAATTATTTCCCGGTGGAATTGATGTTACAGTTGGAGAAAAACGAAATCAGGAACAATTTGCTCAAAAAACTAAAGAGCTTATTGAGCAAGGCGTTTCAACGATTTATGAAGCGACTTTTATATATGATGATTTATTGGTAATGGTTGATATACTTCATAAACACGACGACAAATGGATTGCTTATGAAGTGAAAAGTTCATTGAAAATTACAGAAACCTATGTGAAAGATGCCTGTTTTCAATACTATGTAATTAAAAACTGTTTACCAAACTTACAAGATTTTAATTTATTGACTTTAAACCCAAATTATGTTTTAAATGGAAAATTGGAAATAGAAAAATTATTTAAAACAACATCAATCATGAAAGATGCTGTTAAAAATGTTTCTTATTTTTCTCATAAATCACAACAAGCAAAACTTACACTTGAACAAAATAAAATCCCAAATATAAAAGTTGGGCCACATTGCTTTCAACCTTATGATTGTGACTTTTTAGGACTTTGTTGGAAAAATATAGGAGATTCTTCGTCTGTATTTTCAATAGGTAAACTATCTAAGGCAGCCATTTTCGAATTTTACAATAACAACATTCAAAGAATTGAAGATATTGATATTAATAAAATTGAAAATAAAGAAATTCAAATTCAGGTAAAGGCAGTTAAAGAAAATAAAGAGCAATTTAACTCTAGTTTAGTAAAGCAATTTATCTCTTCTGTTAAAGAGCCTTACTGTAGTTTGGATATTGAAGTATGGATGTCGGCCATTCCTTATTACGATGGTACCAAATCTTTTCAGCAAGTTCCCTTTTTGTTTTCTATGATATCAGAAGAAAATGGAGAATTGAAAAATTACAGCTATTTTAAACCTATTGATGAGGATTTAAGAAAAGATTTTTTGGAACGAATATTAATCGAAACTAAAAAATTCAACACAATTTTGATGTACGATAAATCTCTGGAAGAAACGGTTTTAAATCAATTAGCTGAACTGTATCCTGAATTTTTAAATGATATTACTGATTTAAAAAGTAAGATTGTTGATTTAGCAGAGCCTATTAAAAAAGGAAATTATTATCATCCTGATATGAAAGGGAATTTCTCGTTGAAGAGTATAGCACCGCTTGTAAATCAGGAAGCAGGGTTTGAAAATCTAGATATTCAATCAGGTATTACAGCCATGTACATATATGAAAGTTTGTTAGAATTAAATGCGATAGAGGCTGAACAAATTAAGCAGCAATTGGTTGATTACTGTGAAATGGATGCTTTAATTACATATCAACTATTGAACTTTTATAATAGTAAAGTTGATCATTAATCATTCAACACATTATTTTTATCTTTAGTATTATTTTGCGAATAAGAATAATCATACTTATTATTTGTTTTCCTACTTTGTTTTCTGCTCAATTTAGGATGGATACAGCTAAAAGAGTTAATTATTTAGCCATTCCAATCTTATTTAAAACTCCGGAAACAGGTTGGGCTTATGGATTATCTACCTCTGCAAACTTTAAAACTACCCATAAGCATGATTCTCTAACCAGAACTTCTGTTATAACAGCTATGGGAATTTTCTCACAACGTCAACAAAATATTCAAGCACTAGATGCAACGATTTATTTCCCTAAAGAAAAATATATACTTTATTTTAACTCGTCACATAGCTATTTTCCTGATAACTTTTGGGGATTTGGTCAAAATTCGAGAAATATAGACAAAGAACGCTATGTGTTTGAAAATGTTGCCGTGTCTCCTCATATCAAACGTAAGTTTTTTAAACATACATTTTTTGGGTTATTAGCAGATTATCAAAATGTGTTTAAGGTTCAATACTTACAAGGTGGGCTAATGGATTCAAGTTCCTTTTACGGAAAAACAAATTATAACATTACAGGAATTGGTTTTACGGCTAGTTATGATACTCGTAATTTTACTTTTTGGCCCACCAAAGGGATTTTCTTACAAACACAGTTTACATCTTATAATAAAAATTTGGCTTCAAATTATTCATTTAATAAATGGACTGCCGAAATTCGTTTATTTAAACAGTTATTTAAAGGACATATTGTAGCTTGTCAGCTTTATAATTACTCTACGTTTGGCGAAACTCCCTTTCGTTCACTGGCAAATTTAGGAGGTGCAGGAAATCTGAGAGGTTTTTACCAAGGTAGGTATAGAGATAATTCAATGTACTCGGCAATTGTTGAGTACCGTGCTCATATTTATTGGAAAATTAGTGCATGTGTATTTGGTGGTGTAGGCGATGTCTATAATCAACCTAAAAATATAAATACCGGCTCTTTAAAAGGCAGTTTTGGCGGAGGTCTTAGATTAACCATTTTAGAGAAAGAAAATCTGAATTTACGTGTGGATTACGGCTACTCTGATAATTATAACCGAGGTTTATATTTTACTATAGGAGAGTGCTTTTAAATAGGGTAAAGTTGCAGAGTTATTTAACATTCTTTAGTTCATAGTTTCTTCTCTAACAACCTTAAATTTTCCACCAGCACATTAACTTTAAAGCATATAAAATATTAAGGTAAGTCATGTCTAAAATTAAAGTTGGAATTTTGTTTGGTGGGCGTTCAAAAGAACGTGAGATTTCTTTTGCAGGTGGAAGAACTGTTTATGATAATTTAAATAAATCTATTTTCGAAGCCATTCCTTTATTCGTTGATTCGTTTGGCAATTTTGTGTTGTTAGATTGGAATTTTGTTTACAAAGGAACCATCAGAGATTTTTATCCTCCTGTAGAATTTATACCTGCGAATAATACCGATTTTCAATACTATGCAGAAAATTTGGGAGCCCTTACAGTTTCTCAACAAGATGAATTGATTTCTAAAATTGGGAAAAAAGTTTTAGCACACGAGTTATCTTCTTTAATTGATTTTGCATTTTTAGCATTGCATGGTCCTTATGGTGAAGACGGACGCATACAAGGTTTATTAGAGTATTTTCATATTCCGTATTCAGGTAGCGGTATTCTGCCTAGCGCCATTGGTATTGATAAAAGTGTGCAGAAAAAATTAATGGTAAATGCCGGGTTTAATAGCCCGCATTTTTTCACTATTGATAGAACAGATTGGATTAGTGGAAATGTAAAAGGAGTTTGGGAAAAAGCGAAAGTTGAGATTGGTTTCCCAATGGTAATTAAGCCGGCTAATCAAGGCTCCTCAATTGGTATTACTATCTTTAATGAAGATAGTAACTCTCATTTTATGGCTGCGGTTGAGAAAGCATTTTTTACAAAATGGTTGGATTCAGCCGAATGGAAAAAACTATCTGAAAAAGAACAAGTTGAATTCGTTCGCTCATTATCAGATATTCGCGAAGGAATTGGAATGCCAATAAAAATAGATTTAGGGCTTGTCAGTTCGAGCGAAGTCGAGAACAATGATGTATTAACTTTCTACAATCAATATGAATTGATTTCTTTCTTAAACAATAATTGTGATAAAACAGAAGGCTTTGTTTTAGAGGCATTGGATGGAGAGAGCACGGTAATGATTGAAGGATTTATTGAAGGTAAAGAGTTTTCGTGTATTGTTTTAGAGGATACTGATTCTAATAACAAAGCAATTGCATTACCACCAACAGAAATTAGAAAAGGAAAAGAATTATTTGATTATCGTAGTAAATATTTACCGGGATTATCTAGAAAGATTACTCCAATTGAAGTTTCAGATGAACAAATTAATGCAATCAGAAAAGAGTGCGAACGTTTGTTTTCTGAATTATGTTTTGATGTGTACGCTCGTATTGATGGTTTTTTAAGTAAAGATGGTAAGGTGTTCTTAAATGACCCAAATACCACTTCCGGCATGATGCCTTCTTCGTTCTTCTTTCATCAAGCAGCAGAAATTGGATTAACGCCTTCTCAATTCTTAACTTATATTATTCGTACATCACTTAGTAAACGAATTAAAAACAGTAAAGGCGCTTCATTATATGAACCGTTATTACAGAAATTAGATACGTTTTTGCATTACGAAAAAAATGCTGTCAATAATAAAATTCCCGTTGCTGTTGTATTAGGAGGTTACTCATCAGAACGACATATCTCAGTTGAGAGTGGTAGAAATATCTTTGAAAAATTAGCATCTTCAGAAAAGTATGCTCCAATTCCTGTTTTTTTAACAGGTGATAATTCAAATCATTTGATGTATCAAATACCAATTAATGCTTTATTGAAGGATAATGCAGATGATATTAAAGATAAAATCAATCATTGGAAAATACATCCTGTTGTAAAACAAATTATTGAAGAGTGTAGTACAATTACCGGCAAGTACGGTTCTCCAAATAATTTAATTGCGCCTAAACAATTATCTTATTCTGATTTGTCAAAATTAGTAAAACAAGTTTTCATAGCATTACATGGTCGTCCTGGTGAAGATGGGGCGGTACAAGAACAACTTGAAAAAGTTGGTTTAACATATAATGGTTCGGGTAAAGAAAGTTCTTCAATCACAATTGATAAATACAGAACCAATGAAATCTTGATGAAGAACGGATTTTTGGCTGCCAAACATTGTTTGATTACCAATGACGATTGGAAAAATAATAAAGAGAAAATTAAACAAACCCTGCAAAATGATTATGTGTATCCATTAATTGCTAAACCAGTGGATGATGGATGCAGTAGTGCTGTGAAGAAAATTAAAAACTTCGAGGAGTTTGAAGCGTTTGCAACTTTGATATTTAGAGCCACTGAAGAGTTTGATGCGAAGGCGGCAGAAAAATTACATATTAAGCCCAAAGAAGAATTTCCTCAAAAGCAAGTGATACTGGTTGAAGAACTGATTAGTAAAAATGGCGCTAAACATTTCTTGGAAATTACAGGTGGGATGTTAACTAAATTGAATACTAATGGTGAAGTAGAGTATGAGGTGTTTGAAGCATCAGAGGCTTTAGCTGAGGGCGACATTTTAAGTTTAGAGGAGAAATTTTTAGCAGGACAAGGACAAAATATTACACCTGCTCGTTACTCGAGAGATGAAAAAGAAAGGCAATTGATTTCTAATAAAGTAAAAGAAACGTTGGGTGCAGCAGCAAAAGTGTTGAATATTGTTGGCTATTGCCGTATTGATGCTTTTGTAAGAATATTTGATGTTAATCATGTGGAAGTTATCTTTATTGAGGTCAACTCTTTACCCGGCATGACACCGGCAACTTGTATTTATCATCAAGCTGCTATTAATGGGTATAAACCTTACAGTTTTATTGATCGAATTTTAGACTTTGGAGCTCAAAAAACTGCACAAGTTTTAAGTTAGTGAAATTTGTGTTTTAAACATTATCTTTTTGTTTTTGTAAAATATTGATTATCAGTATTTTAATTATTTAATTCACTTCTTTTTAACCTGAAATAAACAGGTAAGAAACATATTTTGAACATTTTTTGGTAGGGTTATTTTACCTCATTCGTCTAATAAGTTAGTTTATTAACAATTTTGAACTTACCTTTGTTAATAACTGTAACTGTACTATCATGTTTGAGATTTTAAAAAGCTTCGAAAGTAAATTCGGTTCTCTTAAGAAAAAAGGACTTAGAATTGAGGGTTTATCAATGATTGATCCGAAACGTAAGAAACATGTGATTATGATTTCTAAACCATTTTTATTTGACAATCGTCAATTACCTAAGACTTACGAAGGATTAGAAATTAAAGCTAAAATTGAAGGTGGTTTACCTGAAGAATTTAAAATTGAAAAAGAGGCAGTAAAAAAAGATTACTTATGGGCTCCAAATAAATTTGAAAAATATGTTGACAGATGTGCTGATGATATTAAGAAACAATTTGGTAATCCAAACATGTCTCGCTCTGAAATGTTAGATGCTTTAGCATTTGGTAGTTTCGAAGATCATAAACAAAAGACTTTAAACTTAATTAAAGAAGGAAAAATTCCAGCGATTAGTTTAAATTAAGATAAAGGCAATTGACTAGGGTATAATTAAGGGTTAAACTTTTAAAATTGCTTATAATCCTCTCAGAAATGAGAGGATTTTTTTTGAAATCATTTTCTCCCAATAAATGTAAATAACTCCGGAAGTATTATAAAATCCACCTATTAAACCCTATATTTACGCTACTTTTTTTAATTGTGAGCAATATTGTAGATCAAATAAAAGCACCGATTTCACATCACATGGATGAGTTTGAAGTTAAGTTCAAACAATCCATGAAAAGTAGCGTGCCTCTTTTAGATAAAATCACAAACTATATTGTAAAACGTAAAGGGAAGCAAATTCGTCCCATGTTTGTGTTTTTAAGTGCTCAAAGTGCAGGCACTATTAATGAGAGTTCATACAGAGCTGCGTCGTTAATAGAGTTATTACACACCGCAACCTTAGTTCATGATGATGTGGTTGATGATAGTAATGAAAGAAGAGGTTTTTTTAGTGTAAATGCTCTATGGAAAAATAAGATAGCCGTATTAATTGGTGATTTTTTACTATCAAGTGGTTTGTTATTATCCTTAGATAACAATGATTTTCATTTATTGAAGATAGTTAGTAATGCTGTTCGCGAGATGAGTGAAGGGGAATTATTGCAAATTGAAAAGGCCCGTAAATTGGATATTTCCGAAGAGATTTACTTTGAAATTATTACTAAAAAAACAGCCACATTAATAGCGGCATGTTGTGCATCAGGTGTTGCATCTGTGACTAACGATGAAAAATTGATAAATCAGTTTAAAGATTTTGGAACATACACCGGAATCGCTTTCCAGATAAAAGATGATTTATTTGATTTTGGTGATGACACATCTATTGGTAAACCTACAGGTATAGATATTAAAGAAAAGAAAATGACTTTGCCTTTAATATATGCGCTTAGTAATAGTTCTTGGTTAGAGAAGCGCAGAATCATTAATATCGTAAAAAATCACAATGATGATCCGAAGAAAGTATCAGAGGTGATTGAGTTTGTGATTCAAAAAGGGGGAATCCAGTATGCTGAAAAAGTTATGCATCAATATAAAGACAAAGCATTAGCTCAACTATCAAGTGTGCCGGATAGTCCTTCCAAACAGAGCTTAATACAATTAGTAAATTATTCTATTGAAAGAAAAAAATAAACTATGAATAAACTTTTTATCATATCGATTAGTGTCTTAATCAGCATTGCTATCATATTCACAAACTGTACAGGAAGTAATTCCTCTGCTGAAAAATCAAGACAAGACTCATTAAAGGGATTAAGTAAAGCAGATTCTCAAAGAATTGTAAATGAATTAAATAAATATTTAATTCAGCCACCAGACACTGATTATACAGGAGATTATATCGACAAGTATCCTAATGGTGTTATTAAATTTACAGGTTTTTTCAGATTTGGTCAGCGTCACGGGCAGTGGATGGCCTTCTATGAAAATGGATTAAAATGGAGCGATTGTTTTTATGATAAAGGAAAAAAACATGGAGCCACAATGGTATATCATCCCAATGGAAAACTTTATTATTCAGGCTGGTATAAAAACGACATGAGAGACAGCCTTTGGCTATTTTACGACACTTTAGGAAAAGAAATAGACAGACATGCCTTTAGAAATGATATAGAAACTGGATTAGTTTACTAAAGATTTTGTCTCCTGATTTTTATGGCATCAGCAAAACTGATGGTGTGAATTTTTGAATCTAACCAAGCATAAAAATTAAAGTACTCCAAAGCATTTTTCTCGTATTTATCTTTAAATACTTTTTGAAGTTCTTCCTTGAATTTGATATAAGTATCTTTTTGTTTGCTATCACGTTTAGAGAGCGCAATTTTTTTGAAATAATCTAAAAATACAGATTCAAATTTGTACTGTTTTTCTTGTTGAGAAAAGAAACGCACACTGGATTTGTAGATGTATGATAATAGATCATCATTTCCTAACTCAAAATGAACAATCAAATTGATTAGTTTAGAAATTCTAATAATGTCTTGTCTTAAATCATCGTAGTTGGTGTTGATGATTTTATTTAACCAATGAAGTGCCTTATTGTATTCTCCAACACCAAAATAAACCATACTTATAGTATGGTAAATTCTCACTAAATCTTCATTATTAATTTTTGTTTCATATTTATCTAAACCTTTTATAACATAAGGAATGACATTGGTTGCTTTATCATGCTGGCCAATGTATGAGTAAAGTATCATTTCCGTAATATACGATTGTGTGAAAATGGTGATTTGTAAATCAGTTGCTTTAAACATTTCATTTAATGCTAGTGATTTTAATTTATCAATCATTTTAAAACCGTCGTTATATTGCTTTTTTATTGCACAATATCTCACTAAATAGCCATGAGCTACAATGTAGTAGTATGGCATTTCAGAGATAATTTCCGGTTTGTTCTCCAACTCAATAATTAACTCAGAAAGTGCCTTATGAACTTCATCCATTTCATTCAGCAACATGTGGGCAACCCCATTAATAAATAGGAAAAGAATTTTTGATTTATTGGATTGAAAACCTTCTTTATTTGAATACTGTTTAGTTTCTTTAATGATGTCGGAAATCTCTTTTACATCTTCTTTACTTCTGGCAATCATTAAACGGGATGATAAAGCGTTTAATTTTGCTAATTGAAGCTCAAATGCAGCGTAGTTTTCTATTTTATTAAATAAATCATTTTCTTCATCAATTAATTCGTCAAGGGTTCTGTAGTTGATGTCTCCAAAATGGGCTTCCATATCAATTAAAACCTTTTCCAATTCAACTATTTCCAATAAACTGTAAAACAATTCATAGTCTTGTGCCATTTTTTTGACAATACTTAATTGCTTTCTTGATTGTTTATATAATGACTTATTAAATAATAATTGTATGTTTTTTATCTCTTCATCAATCTTTGCACTAGCGCTGGTTTCCTGACGATGCAGTCTTAAACTTTTTAAAATATGATGTAATAACTGATTTTTTTCTGATGCAAAATGTTGAACAAATACTTCGTTTTTAAAGTGATTTTTAACTTCATCCTCATCATAACTTTCTTGCTTTTGAATAAAGTTAAAAAGTTTAATGTAGTTTTTATCCCCTTGTTGAAGTGATGATAATAGTTTGAATTTTTTCTCTTCCTCAGGAGTTAGAGATTTTATTATATCGAATAACTGATTTGTTGGTTTCATAATAAATTAGTTTAACCAAGCTTTGGCATATTTTTTTTGCATTAATTTGTCCATAGGAATATTATTTATTTTCGATTCAATATATACTTCTATGTCAAAATAAAAACTTACATTTTTTTCATGTGGATCTTTCATCACTTCCTCTAAATCTTTCTTAAAACTCATAAATATGAGTTTTTCATTTTCTTTATTCCTAATCTTTAACTCAGATAACTTTTCGAAATATGAAAGAATTAATTTTTCTGTTTTGAAATAAGAAATTTGTGTCTTATAATAATTTTTTATGGTAGAAATAATATAGCCAAGTTGTTTAAAGTTATTTAATTCGTAGTGTAATCCAATGTTTATAATTCTAGCAAAAGATTGTAAATCTTCTCTAAGTAAGTTATTGCCTTCATTTAATATTAAGGTAATGTATTCCTGAGCTTTTTGGTAATTACCAAAATAAGTATTCATAATAGCAATATTGTAATAGAATACTAAAACTTCTTCTTTGTTGATTTTACCTTTGTATTCTATCAATCCCTTTTCAATTTCTGCTACATTTTCTAATGCCTCTTTTAGTTTCCCACTATTAGTATTTATAGTTAATTTTCCATTTAATACAGAGGTGAATATTTTTAGTTGTAAATCGGTTGTATTAAATGCTTTAACTCCATACTTTTCTTCCAATTGTTTGATACGTGATTCACATGATTTATACCTTTTTTCTTCGTAGGATATATTAACCAGGTTATTTAATGTTGTTAAATAGCGATTAGGCATTTCCTCAATTAACTCTTTGTTATTATCCATAATATTTAAAAGAGTCTGGCATTCTTCTTCTCTACTTTGATTATTCTGACAGCGACAAAATAAAATAGACCTGCAATGGTGAAAAATAATAAGTGCTTTTTTTGATATAGCAGACTTCTCATTTTTTAATAATGGAGAATTTAAAAATGAATTGATATTTAATAAATCTTCCTCGGTTTTTGCCTTATTTTTTTGGCGGGTATTTAAATTTATCTTAGAATATAATAGTGTGTAGGTTCCCAGATTTTTAGCTTTTTCAATAACATCTTGTTCTTCTTTCACTAAGTCTTCGATGGTATTATTCTTTAGATTAAAATGTGTTTCAATGGAAATTAATAACTTTTCCAAACCAATTAATTCTAATATAAAATGAAAACGCTCAAAGCGATACGCTTCTTGCTTTTGTTTATTTAAAATTTTGCGACATTGTTTGTATTGTGCTTTATCGAATAAATTTAAAATATTGGTTATTTCGTCTTTAATAATATAGGACGCACTACTTTCAGCATGAAATGATCTAAGACATTTTAAAATGAAATTGTAAAGATTTTCTGAGATCTGACTTTTAATTTGAAGAGATTCTGTTTTTGATTTAGAATTTTTTGTAAAAAAATCCTCTTTATAATCAGATGCCAGTTCAATAGTATTAAATAAATGAATTAAATTAGGATTTAAGTCACTGGCAGAAGCTGTGAGTTTTAAGAATCGTTTTTCTGATTTAGATAAGGACTTTACCAAATCAAATAAATCTCTATTTGAAATTAAGTTCATATTAGCAATACAATTTTTAATAGATAATTATCGAACTCCTATTTGATTATACTAATTAACTAAATTTAATTAACTTTATTAAAAAATAGTAATCATGAAATTTCTTTATTCTTTCCTTTTTATTGTATTCCTATTAAATTCCAACTCATTTTTTGCCCAAGTTTCCAAGTGTCAATCTTTTAAAAATGCAAAAACTCTATCATCTCTATATTATTCTCCAGAAAACCATAGAAGCGATTCAATTGATATCATTAAGTATACAATTAATCTTGATATTACTGATTTCACGAATCATATTATAAAAGGAAACACAGTAGTTCGTTTTGCACCTAAAATCAATAATCAAACTAAAATTTGTTTGGATTTGTTAAAAATGAGCATAGATAGTATCAAACAAAATTCATCAACTTTAACATATAGTTACAACGATACTTTGCTTACTATTAGTACCTATACCACTTTAAATTCAACCGATACTACTGATTTGGTTATTTATTATCATGGTGTCCCGCAAGGAGATCCTGCAGGCTGGGGAGGTTTTTCTTTTAGCGGAAACTATGCTTACAATCTAGGCGTAGGATTTGGAGCAAAACCCCATAATTATGGAAGAGTGTGGTTTCCTTGTTTCGATAATTTTGTGGAAAAATCACTTTACGAATTTAATATTACAACAAACGTATCAAAAACATCATACTGTAATGGTGTTTTAATTTCGGATGTTGTAAATGGAAGTTTAAGAACAAGGAATTGGAAGATGAATCAAGAAATCCCCTCTTATCTGGCTTCTGTAGCAGTGGCCGACTATACTCAAGTAAATTGGAATGTAAATGCAGCCAATGGAAATTTGCCTATTGTATTAGCTGCTCGTCCAACAGATACGACTGCTTTAAAAAATGGATTTTTACACTTGCCAAATGCCATTTTGGGTTTTGAAAACTATTACGGGCCTTATGTTTGGAATAGGGTAGGCTATTGTTTGGTACCTTTTAATAGCGGAGCTATGGAACATGCAACTAATATTTCATATCCGCAGGCAGCTACATCAATAGCTTATGAATCAGAATTAATGGCGCATGAATTATCACATCATTGGTGGGGTGATTTAATGACATGCGAAACGCAGGAAGATATGTGGCTGAATGAAGGAATGGCCAGCTATAGTGAACGTTTGTTTCTAGAGTGGACATACAGCTATTCCAGATATTTAGCAGAAGTAAAAAGTATTCACGATGATATTGTAAAATATATTCATTTAAGAGAGAAAGGTTTTAGGGCAATTTCCGGTATTCCTCATGAATATACTTATGGAGATCATGTTTACAGAAAAGGAGCAGATGTTGCGCATACCCTAAGAACTTATATGGGCGATACTGCATTTTTTGCAGGATTAAAATACGTACTTCAACAAAAGGCGTATAAAAACATGAATAGTATTGAGTTCAGAGATTTGTTACAAACTTCATCTGGGCAAAACTTAGTTCCATTTTTTGATAACTGGGTATTAAATGGAGGGTGGCCTCATTTTTCAATTGATTCAGTAAAAACAACCGGAACAACAGCTCCATATACTTCTATTGTATACGTAAAACAAAAATTATTTGGAACTCCTAACTACTATTCAAATGTGCCTTTGGAGGTAAGTTTTATGAATACAAACTGGAATAAGGAAATTAAAAAAATTCTTATGTCGGGAGCAACTCAATCGTTTACGGTTCAAACCAATAATTTACCGGTATATGCCGGAATGAATGTGGATTCTAAAATAAGTGATGCGATTTCGTCTGAATATAAAACCATAAAAACCAACTCTACAATTACCTATACACTAGGCAGAGCAACGATTATTGTTTCTAATAAAGGAGTTGATTCATCTTTAGTACGTATTGAACATAATTTTGTTAAACCAGATCCTTTTAAAAACAATCCCTTTAATTTTATATTGAATTCTCAACATTATTGGAAAGTTGATGGTATTTTATCAAACGGATTTGTTGGAAAAATTAGATTTAATTATGATGGGAATAAAACCATGTCTGGTAATAGTTATTTAGACACATGCTTAACGGTGGTTAATGGAGATAGTATTATTTTACTTTATAGAAAAAATGCAGGAGATGATTGGCATGAGGTAAAGAATTATACAAAATTTAAGATTACTGCCAAGGCTGGTTTTTTTACAGTTGATACTTTGAAGTTTGGCGAGTACGTGTTTGCTAATGGACACAGTAATGTCCTTACATCTTTAAAAGAAAGTCAAAAATCGGAACTTATTCAAATGGTATTATTTCCAAATCCCACATCTGCTATTTTAAATGTATCGATTGATAATTACAAAATATCTGCTACTACAAGTATTGAAATTTGTGATATGTTGGGAAAAGTTGTTAAAGTAATAATGTCTGTAAACGCATACAATACTATCTCAGTTGCTGATTTATCAAAAGGACAATATGTGTTAAACTTAGTAGATAGGAACAAAAAAATTACCAAGGAAACTTTTGTTATTGATTAATTATTTAATACTTCTATCATTGCTTTAGCTTTTAATAAACACTCTTCGTATTCATCTTCAGCATTACACATTGCTGTTATGGCACTTCCCACAGTAAAACTTAGGTAATGATTTTCTTCGTCGTAGAAAATACTTCTAATTAAAACATTCAAATCAAAATCGCCATTTTTTTCAATATATCCCAAAGCTCCAGAATATGGCCCTCTGTTGTATAATTCATATTCATCAATCAATTCCATTGCTCGTATTTTTGGTGCCCCTGTCATACTTGCCATTGGGAATGTAGCCTTTAATATATCGCTAAAAGGAGTATTGTTTTTTAATTCACAACTCACGGTACTTACCATTTGGTGAACTTGTTGATAAGATTCAATATCGTACAATTTATCAACGACAACCGTTCCTTTTTTTGCAATTCTTGATAAATCATTTCTGGCTACATCTACAATCATTACGTTCTCGGTTCGTTCTTTTAAATTAGATTGTAGTTCATTCTTAATCACATCATCTTCTTGCTTATTAGATGAACGTTTAGCAGTTCCTTTTATAGGCTTGGTAATTAAAGTATTACCTCTTTTTGATAAAAATAATTCAGGGCTCGAGCAGATAATATAGTGTTTGTCAAATTTTACTAATGCAGAATAAGGTGCGAGACTAATGCTGTTTAACTTTTGATATATAGATAAAGGATCAATCGTTACATCTCTTGCTTCAAAAGTAATGCAGTAATTTATTTCATAAATGTCACCAAGCTGAATATGTTTTTTTAATGCGTTTGCTTTTTTAACGTAATCTTCTTTCGATATCGTAGCTTTAATATCATTTTTTTGTTTGTGTAACTCTCGAACCTCTGTAGGTATTTCATTCAAATAAACTTTCTTTTCAATTTCAATAAATAATAATTCAGGAAACCGGAGTGGGTTGTTCTCTTTGGAAGAAAAGAGTTCAATTTGATTTTTATAATCATAATTTATAAATGTCAAGTATTCTTTTCTTTCTTCGATTTTTTCCGAAGGCTGGTTATTTGAACAGAAAATGTAATTGTTAAATCCTACTCTGTGCGAGTTAGAATAAAACATTCCAACATATTTATTGTTATTCAAGTATGTTTTGAGTGAAAAAATAGATAGTAAGCTTTATTACTGAGGTAGTAAAATTACTCATTTTATTAAATTTTGGTTGATTTACTGTTGGAGTTGCTGACTAATATCGATAAAAAAATGTTAAAAAAATGCTCTATTTATTGTATTTATCAGAAAAAAATGATTTTTTAGATATATATTCTATATATTTTATATAAACTTATTGTCAAGAATTCCAATCATCTATTCTAAATCAATTTAAGTGTAAAATGAATTTGTTAAAATCAGATAGCCTTAAAAATTTTAACAGTGTGCTTAAGAGTAAAAATTGATTTTTTTCTGTAGATTAGTTTATAAAAAACATCTACAATGAAGAGAATTATACTAGTCTTTTTTATTCTATTAATTTCTTTTAATAAATTTAAATCACAAAATGTTGGAATAAGCAATAGTGGCGCTGTTCCAAATGCCAGTGCCATGTTGGATATTGTTTCAACTGATAAGGGATTATTGGTTCCTCGTTTTGCTTTATCTGATATTACGGTTGCTGCCCCTGTTACATCGCCCGCAGTGAGTTTAATTGTTTATAATACAGCTACAGCTGGTACCCCTCCAAATAATGTTGTGCCGGGGTTTTATTATTGGGATGGTTCTAAATGGGTTGCCTTTGCAGGGAGTGGTGGAAAAGATTGGGCATTATTAGGAAATGCAGGAACCGTAGCAGGAACCAATTTTTTAGGTACCACAGATAATGTGGATTTGGTATTTAAAGTAAATAATATTCAGGCAGGAAGATTAACCAGTAATACAAACAATAATTCATTTTTTGGATACGAAGCTGGATTAAACAACTCATCTACTTTTAATTCATTTTTTGGAAGTCAGGCAGGAAAAGCAAACACGTCGAGTGG
>DAORKG010000034.1:35262-37637 GCA_035439445.1 Bacteroidia bacterium
TCAGGAAGTTACAATACCTACATTGGGTATTCATCTTCAGGAACAACATCATCAAATACATTCACTAATTCTACTGCAATTGGCGCGTTTTCTCAGGCTGGCGCAAATGATGCGTTGGTTTTGGGTAGCATCAATGGTGCAAATGGAGCAACCGCTGATACAAAAGTTGGTATTGGTGTAACTGTTCCTACTGAAAGGTTGCACGTGAACGGTAATGTTAGATTTAGTAATGCATTAATGCCCAATAATAATGCTGGGACTTCCGGACAGGTATTGGTTTCTCAGGGACCTGGCGTTGCTCCTGTTTGGCAAGCTGCAGCTAATATTCTTAAAACATATTCTGCTTTTGCAACTAGAACAAGAATTCCTGCCACAGGAACAAGTACAGTATGGACAAATGTAACGGGATTAAATAGAACAGTAACTACTAATGGACCAGCTACATTTATTATTATGACTTATGGATCTATTGAGGTAATAAGTAATGGCGGAAATTCTGGTTGTGAAATTAAGATTCAGCAGAATGGGGTAGATGTGCCTAATGCCTTTCAAACAATCGACGTTATTGACGCAAATGGATTAACCGGTACAATTGGATTATGGTCTTTTCAAACTGTTGTTACAGTTGCGTCTGCAGGAACGTATACTTTTCAAGTTCAGGCACATAAATATACAGCCTCTTTCGACAATTTTTATGCAGGTGGAAATACAACGGCTCCTGCAGCCAGTCAAAATCAAGGAGCTTTAATTATTCAACAATTTGATCAATAATTTGAAAAAGAAAATAGTTGTCATATTATTTTTGTTATTACCACTGGTATTTCTCTCACAAGGATTAATAAATAACGGTGCGCATATTGTATTTTCCGGTGCTTCTCAAATGTATATTGACGGGAATGCTTCCGGAAATTATTTAAGTCAATCTAATGGAAGCATTACTCCAACCGCATCTTCTACAATTTCATTGGAGGGTAATTGGACAAATAATTCATCTAATGTCGCTTTTACTACAGATGGGGGAGGTGTTGTTTTAACCGGAGCATCTCAGTCAATTGGAGGAACTAATCCTACAGCATTTTATAATTTAACTTTAGCAGGTAATGGTGTAAAGACTTTAGCTGTTAATTCAACAACTGTTGGGGGTCAGGCAACATACACAGGCATTCTATCTGTTGGTTCTTCCACACTTGATTTAAATAGTAATAGAATTGATATTACAAATAGCGCCGCAGGTGCCATCACAAGAAGTAGTGGGTATATTATTTCTGAAACAAATGCTGCTTTAAATCCAAGTATTATACGTTGGTATCACAGAACAGCTAGTGGTTCGAAGGTTTATCCTTTTGGAGTTGCGGGCTCTTATATTCCATTTACATTCAATATAACTTCTGCTATGACGAATGCATCAGCTTATATTGATGTATCAACCAGAGCAACAGCTACTGCATTTAATACGCCATGGGCAGCTGCTAGTAATTTAGGTGGACCGGTAACACAGATGTTTTCTCCAAATGGAAATTTTCCTGATGGCAGTGACGAGGTTGTGATTGATAGATGGTGGGATATTACTAACAGTCACCCTGTTACCGGAGATATTACATTTAGTTATAGAGGAATAGAAAATACCTTAGCAGCGCCATATAATATCGGATTTATTGGTCCACAATATTGGAATGGTTCCGGTTGGATCTCGGATAACCAAATTATAGGTGTTGGCGCGGCGGCTGTTTCTGGTGCAGCCGTTGGTTCGGTAACCGGACTAAATGTAAGTACATTTTGTCCTTGGGTTTTATCTGCTAAACTTTCTCCTTTGCCGATAGAGTTATTGAACTTTGAAGCTAAATGTGTCAACAATTCAATCGTTTTGGAGTGGTGCACATCAACCGAAAAAAATAATAGTTATTTTACAATCGAACAATCTATAGATGGAATAAACTATACAGCTATAGGTAATGTATTTGCGGTTGGTAACTCTAACGAAAAGCAGTGCTATCATTATACGGTTCAATCACTCTCTGAGTTAAATTATTTCAGATTAAGTCAAACAGATCAAACAGGTATTAAAACAATTTCTAAAGTAATCACATCCTCAGCTTGTGATAATTTAGGCGAAGGAATTACCATTGCTAATGATGGAACAAAAGAAGTTGGTGTTGTTTTTAATTCTTTAGTAGATCAGAATTTAGAACTTCATGTGCATAATACTCTAGGTCAAATTATAGAAGTTCATACATTAAATGCAGTTAAAGGATTTAATAATATCAGAACAAATTTGGAACACGTTTCTAATGGAATCTACTACGTGAGTATATTAAATGGCTCAGAAAAATTAATTAGTAAGAAAATTATTGTATCTGATTTTATCCGATAGTAAT
>DAORKG010000034.1:37737-39412 GCA_035439445.1 Bacteroidia bacterium
AAAAATTGTGTCAGGTATTTTCTAACATCCGATTTTTTAGGACTATCAGGTGTTCCTAATTGCAAAAGTAAGATGGCTGTTTTTTGTTTCATTAGTTTGAGTTACTTAACCGCAAAGAGCGCTGAGTTTTTCGCAAAGGGCACTAAGAGTATTAGTTTATGATTGTTTTGTTTAAGTCACAAAAATACATAACAAACTGAAATAGCAAATGTTTATTTCAATACATTTTGCTCCCGATAGCTATCGGGACATTGCTTTTCTTTGCGCACTTAGCGGTTAATTACTTTAAAAACTTAATTTCCTAAATCCTAAAATTTTCGCCATTTTTACAAGCTAATGAATCAAAATCCAAATCAAGATAAAGCTCCAAAGCGTGTAGCCATTATGGGCAGTACAGGTAGTATTGGTACTCAGGCTTTAGATGTTATTAGAGATAATCCTGAACACTTTGAAGCTGAGGTTTTAGTGGCTAATTCAAATGCTGATTTATTGATTAAACAAGCTATTGAGTTTAAGCCAAACGCAGTTGTTATAGGTGATGAAACAAAATATAAACAGGTAAAAGATGCGTTATTTGAACATGATGTAAAAGTTTTTGCCGGAGCAAAATCTATAGAGCAAATTGTGGAGATGGAAACCATTGATACAGTTTTAGCTTCTATAGTTGGATATGCAGGCTTAGCTTCTACTATCAATGCCATTAAACATAAAAAAGTTATTGCTTTAGCCAATAAAGAGACTTTAGTGGTAGCAGGTGATGTTGTAACTAAATTGGCTTACGAAAATGCAGTGAATTTATATCCTGTAGATTCTGAACATTCGGCTATTTTTCAATGCCTGGTTGGCGAATTTGATAATCAAATAGAAAAAATATACTTAACAGCTAGTGGAGGACCTTTTAGAGGAAAAGACAGAGCGTTTTTAGCTAATGTAACCAAGGCTCAGGCTCTAAAACATCCTAACTGGATAATGGGAGCTAAAATCACGATTGATTCGGCAAGTTTAATGAATAAAGGCTTAGAAGTGATTGAAGCAAAATGGCTATTTAATTTAAAAGCTGAGCAAATTGATGTGATTGTGCATCCTCAAAGCATTGTGCATAGCATTGTACAGTTTACAGATGGTAGTATGAAAGCTCAAATGGGCTTACCTGATATGAAGTTGCCAATACAATATGCTTTCACCTATCCTGAGCGTATTAAAACTAATTTTCCGCGTTTTGATTTTTTTAACTATCCGCAACTCACTTTCGAGAAGCCTGATATGGAAACCTTTAGTAACTTAGCATTAGCTTTTAAAGCAATGGAAAGAGGTGGAAATATGCCATGTGTATTAAATGCGGCAAATGAAATTGTAGTTCAGGCTTTTTTAGAAGATAAAATTGGCTTTTTACAAATGAGCGATGTTATTGCAAGTGCTTTGGATAAAATGCCATTGATTAAAACACCAAGTATTGAAGACTATATTCAATGCGATAAAGAAACAAGAATACTAACAACAGAATTAATTAAAAAATAAGTATGGGTACTTTCATTAATATAATGCAATTCATTACAAGTTTAGGCTTGTTAATTTTATTGCATGAATTTGGACATTTTATCACAGCTCGTATGTTTAAGATTCGAGTAGATAAATTTTATATGTTCTTCGATTTCTTATTTCCATTACCGGGTGT
>DAORKG010000035.1:0-39028 GCA_035439445.1 Bacteroidia bacterium
TGCTCAAAATCTAATAGAGTCCAGTTACCATTTGTTTTACGAACGGCTACACACTTTTTTCCTAAAGTGATGGATGCCCATAAATTAGAATTTTTATCATAATTAATACCTGTTATCCTTATGTCGCTGGTTCCGTTATATCCAATTAATGGAGTGTTACCATAGGTAAATACATTTTGTATTTGATCAGACTTTGTGTCTAAAATACCATACGACATACAAGCATATGCTACATGATCTTTATTATTAGGGTCAATAGATACAGCGTTTAAATCTCTTATTGAATCAGGAACATTTATTTTTCTCCACTCTCCATCCTCATAAATATTCGGTTTATACATTAAATATTGCGAATCAAATGTTTCTCCGAGATTAACAGGAGCAACAGTCAATTTCCCATCTTTAATATCTAAATCATTGACGCTATTATTATCTGGGCCGTTAATACCAATACGTTCATTAGTTGAAAAGGCGCCAAATGTTTTAATAAGTCCATATCTGTTATCTGCAACCCAGTACTTTGTATTATCATAATACCCATCATTAATTTCAGCATCATCAAAACCATAATCAGTAATGTAATTTGTTCTCTGTCCATTTGTATCAAATTGAGCAAGATTTCCATATTGATCAATGATAAATAATTTACTATTCTTAGAATCCGAATACATTTTTCTAATTTCATTACCTATACAGTAAGTGTTTATAGAATACTTTGCCCACCCTGTGTTTGTTAATTCATAAAGTGTATCCTTCAACGAAATATTTGATTTTAGTTTTTCTGAGTAGCTAGTTATAATTTTCCCATTAAAGTTAACTACTGAATTATAAGGCCCCGATGCTAAACCAGAATTAACTGGCAGCCAATTTTGATAATTACTTAAGTTTTTTCCAATGGTTCCATAAAATACACCAATAGGCGTTGCTGCAAAAATAGCGGTATCATTTTTAGTAACTTGATATATCTCTAAGTTGCTAATTCCATTTCCAAGGTAATAAGTATCTTTTACTTCATTTTTTTCTGTATCATAAACAATTATTCCAAAACCACAAGATATATATGCTAAATTACCACTACAATACACTTCGTTGATTGTTTTTTTACCTTGAATTATTTTTCGTTTAATATCAGAAAAATTTATAATTCGCTCATCAGAAGTTATAATGTCAATATTGGTGTTTTCATATACAACTAAAACCACATTATTTGATTCATTCTTTCTCAATAGTTTAACACCCACATCCGACAAACCATTAATTTTAGTGAGTTTTTCTACACTATTATCGCCTTCATTATATTTTAACAAACCTGAACCGTTTGAAGCATAAACTATGCTACCAACTTTAGTAACACTATTAGCATATTTATAGGATAAATGATCTCTCCATTCTCCAATTTTAACTTGAGAAAAAGAAGAAAATCCTATTATTAGAAAAAATAGTAAAAAGATGTTTTTAACTTGCATAGGATAGTAACGAGAAAAAAGGTCTTATATTGTAACTTATGAGGATAAATTTAATACTTATATTTGTTAAATGAAATGGCCTTGTAGTACAATGGATAGTATTTGGGTTTCCGAAGCCTACGATCCAGGTTCGATTCCTGGCAAGGCCACTAGTTTTTTTTCTTTAGTTCGAGTAAAATAAACCTGAATTTTTGTTAAAATAATGCTGAACTTTTTTTGTTGAAATTTGTTTTATTTGAATAATCTGTATATTTGATATGTTGAAAGCAAAGATTAAAATATTTTTTTCGTTCACTTTATTAGCAGTTGTTTTATTTGCGGCTGTTCCTAAAGTATATATCCACAGCTTATTAGGTCACGAACACGGGTTTATTAAAACAACTTCAGAAACTACTGTTGACGAGCTAGGAGACAATCAAGACTGTAATTTTGAAAAATTCGACACTCCTGTTTATTTTACTGTTTTTAAGTTCATTTTAAATTTCTTGCCTTTAAAAGAAGCTAAACAAACTTCTTTTTTCCACAAGCAAGAATCAATTCAAAAACAACATCATTTCATTTCTTCGTTAAGAGGTCCGCCAATGGCTTAATTTATTTGAATAAATAAATTAGTTATTAACCTTTTAATTATAAAATTGAAATTTATTCCCCTAGCGATTATTCGCTTTTATCAATACGCAATTTCTCCTCTATTAAAGCCGTCATGCCGCTTTACGCCATCTTGTTCGCAATATGGATTAGATGCGGTAAATAAATACGGAGCTTTTAAAGGAAGTTGGATGGCATTAAAACGCATTATGCGATGTCATCCTTGGGGAGGAAGTGGCTACGATCCGGTAAAATAAATTTCACGAAAAAATCTATTTATTAATTTCTCAAATGAAACAGTTTTACTGCGGGCATATATTTTTATTATTTATTATTTGTCTTAATCTTAATTTAAAAGCTCAAAACAATTGCCAATATTCATTTAGTGGCCGAGTTATTGATCTGGATGATGGTAAAGAACTGGAAAGCACCTTTGTTATTTTACAAGAATCCAATCAAACTCAAATCACCAATGAACATGGAAGTTTTAAGTTTAATAATCTATGTGAAGGCAATTATCAATTCATTATCAGACATATTGGATGTAAAGACACTATAATTTCTGTTCACATCACAAAAGACACAAAACTTAATATTAAATTACCTCATAGTGCTATAGAGTTGAGCCAAATAGATGTCATGGACAAACAACCAGACATGACTAAGACGCAAACAGTAAACGAAATAAAATTAAAAGATTTAGAGGGTACTAGAGGCCAATCTCTTGGAGAATCTTTAAAATTAATAAGTGGAGTTACAACTCTAAATACGGGAAGCACCATTTCAAAACCAATGATTCATGGAATGCAGGGGTATAGAGTATTAATTTTAAATAACGGAATACGTCAAGAAGGACAACAATGGGGAAATGAACATGCTCCGGAAATAGATCCATTTATTGCTCAAAAATTATCAGTAATTAAAGGGGCAAATGCAGTACGTTATGGAAGTGATGCAATGGCTGGAGTAATATTAGTGGAACCAAATGATTTACCTGATACTGCTGCTGTTACAGGAGAAGTTAATTTAGTTGGAATGAGTAACGGACAAACAGGTGTTGCCTCCGGAATTTTAGAAGGTTACTTTGATAAAATAAAAGGTTTTAATTGGAGAGTACAAGGAACCTATAAAAAAGGGGGAACAATTAAAACACCAACCTATTATTTAAAAAATACCGGAGTTGAAGAACAAAATTTTTCTTATGCACTAGGTTATCATCGGAAAAATTGGGGCATTGAAGGGTACTACTCTCAATTCAATACCAAAATAGGAATATTTAGCGGTGCTCACATTGGAAATTTAACTGATTTAAAAAACGCATTCAATGCACAAAAACCACAAGATAGTTTAGCCACTTTTTCATATGATATAAACAGACCATATCAAGACATTTCGCACGAATTAGCTAAAGCAAAATTCCACCTTCACCTTACCCCAAGATGGATTGCCAATATACAATATGCCTATCAATACAATATCAGAAAAGAATTCGATAAGCATCCTCCGTTAAATAATGCATTAGCTGCACTTAATAAACCTGAACTAGATTATCGAATTACATCGCAAACAATAGATTTAGTAGTAGAACATTTAAATATTAAATCATTAAGAGGGCAATTTGGCGGCAGTTATATGAATCAGAAAAATGTTTATCTAAGTCGCTTTTTTGTCCCAAATTTTATTAATAACACATGGGGTATTTTTGCTAGCGAACGTTACGTAAAACAACATATTGAATTTGAAGCAGGGATAAGATATGATCAAAAACATTTACAGTCGTTCTACTATATAGGCAATACACTAGTAAAACCAGATTTAAACTTTAACAATGTCTCTTGGAATATTGGCAGTATAATTAAACCAAAAAACAACATAAACTTCTTTATTAATGTTGGTTCTGCATGGCGCGCTCCTGCTCCAAACGAACTATACAGCAATGGTGTTCATCATGGGGTTGGTTCAATTGAAAGAGGAGATCCTGATTTAAAAACCGAACAAGTCTATAATGTGACTGCAACTGGATTATATCAACCTAAAAAATCATTAATTGAAATAACTTTTTATCATAACCAGTTTTCAAACTTTATATACATGAAGCCGGCAGATCAACCAGAATTAACCATTAAAGGTGCTTATCCTGTATTTAATTATGAGCAGGCAGATGCGAGAATTAGTGGTATAGATACAAAATTGCAAACTCAATTATTTAATCATATTGAAATAACAGCCAAATCGATGATTTTAAGAGCTTGGAATTATAGTATTAATGATTATTTAATATATATGCCTTCAGACAGATATTCTATTAACATCAAAGGGTTCGCTTCTTTATCCAAAAATGTGAGTGAAATATATTTACAAGCAGGCTATCAATTTATTACAAAACAATGGAGGGTGCCACAAAATACGGACTTTGCTCCACCGCCTAATGAATATGGTTTATTATCAGCTGAACTTGGCAGTTCATTTAAATTCGGAAAACAAAAAATTAATTTCAGCATAGCTGCCACAAATTTATTAAATACAATTTACAGAGATTACTTAGACAGATTTAGATACTTTGCTGATAGCCAAGGACAAAATTTCACTTTAAGAATAAATGTACCATTGACTATATACGATAAAAAATAATTAACTAAAATAAATAACAACCAAAAAACAACAACATGATAACAAAAAATCAAAAAATGCTATTTAGCAAAGGACTGTCTATTAGCAAAACTGGATTTAAAACTATTGCATTAGCTGCAATTATTGGGATGAATTTTACTGCCTGTAAAAAGGATAAAAAAGAAGAGCCTACGCCGGATGCTCCAACTCCACCAACAAATGAAACAGAGTTAATAACCACAATGAAAGTTATACTTCACGACACAACTACACACACTAATACTACTTATATATTTAGTGATTTAGATGGCGCGGGTGGAAATCCTGCAACATTTGGAAATAGTGGAGCTGATTCAGTTATTAATATTGCGGCAAATCATGTATACAAAGCTACTATCTTATTACTAGATGAAACCAAAAATCCTGTGGACACTACTTCAAATGAAGTAGAAGCAGAAGGAGTTGACCATATGTTCTTTTTTAATAGTATTGCACCAACAGGCACACCATACAACACTTATTTAAGTGGAAGTATGACAAATATTAAATATCTTGATTTGGATGCAAATAATAGAGGAATTGGATTATCAACTTTATGGACTGCGCCAAGCATGATGATGGCAAAATCTCCATTAACCATTGAATTGAAGCATCAGCCGGGCGTGAAAGATGGCTCATATGCTCCAGGAGAAACCGATATACAGGTTGGTTTTAAATTAAAGGTAAATTAATGTTAGTTTTTGGTTGTTTAAAAAGGTTGTATCGCAAGCTTACACCTACAACACAACCCTTATTAATTAAAAATTTACAACCTGATTGGGGAATCAGAGCGAATTAAAAACTCGCACAATGGTTTAAATAGTAATTAATATGTCAAAATTAACAAATAAAGAGGTAGCATTTCACTACCTCTTTATTATTTAGAAATTTCATTTAAAAGAACCGCATAGTCCTTTGCGCAATTTTCTCTTGAATATTTATCAATATAGGACGAGTTTATAGAAAGCTGATTGGTTTTATACTTTTGATATAAATCCAATACGCACTTTTTAGTTCCTTCATAATCATCAAAATGCACCATGTTTCCAGCTTGTGTTGTTTTTAAAATAGCAGCAGCGTCAGCATCTGGTAAACCAATGCCAAAAATAGGTCGTTTAGCTGCTAGGTATTCAAATAACTTCCCAGACAATACTCCGCCATTATTAGGCGTATTATTTAATGGTAATAATAAAATTGGAGATTGAGCCATTAATTTTACAACTTCACTATGGGGTAGATAATCTGTTTTTTGTGCATTATCGATGATGCCATTTTGCTTTAAACTTTCAAAAGCAATAGCATCCGTTTTACCGGTAAACTTAATTACTAAATCTTTTTTCAAATCAAGATGCTCTTTACATAAATCACCTAATACTTTCCAAAGTGTATATGGATTACGGTCTTTATTTAAAGCACCAATATGATGAAATAAAAAACCATCCAATAGTTTTAAATCCCTAGTAAACGAAAAATCATCTGTATCAAATCCATTCGTAATTACATCTACTTTTCTGTTTCCTAACTTTTCCAAATCCGTTCCGCAAGTTGGACTAACAGTTACAACTTTATCTGCAGTTGTTAATACCTGACGCTCTAACTTTTTATGTTTGCTGTCAGCCCAAGAAGATAGCTTCAGTTGACTATAAAAATCAATTTGGGTCCAAGGATCTCTAAAATCTGCTATCCAAGGAATATTAAATTTTTGTTTTAATCCCAAAGCAATTAAATGCATGCTATGCGGAGGACCAGTACTTATGACAGCATCTATTTTATTCTGCTTAATATAATCAGACAAGTAAGAAATAGAAGGTTTAATCCAAAACTTTCGAGCATCAGGAATAAAGAAATTACCACGAATCCATATCATTGCAGATTGCAGTAATGTATTTTCTTTTCCTTCAGATAAAAACCCCTGATTTACCGTTTCAGTTTTTTTCTTTCTCATCACCTTACGATAGATATCATAAGGCTCAGTGATTTGAGTTTTAAGAACAGTTAAATCTTTAGGAATATCTTTTAATAATGTTTCATCATTAATTGGAAAATCAGGATTAGATGGTGTATAAATAATGGGCTCCCATCCAAATTTCCTGAAATATTTACTAAATTTTAACCAACGTTGCACACCTGCTCCACCTGTAGGTGGCCAATAATAAGTTATGATGAGTACTTTTTTCATATTAAACTTTCATAACCAGTTTCTGTTTCAACATATCAAATATTTCAGGTGAAATTTTTAGTTTATAAATAGAAACGATATATATAACACAAACTAATAAACCTTTAGTTAGAAAATTAATTAATGGATTTGAACTTATCTCCGGAATAACATAACCGATAACACTAACTGAAATAATAACCAATAGAACCATGAATGATTTCATATTATATGGTTGAAATTTAAATTTATAATAAATAAAACTAAATTTCGAAAAGTTATAAATCAAAGATCCTGATGCTGATGCAATGGCCGCTCCATAAATCCCGAACATTGGTATCAAAATAACATTGAGTAAAATTGTAATTAACAAAGTAGCAATTAATAATAATGTTCCTAACACATAATGCTTTGAATAAAACATAATAGCCGAATTAATTCCTGTAGAAACATTTATTAAAGCTGCAATACTTACAATATATACAACCTTTAAACATTGAAGATATATCTCAGGCAGATGACCAATTTGATATACATATTGAGTACAAGTATTTATTCCAATAAATAAAAGTCCACCAATAATTAATAAATACTTCACAGAATCTTTATAAATTTTTTCTATTTCAACATAATTTTCTTTAGCAAAATTGTCTGCTATTTTAGTATGACTAATTCGTTCTAACGCCCCTAAAGGAACCTCTATGAAAGAAGCAATAAATATAGCTGTTGTGTAAACTGCCACTAACTCTAAAGAACTTGTTCCCAAAAACAATACATCAACTTTTCTAAGTGCAATTGATGCGAATGACGCTAAACACAACAGCAATCCAAACTTCATCATTTTTTTAACCGAGTGTTCCTTTAAAATTAATTTATTTGGCTTAAAAGATACTGTATCAACCAGTATTATATACCCTAGAATAACTAATAGCTCAACACCATACAAACTAATAAAAAGGTAAACATAAGTATCAAGTGAAATCCATCTATTAAAATATAAAATAGTTATAACTATAGTCCCTAACCTCAAACAGATATCGTTTAAAAAAGAGGGGATGGTTGACTTAAATAATGCCTGACAATAAGCTGTTGTTATTGTAATTGCAGAAACGATAAATGTAAAAGGAATAATAAAACTAAAATAATCTACAAACAGACTAGCCTTATCTTGGTAGTGTGATGTAATTGATGGTTTAAATAATAATAAACAACATGCAGAAATTGCAAATCCAACAAAAAATACTAATAAAATAAATCCTGCAAATCCATGATGTCGATTTTCTTTATCTTTAAAAAAGGGGAAAAATTTCACTATGATATTTGGCAACCCTAATGGAACTGCCAAGCCTATCATGTAAGCAAAGTCATATAGTAAGCGAGTTAATCCTAATTCCTCAGGCGTTAAAAGTTTGGGTTGAATAAAAATAATATTAATAGCACCAATCAATATACCAATATAAGTAATGACTGTGTTTTTTATCCCTTGTCGCTTGATGACTCCCACCCTATTCTAATTTTGTTATTTCGGCTAACAATAATTCTTTGCGTTTTTCAAAGGTATAATTGTTTTTAATACGTTCCCTAGCCTTTTTACCAAGTATTGTTAAATCATTAGTGTTGATAGCCTGACTTATTAAATTTTCTAACTGCTGAACATCTTTTGTTTTAAGGATAAATCCACAATCACTCACTATATCAGGCATTCCTCCAACATTAGACACAATTGGTACGCATTCACAAAGCATCCCCTCAGATAATGCATTGGGGAAACCTTCAGACATCGACAATTGTAAATAGAACTGTTTATTGCTTAAAAATTTTTGCAGTTCGTGATTTGGAATTTTATCCAACAATTTAATATTTTCAGGAGTAAGTTTATTGATACCTAAGCCTCCTACTATATAAAAATTACAGTTTGTAAACTTGGACGCTATATCAAAAATTAAATCAATACCTTTCAAATTAAAACCAAATCTTGAATCTAATCCCGCACCAATAGTTACAAAACTATTTTTTTCTTTTTCTGTATTACAAAACCACTTTGTGGCATCATAGCCGTTATAAATTATTTTATAAGGTGTTTTAATTTGAGAAATAAAAAACTTATAACCTTGCTTTTTAAAATCATTCGGTTGATAAGAATAATCGTATTCAACCAAAGTTTGATGAACCGGTAAAATTAAATTGCATTTTTTAAAAGAATAGGCAGTTGTTTTTGCTAATAACTTATTATTAAAATTACCGTAACCTATTGATGGAAAAGAAACACAGTCGGTGCCACCTGCAACAACAACTGACTTTTTAAAAAATAATCTAGAAAAAAGAATTGGCAAAAAGGAATGATGACCTGCAAATTGGCATACAATCAATTTAGCACCAAATACATTCTTTAAAATGAAAAAAAATTGCCGGATAAATAAATAGATATATTTCTTTTTACTACTGGTATCAAAGAAAAAATCTATCACATAATATTTTTCTTGCAGTATTTCAATATCCTTAACAACAAAGGAGGATTTTCCTGCATGAAAATATAGCAACTTTTGTTTCTTCAACGTTTAGCCTAATTTACTTTTAGTATTAGCAATCGCTCTTTCTAAAGTACCTTTTAACTGGATTTGTTTAACTGTCATATCTTTTTTCAATACAATAGCTAAATAATCATTCACATCATAATGTAAAGCGTATGGTATGATTGAATATACTTTAAACCCATATGGATAACAATTATTCAATAAATCTTGCATAGACAGAGACTGATCAATAATTTGTAATCTATTCGGTTCGTTTTTTCTTATCCAATCCAAATAATTAGGTTCAGGGATATTGATAATAACTGTTGCATTAGGAGTAGTTAACTCACTAATTGTTTTAAAAATATTAGCATGTTGCTCAACAGGAATATGTTCTAATACATCTGGAAAAACAACAAAATCGAATTTAGTCTTATGAGTAAAGTTACTCATATCGTTAACCATAAATTCGGCTTTTTTATGAAAAGCATTAAATTGTTGTGCCATTTTTATACTTTCAGAACTGATATCTAATCCCACAAAACTTCCTTCAGGAATTTGCTTTAAAATTAAATGACTAACAGTCCCAATACCACATCCAATTTCCAAAACATTAGAATTAGTTTTTAATCCCGCATTTTTTAAATTCTTTAAAATAGTACGGTGACGTATATTGATGCCTAATTTCTTTTGATGCTCTTTAAAAGTATCGTAATACTCTTTTACTTCGTCTTTTGTTGCCATAGGTCAAATGTACTAATAGCTGTCATAAATAACAAACAAAACAAATTCCACAAAAAAGGATGTTAGCTTTAAGTATTATAGTCTTTTATGGGTGTAATATCACATTCAATTATTTTTTTGTACTTTTGAAGTCTAATAGAAAAGAATATAATGATTCAAGTTTTAATAAAATTTTCAATACCCTGTTTAATTTCTGTTATTTTGCTATCTAACTGTCAAAAAAAGGAAACAACAGGTCCTGAAACTGAAGCTCAAACAAATCAGCCAAATAATGCATGCTTTAATGCTATGTACAATGGAACCTATGTAGGCAGTGGTTTTTTACCTTCGAGTCCCTATACTTCCGGAACATTAACAATTACTAAAACAGATTGTCAAACAATTAGTTTAAACCTATATACTAATACAGGAGGTGGAACAAGTACAAATGCTACACAATTAGCAATTCAAAGTAATGGTAGCTATTCAGGTAAAATAACTAATGGTAATAATATTACCTTAACCGGAGGAGGAAATCACATGTATGTAGTCGCAGCAAATACTTTCACTTTTAACGGAGATAAATAATTATTACATCATAAAAAAGGAGCGAAAATTTTCGCTCCTTTTTTAATTTTCATTATCTCTATTTTATTTACTCATTTTATTTTTAAGTGCTGTTATAATTATTGGCAATACTGATAAACCAATAATACCAAGACAAACTAAATCTATGTGTTTTCTAATAAATTCAACCTCTCCTAACAGATAACCTGCAGTTGTTAAACCGCCAATCCACAAAGCGCCACCTAACACATCATAAGCTAAATATTTTTTATAATTCATCTCCCCAACTCCTGCCGCAAATGGAGCAAAGGTTCTTACAAAAGGTACAAAGCGAGCCATGATAATGGCTTTGGTTCCATGCTTTTCAAAAAACACATGTGTTTTATCTAGGTATTCTTTTTTTACCAATACCCTACCCTTTAGTTTAATGTCAAAAATTTTAATTCCAATTTTTCTACCAATCCAATAATTACAATTATCGCCTAACACAGCGGCTACAAATAATAAGATTAATAAGTAAGACATATTTAAATGCCCGGTACGTGCAAATAAACCAGCAGTAAATAACAAGGAATCTCCTGGTAAAAAAGGCATAGCCACTAAACCTGTTTCAATAAATATTACTAAAAATAATACAACATAAATAGCTGTACCAAAATTAGCGAACAACCAGTCGAAATCTAAATGTAAAATGTGTTTAAATAATTCAATCATAAGGGTAGTTTAAAGTTCAAAATAAAAAGTTCAAAATAAGATTACAAACCTATCTCGTCAATATATGCTAATATTCCGCCTTTTAAATTATATAAGTTTGTAAAGCCATGTTGACTCTCTAACGCACCAATAACAGTGGCACTTCTTTTTCCGCTACGGCAATGAACTACCACTTGCTTATCTCTTGATATTTTATCAATGTTATCCATCACCTCTCCCATTGGAATGAGTTGACCATTGATGTTTGCCTCATCAAATTCGTATTCTTCTCTTACGTCAATTAATTGGAAATCTTTTTTCTCGTCGATTAATTGTTTTAATTCTTGTACTGATATCTCCTTCATGTTATTAAGTTTTAGATTTGGATTACGAATTTGATACGAATATACGAATCTGTGTATGATATGTCTAGATTCGTATATTCGTAGTGATTCGTATTCATTTATTAAAATGTTTTTTCTTTTACTCCTTCCGGTAAATAGTTAAAGAATGTATCTCCGCGTAAACCAATACGTAACGTTTCTAATGGGATAACATCGTCCACACTAATATTTCCAACGTTTACATTAGCTCCAAATAAGTTAATAAAATATACTTGCTGAGATTTTTGAGGCGTTTCCCAGATAATATCTTCAACTTTTATTTTACTTGTAATACGAGTAATCAACATCGAGTGCGCACTTCCGTTTTTATGAAAAATACCAACCGTACCACTTTCACGCGCTTCTGCAATTACTTTAAATGAACCTGCTTCTAACTCAGCCTTCATCATGCTTATCCATTTTGCCGGATGAATGATAATTCCTTCTTCTTTAGAACCAACCTCAGACAACACCGTAAAGTTTTTTGATAAGGTATTGATGTATTTACATTTACTATCGTGATCCATGTTAATACTTCCATCACTCACTTCGGCAGTATCTAGTCCAAAAGATTCAATGTATTTTTGATACTCATCAAATTTCCCTCGAGCCACAAATGCTTCAAATAGAGTTCCTCCAACGTATGTTTTAATTCCTGCTTGCTTATATAATTTGATTTTTTCTTTTACATTTTTCGACATCACAGAGGTTCCAAAACCAAGCTTCACAAAATCCACATAATCTGCATAACTCTCCACAAAATCTTCAGCGTGTTTTAATGAAATACCCTTATCCATTACCATCGTTAAACCACTATTTCTTGGTTTTTCAGTTCGTTCAGGAATGTTAGGTAGGTTCACATTGTATTTTAACATAGTACTATATTTATAACGGTTTATTTTTAAATGCTTGTATCAGTTGCATAACTGCAACATCTTGTTCTAATATTGGTAAATATTCTAATAGCTCGGTGTGTTTATCATAATTCATCTCTAAGGCATTTTCCAAAAACACCAAACCTTCTTGTTTTTTACCTAACTCCATTTGTAAACCACTCATACGGTAGTATAACTCCGGAGTATCAGGGAAACGTTGAATTCCTTCAGCTAATACTTTTTCACAATCCTTATAGTATGCACCATCATATAATAATTTCGCATAGTCTATGTAGATGTCAAATTCTTCATAACCCAATTCAATCACTCTTTGATAAGCAGATGCTGCTTCTTCTAAAAATCCTAGCTTATGTTGAACTTCTCCAAATACATACCAATATTCAGGTTGATTAGGATTTATTTCAATCGCTTTTTTTATGTAGTGAATACTTTCGGTAATTCTATTTTGAAAATCCAATACAATTCCAATACCCAACCAGGCATCGCCATGCGCCGGATCAATCTTAATAGCTCTATTGTAATTTACTAAAGCTTCCTCGTATTGCGTCAAATTTTCATAACACTCACCAATGTAATAATAAGTGTTAGCATCAGGTTCTTCGTGTTTAAATGTCTCTTTATAAACTTCAATAGCTTCAAGGTATCTGTCTAACTGAGCTAACGAATTAGCTTTATTGAAATAGGCTGATGAAAAATTATCCTTTATAGCAATCGCATAATCATAGGCATCAATTGCTTTTTCAAATAAACTCAATCGATTGTAGCTGATTCCTAAATTAAACCAAGCAAAGTGGTTATACGGTTTTTCTTCTATGTAATTTTCGTAAAATGAAATGGCCTCTTCGCTCTTCCCCGTCATTTCAAAACATAAAGAAAGTTCGTTTAAAGCTACATCATTATCCGGATTAACTTTAATGGCTTTTTTTAAATAATATAATGCATCATCTGCTTTATCGTCATTTAAAAATTCAATACCAATCGCTACATACACTTCATCTTTATACTCTGATAAAGGCAGTGCTTTTTTATAATTCTCAACCGCTTGTTCGCTCAGTCCCATTTGGCTGTATATGTACCCTCTGGTCATATACAACTCGCTATTGGTACTCTCCACCTGCTCTACTTCATTTAATAATGATAAGGCTTCATGCGTTTTATGCTGTGAGGATAAGAATTGAGCCAACTTAATTTTTAAAGTTGATGAATAAGGATAATGGCGCAATGCATAGTCGATGGCTTTTTTAGCCAACTCCAAATTAAACCATTGCATATAGTAATCAATAATTTCCTCCAACTCATCAGCATCAAAAAACTGCTGATTTCCGGAAGAAATCATATCCTCAAATCTCTTTAAACTTTTTTCGAAATCTTGGTTGCTTAATCCATCTCCTTCAAATTCACTCATACAAAATATCTTTCTATCTAAATTAAACACAAATTTAAGCTTTAAAAACATTTTTTAGGGCTTAATTTTGAACAAATAAATTTGTATTTTGTAGAAAAATAGTTCGTTTTAGTTTGGGGGCTAATGGTATATTTGTTTGATTAAAAATAAATTAAACGTGACCCTAATTAAAAGTATTTCCGGAATCAGAGGAACCATTGGTGGTAAGCCAGGCGATGGATTAAGTCCTTTAGATATTGTAAAATTTGCATCAGCTTATGGAAGCTGGATTATATCAAACAACCCTAACAAGAAAGTAACTGTAGTTATTGGCCGCGATGCTCGTTTATCAGGACAAATGGTAAATAATATCGTTTGCGGTACACTAGTTGGACTGGGCATTAATGTAATTGACTTAGGATTAAGTACCACTCCTACTGTGGAAGTTGCTGTTACCGAACTTAATGCAGATGGAGGAATCATCTTAACCGCCAGTCACAACCCTAAACAATGGAACGCCTTAAAATTATTAAACAATAAAGGTGAGTTTATAAGCGACAGCGAAGGTAAATATATTTTAGAACTAGCTGATAAAGAAGATTTTACGTACAGCGATGTGAATCAATTAGGTACATATGAGCAGCGTGATGATTTATTGCAAATTCATATTGATAAGGTATTACAACTACCTTATGTAGATGTGGAAGCTATTAAAAAAGCTAACTTTTCAGTGGCTGTTGATGCAGTTAACTCTAGCGGAGGAATTGTGATTCCGATGCTATTGGAAGCATTAGGTGTAAAAAATATTCATAAAATTCATTGCGAACCAACAGGACATTTTGCTCACAACCCAGAGCCATTACCTGAACATTTAAGGGATTTATCGGAGGCAGTTGTGAAAACAAAATCTCATGTAGGCATTAGCGTTGACCCGGATGTTGACCGTTTAGCATTAGTTTGCGAAGATGGAGAAATGTTTGGTGAAGAATATACTTTAGTGGCTGTTGCAGACGCCGTGTTACAGCATCATAAAGGTGGTAATACAGTTTCAAACCTATCCTCTACTCGCGCTTTGCGTGATGTAACCGAAAAAATGGGCGGAACATATTCTGCCTCTGCAGTTGGCGAAGTTAACGTGGTAAATATGATGAAATCTACCAATGCCATTATTGGTGGTGAAGGAAATGGTGGAGTGATTTTACCTGAAATTCATTACGGACGAGATGCTCTGGTTGGAGTGGCTATCTTTTTAACACATTTAGCAAAGTTCGGAAAAACAACTTCGATGCTTCGTAAATCTTATCCAAACTATCATATTTCTAAAAATAAAATTGAGTTAACTCCAGAAATTGATGTAGATAAAGTTTTAGTGAATGTAAAAGATAAATACGCTAAACAACCAGTAAATACTGTTGACGGTGTTAAGATTGAATTTGATAAAGAATGGGTTCACCTACGAAAATCAAATACAGAACCAATTATCAGAATTTATAGCGAGAGCGAAACCATGAGTACTGCCGATGCTTTAGCTAAAAAGATAATAGAAGACATAAAAGAAATTATTAAAAATTAATTCCTTGTCACATCAAGCGAAGTCGAGATGCAAAACAAGTTCTCGACTTCTCGCGATAGCTATCGGGACGAACTGACAGAAATACAATAATAGACAAAAAAACAAAAATCAATTTGCGGACATTGCGAAAAAACTTTGCGACCTTCGCACCTGCCTGTCGGCAGACAGGGTTAAAAAATAAACATTATGAAAGTATATCTAGATAACGCAGCAACCACCAAATTAGACGAAAAAGTTTTAGAAGCCATGTTACCATACATGAGAGAGGATTACGGTAATCCATCTTCTATTCATGCTTTTGGACGTAAAACACGCTCAGCTATTGAAGGTGCTCGTAAAACCGTTGCTAAATTATTAAATGTTGCGCCTGCAGAAATCTTCTTCACTTCAGGTGGAACTGAAGCTGATAATATGGCGATCAGTCAAAGTATTCATTCATTAAGTATTAAACATGCTATTACTAGTAAAATTGAACACCATGCTGTAGAGCATACTTTACAAGTTTTAGAAAAAGAAGGGAAAATTAAATTAAGCTGGGTGAATGTAGATAGTAAAGGAAATGTTGATTTAAACCACTTAGAAGAATTATTAAAAAACAATGAGCGTTCATTTGTTTCATTGATGCATGCTAATAACGAAATTGGAACATTATTACCACTAGAAAAAGTAGGAGAAATTTGTGCAAAGTATGATGCGATTTTCCATAGCGATACGGTCCAAACTATGGGGCATTTCCCAATGGATTTACAAAAAATAAAAGTTCATTTTGTTACTTGCGCTGCACATAAATTCCACGGACCAAAAGGTGTTGGTTTTTTATATGTAAATCATAACATTAAAATTCAACCTATGATTTATGGTGGTGCGCAAGAGCGTAACATGCGTGGTGGTACTGAGAACACACAAGGTATTATAGGTTTAGCAAAGGCTTTAGAAATTTGTTATGCTGAGATGGACGAACACATTGCTCACATCAAAGGTTTAAAAAACTATATGAAAGAGCGCTTAGAAAAAGAAATTCCGGGAATTGAGTTTAATGGTGAAACAGGAGATAATAGTTTATATACTGTTTTAAATTGTCGTTTCCCTGCTCATCCTGATGCTGAAATGATGTTATTTAATTTAGACATTGCAGGTATTGCAGCCAGTGGCGGAAGTGCCTGTAGTAGCGGAAGTAACCAAGGATCTCATGTATTAAGAGGTATTGGTGCTGATGTTAGCCGTGCATCTGTTCGTTTCTCATTTTGTAAATACACAACTAAAGAAGAAATTGATTATACCATTGAAAAATTAAAAGAGATGTTGAAATAACACTTCTCCTTCTTTCTTCCTTTTTATTAACTCCCATTCCAGCAGTCTCTTCGAGTGTTTTTGCACCCGCCTGCCGGCAGGCAGGTGACTCTTGCAAAAACGTATCGAGAAGTGGCTGCATAACTTGTTCTCGATACGAAAATTTGAGGAGGCAAAAATTTTCTACTCGAACTGACAGAATTATGAAAGAGATTTTATTATTAATAATTTTTATGGAATGATCAATCAATTTGCGTCATAAGAATAGATCCCTGAAAATTAATCTTTAAAATCAATTCTTATGTTTAAAATTTCATTTTACATCCTAATGCTTATCAGCATTATTAGCAATGCTCAACAAAGCACCAACGCATGTTCGTTGTATGGCAAAATCACTGATAAAAAAACACAGGAAGAGATTCCATTTGCATCAGTCATTTTATACAAAAACGACACCTCAAAAGTTGCCGTTAGTACATCTGATATGAATGGTGACTATTGTTTTAAAAACATTGCGGTCGGTATATACAAATTATCAGTAGTATATGTGGGCTATAATAAACATGACATTAAAAACATTGCATTAAAAGCTAATAGCCCAACAAAAGCAGATGTTCAACTAGTTACAAATAATGTTCAATTAGATGAAGTACAAATTGTAACCTATTCAGCTCCTATAATAGATGGAGACATGAAATCGGGTAGCACTGTTACAAGAGAGGATATTCAATATATGTCCAACAGAACGGTACATTTCAAAAAAGGAAAAAACATAACTGTTCGTGGAGGCAGAAACACACCTGTAGAATATAATACTGAAGAGTATAGCCGCATTTATGAAAATGAATATAAAGATTCAAAAAAAGATCCTCTATCAACTTTTAGTATTGACGTAGATAAAGCTTCTTATAGTAATATCAGACGTATGCTAAATCAAAATCAATTGCCACAACCAGATGCTGTGAGAATAGAAGAAATGATAAACTATTTTAGTTACAATTATCCTCAACCTAGTAACGAGCATCCATTTTATATAAATACAGAATACACGGATTGTCCTTGGAATAAACAACATCAATTAATTCATATTGGATTACAAGGCAAACAAATTGAAACAAAAAATTTACCTACTAATAATTTAGTTTTCTTAGTTGATGTCTCCGGCTCAATGATGGATGAAAACAAATTACCCTTATTAAAATCAGGATTAAGATTATTAGTAGAGCAATTAAGGGAAGAAGATAAAGTATCTATTGTGGTGTATGCCGGAGCTGCGGGCATTGTATTGCCTGCAACATCAGGCAAAAACAAAGAAAAGATTTATGATGCTTTGGATAATTTACAGGCAGGTGGATCAACAGCAGGAGGCGAAGGAATTTTATTAGCTTACAAAACAGCTAAAGAAAATTTTATTAGCAAAGGAAATAACCGAATTATTTTAGCAACAGATGGCGACTTTAATGTAGGTGTGAGTGGTGATGGAGAATTGGTTCGTTTAATTGAAAAGCAAAGAGAAGACGGTGTTTTTTTAAGTGTATTAGGCTTTGGAACAGGTAATTATAAAGACTCTAAAATGGAACAATTAGCTGATAAAGGAAACGGAAACTACGCCTACATTGATAATATTTTAGAAGCAAAAAAAGTACTAGTAAAAGAAATGGGCGGTACATTATTAACCATTGCCAAAGATGTGAAACTACAGCTCGAATTTAATCCGGCTTTTGTAAAAGGCTACCGTTTGGTTGGTTACGAAAATCGTTTATTGAATAACGAGGATTTTAATGACGACAAAAAAGATGCAGGCGAGTTAGGCTCAGGACATACCGTAACAGCAATTTACGAAATCATTCCTGCAGGTTCATCAGAAGTCATAGCAAGTATCGATTCTTTAAAATATCAGCAACCAAAACAAACACCATCGCCTTTAGCATTTAATAATGAGGTTATGACGGTTAAGTTCAGATACAAAGAGCCAAAAGAATCTCAATCAAAATTGATAAGCCATGTGGTATTAAATAAAAAATCAGACTTTAATAACAGCTCCGAGAATTGCAAATTTGCCTGTGCTGTTGCGGAGTTTGGATTACTATTAAGAGACTCTAAATTTAAAGGAGAAACAAATTATAAAGATATCCTAGCTTTAGCCAAACAAGCAAAAGGAAAGGATGACGAAGGCTACAGAGCAGAGTTTATTAAACTTGTAGAAATGGCTGAGATTTTGAAAACGAATGTGAAATAGAAATTGAATAACTTTTTGTCTCAAATGATAATTTAATTTTAATAATCATCAAAGGAATATTGTAAGTTTAATTAAGATATACCGCCTTTTAAATTTAACGAAGAAAATAGATATGTTTTCGGAAAGGAAAAGCGCGACGATTTTAGGCTGTTTGAGACTGGTTCTTTCAACCAGTCGAGTTCCTAAAATCGGGAGGGAAAACACATCGTCATTTTCGAGATAAATTTAAGAAGCGGTGATTTTTCTTTGTTACTTTCTTTGTATGGTAGACAAAGAAAGGAAGTACTTGCTATTAGGTTTAACATCTCATTTTTCAAATTCTCCTGTAGAAGCGGTTCACAGAACAATTAAAGGGCGATACTTAAGAAACAGAAAATTTGAAAGTATCAAAGCACTTGATAATTACTTAAAATGGGTTGTTGAAGATTATAATGAGGTAAGACCACATTATAAACACAGACCAAGAACACCCTATGAAGTATATTTTGACATCCCTTTAGATTTTGATGTAAGAGAACGAGTAAAAAAAGCCATAAAACAAAGAGTAAGTAATAACAAATGTGCTGGATGCAAGCAATGTACAATGGGCTGTAAACAATTAACTAAAAACAATCCTAATACTAAAAAAAGACAGCTAAATATGAAAAAAAAGGCCTGATTTTGTAAAATCTACGGTACACCGTAGATTTTCATTCAGAAAAAGCGGAGGAAATTGATTACTTTTGAATTAGTTAAATTTAAAAAATGGTTCGAATCCAATCGGGATCAGCGTATCATAAAGAAAGTGAAATTTTAACCTCGGTAGTTGTGAAGGTGTAGCTGACTTATTGGATGTTCAGATTGAAAATGCGTATCATAAAGAAAGTGAAATTTTAACCGGTGGAAATGTTACAACTATGTTTATTTATAAGGTTGCTGCGAACATCATTGATAAACTGAACCAGCAGTATGCCGAAGAAATTGAGCATCAACAGCATTTAATTGGCAAAGTGGTGGAACCATTGTTTTTAGTAATATTAGGTGGCTTAGTTGGTTTTATTCTAATATCTTTGTATACACCATTATTTAAAATGAGCTCAGGATTGGAGGGAATGTAATTTTGTTATACATACTAACACCTAGTTAATGAATTATTTTCCAGAACTCATCTCCCCAATCTTCATAAGTACTGTCTTCAGAATGAATTTCCATAATGAGCTGTAGTTCTTTTTTATTTGCGATTGTTTCTATTGCAGGAAACAATACTCTTTCTTCGAAACGAATATGTTTCTCAAGTTCCTCTTCAAGCAGGCTTAGAGATTTTTCAATATCCGTTGTGTCTTCAAAGAGCCGTTTTAACCTTCGATGGTCCGTTAGTGCCTTTTTGACCAACTCATGTCCATTGCCCAATAGTGGAAAAACGAACTCTTCTTCTATATTAAAATGGGTTGACAAACTATTCTTGAAAAACCAATCTGAATATTTTTTATCCTATCGATATCAATACCTTTCTTTAGCCCTGTTCTTATTTTCCAACATAGCAGTAAGCCATGATGATGTTCACGACTTAGGGGTTGTAAAGCAATGCTTCTTTTAATTGGTACTGTTTTCATTATCTGGAAAGAGTTTCACAAGCATTTAGAGTTTTGCTTTGGAATGAATGCAAAGAATTTTCTTTAACTCCAATTCAAGTGCAGTTGCTTATTTTCTTATTGCATCACTCTGACGAAAAAAGGAAGGTGAGTTACTTGGCTGACGAGTTTAATATGACCAAAGCAACAATCAGTGACACCGTTAAAACGCTTGAACAAAAACAACTCATCAAGAAGGAATACGAAACAAACGACACAAGAAGTTACATAATACATCTGACTAAAAAAGGAAATGACTTAGCCGAACAGACATCTTTATTTGCAAAACAAATACAAATCCCTATTGACAAACTTCACGCAACCGAAAAGGAAAATTTATTATTAAGTTTGTTAGACATCATACATCATTTGAACAAATCTGGAATTATCACTATACAACGAATGTGTTTTACTTGTCATTTTTACAAATCAAACAAAAACGGACAGGAACACTTTTGCGGACTTTTAAATACTAAACTTGCCGACACAAAATTACGAATTGACTGTGCAGAACACAAACAAAAACAAACTGTATGACAAGAACACCAGCATGTAAAAGCGGTTTGGTGTTATGGGGGCTGACGTGCTTCGTAGATACATTTGTGCAAGGTTCAGCATTTTTGCTTCGTATGGACATTAGTTCTAAAAATCTCCCACAACGCCAAGTCGCAAACCATTCAAGTTGTATACATCAGCACCCATAAGCCAAAAACTATTAGTGGATCGTATTTTTTTTCGTCCAAATAGAGCCGTTCTTAGTAGTTAATTTCACCAGACTCCCTTTTTTAACAAGTTCATTCAGTTGTTTTTCACTCTCTTCTCTTGGTGTTCCTGAAAGCTCTGAAAATTCTTTTGCCGTCAAAGAATTATACTTTGAAAAAAGTGTTTCCCAATTTTTGCTGTATTCACTTTTAGTAGCTTTGGAATGAAGTTTTAAAACCGATGTTTCATAAAAGGCGTAAGGTTTTGAACCATACACAATTTCTTTATTACCGATATTATCTAAAAAGAAAATAGTTGGAAATCCTCTTACACCATATTCTCTTGCTAATTTCAAATCTTCCTCAAAAAGATTTTTTGCTTTGCCTTCGTAATCCTTTTTCAATTGCACAACATCTAATCCAACTTTCTTAGCAGCAACCTCTATTTGTTCCCATTTTGCAATATTTTTCTTTTGCAGAAAAACCATTTCTCTAATTTCTCTTAAAAATAAAACAGCTTTCTCATTGTCCTGCATTTGCGCAGCTTTAAAAGCAATTGAAGGTGGATAAGATGAATGTAAAGGATCTTCCAACCATACATCCCCATCAATAGGCATATCGTAATAAACACTTACTTCATCCCAATGGTGAGCTACGTCAGAAGGTTTGCTTATACCACCGTTGTTGTAGTTCCAATCGGGCAACAATCCACCCATACGATATTCAATTTCTAGGTTGTTGCCATATTCTAATTTTAATTTTCTGAGTTGTGGTTCAATGCCCCAACAAGAAGAACAAATTGGGTCGGTAAAATAAATAACTTTAACAGGTTTTTCTATGCTTTGTGCGCCAATTTCTGTTTTTGCTGTGCTGTCAGGTATTCCACATATACCTTCTACAGGGTCACACATTAGCGGATTTTTATTTTCTTCCATTTTCTTATTTGTTTGAGCTTGGCAACCGAAGCTGCCAAGCATTGTTAATATGATGATTACTATTTGAATCGATTTCATTTTTGAAATAATTGTAGTGAAAAAGCAGTATTGGCAAACTCATCTAATCGGGTAATCAAGTCATTCTCTACTGTATAAACTTGTACCCATTTTTGTTCCAACACTTCACCATTGCTTTTTATTTTTTGTTTTTCGCTACCTAAAACTACCACGGTGTTTTGGTCAGCAACAAATTTTGCAATTTGAAAATCCAAAACATCAACGTTTGACATAATGTTTGTAATAAATTTCACTGCCCCATCTTTACCTTGATAGGTTCCATTGTAGGGGATACCGTCTGTACCATGATATACCCAAATTGTGTTTTCAGATAGGGTTTGTTTTAAGGCTTCCATATCGCCTTTGCCAAATGCTGTAAGCATTTTTTGCACTACATCAAGTGCTTTTGTTGTTTCTTGTATCATTTTATTTAAATTTTATTTGTTATTGATAGTACAAAATTACTGCATGCCAAATGTATATTCGCTATGGGTTTCCTTTTTGAAAGTAGTTTCCTATTGGAAACTATCTAAGAGATTTGTAACTTTGCAAGACATATAAATTAATTCAAGTAGATGAAAAAACACGCTGAAATAAATGCTACACCGGTTTGTCAGGTAAGAATGCAAGCAATAAGTGATTCCATGAGTCTATTATCAGGGAAATGGAAATTTCATATTCTTGGTACGCTCATTGAGGGTAGTAGATTGGGGTTTATGGATTTGTTGAGAGAAATAGACGGCATTGGTACAAAAATGCTTTCAAAAGAATTGCAAGATTTAGAAATGAATAATTTAATCAGCAGAACGGTAATGAACACAAAGCCAATCACCGTTGAATATTCAATAACTGCATATGGTAAAACTCTTTCACCTCTAATTGACGAGATGGCAAAGTGGGGAGTAAATTATAGAAAAGCTGTTTATGGTAAAAATAAAAAGTAAGTAATGTATTCAAAAGATTTTTTTTCTTATACGCCCTTCATTTATTATTGCATGATCTTTTGTATTCACTAAACAATTGATCTTTAAAAAAGGTTTGTGTTAAAATTAACTTACCATCACGGTCATACGTTTTGAATTCTCCGTCTTTTAAACCATTTCTAAAATGACCTCTGCACCATATTATGCCATTATCATGATAAGAAATGTATTCACCGTGGCGCTTTCCTTTCTGATAGCGCTCTTCGATCTCAATTAAACCATCAGAATTATATTCCTTCCATAAGCCTGATTTACACTTATAATTATCATATTGTCCCTCTGATATTAAAATACCTTTTGCCGAAAACTCCAAATGTTTAGCTTTCTCCATAAATATAAAGAATTTAATAGTCTTACCTTACAACTACAACTGCTTCATTATTACTAAATGTGAGGATCGGAACGTAGCTTCCGGAAACCATTTCCCTTGAGTTGCTTCTTTTTAATAGCCGCTCAACAAAACTCGGTTTGCTAGAAAACATAGCAATTATATCAGCATTTCTGCCATTAAGATATTGCTCAATTCCTCGCTTTACTTCAGAGTTTAAAATGTAAACGCAGTTTATTTTTTCATAACCAAAACTATCACGAAGATTTTTTGCCATTGCAGCTTCGTTGAATTTCGGTAAATTATTACTTTGACAAATATGAAGGACTGTAATCGAAGAATTTAATAACTTTACCAAGGATAAAACCACGGCAAATTCTTCAGATAATCTTTTCATGTCAGTCGCGTAAACGAAGTTCTTAAGTCCTTTGAAAGAAGCATATTCTGGTATAGTCAGCACAGGGATCGAATTATTATTACCTATTACAGCAGCTGCGTTACTTCCTAAAATATGTTTTTTTATACCACTGGCTCCTTTGGTGCTCATTACGATAAGATTGCACTTGTGGTTCACTGAAAAAGTATCAACTAATTCTTCAAAAAAAACACTGTTACTCTTTTCAATAAATAATTCAGGGTTAAAATCTCCAACAACTTCATCTCTTACTTGCTCTATAAAATCTAGGCATTCATTTTCACGCTTCATGGTAAGCATTTTAATAACTTCATCATTATCATTAAATCCAGAACGTATTTGAGTTAGCTTATCAATATTAAGAACATTCATTACAATAAGCTTGCTGTTCAAAGCAACGCAAAGATTAGCGGCATATATTACTCCAACCTTTGAGAGTGGAGACAGATCTGTTAACGCAAGAATTTTCATAATATATATTTGTTTACTGCTTCATTAGAAAAAAGAATCCTTTTATCGATGCACCCATGATCCCTTCATCTTAAATTGACGTTAATGAAATCCTGGTAGTGATTTAAACTCATAAACCCCTAAATCTAAAGGTGGAATACTCATTACCGGAATTTTTGAATGATTCACAATTTGTTTAGCAAAAGCACCGAAAAGCAAACCGCTTAAGTGTGACTCTTCATCAGCCAAAACAACAATCAAATCAGCTTTTACCTTTTTGGAGTACTTCATCGATGCAAGAGACAAATTATCACCTTTTATTGTTTTTATTTCATAAACAACTTCAGCTTTTTGAATAGCTTTCTCTACTGAATCCAGTTTCACCTTAAATGTATTTGGGTTTACATATCCATCTTTATCTAGTAAGCCAAGTACATGAATTTTAGCAGCGTATTTCTTCGCAAACGAAATAGCAGCATTTACCTTTTGTCTTGAATTGAATTTATTGTCAATAGGCAAAACAATATTAGAGAAACCCAATTTCTTCGCGTTTGTCTGAACTGTAATTACAGGACACGGACAAACCGTTACAATTTTATGTGCATTGCTTCCGATAAAGTATTCATTGAACCCACTTGCACCATGTGTACCCATTACTACAATGTCTATCTTGTTTTCTTTTACAGCATTTACAACTTCGTATGCCACCTTTCCTTTTATGCAAATTGTTTTAACGGTAATACCATGCTTTTTACGCAACATATTTGCGAGCTCAGTCAACTTATTGTTAGCGATTTTTTTAATGTCGGAAAAATCAGGCATTTCAATAACAGCGTCATAAATTCCAAATGTGGTTTTTGATAACTCAATAGCATGGAATAAGAAGAGATTTGCTTTACATAGACGAGCCATAAATACAGCGTGCTCAACAGCCAATAATCCTGTTTGGGAAAAATCGGTAGGAATTAGAATGTTTTTAATTTGAAGTGGTTTCATGTTTCTATTTTTAAGGCTAATATTTTTATGGTAGATTGACAGATAATTGATGGCACATAGAATTAATTCAAAAATTGATTTTGAGCTTTTTTTGGAATAGCAGATTTTGTTGTAAAAATAATAACCTGAATTATTAAACCAATAACGATGATAATAGCCCAATCAAATTGATTTAACAAACTTGAAAAAGAAACAATTTTTGTTGAATCATCATTCAATTGTTTTCCGGTAGCTATTTGTATTTCTGCTAACTTATCCAATTGCACTAATGAAACATTTACTGCGTTGCTTTGTAGCGCAAGTATGTTACTATTTAGACCTTTGTTGCTGTTTAAGAGCTGTTTTTGCTCGAAACTCAGTAGTAGCAAAACATTCTTTCTAAATTCCTGAAACTGAATTTTTTCATTTTTTGTCAGTTTAGTTTTTTCATAATTATTCAAAAGCGTCAAAATACCAGTACTATCGTATTTGAAAGTATCCGCAGTATTGGTAGCGGTTTGACTTGCCATGATGAGTTTTCTCTCATATAAGATCTTTCCTAACTGATAAATGTAATCTTGTGCAATCAATCTATCGGAATACATTTCAGAAGATATATCCCCCATTTCGCTTATACTTTTGTTATAAGTATAGGAGCTAAAAGCAACGAGAAAGAATACAACAATAGCTAGAATTGTGATTCTGCCTTTGTGACGAATATTATACAGTATGTTCATATTATTAATTGACGACTTTAAGAATAGATAAGTATTTGGTACCTGCTTGCATTTCCCATGAAAATCTATCTCTCTCCTTGAATCCAATTAATGCAATACTAATTGGAGCTAAAACAGAGATTTTACGTTGTTCCAAGTTAGCTTCAGCCGGAAGCACAATTTGCATTCTAATAGTCTTGTTCAAAGACTCATCAATAAACTCCACTATAGAGTTTAAACTCACTATATTCTTTTCCAAGTTACTATCTTTTACAATTTCAGCTTTAGATAATTCTTCTCCTAATTGCCTTACTTCGGGAGATTTTTGTTTTTTGATCAATTCATAAAGCGTTTTATAAACTGATTCGGAAATAATTGGTTTCATATTATGATCATTAAGAATTATTAACCTTTAAAATTTTCATCTTTTTAATTCCGGAAGGCATTTTCCATACAAAATCATCCGCTTCCTTAAAACCTATTAATGCGGTAGCTATGGGCGATAAAATGGAGATCTTTTTTTTAGTTAGATCAGCCTCTTCAGGTAATACAATTTGAAAGCGCATAGGCTTTTTTAATGATGAATTAATAAACTCTACAATCGAATATAAACTGACGATTTTTGAATCTAAAAAGTTATCTTTTACAACTTTTGCTTTTTCTAATTCATCTGTTAATGGTTTCACTTCCAGTGTTTTTTTTCTTTTAACCAAATTGCGAAGAATTTTATAAACTGATTCTGAGATAATGGGTTTCAATAGTTTCATATTAATTTAATTTTTTATTTTGTTTGAGGTTTTAACGTATTTATTGTAGTCTGCTTTAATTAAATATTTGATCCTCTTTATAATGTCAATTTTACGTTGATGCTCTTTTGCCTTTTTGTCTAATTGATTGACTATTTTTTTTATTTCTACATGCGTTCTCATAGTAATGCTTGTTAGATTTTTAATAAATGATTTAATCGTGTTATCGCAAAAACTTTTTAAATATTAAGCATAAGCCAATAGTTAAAATAAATTTTCCTGTAATGTTTTGCCAAAAGAGTGTTACTCTTTAACCGCTGGGTTTACTCAGCGGGGCTTAATTGATAAAGGCCTTATTATTCGAAGAAAAAATGAGCTTCCTCTTTCCAATAGCTTGAGAGAAAGATAAAGACTTTAATATGATATTAAGTTTGCTCATTTTGTTATAGCGTAAAAATACATCATTTCTTTTATCATATAAAGATTTTAACTTTTTATAACTATTATGAATTTCATCTATACACTTTTTAGTACTTTTAGCTTTTAGAAATTGATAATGAAGCTATCAGGGAAAAAAATATTCATATCACGAAAGCTATTGCCTGATAGCCCCTTCAATATCCTTTTGAAAGATCAGAATCATCAAGTCATTGATCAGTCGCTGATACAAATTACTCAAATAAGATTTTCTTACACACCACAAACAAACTGGATATTCTTTACTAGTAAAAATGCAATTGATTATTTTTTTGCTCAAAATCCGGATGTTCCAAAAGATGTAAAGTATGGAGTTATCAGTAACTCATCAGCTAATCATTTAAAAATACATCATGTAAGTGCTGATTTTATTGGCAAAGGCGTTAACCTATTAACTATCGCTAAGGAATTTAGAGAAATATTACAAAACGATAGCGTTTTATTTCCTCAAGCAATTGATTCTTACCAAACCATACAAAAGCAACTAGCTTTTACAAATACCTGTTATAATTTATATGTATATAAAACTAATATTAGAACTGATTTTGATTTACCCTTCTCTGATATTTTAATTTTCACAAGCCCTTCTAATGTTATAGCGTATTATAATAAATATAAAGTTGACCCTAGACAAATTGTTATTGCCATTGGAACTACTACAAGATTTAAATTAAATGAATACAATGTTATGAATGTGTTGATTTCTGATTCATTTGATGAAAAAGGGTTGTTTGATTGTGTTGTTTCAATAATTTCAGTAAAATAAAACGTCAAAATGCTAAAAAATGTAAATATTTTTGCATTTTTACTGCTAAATAGGAAATAACAAATAGCTTTGCACACGAATATTAAAATGAAATTAGGTAAAAATATAATTAAGAGTGTTTCATTTTCTGTGATTACTATTTTATTTTTATCACTCTCATATATTACAATTTACTCATCTTTATCAACTTACACTAAGTTTAACACTATTGTTTTAAGTGGTGATTTCTCATCAGAAAAAGAAAATTCTGATTCGGAAAAAGATTTTAGTGAGGAGTATTTAGATTTGTTTATTATAGAAAATCAAAAACTTATTGGAGATAAATATTTTAAACATTTCCCAATAAAACAATCTTCTTTTTTAATACCTCGAGTGTTTTACGACATACAAATACTCCCACCTGAAGTACAAGTGAGTTAATTTCTATTACTCATTCTCTATCTGGTATTAATCAATTTCATTCTTGAATAGGCATCACCTATCTTACTTAATCATTTAATTATTGTGAAAATAATAAGTTTAATTGCTTGCAGCATTATTTTATTAAGCGCGTGCAACTCTAATAAAAATAAAGAAAACATACAGGAAACATTTCCTGTAACAGAGGCTATTAAAATTGACACCTTTTCGTATACCGAATATGTAACGGAGATTCATGCGCTACAAAATGTAGAAATACGAGCCCGTGTAAAAGGATATCTTGAGAAGTTCCACATTGACGAAGGCGTTTATGTCAAAGAGGGCCAGTTGTTATTTAGCATTAATAATAAAGAATATGTTGAAGAATTAGCGAAAGCGAAAGCAATTTACAAAAGCACTATTGCTCAAGTAAATGCTGCAGAATTAGAAGTAAAAAACGTATTGCAATTAGCTGAAAAGAAAATTGTATCATCAACAGAAATTGAAATTGCTAAAAACAAATTGGAAGCTCAAAAAGCAAATTTAGAAGAAGCTTTGGCACATCAGGCTCATGCAAAACTAAAGTTAGAGAATACAGAAATTCGAGCGCCATTTAACGGCATCATTAATCGTATACCACACAAAATTGGAAGTTTAATTGATGAAGGAACCTTACTAACATCAATATCTGAAAATGATGAAATTTACGCCTACTTTGATGTATCTGAAAAAGAATACCTAAACTATGCTCGAAATATAAAAAAGGATAGCATCAATTCAAAAGTAGTTACATTGATACTAGCCGATGGAAAAGAACATAGCTACAAAGGCATGATTGAAACCATAGAGGGAGAAATTGACGAAAGTACTGGTAATATAGCATTTAGAGCTCGATTTAAAAATCCAAGTAAAATCATAAAGCATGGTGCAAGTGGTAAAATAAGACTATTAAAAAAATACGACGATGCTATTGTTATTCCTCAAAAGTCAACTTTCGAAATTCAAGATAAATTGTATGCATATGTGTTAGATAAAAACAGCAAATTGGAGGTTCGAAATATCGAAACGATTTATCGTTTACCTCATTTGTTTATTATTTCTAAAGGACTAAAAGAAGGGGACAAAATATTGTTTGAAGGCATACAAAATGTTAAAAACGGGATGAATATAAAACCCAATTTTATTAGCATGAAAACTATCATATCTCAATTAGGTAAAAAATAATTAAAGACCATTTATAATGCTAAAGAAATTCATACAACGTCCCGTATTATCGTTGGTTATATCATTATTTATAACTTTATTGGGATTATTGGCTTTAAGTCAATTACCAGTTACCCAATATCCCGACATTGCGCCACCTGCAGTTTCTGTAACAACAAAATACACAGGAGCTAACGCAGAAGTTTCTGCAAAAGCAGTTGTGACTCCTTTAGAAAGGGCTATTAACGGTGTGCCCGGAATGGCATACATGACATCAGTTTCAGGTAACGATGGAACAAGCATTATCCAGGTTTATTTTAAAGTAGGAACAGATCCCGATCTTGCCGCAGTTAATGTGCAGAACAGGGTTGCCACGGTTTTAGATGAATTACCGGAGGAAGTAATTAAAGCCGGTGTTTCAACTGAAAAAGAGGTGAATAGTATGTTGATGTATTTGAATTTGGTTAGTAGTGATAGTACGCTTGATGAAAAATTCATTTACAATTTTGCTGATATAAATGTTCTTGCTGAATTAAAACGTATTGATGGTGTTGGTTTTGCCGATATTATGGGACAGAGGGAATATGCAATGCGTGTTTGGTTAAAGCCACAGCGCATGGATGCATACGAGATCTCGGCTGAAGAGATCATTCAGTCTTTACGGGCACAAAATGTTGAAGCAGCTCCGGGAAAAGTTGGAGAGAGTTCCGGCAAACACCCGCAGGCACTACAATATGTATTACGTTACACAGGTAAATTAACGCAGAAAGAACAGTACGAAAATATTGTCATCAAAGTTTCTGAAACAGGAGAGATGCTGCGATTGAAAGATGTAGCTGATATTGAATTTGGCTCACTGGATTATGATGTATTATCGAAAGAAAATGGAAAGCCTTCTGCTGCTATCATTTTAAAACAACGTCCGGGTTCAAATGCAAGTGAAGTAATTTCAAATATTAAAGAGCGATTAGAATTCCTTAAAGCATCTTCGTTTCCTCCGGGAATGGATTATACTATTAGCTATGACGTGTCGCGTTTCTTGGATGCATCTATTCATGAAGTGATCAAAACATTACTGGAAGCATTTTTATTGGTGGCATTAGTAGTGTTTTTGTTTTTACAGGATTGGCGATCTACTTTAATACCAGTTCTTGCCGTGCCTGTTTCTTTAATTGGAACATTTGCTTTTATGCAGTTGTTTGGTTTTTCAATTAATCTGTTAACACTTTTTGCTTTGGTACTGGCCATTGGTATTGTCGTCGATAATGCCATTGTAGTTGTAGAAGCCGTCCATGCAAAAATGGAAGAAAATCATTCTGATCCAAAAACAGCAACAATGCAAGCGATGGGTGAAATTAGCGGTGCGATTGTTGCGATCACATTAGTAATGTCAGCGGTATTTATTCCGGTTGCTTTTTTAGATGGACCTGTTGGTGTATTTTACAGACAGTTCTCTGTTACGATGGCTATCTCAATTGTTATATCAGGAATTAATGCGCTTACACTTACTCCTGCGCTTTGTGCTATCATGCTAAAAAATCATCACCAACATCCAAAACCTAAAAATTTGTTGAGCCGTTTTTTTGATGGATTTAACCGTTACTATGATTCTATAGCCTTAAAATATCGCAGGGTATTAAATTTAATTGTGAATAGAAGAGTTGTAACAGTTGGAGCTCTTGTGATATTTTGTTTGGCAACATGGGGCGTTGGAAAAATTTTACCAACTGGTTTTATTCCAACTGAAGATCAAGGAACTATTTATGTGAACGTAACTACACCCGTTGGAGCTACTTTAGAACGTACTGAAAAAGTAATGGGCGAGATCGATGATGTTGCCAAAACTATTGAAGCAATTGAATCCATTTCAACATTGGCAGGGTTTAGTATGATGACAGATGGTTCAGGAGCCTCTTTCGGTATGAGTACAATAAGTTTAAAACCATGGAAAGACAGAAAGCAAACTGCTAATGACATTATTGCTGTTCTTCAGGAAAAAACCAAACACATTAAAGATGCGGAGATCCAATTCTTCCCTCCTCCGGCTGTTCCCGGTTTTGGTAACGCCAGCGGTTATGAATTAAGATTATTAGATAAAACAGGTTCAGGCAATTTGAAGGAAACGTATAAAGTGACTAAGGACTTTATGGAGGCAGTAGGAAAGAGAAAAGAAGTGAAAAGTATTTTCACAAGTTTCAATCCAACTTTCCCTCAGTATTTAATTCATATCGATCAGGATGTTGCTGCTAAAAAAGGGATCAGCGTAGATAATGCCATGAGTAACCTTCAAACATTAATGGGAAGTTATTACGCGACTAACTTTATCCGTTTCGGTCAAATGTATAAAGTAATGCTTCAGTCCGATCCAAAATTCAGGGCGCAACCGGAAGACATTTTAAAACTGCGTGTTAAGAATAAAAATGGGGAGATGGTGCCTTATTCCATATTCAGTAAGATCGAACGCGTGTATGGTCCTGAGCAATTGACGCGTTATAACATGTACATCTCAGCTATGTTGAACGGTGAGGCGGCTGATGGTTATAGTAGTGGCGATGCCATTAAAGCAATTGAAGAAGTTGCTAAAGAGAAATTACCTCGGGGATACTCCTACGAATGGTCGGGTATGACAAGAGAAGAGATCCTTTCAGGAAACCAGGTTGTTGTCATATTTGCTATCTGTTTGTTGTTTGTTTATTTGTTACTCTCAGCGCAATATGAAAGTTTCTTATTACCACTCCCTGTTATTTTATCATTGCCGGTTGGAATTTTTGGCTCGTTGTTTATACTATACATTCTTGGTTTAGAGAATAATATTTACGCACAAGTGGCGATGGTGATGCTCATTGGTTTGCTTGGCAAAAATGCCATTTTAATTATTGAGTTTGCTATTCTCAAGCAAAAAGAAGGGAGAACGGTATTAGAGGCTGCCATAGAAGGAGCAATTGCGCGTTTAAGGCCGATCTTAATGACTTCTTTCGCATTTATCGCTGGCTTGATCCCTTTGATGTTAGCATCAGGCGCAGGAGCAATCGGCAATAAAACTATTGGTTCGGCAGCAGCAGGTGGCATGTTATTCGGTACACTTTTCGGAGTGGTGATCATACCTGGTTTATATGTATTGGTTGCAAGTATTAGCGAGAGAAGGAAAAATTTTAAAGAAATAAAAAATGAGAACGAATAGTTTAATATACATATTGCCTTTTGCAGTCTTCTTATTCGGTTGTAAGACGGCTGAGCTCACAACTGAAAAAACAAAGAATGGTTTGCCTAAAAACTATATTGTAAACACAGATACTACAAGTGTAAGGATTCAAAAATGGAGGGAGCTTATTTTTGATGAAAAGTTAAGAGCTTTAATAGATAGTGCTCTCACTAACAATTTTGACTTGCAAATTGCTTTGCAAAAGGTAGAGATCTCAAAAGCAGGCATAAGGTTTGCGAAAGGTATTCGTTTACCGGAAGTAGGTGTTGTAGGTAGCGCTGGTCAAAGAAAATTTGGAGATTACACAATGGATGGAGTAGGAAATTATGATACACAATTCTCTCCGAACATCAATGATAAACAACAAATACCAAATCCCCTTCCTGATTATTATGTCGGTGTGCAAGCGTCATGGGAAATTGATCTGTGGGGTAAACTTAAGAATAAGAAAAAAGCAGCGGCAGCAAAATTTATTGCCAGTCAGCATGGAAGAGATCTGATCGTCACTAATCTGATCGCGGAGATTTCAACTACTTATTTCGAATTGTTGGCACTTGATAATGAACTTGAGATCCTCGAAAACAATATTCAATTACAGCAAGGTGCGCTTGATGTTGTGATCATACAAAAACAATCTGCTAAAGCGAATGAGTTAGCTGTTGAAATGATGAAGGCTCAATTGTTGAATTCAAAATCGATCTTAGTGGAAGTAAAGCAAAAATTAATAGAATGCGAAAGTAAATTAAATTTCTTAGTTGGCAGTTATCCTGGAAAGATAGTGAGAGACACATTAATGGATTCACAAAATGCTATTGCTGCTATTAATGCAGGAATACCTTCTGATATATTAGTTAATCGTCCTGATATCAGACAAGCTGAAATGGAATTAAAAGCTTCAAATGCAGATGTGAAGTCAGCAAAGGCAGCCTTTTATCCTACATTAAACATCAACTCTCTTTTAGGGTTACAGTCATTTAATGTGTTGCTATTATTAGAAGCGCCAGCATCCTTAGTTTACAATGCTGCCGGGTCACTTGCGGCACCTCTGTTAAACAGAAGAAAATTAAAGGCTGACCTAATGACAACTAAAGCTGAGCAAAAACAAGCTTACATAAACTATGAAAAAAATGTGGTGAATGGATTTGTTGAAGTATACAACTCATTAAATAACATTAAGAACACTAAAGAAATGTATGATACCAAGTCAGAGGAAGTAGAAATTCTGAAACAATCTATTTTTACATCCTCCGAATTATTTAAAGCAGGAAGAGCTAACTACATGGAGGTTATTCTCGCTCAAAAGAACGCATTACAATCACAATTGGAATTGGTTAATTACAAGAAGCGACAAAACACTTCGTTGATCAATCTTTATCGCTCTTTGGGTGGAGGATGGCAGTAAGGTTGAAGAAATTTGAAATGTGCAACAATTATTCTATATTTAAGTACTTAATGATCTATGGTTGCTGAAACTCTTATAGCGCTTTTTTCTTTAATTACTTTGGAAGTAATTTTGGGAATTGATAATATTATTTTTATTTCAATACTTGCAGATAAATTACCAGAAAGTCAAAGAGACAAGTTAAGATATTGGGGTATAGTTCTGGCAATGCTTATTAGGTTATGTCTTTTGGGAGTGATCTCCTGGATTCTAAAACTTGATTCCGAATTATTTAAAATGTTTGATATAAGCTTTTCTGGAAAGGGGCTAATACTGTTATTTGGGGGGCTTTTTCTTTTGTACAAAAGCACAAAAGAAATATTTTATAGTACCGAACATGAAAATCATCATGAATCTGATATAGTTAAAAAAAGCAGCTTTAGTAAGTTATTATCTGAAATAATTATTCTTGATCTGGTGTTTTCAATCGATTCCATTATTACTGCGGTAGGAATGGTAAAAGAACTTTGGATTATGTACGCTGCCGTTGTTACAGCAGTATGCATAATGTTAATAGCCTCCAAGCCAATTAGTAAGTTTATTCAAAAGCATCCTTCTTTTAAAATATTAGCTCTTTGTTTTTTAATGATGATAGGTGTTTCTTTAATTGGTGAAGGCTTACACTTTGCTATTCCTAAAGGCTACATCTATTTTTCAATGGCTTTTGCGTTTATAGTTGATGTTATACAAATGAAAAAACTAAAAAAATAAAGTACTTTAAAATATGCAATATATTTAAACGCATTAGTATGACTAGTTTTGTTAAATAACATAATATTAACTGTTTGTGTATTGGTTCTAGTAACCAGTTTAGTAACTTTAAATAGTCAAATTAAACATTATAAAATAAAATGGAAATATTGAGCCAACACCACGAATCAATGGCAATCTTTATAGCACGAACCTTTTTAGGTTGCTTATTCTTTTTTCAAGGCTTTGACGCTGTTTTTAATATTAAAATACGAAATGTTATAGAAACGTTTCGGCATGATTTTGCCAACAAAGGAATACCACGTTTGGTTACTGTCATAGGTTCGTGGTACACTAGCTTAACAGAATTGATTTGTGGCGCTATGCTTATACTTGGTTTGTTTCAATACCCCGCATTAATACTTTTAGGCATTAATCTTTTAATGGTTGCAGTTGCTTTTGGCCTGAATACTGCAATGTGGGATACTAAATATGTTCTTCCAAGATTAATACTTCTTTTGCTTTTATTGATCGCTCCTCCTGCTTGGGACGAGTGGTCACTTGATGTGCTAATTTTTAACAAATTCTAAAAATAAATTGACATGAAAAAAATATTGGTACCGACTGATTTTTCACCAAATTCCAAAACGGGTATTAAATTCGCTATACAATTTGCCAAACAAATTAAAGCGAAGTTGGTGTTCTTATATGTGGCGGATGTAATTAAGCCTACTTCGTGGTCTGAAGAGCGATTCAAAACGTACTCGAAAGAAATGGCTCAAAAACATGACGTTACTATTAAAAAATTCGTTTCGCAAGTTTGTAATGAAAAACAAATACTTAAAGACGCTGAGTATAAAATAGAGTTGAGTTACAATACACCAAAATCTATTATGGAGACGGCTCAGAATAAGAAGGTTTCGTTTATTTGTATGAGTACTCGTGGTGCCGGAAAAATAAAGAAACTATGGGGAACGAATGCGTCTGAAGTAATCACTAATTCACCTATCCCAGTGATAGTTATTCCGCAACGTTATACGGTAGCACCAATAAAAAGCATATTCTTTGCTTGCGACTTTGCGGCCTTAAACAAAGAAATGAAAATAGTTCAAGATTTAGCGAACAGCGTTAAGTCAAAACTTAAAGTGTTTCATTACGATTATTTATTACACGTTCCTGAAAATTTAAAAAAACTGGACAAGCAGGCGGATAAATTCCGCGCAAAAAGCACAAGTTTTGTTATTAAAAGGAAAGAGATGGAATTTTCGCTGGCTGAGCATCTTGCAGGTGACATTAAAAAAGACAAACCCAGTTTAGTTGTTTTATTTACTAAACAAAACCGTAATTGGTTTGATAGATTAATCTCCCCAAGCGAGGCATCGGAAATGTCCTTTCATTTAAAAGTACCTTTACTAACTTATAAAAAGATATAAATGAAACCTTTTTTTAAAAGGTAAATTAAAATTTATTTGATTCTACTACTACCTTCTTTTTAAAGAAAAAGAAAAGATAACCAAGCAAGCCTGCAACGCAAGAACTCAACAAGATCATCATTTTTGAAGATTGAATTAATGCCTCATCGGTAAAGGCTAACTGCGTAATAAAAATAGACATTGTAAAGCCTATACCGGCAACACAACCCAATGCCAATACATCATACCAAGTAATGCCTTCGGGTAGTTTTACAATCTTTAATTCCGTAATCACAAAAAAGGAAAGCATTATTCCTAATGGTTTACCAATTAATAAGCCTAAACCAATACCAATAGAATGCAAACCGCTTAATCCGGAAATAAATTCGGTTTTAAATGGAATGGCTGTATTGGCAAGTGTAAACAAGGGTAGGACAATAAATGCAACTGGTAAATGTAAACAATGCTGCAATTTAATTGAGGGAGTGTTTGCTGCCCCTGTGCCAAATGGACATGCAAAGGCCAGTAGAACACCTGAAATAGTTGGGTGAATACCCGATTGCATCATAAAAAACCACATGGGAATGCCTAATACCAAGTATGGAATAAGACTGTGTACTTTAAATTTATTTAGCACCAATAAAAAAACAAAAATGCCAAGCGAAGCCATTAAAAAACCGTAATGAATGTTTGAACCATAAAACAAAGCGATGACTAGGATTGAACCTAAATCATCTATAATAGCAATTGCCGTTAAAAGTATTTTAATTGATACCGGAACTTTATTCCCTAATAAAGAAACTATTGCTAAAGCAAAAGCGATATCTGTACCCATTGGAATACCAAAACCATTAACGGTTGTAGCACCAAAGTTTATTGCCGCAAAAATTAATGCTGGGAAAAGCATACCACCAATAGCCCCAAAAATTGGCAATATGGCGTTTTTTATGGGGTGAAGCTCTCCTGCATACAATTCACGTTCTATTTCTAAACCAACCAATAAAAAAAAGATGGTCATTAAGCCATCGTTTATCCAATGCTCAATGCTATAGTGCAAATTAAAATTAAAAAAAGAAAAGCCTATTTTCTCGTGCCAAAAATGAATGTAGTTTTTTCCGAAGAATGAGTTGGCAAGAAGTAAAGAAATTATGGTACAAAAAATAAGCAACAAACCCGCATTTTTTTCGCTGCTTATAAAATCTTTAAATATGCCGGTAAGCGTGTTTTTCATTTCTATGTATTAAATTTATTTTAAATGGATTGCTTTTTAATTCCCCTCAACAATTTTTATTTCTTTTTGGGTTAAATTAATCATTTTTGAGGATTTTGCCCTTAAAGTTGTTAATTCCCCATAAAGCCTAAAGTGTTTAAGTAAGAGGGTGAGCCTTTTACCAAAATAGCTTTATATAGCAGTTGAAAGCACTTGTCGGCAGTTTCCGCCCAAATCGGTAAATCGAGTAAAACCCCTGCCGTTACTTTACGCTAAAATCGAAAAACTTTAGAAAAGATTATAAAACAAACGAAAAAGATTGCAATGAACGTCAAAAATGCGGAAAGCGTAAAATACACTTGTTGCACCTTTGTTTTTGTAAACGATAAACGCCAATACCGTTCAATAAGAACCAATAAGGTTCAATGCGTTCGGGAATCGGCAAACAGTAAAATACAGTATACGACCTTTGAATTTTTAAACATAAAATACAATAGCCATGAAAGAAACGAGAGAAGAAAAAACAGAACAAAAACAAACCGGAAACAAGACCGAACAAACTTTATCAGGAACGGATATTGAAAAAGGTGTTTGGGAAAAAGCAGCAGATACCATTGCCGGAGACAATAAATTAATGGGGTCGGTATTAAAACTTGTATTAAGTCCTATTACACTATTGATTGGTGTCGGTTTATTGATCTATGCCTTTATAAAATTAAAAGGGCAAAAAGAAGAAACAGAAAATTTGAAAGCATCAAAGCTCTTGATAATTACTTAAAATGGGTTGTTGAAGATTATAACGAAGTAAGACCACATTATAAACATCGACCAAGAACGCCTTACGAGGTGTATTTTGGTATACCTTTAGATTTTGATGTTAGGGAGCGAGTTAAAAAAGCAATAAAACAAAGAGTGAGTAATAATAAATGTGCTGGTTGCAAGCAATGTACTATGGGTTGTAAACAATTAACTAAAAATAATCCTAATACAAAAAAAAGACAGCTAAATATAAAAAAAAGACCTGATTTTGTAAAATCTACGGTACACCGTAGATTTTCATTCAGAAAAAGCGGAGGAAATTGATTACTTTTGAATTAGTTAAATTTAAAAAATGGTTCGAATCCAATCGGGATCAGCGTATCATAAAGAAAGTGAAATTTTAACCGGTGGAAATGTTACAACTATGTTTA
>DAORKG010000036.1:0-38334 GCA_035439445.1 Bacteroidia bacterium
CAACCACTACTCAAATAACGGGCTGCAAATGTATAAACTATTTTCTTTCTGGCAAGCAAAAAATGAAAAAATATTTTTCCCTTTTGCTGAATTAGCGAATTTTATAGATGTACGTAGTTTGATTATCGTTTAACGGATTTAAAAAATGCATCGTTTTATCAATAAAACTAGGCTCTATAGTAGCTTCGTAATGCAGTGTAGGGAAGCGCTTGCGTAAAGAATCTACTCTGGCATTAATATTCTCGGCCTGCATAAACACAACATAATTCGGTCTTTCTTTAATTTCGGTTTTATTGTAATAATACAACATGCTATCGGGCGTGAAAGTCTTCGTGATACCAAATACAGAGCCCCAATTTTCCAGATAATATTGCGGAGGCATTGTAAAATCATTTTCTCTGTTAGAATCTTCAACAATTAATCGAACACAATCTTTTTGCTTAGCTATATAGCACATAGCCTCTACTCTATTGCGTTTAGAATATGACAAGGTTAAAACGGGTAGTAATATTAGATTTAAGATAATGCAGAAAAGTACTGTATTTCTGAACCATTTTTTCGATTCCCAATCATACTTGGTTACAATTTGGTAAGCGCCTATGAACCCAAGAATAATAATGAAAGGAACTATAGGCAAAATGAATCTTTCTTGCTTATTGGGAAAATAGGTGTGAAAGGCAAAAAACAAAGCTGTTGGCCAAAACAATAAGGGTTCTTTTCTCCAATTTTTTAAATACCCACTAAATAATAAAATACTTAATGGCGGAATCAATAAACCTAATACAATAGAGAAATACATATGCCACACATCAACACCGTAAACTGTAGCATTATCAAGATTATATTGCACGTAGGCCATGAACTCTACAAATGGCTTACCCCAAACGTATATGTCCAGTATGCCTAACGTCACAAAAGCTGTCACTAAAAAACCTACTACTACTAGTACTAAATATTTAAATTGAACTCTAAGGAGTAATAATGCTAATCCAAATCCTGCTGAAAATATAACGGTTTGAAACCTAAACGAGAATGCCAGAGCCAGCATTAAACCAACTAAAAAAGCATCCTTTATGTTTAACTTGTTATCGTTTTTTACAACTAACCAAGTAGCAATTACCATTGGTGGGATGCAAGCAATCTCCACTAAATTACGTACGCTTAAGAATGGGAAAAACCAATACAAAGAAAGTGCTAAACCAACCCATGATGCTACTTTTAAATTAGTTTTTTTGTAAGCTATTTTAAATCCGTAATAAACAGTTAATAACGACCATAAGGCATGCAGTAATCTGATTAAATACAACTTTCCTTGTGGATCGGTTAACCCAAGCATGGTTTGAAATTTTAATAACAAAAAATGAATGCCTACATAAAAATACGGGTGTCCTTGTGGTTGGCGCGTTGGATCAAGTTCAGAAGGTAACCAATAGTTGTAATCTGTTCCATCCACCCATGATTGAGCTGCTTCAAGAATTAAAAAATGATCGTCAAAAAAACCAAATCCTTTGGAAAAGATAACGGCTAATAATCGAAATATTAATCCGGAAAAAATAGCAAAACGAAGTGGATGTGTATTAAAATATTGTTTTAAAGATGCTATCATTATTGTTGTGCTTTTTTGTACAAATAAAAGGCGACGAATGAGAATATAATATTAGGAATCCACACTGCAATCATAGGTTGTGCTAATCCTGATGTGGCAAAAGTTGTAGAGACATGCATGAATAAAATATACATGCAACTCAATACCAAACCTAAAGCAATATGCAAGCCTACTCCTCCTCTGATTTTACGAGAAGAAATAGAAACACCAATGATTGTAAGAATAAAAGTAGCGAAAGGAAAAGCTGTTCGCTTATACATCTCCACTTCAAAAAACTCAATCCTACTCGAACCTTTTAACTTTTCTTTAATAATGAAATCTCTTAATTCAAAATATGGCAAAACTTCTATTTTACTTTGAAAACGAACCATGTCTTTTGGCGTAAAATCAATACGTATTTTTTTCGAAGGAAATATTCGATGCGTTTCTTTATAAACATGCTTAGGCATTCCAGGCTTAGCAGAATCTATGGGAGCATAAATTAATTCTCTCTCAAAAACATTAGTCAAATTCCATGTGCCATCCAAACTATCCCATCTCATGTTGTCTGCCTTCAGCATACTGGTTTGCTTGTTATTAGCAATTTTTTCGATGCTGATATGATTTGCAGAGTTTGAAAAGTTATCATAATCCAACATATACAAAGTCGTTCCCGGAGCAATTTGTTTATGAATATTTCTTTCTTCTGTGTTGTACCCGTTATTAATGTATTTGTCTTCAAAACCAATTCTAATTCTGTTAGATTTTGGAATAATGAAATGATTTAAAACAAGCGACATGACAGTAATTAAAGTAGCGCCAATCATGTAGGGTCTTAATATTCTTTTAAAGCTTGTCCCACTTGATAAAATAGCCACAAACTCTGTTTTATATGCCATTTTAGAGGTGAAGAAAATTACAGAAATAAATGTAAACAATGGGCTAAATAAATTTCCGTAATAAGGAATAAAATTTAGATAATGATCAAAAATAATTTCCTTTAACGGAACTTTACTTGATACAAAATCTTGCAGTTTTTCAGAAATATCGAATACAATAAAAATACATAGCATCAAAGAAATAGAGAAGAAGAACGTTCCTATAAATCTTTTAAGTATGTATTTATCTAGTATTTTAAGCATTACAAACGTTGAGCTAATTGTTTTACCATTTTATTTTTCCAATCATAAAAAGTACCATCAATAATTCTTGTGCGAGCCTCAGTAACCAACCATAAGTAAAACGCTAAATTATGTATACTTGCTATCTGCGCACCTAAAAATTCATTGCAATGCACTAAATGACGCAAATAAGCTTTTGAATACTCTCTATCTACATAACTAGTACCATTTTCATCCAATGGAGAAAAATCATTTTTCCATTTTTCGTTTTTAATGTTAATAATACCGTTTTGAGTAAACAGTAAACCATGACGCGCATTTCGTGTAGGCATCACACAATCAAACATATCTACGCCTAAAGCAATTCCTTCTAAAATATTAACCGGAGTACCAACTCCCATTAAATAGCGGGGTTTATCTGCCGGTAAAATATTACACACTAACTCCGTCATTTCATACATATCTTCTGCAGGCTCACCTACAGAAAGTCCTCCGATAGCATTTCCTTCTGCATTTTTCGAAGCAATGTATTCAGCTGACTGAACTCTTAAATCTTTATAAACAGAACCTTGAACTATTGGAAATAAAGCTTGAGAATAACCATATTTTGGTTCTGTTTCATTAAATCGTTTAATACATCTATCTAACCAACGGTGAGTTAAACCCAAAGAGTTTTTAGCATATTTATAATCACATGGATAAGGCGTACACTCATCAAAAGCCATCATGATATCAGCACCAATGGTTCGCTCAATATCCATCACGCTTTCTGGTGTAAACAAATGTTTACTACCATCAATATGAGATTTAAAGGTTGCTCCTTCTTCCGTTAATTTACGAGAATTAGCTAAAGAAAAAACTTGATAACCTCCACTATCTGTTAAAATTGGTCTTTCCCAACCATTAAATTTATGTAATCCTCCGGCATTTTCTAAAACTTCTAATCCTGGTCGCAAATACAAGTGATAAGTGTTTCCAAGAATGATTTGCGCCTTAATATCATCTCTTAACTCTCTTTGGTGCACTGCTTTTACAGTAGCTGCAGTACCAACGGGCATAAAAATGGGAGTTTCAATTTTGCCATGGTCAGTTTCAATAACGCCGGCTCTGGCTTTAGATTGTATGTCTTTATGTAAAAGTGAAAATTTCACGAAATATTTTTTAGTGCATAAAGATACATTTTTTAGGTTGAGAGTATAGTAATTAGATTATAATCCACATGATTTTTACCACTTATTGGCAAAAACCGACCAGTTACAAAGTGCAAGTGTAAAGTTCTGTTAAAATCAGGTCTTTGGCACAGCCATTGAAAACTACTATTCAAACAATAAAAAATAAAAATCATGAAAACCTCAATTAAAACATTAACTACTATTTGTACAGTAATTATTAGTTTAAATGTTAGCGCACAAAGAAACCACAATGGTAATCAACCTCAACCTAGCAATACAAATCCAACAAGTCAAAATAATTCAGACGATAGACATGGTTGGGGTCATGGTCATCACGGTGGCGGAAACTGGGGTAGTCATGTAACTGTTACATTTGGTGGATGGCCTAACTATTATAATAACTACTATGGCTATGGGTATAATTACTACGGGAATAATTACAGTGTAAAAAGGGCGGCAAGAAATTCCATTCGCCAATCTGCAAATATTATAAGCCAAGCTTTAAATTTTTCAGAATGGAATGACACTTATTCTCCGTGGTTAGCAAAAGCTATTCGTCACCAACAATATGCAAAACAATTATATTTTTGGGGAGATTATGCAGGAGCATTAAACCACGCCGAAAGAGCAGGATTCTTAGCTTGGAATACCTTAAGTTACTTTAATAACTCTTACGGGTATGATGATGGATTTGCAGGTGATGGATATCCAAATCCATATAGTGACCCAAATAACCCCTACTATAGAAAAGGCAGTTCAAACAATTCAAATCAATCTAATTCAAGTTCTGATGAAGATTTTGGTTACAAAAAAGGGTCAACTGAAAAACAATCTAACGGAGTCAATTCAGATAAAAAAGAAACTCAAAATTCAACTGAACAAAAGTTAAATAAATCTGAATTAGACAGTTCATTACCACAAAGCAAATTAAGTGATAAAGAACTTTTAAAAACAAGTGCAAAAGACTTAGATATTGAGTAAAATATAACAACTAACTAAAAAGTCCAGCCTAATTAGGTTGGACTTTTTAGTTATATTTAACCCATGTTACAAAAAACACGTTTTCTCATATTATCAATATTAAGTGGTTTACTATTAAGTGCAGGCTGGTTTGCTCCAACAACTATTCTACTATTTTTTGCTTGGGTTCCATTATTTATTATTGAAGATAGTTTATCAAATTCCGAAACTATTAAACGCAAAAAATTAAAGCTAATTTGGTTAGTATACCTTAGCTTTTTTGTTTGGAATATTTGCGTAACCTGGTGGATTTACCACGCATCCTTTGGAGGCGCTGCCATGGCAATTGTTTGCAATCCAATTTTTATGTGCATGTCGTTTATGGTGTGGTATAATTTGAAACGTCGTGTAAAAAAAGACTGGGCTATTTGGTTGTTAATTCCAATTTGGCTTGGCTACGAATACGGACACACTTTGTGGGATTTAACTTGGAGTTGGCTAGTACTTGGTAATGCATTTGCGTTTAATCATAATTGGGTACAATGGTATGAATTTACAGGAACATCAGGAGGAAGTTTGTGGGTATTAGCAGTGAACATTATGGTTTTTAAACTCATTAAAAGCTCAGCTTACAACATTAAACAAATTGCTAAACCAATCGCAGCTATCATTATTCCCATAGCTTTATCTTATGCTATTTTATCTATTAGTACAACTCATCAAAATTCTTCAAATGGTTACAAAACAGTTATCGTTCAACCAAATGTCGACCCTTACAATGATAAATTTTATTTTGCTCCAGAAGTTCAACTACATAATTTACTGGTTCAAATCAAAGGTAAAGTAGATTCTACAGTTGATTTTTTAGCATTACCAGAAACTTTTTTAACAGAAGATTTTACAGAAGGAAGAGAAAATGAATCATACTCTATACATTTTTTAGTGGATAGCATTTTACAATCTTATCCAAAACTAACTATAGTAACAGGCGCTAGTACTTTTGGTGTTTATAAACCGGGAGATCAAATAAGTTCAACTGCCCGAAAAGATGGCAACTCCGGAGTTTATTTTGATGTTTTTAATACAGGTTTACAATTAAATAAGCAAGGCATTTCATACTATCATAAATCTAAATTAGTTCCGGGAGTAGAACGAATGCCATTCCCTGCATTATTTAAACCATTGGAAAGCTTAGCTATTGATTTAGGCGGGACAATGGGAAGCTTGGGAGTTCAAGAAGAAAGAGGTGTATTTTACAGTCATGATAAAAAAGTATGTATTGCTCCAGTTATTTGCTACGAAAGTGCTTACTCCGATTATGTAGCTGACTATGTGAGAAATGGAGCTAATTTAATTTTCATTTTAACCAATGATGGCTGGTGGGAAAACACACCCGGACATCGTCAGCATTTAGCTTATGCAAGATTGCGTGCTATTGAAACCCGCAGAGAAATAGCACGTTGCGCAAACACTGGAATTTCGTGTTTTGTGACGGCTTATGGAGAAATTGAACAAGCAACACCTTATTGGGAGCAAGCTGTTATTACCAAAAACATTACTCCAAACGACAGTAAAACCTTATTTGTGAGATTTGGAGATGTTATTTCTTATACTTCTTCGATTTTAGCAATTTTACTATTTATCTGGAGCCAAATATTACGTTTTAAGAAGTCTTAATTATTCGTAAATTTGGGTCGTTAATTTTAAAACAAACAAAACACACTATATATGGAAAAATTTGATGTAACCATTATTGGTTCTGGACCTGGAGGATACGTTGCAGCTATTCGTTGCGCGCAATTAGGTATGAAAACTGCATTAATTGAAAAATATAATACTTTAGGCGGAACATGCTTAAACGTAGGTTGTATTCCTTCAAAAGCTTTATTAGATTCGTCTGAGCATTATTATAATGCTGTTCATCATTTTGAAGAACATGGTATCGAAGTAAAATCTCCAAAGGTTAACATCAAACAAATGATTGAGCGTAAGCGTGGAGTTGTGAAAATGACATGCGACGGCATCAATTTTTTAATGAAGAAAAATAAAATCACAGTTTATACAGGTGTTGGTAGTTTCGAATCGAAAACACTAATCAACATTAACAAAGCTGATGGCACTAAAGAACAAATTGAATCAGCAAAAACAATTATTGCAACTGGTTCAAAACCATCTTCATTACCGGGAATTGAAATCGATAAAAAACGTATTATCACATCTACTGAAGCATTAGAATTGCAAGAAGTTCCAAAACACTTAATCGTTATTGGAGGTGGTGTTATTGGATTAGAATTAGGTAGTGTTTATGCTCGTTTAGGTGCAAAAGTTTCTGTGGTTGAGTTTATGGATCGTTTGATTCCGACTATGGATGCAGGTTTAGGAAAAGAATTACAACGTGTATTAAAGAAAGATTTGAAAGTAGAATTTTTCATGAAGCATAAAGTAGAAAGCGTTGTAGCTAAAGCAAAAGAAGTAACTGTTACAGCTGATAATGGTAAAGGTGAAAAAGTTGAGATTAAAGGTGATTATGTATTAATGGCTGTTGGACGTAAACCATACACTGAAGGATTAAACTTAGAGAAAGCAGGAGTAAAATTAGATGCTCGTGGAAGAGTTGAAGTAGATGCTCACTTAAAAACTAACGTTGATAATATTTATGCTATTGGTGATGTTGTAGTTGGAGCTATGTTAGCTCACAAAGCTGAAGAAGAAGGCGTGTTTGTTGCTGAGCAATTAGCTGGACAAAAACCACATATTAACCACAACTTAATTCCAGGTGTAGTTTACACTTGGCCTGAAGTTGCAGCTGTTGGACAAACAGAAGAGCAATTAAAAGAAAAAGGCATTAAATACAAAGTCGGTTCTTTCCCTTTCAAAGCTAGTGGTAGAGCTCGTGCTAGTATGGATACTGATGGATTTGTGAAAGTATTAGCTGATGAAACAACTGATGAAATTTTAGGTGTTCATATGATTGGCCCTCGTACGGCAGATATGATTGCTGAAGCAGTTGTTGCAATGGAATACAAAGCGAGCGCTGAAGACATTTCTCGTATTTGTCATGCACATCCAACATTTACTGAAAGCTTAAAAGAAGCTGCTTTAGATGCTACTGGAAAACGTGCTTTACATATTTAATTTTTAAACTTTATCAGACCTGTCAGGTTTTATAACTTGACAGGTTTTTTTATTTAATTATGACTGAAGAATTAGACCCAAAAGTATATCCAATTGGCAAAGCACAAAATCTTGAATTTACAAAAGAGGTTTTGTATCATTCTATTTTAATGATTGAATCTGCGCCATTAAGATTAAAACAAAGAATAACAACCTTAAACGAAGAAGAATTAGAATTTACTTATAGAGAAGGTAGTTGGACTGTAAGGCAAATTGTGCACCACTTAGCCGATTCGCATATGAATATGTGGATTAGAGTAAAGCATACTTTAACACAAAAAAATCCAACGATTCAACCATACAATCAAAATGCGTGGGCTGATTCTATTGATTACAAAACCGCACCTTTAGAAACATCATTAGCTATTTTTGAGGGTGTTCAATTACGTTTTTCAAACCTATTGAAACACCTCAACGAAAGTGATTTTAAAAGAACCTATGTTCATCCAGAATATAACAAGCAATATACGTTAGGAGAAGTAGTGCAATTGTATGCTTGGCATGGCATGCATCACACAGCGCAAATTGAAGGAATATTTAAATAACAAAAAAGTCCTCATCAAAATTGATGAGGACTTTTTTGTTTAATAATTAGAGATTAATTTATTTCAAAAATGTATCTATCGAATAAATATTAGAAACAGGGATGTGCTCTATTAAACTTGATATTTGACTCTCATCTGTTGCTACTATTTCTGTTGCCGGAATAAATTTTATTCTTCCCTCATGTTCTCCATTTATAATGGTGCCATATTTTCTAATTCCATTAGTTAATATGATCATTGCTTGCGTTGTATTCATAATCTTTCTTTTTCTTACTTTAATTAGGCAAACCTAGTGCCAAAAAATGTAAAAATGATTAAGCCAAGGTTATCAAACTGTAAATACTTGATTTTAATGAGTTAACATATGAAATAAAAGGTGAATTTAACATTTATGCAGACAAAGAAAAACCCGTCTAGTTTTCACTAAACGGGTTTAATTATGTTTAATAAATAATTAAATATGAGAATCTAATTTACCAGCTAATACATTTTTAGCAGCAACACCTACATGTTTTTCAACTACTTCTCCGTTTTTGAAGAATAATAAAGTCGGGATATTTCTGATTCCGTATTTTGCAGAAATACCTGAATTATTATCTACGTTTACTTTACCTACTACTGCTTTTCCTGCATATTCAGAAGAAAGCTCTTCAACTACTGGTCCTACCATACGGCAAGGTCCACACCACTCTGCCCAAAAATCTACTAATACCGGTTTGTCTGATTTCAATACTAACTCTTCGAAGTTTGCATCTGTTATTTCTAATGCCATTTTATTTTGTTTTTAAGGTTTATAAATTTTGAATTACTAAAGTAACTTTGTTAACCAAAATAATCAAACATTAATCCAAATAGTTTTCCATGCCTTTTTGACATTATTTGAGTAAAGTTACATGCCCAATCATATCATGATGCTGTTTTAAAACATCTACTACCTGGGCTTTCCACACGTACACTTCCTGTTTTGTAGACTCCGCATCGCCTTTTCCTTTAATACTGCCATCCCAACCATTATTTATGTCATTACTTTCAAAAACCAGAGCTCCCCACCTGTCAAAAACTTGCATTTTAAACTCACTTATGCCAACTCCCTGAGCTTTAAATCCATCATTTAAACCATCACTATTTGGTGTAAAAGCATTTGGGATATACAAGGCATAAGCCGGTTTTATTTCAATTAGTTTGATAACAGAATCTTTACATCCATAACTATTTTTAACTAATTGCATAATTGCTACTGTTTTTGCATCAAGTGTATTAAATGTGTGACTAAAATTAGGGGTGTTTTTAGTAGTGCCATCATCAAAAATATACTTAATAGAATTTGCTCCTGAAGATTTATCCTCAACTTCAATCAATGGCGCTGTAACATCTACTTCTGAAGGTGTTACATTAAAATCTGCTATCGGTGTAGGATAAACCATAACCAAATTTGGTAAGGTAGAACTACTTACACATCCACTATCTGAAACAACTTTTAAGGTTACATTATAATTTCCTGTTGAATAACAGTGAGTAGGATTTTGACTGTAATCCGGTGATGAATTATCACCAAAAATCCATTGATTAGTAACTATAGCGCCGCTTCCTATTGTAGAGTTATTATTAAAATTAACACATAGTTTAGGGCATCCCATATTGTTTTGTGCAGAAAATAATGCCGAAGGAGTTGCATTAACGTAAACCGATTTGGTAATTGTATTTACACATCCATACTGTGTTTGAACCTCTAGTTTCACTCCATAATTTCCAACTTGTAAGAAGTTATACTGAGGATTTTGCTGAATATTATCGACGATATTATCACCATTAAAATCCCAAGCATAAGAGGTAATACTACCATCGCTACTGGTTGAAAGATTAGTGAAGTTTGTGTTTGCTGGCATACAAGTAGATGGAGCCAAAAATTTTGCAGTTGGATTAAAATGAACAATAACAGGATTTACATTTTGATTAACACAATTATTATTTGAAATAGCCACTAAACGACTTTGTAAAGTCCCGGCAACAGAATATACATAAGCGGGGTTAGATGTAGAATCATCAATTGTTCCATTATTCTCAAAATCCCAACGATACTTAATGATAGAACCTGAAACAATATTACTCTGATTGGTAAATTGAGTTGCTTGATTTAAACAAGTTATAGAAGATTGAAAATTTACATTTGGTTTAGGATGCACAATCACAGTTTGATTAAAACTATTTGAACAGTTATGATTACTAGTAGCCGTTAATGTGGCGATGTATGTCCCCGGATAATTGTAGAGATGTGATGGATTAAATCCTGAAGAAGAAGTATTATCTCCAAACAACCAATTATAATTACTTACTAAGCCTGAAACAATCATTGTTTGATTTGTAAATGTAGATACTACTCCTTGACAAACGGATGACGAAATAAATTGTGGCTGTGGTTTTGGATAAACAGTAACAGCTGATGAATAAGTAGCTACACAATTAAAATTTGAAATTGCCATTAATTGAGTAACATAGCTACCTGCCAAAGGAAATAAATAGGATGTGTTTTGGTTTGTATTATCAGGTATTCCATCAGAAGTAAAATCCCAAACATAGTTTGAAATACTGCCACTGGTAATACTGGAATTATTTACAAAATTGATACTATTCCCTTCACATACATTATTTGCTGTAAATAAAACATTAGGAAGAGGATATACCGTTACCTGATGCGTAACACTATTGCTACAATTTGAATTAGTAGTAATATTTAAAGTTACATTATAAGTACCAGGATTTAAATATTGATAGTTTGGTTGGGTAATAGTTGATTGATTTCCATCGCCAAACTGCCAGTTGGCAAAGGTTATAAATCCACTGGTTACAGAAGAAGTATTATTAAAGGGTGTAATATTATTTAAGCAAACGTTATTTGCAGTAAAAGCAGCTATAGGAAGAGGACTAATTGTAACAGGATACATGACTGTATCAGTACAACCATTGTTACTGGTTACTACTAATTGCACATTAAATGAACCTGTACTAGCATAATTATTTAAACCATTAACTGTAGTAGCAGTATTACCATCTCCATAACTCCAATTATTATTTGTAATACTTCCATTGGAAATACTACTGGTATTAATAAAATTAATTGTATGTGAGCAAGCTGATGTTTGATTAGTTATATAATTAGCTACTGGTTTTTCGTAAATCGTTACTAACTGAGTTTGACTAGCCGTACACCCAAAGTTACTTGTAACAGTTAAACTAACAGAATAAGTTCCCGGAGTTGAATATAGATGCGTAGGATTTGAACTAGAAGATGAAGTTCCATCTCCAAAATTCCAATTCCATTGATTGATAGTTCCTTGCTGAATATTGCTATTCTCTGTAAAACTAATTGGAGCGAATTGACAACTATTGTTGAAATTAAAAACGACTGTTGGCTGAGGATTTACAGTAACCACCTTCATAGTTGTATCATAACAGCCATGAGGAGAACCTACAATTAAGGTTACACTGTAAGTTCCTGCGTTTGCAAAGGTATGCGAAGGATTTTCTAAAGAAGAAGTTGTTCCATCTCCAAAATTCCAGTTATAAGTTGTAATTGTTCCGGAAGACATACTTGATGTATTATTGAAATTAATGGTTAAACCACAATTATTTGTTGAATTACCAATATTAAAGTTTGCATTTGGCGTTGGATGATTATGTAAAAAATAATCGAAAACAGGACCTGGGCAGCCGGTTACCTGAGTTGTTTGAACAGAATAATGTCCGGGATTTGAAGCAACCACACATTGATTTGTTTGTCCATTAACTGAAGAACCATTCCATAAATATGACGCATAACCGGAAGGAGCACATAGAGTAGTTGTTTGCCCAACACAAATCGTATCATTTATAGCTTGCTGTAGTGTTGTACAACTTCCATCAATATAAGCGTAAGCATAATGCCCGCCAAGTGAACAGTCATATGTAGTAAAACGAATGGTAACATTTTGTCCTATATAACTTGTTAAATCTACGCTTACATTAGTCCATGGTTTATAAACCACATTAGCACAATTTGTAGAATTTATAAATCCTGGAATATTTTGACCTGCTGCTACATTGTAATAAGTACATGGAATTTGAACTCCGCTTGAATCAAGCATTTCAATTTGAAATTTTGGTTGATCTGCTAAAGCGTGACCAGGGTCTTCAAATACAACAGCATATCTATAAGTGAAGTTTGCGTTTGAAGCTGTAACCGCAAAGGTTTGTTCAAGTCTGTCTGCTATTCCACCGGTTCCATTGTTACCAAGCTTAACGGAAAAATTTCCACCAGACGCTACAGTTGGGAAACCTCCACAAATATCTGTACCAGTCCCAGAAGTTACAATTTGTGCTCCTCCTGCATTTTGACAACATCCTACCGAATTGTATAATGGGTTATAGCCAGTTGTAGCATTCCAGCCACTTAGATTTCCGGATTCGAAATCGATATTTGTGCAAGACTGTTGTGGAGTTGGATTGGAACCTGAAATACGTTGTGTAGGATAAAACGTATTGTGAATGTATTCGCGCTGCTGCGCATAAATGAATTCAGGTAATTCATTTGGAGAAGAATGATTCGACCAATAAAAGTCGATCCATTGTTGCTGATTGAAATTTGCTAAACTATCAATCGGAGAGCTCGAACTGGCTCCTTGTGCAAATACCTGTGCACTCAAAAGAGCAAACAGCATTGCTGTGGTTAATAAAAATGTTTTCATGATAAGTAGGTTTTGAATAGTTTGTAATTGATTTCATATTATTTCGATTGTTTGATGTTATAAGTTATAAAATGTTGCATTCAGCAACTATATTATTATACGTAAGGTTTTTCCAAAAGTTTTAGTTTTTAATTAGTTTTTTAGTAAGTAATCCTTATTTTTATAACTTAGATTAAAATATTAAACAATGGAAGAAAACAATTTCTCAAATCAAAACCCCCAACAACCTCAAAATATCAATCAACCATTTAATAATCAATTTGGTCAAATGCCTGTTCCAAACTCAACAGCGGTTTTAGTACTTGGTATTTTATCCATAGTATTTTGCTTTTGTTATGGATTGATTGGCTTAACATTAGGAATCATAGCATTAGTTCTTGCCTCAAAAGGAAATACAATATATCAGGCAAACCCAAGTGCCTATTCACTTTCTTCATTTAACAATATGAAAGCGGGTAAAATTTGTGGCATTATTGGAGTTTCATTGTCAGCGTTATATTTAGTATTCATAATTATTTATATTCTAATTTTAGGTGCTGCATTTGCTGCAATGCCATGGGATATGATGAATCATCATTAATTAAATATTTTTAATATAAAAATGCCTTTGATCAACACAAAGGCATTTTTATTTTTAGAAAATGATAAATTGGCTAGAAAATCACTTACTAACTTGTTTTTTTAAATCTCATTTAGGAATTGAATGCCCGGGATGCGGATTACAAAGAAGCTTTATAGCCCTTTTAAAAGGCAACCTTATAGAATCATTTCATTATCATGCTGCATTAATTCCATTTATCATTACACTCATATTATTGAGTATTCAATTAAAAATTAAACATGAAAGTGGTGGAAAATGGGTAATGTGGGGATTTATAATCACATCTACAATAACAGTTATTCAGTACATTGCAAAACAAATGATATTATTTCAGAATCACTAACTCTTTTTAAGCAACTCAAAATCTTTTTTAAATCTAAGTAAATCTATTAAGCTAAATTTATTTTCTCTAATAAAAAAGAAAACTAAAACAACTGTAGCTACTAAATAAGACAAGCTAGCTGCAAAACAAGCGCCAAGAAGCTGATCTTTAGAAATTAAATAGCTACTGGTACATACAGTAGTTAATAAACCAAACCCATTAGCAGTTAATAGTATTTTCTGTTTTCCTAAACCAGCAAAATAATGACTAATGATAGTAGCAAAGCTTATTAATAATATACCGGGAGATAAATACAGCATTACTGTTTTAACATGAATAAAATCTTCTCCCAATAAAAAAACAAAAAACTCTCTGGGAATAAAATAAAGTACAACTACACAAAACAAACTAAGCGCAAAGCAAATCTTCGCTAATAGCATTGTTAATCTTGCATTATTTGACGGATCTTTTTCATTGGCGATATATGTCAATATAATAGGTGAAACACTTCCACTAATAATCCAAACAGATTCGATTAAAGAAGTAGCACTAGAATAAATACCCACTAAAATTGTATTACCTAATAAATAAAAGTTATATCTATTACTAAGCATGTGACACAAATTAGCTAATTGATTATAAAAACCATTTTCTACAATTCTTTTAGGCTCAAACACAATATGATGATTATCCATCTTATTAAATATATCAATCATTTGAATAGTAGAAAAAATAATCGATACAGAAAACGAAACATATAAAGCAATTATGTAACTATTTATTGACTTGATTTCAAAGACAAAAAACATAATCAACAATACTATTAATAAAAGTGCTGGCTGAAAAAAATTCAGGAAATTATACATCTTAATTCTTTCCTTGGCCAATAAAATAACCATATGAAATGAATGAATGATGATAATGAGTGAAAGAAAAATTAAATGAATCCAATGGTCTCCGGAGCCTAGCTCGAAAAAAAGAAATAATGCGGCCATTACTCCAATACAAAGCAGAGTACATAAAAATGCCCAAATTATTCCGAAGGAGTATATTTTTTTTAGAGAATATTTAGGTATAAAATACACAAGAATATACCCCGTATATATCTCATTAACTATTTGAACAATAGCAATATTAAATATCAATAAACTTACCTGCCCTCTAATATCACTTCCTAATTTCTGACAAGAAACCAATAGAATTGCAAAATTAATAAAAGCCACAAAGCCTTTAGTAAATAATGTAGATATGATGTTTTTTAACAAGGTTATCTAAAATCAATGAGCTAAAAATATGAATTTTTGGCGGACTTGTTACATAACAGTTAAATTTGCTTTATATTGTATCCATATTATTTTTGGTTGAAATTGAGGCAATTTATAAAAGGCATATTATTAGTTATTGCTCCCGACTTTATTAAAAAACGGGTTTTTGCTCATTATCAAACATTAAACTGGAAAACACTATCGACTTTAGAGTTTGATGCCGAACTATTGCTATTGGAGTTCCTGTTGACCAAGGATTCTGTGTTTTTTGACATTGGAACTAATAAAGGTGAATATGCTTACTATGCCGAAAAATTAATTAATCCTAAAAACATTTATTTGTTTGAACCTGAGAAAAAACTTAACAAACAACTTCGAGCCATTTTTAGTAATTGTCAAATTTTTGATTTGGCTCTATCTGACAACAAAGGAACGCATCAATTTAAAATTCCATTAATAAACGGAGTAGCTGATAATTGCTTAAGCTCATTGGAAGTTAAAAATAAGGAAGACAACGAAACAGAAGCCATCATTTACGAAGTCAAAACTGATACTTTAGATAACTTTATTGCAGAAAAAAACATCCATCCTGATTTAATAAAAATTGATGTAGAAGGACACGAATTGTCTGTATTGAAAGGAGCTGAAAGTTTCATCAATAAACATCACCCTACTCTTATTATTGAAATTGAACAAAGGCATCATAAAGACATTAACATTGAAAGTGTTTTTGAATCGTTTAAGCAAAAAGGATATAACTGCTATTACTATTCTAAAAAACAGTCGCAATTATTTCCCTACAACAACAAAACTCATTTAACTAATAGCAAAGAATATTTTGGAAAAATTGATTACATCAATAATTACATTTTTATTCACGAATCAAACAAAACAATTCAACCAGTTGAGTTAATTAATGCATCTATTTTTAAAAAGGTTAAGTGAGTTCAAACAAACATAAACAAGCATTAGTATTTTTCTCTGCCGGTGTTGGAGATGCTATTTTACTTGTGCCTTTAGCTAACGAACTTAAAAAAAATGGTTTTAGAGTAACAGGGCTTTTTACATCTCCATATAACTGCGAATCAATTTTTGAGAATACAGAATTATTTGACAGCATTGAGATTAAAAAAAATAAATTATCACTTATCTTATTTTCAATTATTAATTTTAGAAAGTTTGATGCAGTATTTTTAAATCACTTTTCGTATAGCAAATCTCACTTGGCTTCATCTACTTTTTTCGGCAAACATATTTACACTAACTATAAAGAGTTTACTTCAGCACAAAGCTCAAATTCTATCCACTTTATAGAGCCAAAAACCAACACTCATGATGCTTTGCAAAATGTATTCTTGTTTACTACAAATGCTAGTTCACAACATTTAGATTTCAATATAAACTACAAGCCTCAACAAAACAATAAATTTAATCTACCAGCTGAATACATTGTCGTTCAAGCTAGTTCAGCCAATAACAACGCTCCTTTTAAAAATTGGCCTTTTGAAAACTGGCTACAACTATTCAAACATTTATCTAACAGAAACATAGTATTATTAGGAGATAATACTGAAACACATTTAAACAATTCTATTAACTCAAAAGAGTATCCTAACGTTATTTCATTAATTGGTAAAACCAATTTAAATGAGGTGATGGAAATAATCTATCATTCGAAATTTTATATTGGTCTAGATAGTGGATTGATGCATATAGCTGTTGCATTAAACAAACCAACTTTTACGATTTGGGGAGCATCAAATCCTAAATTGTATGGATATGACTGGATGGGAGAAAAACACAAAATTGTTTCATTAAACTTAACGTGTTCCCCTTGCAGTTCATGGCTTGGCGCTAATACTAGCAGAGTATCAAATCCAAATCAATGTCCGGATTTTAAGTGTATAAAAGATATTTCGTTTGAAATGGTAACGAAAGGCTTAGACAACTTTATCAAAACTATTTAAGTTCTTTTATCATTAAATAATGTTGGATAATATCCCACAATTTAAAGGAGATTTCTTTTACTATGTATCCTTGACTTTTATAGAACTCTAAAGCATTTTCACGGGCTTGTAATTCAATTGTTGTTAATCCAATTCTCTTGGCTTCTTCTTCAAGTTTGGCAACTATTAATTTCCCTAGGCCTTTTCCCTGATAGTTTGGATTTACAGCCATATAACGTATTTGCCCTGATCCATTACCATTATCTTGTAATCTTCCGCAGGCTATAACTTCTTTATCTTGTTCAATATATGCATTAATCGAACTTAATTCTAAATCATCTGTTGCTGTTTCCCTTGGCTTATTCCAAGGTTTTCTCAAAACAACATAACGCAAATCAATTATTTGATTAATTATATTTTGATTATCGGCTATCTGAACTTTATACATCATTCTTAATAAAAAAGTCCTACTCAAAACTGAATAGGACTTTTATGTTGTGTTATCAAGAATTAAATTCTTACAGCTCTCACAGCCGTAATTTCAGGAACTGCCTTCATAATGGTTTCTTCAATACCTGCCTTCATCGTCATGTGACTCATGCTGCATGTACTACAAGCTCCTTTTAATTCAAGCATTGCTGTATTACCATCTGCAATTTCAAGTAGTTCCACATCTCCACCATCAGCCTCTAAATAAGGACGAATGGTTTTTAATGCATCTTCTACTCTATCAAATAATTCTTGACTCATTATTACTTACCTAATTTCTTTTTTAAATTTTGGTCAATAGCATCTAAAAACTCTTCAGTGTACAAATAGTGTTCACCATGTTTTACATTGTTTCCATGTGCACATACTGCTAAGTCTTTAGTCATTTTACCAGACTCAACAGTTTCAATACAAACTTGTTCTAAAGCTTGACAGAAATTAATTAACTCTTGATTGTTATCTAATTTTCCACGGAATTCTAAACCACGAGTCCAAGCAAAAATAGATGCGATTGGATTAGTTGAAGTTGGTTTTCCGTTTTGGTGATCACGGTAGTGACGAGTTACAGTTCCGTGAGCTGCTTCTGCTTCCATAATTTTCCCGTCCGGAGTAATTAATACAGAAGTCATTAAACCTAATGAACCGAAACCTTGAGCTACTGAATCAGACTGAACGTCGCCATCATAGTTTTTACAAGCCCAAACAAAGTTACCATTCCATTTTAAAGCAGATGCCACCATGTCATCAATTAAACGGTGTTCGTAAACGATACCTGCTGCTTCAAACTTAGCTTTATAATCCGCTTGATAAATTTCTTCGAAAATATCTTTAAAACGACCATCGTATTTTTTTAAGATAGTATTTTTAGTAGATAAGTATAAAGGCCATTTTTTGTTTAATGCTACATTAAAGCAAGAATGAGCAAATCCACGAATTGACTCTTCAACGTTGTACATGCTTAATGCAACACCTGGGCCTTTGAAGTTGAATACTTCATGTTCGATTTCTTTTCCATCTTCACCAACAAACTTCATGATTAATTTTCCTTTTCCAGGAACAACCATATCCGTTGCACGGTATTGATCACCAAATGCATGACGACCAACGATGATTGGAGCTGTCCAGTTTGAAACTAAACGAGGTACGTTTTTGCAAACAATTGGCTCACGAAAAACAGTACCATCTAAGATATTACGGATAGTCCCGTTAGGAGACTTCCACATTTGTTTTAAATTAAATTCTTTTACACGGGCTTCATCAGGAGTAATAGTAGCACACTTGATACCTACACCATATTTTTTAATTGCTTCCGCTGCATCAATTGTTACTTGATCATTTGTTTCATCACGGTACTCCATTCCTAAGTCGTAGTATTTAATATCTACGTCTAAGTATGGAACGATTAATTTGTCTTTAATGAATTTCCAAATGATGCGAGTCATTTCATCACCATCTAATTCTACTACGGGGTTGGCTACTTTAATTTTGCTCATAATATTGTGTTGAAATTGGTTAAAAAAAGTTAGCCAAATTTAGAAATATAATATGGGCGAGCAAACATTTGTCATAAAAAAATAGCTTTTTTAGTCGATATTTTTAGCTACCTTTAATAGCGTATAAATTCAATTTTCATGAAATAGTCATGTTACAGCCAGCACAAACACAAATAAGATAACATGACTATACCGTATAACAATTAAAAAATAAAATTATCTACATATGAAAAAACAGATTTTGCTGATATTTATTTGTTTATCAGGTATTATAAAGGCTCAGGACCAGTTGTTTAAAAAGGACAATTCAAAAATAGAGGTTAAAATTCTAGAAATAACACAAGATGTTATAAAGTATAAATTATTCACTTATCAAGACGGTCCTACGATTACAATTTCCAAAAAAGATGTAGCATTAATCATTTATCAAAATGGAGTTCATGAAGTTATTGCTGCTAAAACCGAAGACACACCAACAACTACAACCCAACCATTTGTGATATACAACAGCTACTCAGGCACAAGGATAAATAGAGATAGCATCGAAAAAGCAGAATTTAATGCTTTGGTATCTACAAAAAATTTAATTTCCTTTAATGTGATGGAACCTATTAATGGTTCAGTAGGAATAAGCTATTTAAGAGAATTTGCTAATAACTACTTAAATGCTTATGTACCAGTGTCTTTTGGTTTTTCTGTCCCATATTTTACTCAAGCTGTTAATACTATTTTTAACGGGAATAGCTACTACTACAACAATTCTTCGTATCTAAGTATTTCTGATTTTAAGTTTAATAAGAAAACATACGAAGTTGGTTTAGGACTTCATTTTCAAACAAGTGGTAAAAGAGCAGTAACACATTTTATTGGGCCCTATGTTGGAATGTCACAATTTACCGGCACATACACAAAAAATGAATCTATATACGACCCAAACACCACTTATTATACAAATACAACAACCTATAACCAAGCTTTTACCTTAGAAAGAACATATGTAATGCTAGATAATGGAGTATTATTTAGACCAACAAAAAATTTCAATGTTATTTTACTGGCCGGGGTTGGTTATCGCATCGATACGTATAAAACCGCAGATGATTTAACTAAAGCAAATAATTACAACAATAATATGTTTCCGTTAAATGCCTTTAAATTTGGGCTTTCATTTGGATACAGGTTTTAATTCAATTTTCATTAATTAAGTGTTTTTTTAAGTAATCTGATATACTTACATTTGCACTTTATTATTAAAACTTGTATGAAAATTACCGAACATCTGAAATCTGCGAAAGACACTTTATTCTCGATTGAAATTTTGCCACCTTTGAAAGGAAAAAGCATTCAATCTATTTTTGACGGCATTGATCCTTTAATGGAGTTTAAGCCGGCCTTTGTTGATGTGACATACCATCGCGAAGAGTACATTTACAAAAAACGTGAAGGCGGTTACTTAGAAAAAGTAAGCATCCGTAAACGTCCAGGCACTGTTGGTATTTGTGCAGCTATCATGAACAAATACGACGTAGAAGCAGTACCTCATATTATTTGCGGTGGTTTTACTCGTGAAGAAACTGAAAATGCTTTAATTGATTTACAGTTCTTGGGCATTGATAATGTTTTAGCATTACGTGGGGATAGCATTAAAACAGAATCTCAATTTGTACCTGAACCAGGCGGACATAACTACGCTATTGATTTGGTAAAACAAATCAAAGATATGAATAGTGGTATTTATTTGGATGATGAAATGAAGGATGCATCTCCTACTGATTTTTGTATGGGAATTGCAGGATATCCAGAAAAACATTTTGAAGCTCCAAACTTATATAGCGATATGAAATGGCTTAAAGCCAAAGTAGATGCAGGAGCTGACTATATAGTGACTCAAATGTTTTTTGACAACAAAAAGTATTTTGAATTTGTTGACTTATGTCGCAAAAATGAAATTAATGTCCCAATTATTCCGGGATTAAAAATATTAACTTCAAAATCTCAGTTAGTTGCACTACCTAAAATTTTTCATATTGATTTACCACAGGATATGTTTGTGGAGCTAGAAAAATGTAAAGATGATAAAGCTGTGAAAGAAGTGGGTATTAAATGGTGTATCGAACAAAGTAAAGAATTAAAAAAAGCCGGAGTGCCTTGTTTACATTACTATACAATGGGAACATCTGAAAGCACTAAAAGAGTTGCAAAAGAGGTTTTTTAAAATTTCATAGTTATATACAAAAAACGCCTTGGCAATCCCAAGGCGTTTTTTATTAAATCACTTATCGGCAAAAAGCTGCCACTTATTAGATAAAGTCTACCTAATACCAATCTGCCCGGATTTTAAGTGATGTATGCTCTAATTTTACAGTAGAAACACTAAAATTTACTGTTATGAAAGCATTATTTACACTACTAATTATTCTAACTTGTCTTACAAACACCAAAGCTCAGTTTGTAACTATACAAGACACCAGTTTTGCATCTTGGTTACAAAATAAAATTCCAAATGCGATGAATGGTAATCAGATGGATACTACTCATATTGATGTTACATCAAGAAAACAAATCATTGTTCAGAACAAGCATATTTTAAATTTGGACGGAGTTCAATATTTTGACTCTCTAAAAGTATTGGATTGCAGTAACAACGTATATGACACTATACATATGTTTGTAAAAATTATTCCTGCATTACCTAATATGCTAGATACATTAATTTGCACCAGCAATGAAATAGATAGTTTACCTCAATTACCTGCTAATTTAAAAATGTTACTATGCGGCCAAAATTCATTAGATAGTTTACCAACATTGCCAAATAGCATTAAGTTACTTGAATGTTGGAATAATCAATTAACCTACATTCCGAATTTCCCTGACTCATTAATAAGTTTCAATTGTTACAATAATGTATTAAGTAGTTTACCTAATATACCTCAAGGTTTATTGAGTTTCACCTGCTCCACGAACAATTTAGTTTCGTTACCATCATTACCAAATTCAATTACATCAATTTATTGTAATAATAATCAATTGCAATCGTTACCAACATTACCAATTGGTTTAACAGACTTAGATTGCAGTTCTAATGCATTAACCAGCTTACCCTCTTTGCCTAATACATTAATTAACTTAGCTTGTAATTCAAACAGTTTAACTAGCTTACCAGCTCTATCACCATCTTTAGTAAATTTAGACTGCTCTCAAAATATACTTTCAAGTTTACCTACACTACCAAGTTCATTGATAACCTTAATTTGTTTTAACAATCAATTAAGCAGCCTTCCATCACTTCCTAATTCACTTTATAAATTAAACTGTAGTTCAAACTTATTATCAGGAGGTTTACCAACTCTTCCAAACTCTTTAGTATTACTTTACTGTTCAAATGATTTATTGCAAAGTTTACCTTCACTACCGTTTTCATTAGTTGAGTTAGATTGCTCTATTAATTCATTAACTTCCTTACCAAATCTTCCAAATTCACTGAGTATATTAATTTGTAATACAAACTCTTTAACGAGCCTACCTGCTTTAGCTTCAGTTAACTTTTTAGATTGTCAAAACAATCAATTATCTGCTTTACCAACATTACCAAATACATTAGGGTATTTAAATTGTAGTACTAACTTACTAACTGCAATTAATAATTTACCATCTTCATTAGTTACACTTATATGTGCTACAAATTCAATCACAAGTTTACCATCATTACCCAACTCACTAATTAGTATAATTTGCAGTAACAATCAGTTAAGTACATTACCAACTTTACCGAATAATTTAGCCACTTTAGATTGCAGTTATAATCAAATTCATTGTTTTGACCCTTTTCCGCAAATATCGCAAACCATCAACTTAAATAACAATCCTTTTAATTGTTTACCGAACTATATTCCGGTGATGGATTCGTTAACACTTTTACTTCCTTTATGCGTTCAAGGAAATCCTAATGGCTGTCCTCCGGCACATGGAATTGTTGGTTTCACATACAAAGACGTGAATACAAATTGCACAAAAGATAGTGTAGATTCAAGATTGAAAAACGTGCCATTAAAAATCTATGATATAGCGTCAAACTTAATTGGAACAACGTATTCGGCTTCTAATGGAGTGTATCAGTTTTTAAATTCGGGTAGTACATATAATGTAGTAGTAGATACAGCTGGCAAACCATACAGAGAATCGTGCACATATCCGGGACTAGACAGCACAGTAACTGTTGCTCAATTAGACACCAATGTAAATTTTGCTTTAACTTGTTCCGGAGGATTTGATATTGGCGTTCAATCCATTGCAACATGCGGCATTGTATTCCCAGGTCAAACACACTACTTAAGAGTAAATGCAGGAGATTTATCAAAATGGTATAATTTAAACTGCGGCTCAGGGGTTAGTGGAAGCGTATCTTTTATTGTAACCGGCCCTGTAACATATTTGGGCCCCGCACCAGGAGCGTTAACACCTGTAGTATCAGGAAATGTATACACATATTCTATTGCAGATTTTGGAACAGTAAATAATTCAAAAGATTTTCAAATATTATTAGAACCATATCCAACTGCACAAGCAGGTGAAATAATTTGCGTAGATGCTAAAGTTAGCCCTTTTAATGGCGATCATAATCTGGCGAATAATACATATACGATGTGCTATACAGTTGTAAATTCACATGACCCTAATATTAAGGAAGTTTATCCTGTGATGGTTGATCCTAATTTTAATGATTGGCTAACCTACACTATTCATTTTCAAAATACCGGTAATGCTCCTGCTTTTAACATCAGATTAGAAGACACATTAGATACTATGTTAGATTTAAATACTTTTCAAATAACAGATTACAGCCATCAAAATGCCACAAGTTTAATTGGTCGTAATTTAAGTGTTTATTTCCCAAACATTCAGTTACCTGATAGTTCAAGTAATCCTCAAGGTTCAATTGGCTTTATTCAGTATCGTATTAAACCAAAATCAACATGGACAAGACCATACCAAATCAAAAATACAGCCTATATCTATTTTGACTTTAATGAGCCAATTGTAACAAATACAACCATTAACACTATAAAAGATATTACAACTGGTATTGACGAACAAACACAAAGTAATTTATCATTGTATCCTAATCCTACATCAGGTTTATTTACAATTGAATTAAGTGTAAAGGATAAACTAGAAGTAAACATTTATGATATCTCAGGAAATAGTGTTATATCTCAAACCATTGAAAACGGAAAAGGAACAATAGATGCTAGTCATTTATCAGCCGGAGTATACAATGTAAGTATTAAAGGAAACACATCTGTTATAAATAAAAAGGTAGTAATTGTGAAATAAACCCCTATAAATGTGAAATAAAAAAGGTGCTTTATCAATCATAAAGCACCTTTTTCTTTTATCTTTGGGCTTTATTAGCTCAATCATGTCAGATTTAAAATATAATTTACGTGGCGTTTCTGCATCAAAGGAAGATGTACATAATGCTATTTCCAAAATTGATAAAGGTTTATTTCCTCAAGCATTCTGCAAAATTGTTCCTGATTATTTAACAGGTAGCGATGAGCATTGCATTATTATGCATGCCGATGGCGCCGGAACAAAATCTTCTTTGGCTTATGTTTACTGGAAAGAAACAGGCGATTTAAGCGTTTGGAAAGGCATCGCTCAGGACGCAGTCATCATGAATATTGATGATTTGATTTGTGTTGGCGCTACAAATAATATTTTATTATCTTCTACTATTGGACGTAATAAAGGATTAATTCCTGGCGAAGTAATTTCTGCGATTATTAATGGTACAGAAGAAGTATTACAAAACTTGAGAGATAACGGCATTGATATTCGCTCTACAGGTGGCGAAACAGCTGATGTAGGCGATTTAGTTCGAACATTAATTGTAGATAGCACGGTTGTTTGCCGCATGAAAAAAAATGAAGTTATTTCCAACCATAACATTAAACCTGGCGATATCATTGTTGGATTAGCGTCTTCAGGAAAAGCAACTTACGAAACAGAATACAATGGTGGCATGGGAAGTAATGGCTTAACAAGCGCTCGTCATGATGTATTTAATTATTCAGTAGCCGAAAAATATCCTGAATCATATGACAATGCCTTACCTAATGAAGTAACCTATTGCGGACAATTAAACTTAACTGATAAAATTGATGTAAGTTACACTGACATTAATGGTAAAGAAATTAAAGAACAAATTACAGCAGGCAAACTAGTATTATCTCCTACAAGAACTTACGCCCCTATCGTTAAAAAATTACTTTCGACATTAGGCACTAAAATTAATGGCATTGTACATTGCAGTGGTGGTGCTCAAACCAAAGTATTACATTTTGTAGACAATGTTCATATCATTAAAAATAATTTATTTCCATTACCTCCATTATTTAAAATGATTCATGAACAAAGCAATACTGATTACAAAGAAATGTATAAAGTATTTAATATGGGTCATCGTTTAGAAGTGTATTTACCTCAAGAATTAGCACAGGAAGTGATTGCTACCTCAAAATCATTCAATGTGGATGCTCAAATTATCGGAAGAGTAGAAAAATACGATGGAAAAAAAGTAACCATTGAATCTGAATTTGGAAAGTTTGAGTATTAATGGAATTCAATGTCAGTTCGAACGAAGTCGAGAACCATACATTATTTTCAACTAATATATTACTTCAACTCCTGACAACTTACTTTATTACCATTAACTAGTAATACATAAGTTTTTCCGTTTTTGTATAAATCACATACAAATGGTTTTTGCGTAGAACCTTGTATCGAGTAAGATAATTTCCCCATTGTATTAACTACATCAATCTTTTGTCCCGTTTTATCAAATGCCAAAAACCAATCATTATTACTGGTTTGAACTAAACGCACATCATCATAAACTGCTAACTCATTAAAATATTCTATTAATTTTCCTGTAAACAAATCATATGCGTAAAAAGCAGCATTACCATACATGATAACATCCGATTGAGTATCATCATTAATTAAAGCAAAACTAGCCTTAAAGCCGTTCAATTCATCTCCAATTTTTAGCGACTCTTTTTTATCACTTAAAGAAATTTTATTCAATAAATTATCTTTATCATCAACGTATATCAATTTAGTATTATCTAAATTATTTCCACCTAAAATATATAAATGATTTAAATTCTCAATCGTCTTATTTTTAAAATCTATTCTTCCTTCTCCCTTTCTACTAAACGCATAAATTTTTCCTTCAACATCTGCTGTCATTAAATAATCACTTGCTCCTACCCTAATATACTTTATTGGAAGCGTAACTATGTCATCAGTTTTAAATGGCACAAAGCCTTCTGTCTTAACGCCATATAACGAGAAATTATATATACGCTTATCTGCACAAGCCAAAAACAAACGATAATCCTTATTTCCTTCATAATCAAGCAATGTTAAATTAGAGGTAACTTTAGACGGAAGTTTTACCGGGAATCCCTGAACTTCGTTTCCGTTCCTGTCAATCAAATGCAAATAGTTTTCTGTATTAAACAGCAATTGTAATTTGCCATTTTTAAAAATATCAACTGTAAAGATATCAGACTGAATAATCTCATTGATTTTCTTCTTCCAAATTAAGTTTCCTGTTGCACTAATTAAATAAAGCTGCTGATTGTTATCCTGAAAACACAATTCATTTTCTTGATTTAAATGATTTGTAAATAAATGTACCTGAGTATTAATTAAAGAATCTGCTGTAAATGTCCACAAAACATTGGTTGCTCCATTTGAAGCATTTTCTTTTGCTTGTGCATGACTGGCATTAATGCGAACTTGAATACTATTTTTGAAATTTTTAGCAGTTAATGATAGTTGAGCTGTTGCGTTTTCCGACTTCCATAATTCTTCTGAATTGATAAATGAATTTACATTATGTTTTTTCATTAAATCAGAATTTTCATAATAAAAATAGTTACAATCCAACATCAAGTTATCATTAGCGTATTCCATAAACGCTATATTTTTTCCCAACAACTGGCTTGAGGTTAAAGCTTGCTGGTAATAATCTAAAATAGCACGATTAGAAAAAAACAACAAATGATTTTCTGATAAATAAGCGTATTGCATTTTTATATCATCTTTAGAAAATGAAAAGATTTGTGCTAAATCTGAGTTTAATTTATACGTCTTAGATTCTCCTGCTGTTATCAAGCTGTCACTCATTAATTTTAATAGAGTTTCGCTTTTTTCAGCATCTCTTATTTTTAAACTAATTACCTGACTCGTAACATCATTCAATACATAATTAGCTGATAAAATTTCTTTATCTATATTTTCAAAACTTTCCTTTTTTATATTGTAAAGAGCGCTATCATTTAATGTTTGCCAAGCGTTTTCGTTAACACTGATTTGTTCTTCAGATAATTCCTGATTAACTCGTTTATAAAACAATTCAACATCACTTAGTGTAACACCCTGTATTGAAACCGGATTATTTGGCAAATGTTCAAATCCAGAAATACTTTCTGCACTTTGGTTTTTGAGACAATTAAATAATGATAAACTATCCGAATTAGCATACCCAGTAAGTGTGATTTCGTTTAACTGTACATCTATACCAAACAACGATTGTTGCGTAAATAAATTTTTAGGTAACAAATTGGTATAGGCATGATTAAAGTAAACTAAAGATTTTTGTTCGCCGTTAAGGGCCAACAATTCCAAATAAGATTTATTGTTAGCTAATGATTCTTCTTTTTTTAGCTCTAAACAATTTTGCAAAAGTCCCACATCAGAGCTTAAATAGACGATTCCATCTTTAAATGTCAACAACCATTTTTGTTTGTTATTGGTAAAATAATAGGCGTCAAACGATGATACTGATGCATCTTTTGAGAATGATGATTTAAAAAAATCATTAAAAACTTCTTCATTATTTTTTTCTTTTACTTTAAAAGCAATAACATGTTCGTTAGCATTTCCTTGTTTTACAAATGCCCAATACAAAGAGTTATCGGAAATTATTTCTGCAATCTCAGGTTTTGAATTAACTAATGAATCTAAATAACGAATACCATTTTGCGCAACTTGCATCGATTCATTTGACAATAATGCATTCCAGATTAAATTTTGACGTGTAAGCTGGGAAACAAACTCAGAACAATTTTTAGTTTCAATAACACAAACCGAATTAGATGGAATGTGTTCTATAACAGAAATATTAGGTGCTTTGCTTTCTTTTAAACGAAAATAACCCCAAACTGCAGCTACTAAAGAAGCTACAATAAATACATAAAAGGTTATTTTTTTAATTAAATCCACCACCCCGAATTTAGTGGTATTTAAGCAGTAATTAAATGACCAAGATCAGAGTTATGAAACCGTTATTGTGAATTGATTAGTCCATTTTAAACGACTTTAAATTCTTTTCATATAAAATTTTGAAACCTGGCTTTGAGCTCCAAAATTGTGCTAAATATTCCTGTTCCTCTTGCCCTGGAGTTGGAATTAAAATACAATTTTGCTTATTCAAATGATGTAAATCCATTAAAGTACTATAACCACTCCTACAAACTATAGTTTTAGAATTTAAAATAAGAGAGGATAATTCATTAGCGCTTGGTGAATTTAAAACCTTTACGTTTTTATTGGTAAAACTCTTTAAATCTTTATTAGTTCCTCTTACAATACAAATTCGTTTATCACTTTGATTGGATTTATTGATTAATGTTCTTTCAAGTTCTGTCCGTAAAGGCTCCGGACCTGATAGTATGCATAAATAATCAAACCCATCAATTTTGTTTTCTTGTATGTCCAAACGACTTAAAGGTCCAATATATTTCACATTATTAAGCGATGAATTATGTGACAATTTTCCGGCCAAAGCTATTTTTTCGTCTTCAAAATCTGGAACCCAAACAGCATTAAATTGCTTAATATAGTGGTGATGAATTTTATTGGCAATATCCGAAAATATTCCGGCTTGAACATTTAATTGATGAGTCATATAAATGCTTTCTACTTTATCTGAATACAATCCAAATCGATTATCGCTAATCACCACGTCAATATTATACTCCTCAATAATTTGCTCTAATTGTCTTTTTTCTTTTTTGATGACATTAAAAATTCTAGGAGCGTCCATGAGTAACTTAACTGCTACCGGAAAGGCAACAGAATATTTTATGCCATAAGGTACTAGCTCTATCTTTTTCAATTGCGGAAATTCATCATCAAAAATTAAAGAAGTAGTTTTGGTCACTCCCAAAATCACAACATTATCTTCCATTAATTGTTTGATTAATGGAACGCACCTCGTGGCATGTCCTAGGCCCCAATCGAGTGCTGAAATAAATATGGTTTTGTTTTTAAAGATGTTACAAATTAAGTAAAACAATTAACTTTACAAAGTGTCAGAAGCATTTTCAGAACATATTCAAAGTATTCTTAAAACTTTGCCTGAAACACCGGGAGTTTATCGTTATTATGATGCTGATAATAATTTGTTATACGTTGGAAAAGCAAAAAATTTAAAAAAACGTGTAACATCCTATTTCACCAAAGAACACGATACATACCGTCTACGTGTGATGGTTAAAAAGATTGCTGATATCAAAACCATTAAGGTGGATACCGAAATGGATGCTTTGATTTTAGAAAATAATTTAATTAAGAGTCTCACGCCAAAATACAACATCATGTTGCGTGATGACAAAACCTATCCGTGGATTGCTATCAAAAACGAACGTTTCCCAAAAGTGTTTCAAACACGACAATTAAAAAAAGACGGAAGTGAGTATTTTGGTCCCTATCCATCTGTAACCACAATGTATATTTTATTGGATTTAATCAAACAATTATATCCTTTAAGAACCTGCAACTTAGATTTAAGCCAGGAAAATATTGACAAGAAAAAATACACTGCCTGTTTAGAATTTCAAATTGGTAAATGTAAGGCACCATGTGTGAGTAAACAAACAGAAGAAGATTACAACAGGGGAATTGAACATATTAAAGAAATCATCAAAGGTGATATTAATTTTGCAATCAGAGATTTAAAAAAAATAATGTTGGAGCATGCCGATAAATTAGAATTTGAGCATGCCGCTAATATTAAAAAGAAAATAGAACTGTTAGAAAAATACCAAAGCAAATCTACCATCGTTCATCCTTCCATTACCGACACTGATGTGTTTGCTATTTTGAGCGACGATAAAGTAGCTTACGTGAATTACTTTAAAGTAATGAATGGAACTATAATTCAAGCTCAAACACTGGAGCTGAAAAAGAAATTAGATGAGACCGATGAAGAAATGTTGGTGTTTGCCATTAATGAAATCCGTATCAGATACAACTCATCTAGTAAGGAAATTTTTGTACCATTTGAACCTGAATTTGAATTTACAGGAGCAAAATATATAGTTCCAAAAATTGGTGATAAAAAACATTTATTGGATTTGTGTTACAAAAATGCGGAATCCTATAAACGTGAGCGCGAAAAACAATTGGCTATTATTGATCCTGAAAGGCATACAGACCGCATCATGCAGCAGATGATGAAAGATTTGAGAATGAAAGAAGAGCCAAGAAGAATTGAAGGATTTGATAACTCAAACTTTCAGGGAGATTTTGCGGTTAGCGCCATGCCTGTTTTTATAGATGGGAAACCTGCAAAAAAAGAATACCGCCATTTTAATGTAAAAACTGTTGTTGGTCCAGATGATTTTGCTACTATGGAAGAAGTTATCTATCGCCGTTATTCACGAGTGATTGAAGAAAATCTACCAATGCCGCAATTAATTGTGATTGATGGAGGTAAAGGACAACTTGGAGCAGCTGTAAATAGCTTACGCAAACTAAACTTGATGGGAAAAGTGACCGTTATTGGTATCGCCAAACGATTAGAAGAAATTTATTTTCCAGGGGATTCGGTGCCATTATATTTAGATAAGCGTTCAGAAACATTAAAAGTGATTCAACATATACGTGATGAAGCACATCGTTTTGGTATTACGCACCACAGGAATAAACGAAGCAGAGAGACCTTTAAATCAGAACTATCCGAAATTAAAGGCATCAGCGACAAAACAGCTCAAAAATTATTAACGGAATTAAAATCTGTAAAAGCTATAAAAGAAGCTACATTTGCCGAATTAGCTGCCATTATTGGCAATGCCAAAGCCAGCCTTGTTTACGAATTCTTTAAGAATCAGGAAAATAACCCTTCTTGATTTTTATTTTAACAAAAACAATTATCTTTGCCCATGGAAAACGGCAAACTCATCATCTTTTCTGCACCTTCAGGTTCCGGTAAAACCACTATCGTGCGTCATTTACTAAAAACCTTTTCTGATAAATTAGAATTCTCTATTTCCGCAACCAGTCGCGCTAAACGTGGTGTTGAGGAAAATGGGAAAGACTATTATTATTTAAGTGTTGAAGAGTTCAAGCAAAAGATTGATAATAAAGAGTTTTTGGAATGGGAAGAAGTATATGCCGGAACTCATTATGGCACTTTAAGAAGCGAAGTAGACCGTATTTGGGCAAAAGGCAAGCATGTAATTTTTGACATTGATGTAGAAGGTGGTTTAAATCTTAAAAAACAATTTGGCGATAAGGCATTAGCAGTTTTTGTGATGCCTCCCAGCATTAAAATATTAGAAGAACGTTTAAACTCCAGAAGCACCGATACACCGGAAAGCATTGCCCGCAGAGTTGAAAAAGCGGAAAAAGAGCTTAAAACTGCTGATTTATTTGATGTTTTTATATTAAATGAAGTGTTAGAGGACGCTTTTGCAAAAGCTGAAAAAATAGTAGGAGATTTTTTAGCAAAATAAACCCTTTTTTTACGTTTTATCTTAAATACAATCCTTCTAAAAAGGTGGTAACCTATTTTTATTTTAAATTTTAATCATTGATAATCAGTTAGTTATAAAATAATTAATTATTTTATTCTTTTTTCGGGTTACCATTTTAAAGTTTCGGTATAAATGTTCAAATAACAACAAAACAACTTAAAAAAATTAAAATCAAATGAAAAAAGTATTTTCAATTATCGCAGTAGCTTTAATCGCTACATCTGTAGTATCTTGTGGACCTTCAGCTGAAGAAAAAGCAAAAATCGAAGAACAAGCAAAACATACTGCTGATTCTATCTCTGCTGCATTATCTGCTAGCTTAGAAGGTGCAATGAATGAGGCTACAGCTGATACAACTGCTGCTGCTGCAACTACTGAAACTGCTGCTCCAGCTGCTGAAGCTGCTCACGCAGGACACTAAGAATTTGTGTTTAGTTAGTTAGGAAAAGTCCACGTATCCCAGATACGTGGGCTTTTTATTTTATAAATAATCATAATTTCTTTATCCAACAAAAAATTATCTTTACATTCGAAATATCAATCAGACATTTATGAAAAAAGTATATTTTATTGTATCAATTTTAACTTTATCCATAGCATTTATAAAATGTAAACCGGCAGCCGAAGACAGAGTTAAAATGCATGTGAATGCAAATCGTATTGCTGATTCCATTGGAAAAGTTATTGATGCTGCGATGGCAGAAGTTGCTATTAAGCCAAAAGAAGGTGCTACACCTACTGACACTAGCAAAAAATAATTTCTAAAATTTTATTGATAAACCATTTTTAAAGGAATATACCAAATCTGGTATTCCTATTGGTTGTTTTGTATCATACAACATATTAAACGTTGACTTGAAATTCAAGTGTTTATTAATATGTATTTCTAACCCACTATCATTAGCAATTCTATAATCTGACGTATTTTCTATATTTGGCTGGTAAAAGGTAGTACTTGTTAAATCAAGCGTTTTAAAAAGAGCAAAACTAAAGGTAAGATATGAACTCAATCGATGCTCATATAAATTAACTGCATCAGCAACTATATCATCGTATTCATACATATATAAAGCTGCTATATAAATTCTGGCATTTTCTTTTTTCAATACTTTCAACCTCGGACCTGCACCTAACAAATACCTAAAATCTAATTTTAAAACCGGATTGTATTGTGTTTGAGTAAAAGCTTCCATCGTAAGCCATTTACTCACCTTGTAATTATACCTAAAATGCTGATAGCCCGCATTTGCAAAATCAGTATTACCTGCTTTAATAAAATTTAAATCATTTAATAATATAAAACGACTTCTGTTTTTTTGATATTGTACCCTAGCAGCATTTGAAAATTGCAAAACCTGCTGTGTATTATTATAAATGTTAAAGTTAAAATCAATATTACCTACCCAACCATTGGTATCATTTAAAAAGCGCTTATTCTCAATATTTATAACCTGAGCAAATGAAGGTGTTGCAAGAAATAATAAAGCAATACTTATTTTAGAAATCCACCTTAACATAAAACAAAGGTAAAAATCCTAACTGATAATTTTTGATTAATGGATCCGCATTAATATTTGCAGGATCTGGAGCATAACTTAAAGCTAATACATTTTTTGTATTCATTAAATTCACCAAATCCAAGGCAATTTCGTATGCAGCTTTTTTTCCATTTATTTTATAAGCTATTCGCAAATCCAAACGATTATATGGATTAAATTGTAAAGTGTTTACTTTATCGTTGTCTGCTACCACATCCATCACTGCATTACTTGCCGCTATATCAACAGGAGAATAACGTTTGCCTCCACCATAAGTAAATTTAGAAGATACATTAATAGAATTCTTTTTTGATTTACCAATCTCATACTCTAAACCAGCTAATAAGTTCATCATGTATTGCCCGTTAAAATCTGTATCAAATGTTTTACCATTGCTTGCGGTATACTTACTATCAAACAAACTGGCAGAATATAAAAAGAAATAATGCTTACTAAATGTTTTTTCTAACGTAAACTCCAATCCATAGTTATAACCTGTTCCTTTATTTTCCATCGTATAAATTGGGAAGAAACGATTAAAACTTGCTCCTCTATTGAGTAATGAAACCCCTGAAGGAACTGCATAAACAGGCACATTCCATAAGTATTGATAATATGCTTCTACTTTAGTTCTGAAGAATTTAGAAATTTGTAAATCATACCCTAACACAGCATGTTGACTTCTGCTAAATCCTAAATTCTTATTATCCTGAACCTTCCCAGGATTTGAATACACTTTTCCATCTCTTACTAAACTATCAGGAGTTGCAAAATATAAATACGTTGGTTGCATTTGGCTATGCATACCATATGCTAAACTTAAAGATTGATTTGATTTAAATTGATACCTTAAACTAGCTCTTGGTTCAGCAACCCAACTATTACTGAGTGTAAGATATTGAGCAAATACTCCAACGTTAGTACTCCATTTTTCATTGAATTTATGCACAAATGCAATGTATGGCTGTAGTAAATAAAAATCAGCTTGGCTATTGATACGAGTTTTATAAGGCTTATCCAATATGCTTTGAGCAATGGTATCGTATCTTGAATTAATTTTAACTTGGTCGTAAAAATTAACATGAAAAGCATTTGCAAAAAAACCAGCTTTAAAACTATTCTTCGCATTCATCTTGTGTTTTATATACCAAGCTAAGGTTGATTTAGTTTCTAAAAAATCATAGCCCAAAATTTGTGGCAATGTATCGTTTGGTTTGAAATTCTTATCACGTAACACTAAGTAATGGTCAACGTTTAAGCCTTGCCCACTATAGGCCAAAGATGTTTTCATTAAAGTTCTACTATTAAACGAGTAGGAATGGTTTAAGATAACAACACCCATATTGGAAGCAAAATATTGGTCTCGATTCAAATCACCATACAACTCTTTTGGCCTTTCTGTTTGTGTACTTAAAATAATTTTAATGGTACTCATCCCACCTATTCCACTTAAGGAAAACACACCTGCTTTTTTGGTTGGGAAATTAAAACGAAATGCACCATCCTGATATTGAGGCACTGCGCTGGTTCCCAATTTAATATTTAAACCCGATAACATTTTAAGCGTTGAATATCTGTAGTTCACAAAATAACTACTTCCTTTCTCCTTATTAATGGGGCCTTCAACAGATAATTCTGTTCCTAATAAACCAAACTGAAATGTACGTTCGTGTTTTTGATTATTTCCATTTCGCATTTTTAAATCAAATACTCCACCTAATGCATTTCCGTAGTTCGCAGGAAATGCTCCAGTATAAAATTCGGAATTGGCTAAATACTTATTATTGATAATAGCTGTTGGCCCGCCTGCAGAACCTGCTACCGCAAAGTGATTAGGATTAGGAATATCTATTTCTTCTAAACGCCACAATAAACCGGCAGGTGAATTCCCACGCACTACAATATCATTTCTACTGTCGTTTGTCCCCTGAACACCAGCAAAGTTGGAAGCCATACGAGCGGGGTCTTGACGAGAGCCCGGATAACGCTCTGTTTCTTCAATACTAAATGTTTTTACATTTACAGCTTGCATATCTGTTACCACATCCTTTTGCTCATCCGCATTTACAACCACTTCATCCATTTGAACCAAAGACTCTTCCAGCTCAATATTTAAAAACGTTTCTTTACCTGAAGACACGATAATGTCGTTTAAGGGCAAAGTATTATATCCAATTAAACTTACAATAAAAGCACGGCGACCAACAGGAATACCCTCTATTTTAAAATTACCGTTTGCATCAGTTGTTGCTACGTGCTTTTTTGTGGAATCATTTTTTAAACGAACCACAACTCCAGGCAAACCAACCGAAGAAACTTTATCAACTACCTGCCCTCTTACTGTTTGAGTGTATGTGGTTTGTGAAAATGAATTAAAAGAAAATAATATAGCGAAGCTAAAAAATAGTAAGTATCTAATCATAAGATAAAAATACTAATTTTTAGAAAACCTGAACAAATTACTCAGTTACCAAAGAATCAGAATAAACTTTATAAATTTTACTGTTTTGCCAGATGACATTAGAAATTGAAGAATCAGGGAATTGTTTTTCGATAGTATTAAACGTTTGTGCCTGATATTGCTTTAAGCTGTAATTATCATAATAGAATACATCTCCATTTACCACATTAAATTCTTTTAAATTTTTAAGTGGTATAGTTTTATAAAAAGTACCGTAAATATCAAACACTAAAATACCTTCATTAGGGCAATTTAAATACAGATAATTATTATGTTCCTGCATATAATTAGGTTTGATGTCAACATCCAAAATACGTTTTAAATTACCTGTTTTAACCAGTGACTTTAACTCTGCATCAAATCTTGATAATTCATTGTTTTGCTTGTCGTAAATCCAAAAGCTGTTATTGGAAGAAGAACATACCAAACTGGTTTGCTCATGCCCTATTGATTCTAGTGAGATCATATCGCTTGAGGCAGACATTTGATTATCTAAAAAAAGTATTTGCTGAAAATCTTTGTAGTAAACCAATATTTTCAAAGGATTCATGGCATCTACAAAATCTATTTTACCGTAACGTTTGGTACTGAATTTTTTTTGCAACACACCTAAAGAATTATATTTAATAATCTCGTTGGTATTAATTACGTAGATGTTTCCAAAAGCATCAATCTCAATGTGAGCATTTTTCTCGGTAAAGGAAATATGTAACGGAGTATGATTTGGTTGAAGCATAAATGAGCAACCAAAAACAATACAAATAACTATAGCGACAAATAATTTCAAGCAGATTATTTAACGCTAAGATAATTTATAAATTGTGATTTATCTAAAATAAAAAAGCCCCCTATTTTGAATAGAGGGCTTTTTATTTTTATAAATTCTATACTAAAGAGATATCAAATTGAACTAAGTCAACAAACTCTTGAACTCTCTCAGATACATCATCCTGAGATAAACCAATTAAGCGCTCAGTACCAAATTTCTCAACTGTAAAACTTGCCATAGCCGAACCAAAAATGATAGCACGTTTCATGTTTTCGAAACTGATATCTTTTGTTTTTGCTAAGTAACCAATAAAGCCACCTGCAAAACTATCACCTGCGCCAGTTGGATCAAATACATCTTCTAAAGGAAGAGCTGGAGCAAAAAACACTTCTTCTTTATTAAATAATAAAGCACCGTGCTCACCTTTTTTAATTACTAAGGCTTTTGGACCCATTGCTAAAATTTTTTGAGCAGCTTTTACCAAAGAATATTCTCCTGATAATTGACGAGCTTCAGAATCATTAATGGTTAATACATCAATACCTTTTAATGTTTCCAATAATTCAGGCATTGCAATATCCATCCAAAAATTCATTGTGTCTAGTACAATTAATTTCGGACGTTTTGGTAATTGAGATAAAACCTTTTGCTGAACGCTAGGCATTAAATTCCCTAACATTAAAAATTCACAGTTTTTATATGATTCAGGAACAATTGGGTCAAAAGTTCCCAATACATTTAATTGAGTATCTAATGTGTCGCGAGAATTCATGTCGTTATGGTAACGACCGCTCCAAAAAAACGATTTTTCGCCTTGTTTAATTTGCAAACCTTCCAAATTAACTCCTTGACCCTTAAGGGTATTCATGAAATTTTGCGGAAAATCATCACCCACAACAGATACTAAATTTATTTCTTTGGTAAAGTAAGAAGATGCTAAAGCTATATAACTAGCTGCTCCACCAACAATTTTATCGGTTTTCCCGAAAGGTGTTTCAATAGCATCAAACGCTACAGTACCTACTACTAATAGACTCATAAAAAAAGATTAAAAATTTTTACAAATATATTGTTTATTTACAAAATAGATATTAAATTTGCACTCCTTTCTAAGGAAAAGGATTCCTTCTTAGCTCAGCTGGTTAGAGCACATGACTGTTAATCATGGGGTCCCTGGTTCGAGCCCAGGAGAGGGAGCAAAAGCCACCAAAGTCGGGTGGCTTTTTTTATGATATAAAGTGTAATTTTACACCACAATATCTGGCACCGTAGTTCAATGGATAGAATAAGCGTTTCCTAAACGTTTGATGTAGGTTCGATTCCTACCGGAGCCACT
>DAORKG010000037.1:0-37870 GCA_035439445.1 Bacteroidia bacterium
CCTCAACTATAAAAGTTGGGGGTTTTTTGTTTTACAAAAAATCGAAATTTTATTTCTCTCATGAGCCGAGAGTAAGTGTTAAAAGTAGTACAAATGGATAATATTTTTCAAGATGAAGAATAAAATGGTGATTAATTTTTTTCTATAGCTCAGTTAATCAATTCCCCGATTATCTTTTTGTGGATTTTTTATTTTTTTTAAAGTTAACAGTTAATTTTATCGCTTTGCCTCTTAAATAAAATTATATTGAAGCTCGAAAACAGAAGCATTATTATCCTGCAAAGTATAACTTACTATACTATGTTATAGCGTTGCTAGGAAATAGGCTCTTAAAACTGTATAATGGAGTAACACTTTGCTCTTTATAATAACGCCTGTTTTTGAGAATAATGGTAACCATTAAACAGTATTAACTGATCGCCAAAGTTCAAGTAAAACTGTCAATTTACTCAATGTGTATTTTAAGATTAACAAAACACGAAATGTGCTAAAAAGCATTTTAATGGTATTAGTCTTATTAAAAATTAGTTTACATTTGGTATTAAATTGTAGCTTATGAGAAAGGAATTAGTTCTAATATTTTTATTTTGTATTAAATTGACATTCGCTCAATTGCTTGGTAAGATTGATTCTACTTTCAATCCAGGTGATATTGGTTATATGCTTCGAGATAGAGCGAATGCTCAAGTATTGTCAATTATATCACAGCCTGACAATAAAGTTGTTTTGGGTGGTGAATTTACCATGTATAATGGTAAAATCTCTAATAGGCTCGTTAGATTAAATATTGATGGGACAGTTGATACAACATTTAATATTGGAATTGGTTTTAATGATAAAGTTTCTTCGGTAATTCTTCAACCAGATGGTAAAATACTTGCTGCTGGTAGTTTTACTTCATGTAATGGTTTTATAATTAAAGGAATTGTCAGATTAAATACAGATGGAAGTATTGATAATACATTTTTTAATGTTATGAATAATTGGACAATTATTGATTTTAAAACATTAGCATTGCAACCAGATGGTAAGATATTAGCTGGCGGTAATAGTAAAAATGGAACAATAAATTGTTTTTTATCCAGATTAGATAATAATGGTTTTATTGATTCTAGTTTTAATAGCGGAGGCATAGGTCCTAATTCGGGAATATTAGATATTGAATTACAGAATGATGGTAAAATACTGATTGCTGGTGGCCAGACATCATATAATGGACATTTAGGTGGTGGAGTTATGAGGTTGAATTCAAATGGAAGTATAGATACTACATTTGCAATAGTAACACAGAGTGGTGGAACATCTATTAAAACAATTGCCCTACAATCTACCGGAAAAATAATAGCAGGCGGAGACTTTATAAGCATTAATGGTATAAATAGTCGTTTTTTAGCAAGGTTTGGTAATTCAGGTGAATTAGATACAACTTTTAAAATTAAAACACAGATCAATTATTATGTAAATACTGTAAAAACGCAAAATGACGATAAAATAGTTTTTGGCGGATTATTTAATTATTTCAATAACGCTAAATGTGGTAGAGTTTTGCGGATAGATAGTACAGGAATGTTAGACCCCTCATTTGATTCTGGGTCGCAGTATAAATCCAATGGCACTATAAATTCAATTGAAATTGGTTCAACGGGTAATTTTTTTATTGGGGGAAGTTTTTATGCAATGAATCTTGAATATTCAAGTTGTTTCGAAAAGCTTAATAATAATGGAAGTAGGGATCAATCAATTCCTTTACAGACAGGTGTTTCCGGAAATATTTACACTTCAGGAATACAAGCAGACGGTAAAATTATAATCGGAGGCTATTTTCAAGGAGTAAATGGAAATTATAAAACATGGCTCGCTAGATTGCATACCAATGGAGATATTGATACATCATTTAAAGCATCTCCCAATTTGCCGTCTATGGAGCATGTGTTGGTGCAGCCAGATAAAAAAATCATGCTCTGCGGAGGCTTTAATAATTATAATGGAACATCGGTAACTGGTGGAATAATAAGAATTGATACGAATGGGACGTTAGATCCCTTATTTTCTTTCCCTGGTTTTAATGGTTCGGTTAATTCAATTATTAGACAGCCTGATGGTAAATATTTATTTGGCGGAGGCTTTAAAAAAATAAATGGTAATTCTACTCCTAGAAATGGTGTAGCAAGATTATTGCCAAATGGTAGTACAGATTTGAGTTTTAATGTGTTTGCCGGAACGACAAGTACAACAAGTAAAGTGGTTAAGTGTCTTGCTCTACAGAATGACGGGAAAATTGTTGTTGGTGGTTATTTCCCTACGTTCGCGGGCGTTGCTTCAAACTCAATAATTCGAATCGAAACAACAGGAGTAGTTGATACTACATTTCATTCAGGCTCGGGCTTTAATAACGGGACATGGGTCAATGATATAGAACTTCAATCGGATGGTAAAATAATTTTAACTACTAATTATGCAAATAGTTATAATGGGATAAGCTTGTACAATCCAACTGGATATTTAAAAATCAGATTAAATATTGATGGAACCTTGGATACTACATATTTCAATAATGAGGTACTTCCAATAGAAGATATTAGGTCTAGAATAGTTCAATCTGATGGTAAAATTATTATTAGTGGCACTTTCACTTCATATAGAGGTACAGGGAAAAATAGAATTTGCAGAGTACTCCCTTGTTCTGTACCAACTGTATCCGTTTCTAATGTCAGTATTTGCGGTTCAGGATCGGTGGTTCTTTCCGCAGCTACTAGTTCGGGTTCATTAAATTGGTATACAGATAGTTTAAGTCTTACTCCTGTTGCCTCTGGTAATCTATTTGTTACCCCTACACTAACATCAACAACTAAGTATTATGTTGAAGCAGTAGATTATTATTGTAGATCTAAAAGATTTCCGGTAAAAATAACTGTTATTCAGTCAAGTCACTCTGTTAATTCATTCACTATTTGTTCAGGAAGTACAGTAAGTGTTGCTAGTCATACTTATAATGTTTCAGGTGTTTATGTTGATACATTATCAAACTACCTAGGATGTGACAGTATTATCACAACTCAATTAACTTTTTCTGATACAATTAGAAAATTTCAAAATGTAACAATCTGTGCTAACGAAAACTTTAGCATTGGTTCACATACATATTCTTTACCAGGTAATTATGTGGATTCCCTTTTTGCTGTTGGTGGGTGTGATAGTTTGGTGTACACTAATTTAACCGTTCAACCTTTACCTTCACTATCTATAACAAGTCAGTCTGTAAGTTTATGTATAGGTAATTCACAATATATTTCAGTAGTAGGAGCGACATCATATACTTGGAGCACAGGTATTACTTCTTCCAGTATAAGTATTACGCCAACAATAACGACAACTTATTCGGTTGTGGGACTTGGAAGCAATAATTGTCAGAATACACAAAGTATAGTAATTACTGTAAATCCTTTGCCAACGTTAACTGTAACTGGAGTAAACACCGTATGTGTTGGAACAAGAGCAGACCTTATTGCTAATGGAGCTACTTCTTATACTTGGGATACAGGACAAATAACAGCAAGTGTTTCTGTTATGCCAAGTGCTACCACAATTTATACCGTTACAGGAACAGATTTAAATAATTGTTCTAATACAGAAACCGTTAGTGTTGTTGTTGATAATACTTGTCAAGATGTTTGGCCTGGAGATGCTAATAGCGATGGTATAGCGGATAATTTGGATATATTGGAATTAGGATTGCATTACACACAAACAGGCCCACTAAGAGCAAGTGTAAGTAACAACTGGCAGTCTTACTTTGCTAATAACTGGACAGGAACTATTACTAACGGAAAGAATTTAAATCATAGTGATTGTAATGGAGATGGGATTATTAATGATGATGATACTTTGGCTATTTATAACAATTATGGGTTAACACATACCTTTAAACCCGCACAAACTAATACAGTAAATCCACAACTAAGTATTGTGCCTGATCAATCAATGGTAGTTAAGGGAACCTGGGGAACAGCCTCAGTTTATTTAGGAGATGCTACTACAACTATAAATAATATAAATGGTGTGGCTTTTACGATTGATTTTGATAATACCTTAATTGAACCAAATAGTATATGGATTGAATACCAAAATTCATTTATAGATGCAGGACAAAATTTATATTTCAGAAAATTAGACTTTGCAAATAGTAAATTATATACTGCCAGTACGCATACGGTTAGTAGTAACGTCAATGGTTTTGGTAAAATTGCCACCTTGCATTATAAAATTTTATCGAGTTTAGCTACAGATGAAGTTTTGAATATTGGTATTTCACAAGCTAATCAATCAAATACTTCAGGTGTTATCTCTCCTTTAACTTCTGGTACAGGAACTTTAATGGCAATTGGAGCTAGCGTTGGTGTTAGGGAAGTTTCAATGAGCGGAAATGTGTTGGTTAGTCCAAACCCAGCAAATGGATTATTAAATATTAGTTTTACTACTATTCCTCAAAATACCAAAATAGAATTGTATAACAGTATTGGCGCTTTGGTTTTAACGGAGGTAATGAGCAATAAAAGCAATACCATTAATGTGGGTGAATTGGGTAGTGGCATTTACTTTATGAAAGTGTTAGAAGGAAATAAAGTAGTTTCGGTGAGGAAAGTGGTGAGGGAGTAACACTTTTTATCTTTGTTTTTATTAGTATAATGTGCTAAAAACCCTTTTTACGGTACTAGATTTACTAATAATTAGATTATATTTGGTATCGACTATAACTATGAAAAAAATATTTTTATTAAGCATATGCTTTGTGTTAAATATGTTAGTTGGTTATGCCCAACCAACTAATATTGATTTTAATGCTGGCAATATAAATGGGTGGACTTTGCAAGAGGGGGCAAATTTAGGGTCTACTTCAATGGCGATTGGTTCAATACATCCTTCTACTCAGTATACTGTTTTGTCTTCAGGAGCTGTTGAAGTTAATTCTGTTCCTGTTACCATGTCTTCTCCTTTGGGTGGTAGTTTTGTTAGAATAGGTCAAACGGGTTCAGGTGGATCAACATATAAACTCACTCAAACCTATTTGGTTGACGCAGCTTCTGCAAACGTTCAATTTGCATATGCTTTAGTGATGGATAATGGCGGACACACATGTGATGAACAAAATTATTTCGCTTTATCTGTTAAAGATGTAAATGGAAATACAATACCAGCAAATACTACCAATCAATCTGTACTTAATGGAACATCATGTAGTAGTGGTGATCCTAGTTATATGGCATTTTCGCATTTTAATTATAAAAACTGGAGTAATCTATCATATGATTTATCGAGTTTCGTTGGCACTCAGGTAACAATTGAATTATTAGTGTCTGGTTGTATAGTTACACAAGGTGCACATGCTGGTTATGCTTATTTTGATGCCTCTTTTTGTAGTAATAGTAATTCGCCGAGCGTTATGTCTGCTAATACAAACACTTATAGTTTATTAAGTTCGCAAAATACTATCCTGGTTTGTGGGACCACAACAGCCAATATAGTTGCACCGCCCGGAGCGAGCAGTTATTCATGGACCGGAACAGGTATTACAGGATTGACAACCCAAAGTGTTTTAGTTACTCAAGCAGGAACATATCAATTGGTATTTGATAAGCCTACAGCGTGTTCAAATACAACCAGTGTTACGATAAAAGTAGGAGATACGCCAACTGTTGCAATAACTGCAGCATCGGGGACGCTTTGTGCTTATTCTGGGATTACATTGTCGGCATCGGGAGCATCTGCATACGTATGGGCGCCATATGCTTCGAATTCTAGTGGAAATTTTTCGGCAAATAATACTGTTTACCCTCAGTCATCTACTATTTATACTGTGACTGGAACTAATACGTTTGGTTGTTCTGCTTCTGCACAGTATTCTGTTGTTACAGCTCCTAGTCCTTCGCTATCAATAACTGGAAATACTTTAATTTGTCCAGGAAATTCAGCTTCATTGACTGTAAGTGGTGCAGATACTTATTCTTGGTCAACCGGAGTTACAACAACTTCTGTTGTTCTTACGCCTACTGCTAACACTAGTTATAATGTAAAAGGGTTTACTACCAGCACGGGCTGTTCTCAAACCCTGCCATTTACAGTAGCAATGGATGGTGTTATAAGTTATAGTCCCAGTATTTTGAGAGTTTGTATTGGTGATAGTCTTACTATTTCAACATCTGGAGCAATAAGCTATACATGGAGTACCGGGGCAAATACAAATACTATTTCTGTAAAGCCAGTAACTACGACGGCATATACTCTTGATGCTACTACTGCTTGTGGCATTAAGCAAAGTATATTTACAGTAACAGTAAACCCATTACCCAATGTGCCGATAACGCAAATAACACCGGCAGTTTGCGGAGGAGTTTCTGCAAGCTTCGCAACAACTTCCGGTTTGCAAAGTTACACCTGGAGTACTGGTTCAACTACATATAACACATCTTTTACATCTTCATTATCTCCAATTAGTTACACTAATGCTATTTCTGTGAAAGCATTAACCAGCTCTGGTTGTACAAATACAAGCTCTACAGTTTATACAGTATTCCCTGTTCCAACAATCAGCACATCCATAACAAATGATATATGTACGAGTAATACAGCAACTTTATCTGCAACAGGTGCGTCTAATTATACATGGACTCCGGGTAATTTAACGGGCGCAAATGTGACGATATCGCCAACTGCAGGTACAGTTTATAGCGTTAATGGAAAGGATGTGAATGGTTGTTCAAATACCTCCACAGTTGCTGTTGGTGTTTCAACTTCAACTGTTATTTCAGCTTCTATAAGTCCAAGTGTAATTTGTGAAGGAGGCACAGCCTCTTTAACTGCGGTTGGAAATGGTATATTTAAATGGTATAAATCCGATACAACGTCTCAAGTTTTAAGTATGAGCTTATCATACGTTACACCTACTTTAAGTGCTGGTACTTACACTTATTATATTAGTTCTACATGTAATAGTCCAACCCGTGTACCTGTTATCGTTAATGTTTTAGCTAAACCTATTATTAGTGTTGCCGCAACTTCAACTACAGTTTGTAAAAGTACTCCTTTTCAACTTTTTGCTAGTGGGGCTAATACTTATACGACATACGTAAGCCCAGTTAGCTATAATGATACTATTACTGTTACTCAAACTCTTAATTTGCAAACTTATTATGTAAACGGAACAGGAATTAACGGGTGTACAAACACTGGCAGCATTAACATAGCTTTAAATCCATCTACTGTATCCATCACACCAGCTGGTACTAATAGCGTTTGTAAGGGGGCGTCAAAAACCTTTTCATTGGTTGGTGCATCAACTTATACATGGAGCAATGGAGTGGTTGGTATGCCAGCTACTTTTACCCCAACAGCTTCTACAAATTATTCAGTAAGTTCTGTCGACTCTTATGGTTGTTTTTTACAACAAAGTTTTTTGTTGTCAGTAATTCCAACACCTACAGTTAATCTTAACTATTCAAATAACTTGTGTATAGGTGTTACTTATACGCTTTCTGCTAATGGAGCAGTTTCTTATACTTGGAGTGCAGGTTCTACAACATCATCTATAATTACAACTCCTTCGTCAGCTGGAGTTATTAGTGTGACTGGAACAGGTTCGAATGGTTGTACAAGTACGGCATCAATAATGGTTGTACCATTACCTAGTTTAACTATTACTACAACTTCTGGTAAGGATACAATTTGTTCCGGTAGTTCAACTCAATTGACCGCTTTTGGGTGTTCAAATTACGTTTGGAGTTCAGGTTATACAACTAACTTTATGTATACGAATACATTATATGCGCCTCAGACGTATACAGTTACAGGAACGAGTTCTTATTCAGGGACAACATGTTCAAATACAATTACAAAGACTATTTATGTTACGGCACTTCCAAATATAGTTGCTACTGCGAGCCCAAGCTTTGTATGCGAAAGTAGTCCTTCTATACTAAGTGCTTCCGGAGCCCTAACTTATACATGGACAGGGGGAATTTCTTCTAATTCAAATACAGTAAGTGTTGTTCCAAGTCAAACGGTGAATATATATACCGTATGGGGTAAAAATGCCTTTGGTTGCGCAGCTAGCTATACTGTTGAAGTTGATAATAAAATTATGCCATATCCTTACATGACTAATGCTCCTTGGGGTTTTTATGATATTTGTAGTGGTAAAACAGCTACAATGGTTTCTACATACAGTGCTGATTCCTATACTTGGCAACCTGGAGGCATGAATACACCTACAATTACAACTACACCTTCTGTTACGACAACATATACTCTTTATACTACTTCTATATATCCATCTTGTGCGTCAACAAAAACTAATGTAGTGAATGTGTATCCTACTCCAACTGCTAATATGTTGTCAAGTGGCGATATTGATTGTTTAAATTCTGTTAGTCAACTAACTTTGTCGTCTTCATATTCAGGATTATATACATGGTCAGGGCCAGGGTTAATAGGACCTCTTTATACTCAAACCGCTACAGTAAATCAGCCTGGAGTGTATAGTTGTACAATTTCAGCAAATACAGGAGCAGCAGCAGGACAATTGAAATGTTTAAACAATGCTTCGATAACTATAAATTCATTTACTACTTCACCAACGTTATCATTAACAGCAACAGATTATACAATTTGTGAAGGTTCATCAACAGATATTATAGCAGCTGGCGCATCCACTTATTCCTGGAGTACAGGTGCAATAACATCAAGTATTAATGTGACTCCAACAATAACATCTATGTTTTTAGTAGAGGGAACAAATTCATGTGGTGCTACAACTGATACTGTAACTATAACAGTTGATAATACCTGCCAAGATGTATGGCCAGGAGATGCTAATAGTGATGGTATTGCAGATAATTTAGATGTGCTAGAATTAGGGCTACATTATGCGCAAGCTGGAGCATCAAGAGCAGTTGTAAGTAACAGCTGGCAATCGTATTTTGCAAATAACTGGATAGGAACTATTACTAGCGGAAAAAATGTGAATCATAGCGATTGTAATGGCGATGGAACTATTAATGATGATGATACATTGGCGATATTTAATAATTATAATTTAATTCATGCATTTAAACCTGCGCAAACTAACACGTTTACTGCTGTTATAAGTATTATACCAGATCAACCCGCAGTTGTAAAAGGGACATGGGGAACAGCATCTGTTTATTTAGGAGATATAACTACAAATGCAATTGATATAAACGGAGTCGCTTTTACACTTGATTTTGATAATACATTAATAGAGCCAAATAATATTTACCTAGAGTATCAAAATTCATTTATGGATGCTTCACAAAATCTACACTTTAGAAAATTAGATTTTGCAAATAGTAAATTATTCACTGCCAGTACACATACGGTTAGTAATAATGTGAGTGGTTATGGTAAAATAGCAACTTTACATTATCAAATTTTATCGAGTTTAACTACTGATGAAGTTTTGAGTATTGGAATTTCTCAAGGGTATAAATCGGACGCATCTGGTACAATTGAATCGTTGACAACAAGCACTGGAACCTTAATGGCACTTGGTACAAGTGTTGGTGTTAAAGAAAATTTAATGAACGGAAATGTGTTTATTTATCCAAGCCCAACCAATGGATTGTTGAATATAAATTTTGCTACAATACCTTTAAATACAAAAATTGAGATTTATAATGCACTGGGTGCAGTGGTTATGCAGGAAACATTGAATGGTAAAAACAATACTATAAATATTTCTAATTTAAGTTGTGCGGTTTACTATATGAAAGTGTTAGATGGAAATAAAGTGGTTGCAGTGAAGAAGGTGGTGAAAGAATAGAACTTACTTTTTTGCTTATAAGAATAATACGCCCTTAGATTAATTTCTGAGGGCGTTTTTTATTTTGTTGTAAAATCCTCCTCCTGACCCCGCCAGAGGGTGATAGAAAATGTGTCTTATTTCTCTAATGCTTCCTTAACCAATTGATTTGCCATTTTAGGATCTGCTTTGCCTTTTCCCATCTTCATCACTTCGCCAACAAATAAACCTAGTAGGGCTGTTTTCCCGTTTTTGTATTCGGTAATTTTTTCAGGATATTTTGCTAATGCTTGGTCAACCAATTCTTGTAAAGCGCCAGTATCATTACTTTGTATGATGTCTAAACGTTGTGCAATACTTAAAGGTGCTTCTGTTGGGTTAAGCATTAACTCCGGAAATAATTTTTGCGTAGCTGCCGCATTACTTATTTTTCCTTCATCAATCAAAGCAATTAAATCAGCTATAGCTTTTGGGTTTACTTTAAACTGCTCAATATCTAAAGCATTTTCGTTTAAGTACGATTTAATGCTTCCCATCATCCAGTTGGCAGCTGCTTTGTAATTTTTAGTATGTGTAATAATTTCGTTGTAATACAATGCTATGCCTTTTAAATCAGTTAAGTTATATGCATCGTATTCAGATAAGCCAAACTCCTTCGTGAACTTGTTAAACAAATCACTTGGTAATTCAGGCATTTGTGCTTTTACAGTGTTTATATACTCTTCGGTAACATGAACAGGCTGCAAATCAGGCTCAGGAAAATAACGGTAATCGTTGGCATTTTCTTTACTACGTAAAGCAAATGTACTTCCATTTACGGCATCAAAACTACGGGTTTCTCCTGCAATCTTTTCTCCGGCTTCTATTAAATCAATCTGACGTTTAATTTCAAAATCAATGGCACGTTGCACATTACGGAAAGAGTTCATGTTTTTTACCTCTACTTTTTTTCCGTACTCTTTAGCATCTTTCAGCATTACCGAAATGTTAGCGTCGCAACGTAAAGAACCTTCTTCCATGTTCCCATCACAAATATCCAGGTAACGTACCAGTTTACGAATCTCTGTTAAATACACATAAGCATCTTCACCACCTGTAAAATCAGGCTCAGTCACAATCTCCAATAATGGAGTTCCGGCACGGTTCAAATCAATTAAGGTTTCAAATGGGTCGATGTCGTGTAAACTTTTACCTGCATCTTCTTCCATGTGAATACGGGTTAAATTAATGCGTTTCTCAGTGCCATCTTTTAATTTAATATCTACGTGTCCGCCTGTGCAGATAGGTGTTTTATCTTGTGTTATTTGATAGCCTTTTGGTAAATCGGCATAGAAATAATTTTTACGAGCAAACTGATTTTCTTCTCTGATATTAGAATGAGTGGCAATACCCAATTTCACAGCAAATTCTATAGCACTTTTATTTACTTTTGGTAAAGTACCGGGATGCCCCAATGTAATAACGCTAACATTGGTATTTGGCATTGCTCCATACTCTGCTACATCATTACTGTACATTTTGGTTTTGGTTAGTAATTGAATGTGACATTCTAAACCAATCACTGCTTTATATTTATCGTAAACGGACATGTTTAATTTTTGAATTAAGGGATAAAATTAACGAAATTTTATTTAATAAACTTCACTAAATCATCAATTACATATTGAGGTATGTGTCCCGGAACATCATATTCTTTCATGCCACGCTCGCCTAGAGTTTCTAAAAACAAATGATTGAGTTTTGGATATGATTTGTATTGCACATTTGTTTTGCCGGCTAATTCTGTTTTCCATAATTCAAATTCACTCATAATCACCTGAAAATCGTTTTCACCATTTAAAATGTAAATTGGTATTGATAAACTTTTTGCAGTTTCAACCTGATTAAATTGTTTTATACTTTGCCAGTATTTATAACCGGTTCCACCTAACAAGGCTTTCGGCATTTTTTTTAATTCTACAGGATTTTTAAGTTTATCTACTAACCATTTGTTTTTGTGTTAATTGCATTTCTTCAAGATTAGTAATTGTATCATCTAGCAGAGCCATATAGCGAGCTTGTTCGGGTAATACATCAATTAGGTTTTTGGCCGGTCCCGCCAGCATAATGATGCCTTTTACTTTAGGGCTTAGTTTAGCAATCATAGGAGCGAACATAGCCCCTAGGCTATGACCTGCTATATAAATTTGATTGGTGTCGATAAACGAAAATTGTTTGGCAACATTTATGGCATCAACTGCATCAAAAATAGTTTCGGTATAAATATCAATACTATCCATCATTTGTTTAGTGAGTTGATATCTGTCGTAACCGCGTTTATCATAACGTAAAGTCACGATGCCTTTTTGAGCTAAGCCTTGTGCTAAATCTCTAAAAGGTTTATTAGGGCCAATAGTTTCATCTCTATCGCTTACACCCGAGCCATGCACAAAAATCACTAAAGGAGATTTTTGTTTTGTAGTGTCGCCAAAGGCAATATTAGCGCCTAGTATAAGTCCGTCACGGGTTTTTACCTCTGTGGTTAAATCAGTTACTTCGGCAAAGCCATCATAGCCTTTTAGTTGAAAGAATGGTGCATCATTAAATTCCTTAATAGTATAATTTTCAATTTTTTGTTTGACGTTTATGGTTAAGTAAATGTCTTTCTTTTCTTTCTTAAATTGAATGCATAAGGCATAACGTTTTTTTACACCCGCCTCGTCCTCCAAAACAGCAATTAATTTTTTAACCTTTCCAAATTGAGTGAGGTTGGTTTCCATTTGAACTCTTTGAGCCGCTAAAAAATCCTTGGTAAGCCCTGTTGTATCAATCAACTGAAACAGCTGATCGAATTGTTTGTGTTTGATGAATTCAAATACTTTTTGAGGAAATGTTTGGGTAGTTTGTGCTTTTATTTCGACAGAGATAAAGGTGATTAACCAGAAAAGATATATCTTTAAGATTCGCATTTTTGCTATTATATTTACAAGATAAAATTACGCTTTTTTGATACCTAAATTAACCATAGATAAAATTATTGATGCCGCTCGGGTAGAGGAGGTGATTGGTGATTTTATTACCTTGAAAAAGCGTGGAGCTAATTTATTGGGACTTTGTCCTTTTCATGGTGAGAAATCGCCTTCGTTTACGGTATCGCCGGCTAAAGGGATTTACAAATGTTTTGGTTGTGGTAAATCAGGAACTGCTGTTAATTTTATTATGGATTTAGAGAGCTTGTCTTATCCCGAGGCACTGAAATACCTTGCTAATAAGTATGGTATTGAAGTGGTTGAGAAAGAGATTAGCGTTGAGGAAAAAGCTCAACAGAGCGAAAAAGAGAGTATGTACATTGTGATGCAATATGCACAAAAGTATTATACTGATTTGCTGATGAATGATGACTTAGGTCGTTCTATTGGCTTAGGTTATTTTAAAGAGAGAGGATTTTCGCAAGCAACGATTGATAAATTTCAGTTAGGTTATAGTTCGGAAGAAAGACGAAAGTTTTCGGAAACAGCGGTTAAAAATGGCTACAAGCCGGAGTATTTGGTAAAGACCGGAATGTCAATTCTCTCAAATAATCATGCAGAAGGAACTCCTATTACCGAGAAAGATATTTTTGACAGATACACAGGGCGTGTAATGTTTCCAATACATAACATCTCTGGGAAGGTCATTGGTTTTGGTGGACGAATTTTAACGAGCGACAAAAAATTAGCAAAGTATATTAACTCGCCACAAACAGAGATTTATGATAAAAGTAAAACCTTGTATGGTTTGTTTCAGGCAAAGAAAACAATCATTCAAGATGATAACTGTTATTTGGTAGAAGGATATACAGATGTGATCTCAATGCATCAATCCGGTATCGAAAATGTGGTAGCCTCTTCGGGTACATCTTTAACGGTTGATCAAATCAAATTAATTCATCGCTTTACTAAAAATATTACCATTTTATATGATGGCGATGTGGCAGGTATTAAAGCCAGTTTTAGAGGAATTGATTTGATTTTGGAAGAAGGGATGAACGTGCGCGTTCTGTTGTTTCCTGATGGAGATGACCCGGATTCTTATAGTAAAAAAGTTACCAACGAAGAGTTTAAGGAGTTCATTAAAAACAATAGCAAAGATTTTATCGCTTTTAAAACAAATTTGCTTTACAAAGAAGTTGAGCACGACCCAATTAAACGTGCTGAACTGATTAAAGATATTGTTGAAAGTATTTCTGTTATTCCTGATGCGATAAATCGTTCGGTGTATGTAAAAGAATGTTCGCGAATCATGGATATTAGCGAGCAGGTTTTACAAATTGAGATTAATAAACTCATTCGAAAAAAAGCTGGAAAAGCAGCTCCGTCAACACAAAAAGATAATCAGCAACAACAGAATCAAGGAAATTTTCCAATTGATGATATTCCACCGGAAGCTTATCTGGAAGAAGAAAAAGCGGTTGACCCAATACTTGATCATGAAGAAAAAGAATTGTTGCGTATGATGATGCAATACGGAAATGTATTGGTGGATGTTGATGCAGAGGATACAGATAACACAACACAGTCGTTTCAGTTAACTGTATGCGAATTTGTTATTTTTGAGTTGTGGCGAGATGATTTACAGTTTATCAATCCGGTATATCAAATGGTATTGGATGAATTTCATCATGAATTAGAAAAGGGAACTATCCCTACATTACAAACATTTATACATCATGCCAATCCTGCTATTGCACAAGTAGCGATTGATATAGCATCTTTCTCAGAAGCAGTGAGTGATAAATGGGAAAAGTTTGGTGTAAATGTGCCTCAAGAAATCCACTTTATTAAAAAAGGAATCGAGCATCAGTTATACAGCTTAAAAGAGAAGAGGTTAAGTCAAATTTTAAAAGAGGCAAAAGAATTACTTAAAGTGGCCGACCCTTTTGAAAACGCCAATGCTTTTGAATTTGTCATTATGCTCGAGCATCAAAAAAAGCGGGTAAATAAATTATTAGGCAGAACTGTTATCAAGTAATAGTTGCATCTAAGAAATGTAAATCTTAAATTTATATTTCTTGAAGATAAAATACCACATATTTATTTTTATTTTTTTACTTATAGCTAAAAGCTATGGGCAAAAAGATATTAAGTTTTTAGAAGCTTATAATCTTCAAATTAGTGATCTAATTGATAATGGTAATTATGAATTAGCCCAAAAAAAAGCCGATAGTTTATTTATTCTTTCCAAACAAATAAATTATACCGAAGGTATTGCAGAATCATACAATTTAAAGGGAATTATTAATAGGGACCAGTCTAACTTAAAAGACGCTTTAGATAATTATCTTAATGCACTTAAATTATTTGAAGATTTAAAAATGCCTGTTAAGGTTGCAGGTATTCAAAATAACATTGGATTAATTTATGCAGAAATTAAAGAGTACAGAACTGCTTTAGCTTATTATTTTAAAGCCGAAAAAATAAATATTGCTAAACACGAAAAGTCTTTATTAGCCATAAATTATAATAACATGGCAACCTGTTATCAGAAATTGAATCAATTTTCATCAGCCCAAACTTACTTACAAAAATCTCTCATTTTAAGACAAGAAGTATCAGATACAATTGGTATGGCAATGGCCTATCATAATATTGGAATTAATCATCAATTAACTAACGATAACGATTCTGCTATTTATTTTTTCAATAAGTCTTTAAGTTATCTGAGCAATATGAGCGAAAATATTGGTCACGCATATAATTACTTAGAACTTGGAAATACGCTTCTGCAAAAAGGTAAACTAAGAGAAGCAGAAGGGTATTTATTGAGTTCGCTTAGAATTAGTGAACGTAGTGAGTTGGAAGGCGTGAAAGTTGAAGTATATAAATATTTGAGTGAACTCTATGAAAAGCAAAATGATTTTAAAAAGGCATTTAACTACCAAAATTTATATCTGGGCTCTAAAGAAAATGTAGAGAGTGATGAAAGTAAAAATGAAATATTGAAGAAAGAATTAGAATATGATTTTGCTAAACGACAGGAATTACAAAGGAAAGATGCGGAAAATAAACAAGCCATTGCTGATGCGGAAATTCGAAGTCAGAAAAAATTAACAACAGGAGCGGTTATTGCCTTGCTAATTCTATCAGGTTTGATTGTTATTGTTTTTAGAAGTTATAATCAAAAGCGGAAAGCAAATGCTATTATTTCAAAGCAAAAAGAATTAGTTGAACAAAAGAACAAAGAAATATTGGACTCAATTAATTATGCTAAGTATATACAAAATGCTTTGTTGCCCTCAGATAGTTTCATAAAGCAATTGCCTGTTAATTGTTTTATATTATTTAAACCTAAAGATATTGTTAGTGGTGATTTTTATTGGATTCATCACTCGGTAAAAGAAAATCAAAACATTGAAGAAATTTACATTGCAGCGGTTGATTGCACAGGTCATGGTGTCCCGGGAGCATTGGTAAGTGTGGTAGGTAATAATGGCCTGAACAGATGTGTCAAAGAATTTGGAATTAATCAAACGGGCGAAATTTTAGATAAACTATCTGAGTTAGTTGAAGAAACATTTGAAAAGAGTGAGAACGAATTAAAGGATGGTATGGATATTTCACTCTTAAAAATATCTTCTTATCAATTATCTGACACTACAGAAAAGTCTTATTCATTTCAGTGGAGCGGGGCAAATAATCCATTATGGATTATTAGGAAAGATGCCGATATATTGGAAGAAATAAAGGCGGATAAACAGCCCGTAGGAAAATTTTCAGATAGAAAAAAATTCACAAGTCATAATGTTACTCTCAAAAAAGGAGATAGGTTGTACTTGTTTACAGATGGTTATGCAGATCAATTTGGTGGAGAGAAAGGAAAAAAATTTAAATACAAACAGTTAGAAGAATTATTATTAGCATCATCTATTAAATCATCTCAGGAGCAGAAAGAAATGCTTGATACAACCTTTTTGAAATGGAAAGGAAACCTAGAACAAGTAGATGATATTTGTATCATTGGTATTACTATTTAGTTATCTAAATTTTTTAGTTTTGTTTTTCTGTAGTTTTTTCGGATTTTGAACGAGTGAATACTCGTTTTCATTTATTAAAAAAATGTTAAAAAAGGGATTTTTCTTGTAGTTTTAAACTACTCAATTATCAAAAATTACATGAAAAAAACACTATTATTTTTTGCTTTTGCTTTATTATCATTTAATGTTAAATCTCAAACTATTAACAAAAACGGTATTCATGATGAAGCCGCCGAAAAATCAAGCAATATTAAATTTGTATTTGATGCAGATTCTTTGAGCGGGTTTAACGATGCGGCTGCATGGCAACAAGCGCAATTTTCTGGCGCACCATTGTGGGAACAAAACATGTTTGTCGCACGTTTAAAACGAAATTATATAGATGCGAAATATCATGTTTATAGTGCTAAAGGTTCTGGTGGAGGTAGTGGTAACACGGTACAAGCAGCATGTACTAATGTAGATTTTGAATCAGGGACTGCTGCGGGTTGGACAATTACCGAAGGACTTAATACAAATTCTGCTACGCAAGCCGGTTGTTGTCCAACAGCTAGTACCAGATTTTCAGTTGTAACACCTGGATTCGATCCAATTATTCCTGCTCTAGCAAGAGTACCGGCAGGAGGAGGTAATTTCTCATTATTAATAGGTGATGGAGCTACAATTACCGGACATGCTGTACGAGCTAGTCAAACATTTACGGTAACACCTGCAAATTCTATATTTATATACAGATATGCGCTTGCGTTAGAAGATGCTGGACATAGTTGTACAGATCAGCCTTACTTTAACATTGCTTTTACAGATTGTTCTAATAATCCCATTCCTTGTTCTGATTATAATGTTGTGCCGTCTAGTGCTTCTTGTGTAGGTGGTGATCCTGCTTTTACAACAGTAACAGGAACAAATGGGTGGTCATATTTTTGGAAAAATTGGACTACAAAGTCATTTGATTTATCTGCATATATAGGTCAGTGCGTGAAAATAGAATTTATTGCAAGTGATTGTGCTGCTTGGGGACATGGAGGTTGGGCTTATGTAGATTGTTCTTGCCAGGCTATGACTTTAAATTTGAATGGAATAGATATTCCTGTGGGGCAAACAAATAATCAATTGTGTTCTTTTGGAACTAATACATTATGCGCCCCTCCTGGATTCAATTCATATTCGTGGACTGGGCCCGGAGTAACAGGTCAAACGGGACAATGTATTACACCTACAAGTGTTGGTAGTTACTCAGTTACATTAGGTCAGGCTGGTAACGCATGTTTATCTCCCAAATTGTATTCAAACTTTACGTTTGTGCCCTCTCAAACTACTACATTTAGTTTTGTAGCCACACCGTGTCAAAATTCTTTAAGTGTTCCATTTACTTCTACAGTTAATTTAAATGGTGGCCCTGCCGTCACCTATAATTGGGATTTTGACAAAAATGGAGTCATAGATAATAATACTGCTAATCCAACTTACACGTTTCCTGCTTATGGAACTTATACAACTCAATTGCAAACTACAAACGGAGCATGTGTTAATACACTTCAGCAAGTAGTGACAATTAAACCCACCCCTACAGTTAGTATTGCAAATGCGGGCCCTATATGTGCGGGCGCATGTATTCCCTTGGTAGGTCAAGCATATCAATATACAACTACTGTAACAACAAATACGCCTTCGTTCAATGCGTCTCCTGCAGCTGCTATTAGTTCAGTAGGAACATCTACAACTACATCTACTATTAATGTATCAGGATTGTCAACAGCTTCATTAGCCTCTGTTTGTCTTAATATATCTCATACTTTTTCAGGTGACTTAGATATATATCTTGTTTGTCCAAGCGGCACAACATTAGAACTTTCTACGGATAACGGAAGTTCTACAGCTAATGCTTATTCTAGTACATGTTTTAAAGTTGCTGCAGTTACTAGTATCGCATCAGCGGCTACTCCATTTAATGCTGCTGCGGGTTATATACCAGAAGGTGGTTCTTTAAGTACTTTAAATTCGTGTACTTTAAATGGAAATTGGAAATTATTAGTCGTAGACGATGCCGGAGGAGATGGAGGTACTTTTAATAGTTGGTCATTAACTTTTAATAATTCTAGCTCTACAACAAGTACAGTTGTTGCTAATTCAGTTTCATGGTCTCCGTCAGTTTCTTCAGGTGGAACAACACTTTCTCCTACAGTTTGCCCCGTTACAAGTACTATATATACACTTACAGGAACGGCAGCAAATGGATGCACGGCATCTAACACGGTTAATGTGGTTGTAACAACTACAACATTATCAGTTACATCTCCAACAATTTGTAATGGATCATCTTCTCCTTTAAGTGCAGGTGGAGCATCTACATACACTTGGTCTCCTGCTACTGGATTATCTTCAATCAATGGAGCCACAGTAACAGCAAGCCCTACAGTAACCACAATATATACTGTTACAGGAACAACAGCAAGTGGTTGTGTAGGTACTCAAACTACTCAAGTGACTGTTAATCCAAAACCATCAGCAACATTATCATTCACAAATCCTACCTGTGGAAATAATAATGGAGTTGTAGTGATAAATAATACTTCCAGTGGAGGACAAACTATCTCGTCTTTTGCAAGTAATTTAGGTTCTGTGTCAGGTCAAACAGTTACAGGGCTCGGTGCAAGTTCGCCGGTTATTACTTTAACTAATAATTTTGGATGTACGTTTACTGTGTCTGCTACCTTGACTATGTCTCCTAGTCCAACCGCCATCACAACAACTACAGCTAATGCGACTTGTGGATTGAATAATGGTAGTTTTACTTTCGGTACTCCGACCGGTGGAACAGCTCCGTATACCTACGCAATTGGAGTGGGCCCGTTTACGGCAACTTCTCCAGTTACAGGACAAGCACCTGGAACTTATTCAATAACAGTAAAAGATGTAAATGGTTGTTTATTTACAAAAACGGTTACTATCACTAATATACCTGGCCCTACAGCTATTACCGGTACAACAACGCAAGCAAGTTGTAATACAAATAACGGGACTTATAATGTTACTGGTGTTACTGGAGGAACTGCAGCTTATACTTATAGTGTAGATGGAGTAGCTACAGCGAGCTTAACTTCCGGATTAGCAGCAGGCACTCATACAGTATTAGTAAAAGATGCAAATGGTTGTACTTTTAGTACTACATTTATTATAGGTACAGCAAATGGACCTTCTAGTTTTACAGTAGCTTCAACTAACGCAAGTTGTGGAAGTGCTAATGGAACAGCTACGGTTACAGGAGTTACAGGTGGAACGCCTACATATAGTTTCTCGTTTGATGGGGGTGCTTTTAGTACGACTTCAACAACTTCAGGTTTAACAGCCGGAACACATACAGTTGTTGTGAAAGACGTTAATTCTTGTACTATTACTGCTACTTACGTTGTAGGCTCTAATCCTCCTCCAACAGCTTCTGTTACAAGTTCATTAAATATACTTTGTAATGGAGCTTCAACAGGTAGTTTATCTGTTACGCCTGCCGGAGGCACAGCCCCATTTACTTATACTTTAACTGCTCCTACTCAAACTAACACAACCGGAAATTTCACGGGATTAGCTGCTGGGGCTTATAACATTACGGTTAAAGATAATGCTGGTTGTACAGCAACAGTGTCGGCAACTTTAACTCAACCAACAGTTGTTACAGGAACAACTAGTTCAATTCCGGTTAATTGTTTTGGTAATTCAACAGGGACAGTTTCCGCTTCTGGTTCTGGAGGTGTTGCGCCATACACATATTTATGGCCTGCTTTAGGTAACAGTACGTTATCTACTGTAGGGGGTGTTGCTGCAGGAACCTATTCTGTTACAATAAGAGATGCGAATTTATGTCCGATAACTTTAGCGGTTACAGTTACTCAGCCAACTTCATTAACGCTTACATCAACAGTTACAGCTGCAACTTGTGGTAACGCTAATGGTTCTGGAACTGTAACGGTTGCAGGAGGAACAGCACCTTACAATTATAACTGGAGTAATGGTGGTTTAACTAATGTTTTAACTTTTGCTTCTGCAGGAACATATTCAATTACAGTAACAGATTTCAATGGATGTGTTCTAACCAGAACAGTTAGTATTACTAATATTCCAGGACCTACGGCAATTACTGGAAATACTACTCTTGCAGGTTGTAATTTAAGTAATGGTACATACAGCGTTACGGGTGTAACTGGTGGTACGCCTGCTTATACATATAGTGTTGACGGTGTAGCTACAGCAGCATTGACATCAGGCTTATCTGCAGGAACTCATACAGTTACTGTAAAGGATGCAAATGGATGTGCTTTTAGTACAACCTTTATTATAGGAACAGCTAATGGTCCAACTAATGCAACAATTGTGACGAGTAATGCAAGTTGTGGTAGTGCAAATGGATCTGCTACTGTAACGGCTGTAACAGGTGGTTTAGCGCCTTATCAATATTCATTTAACGGTGGTGCATTTGGAGCAGGAACAACAGTTGGCTCTCTTCCTGCAGGTACTTATTCTGTTACTATTAGAGATGCAAACTCTTGTACTTTAACTGTAAATTATAATGTGTTAAATAACAGTGGCCCAACTGCCTCAGTTACAAATTCTATAAATATTAATTGTTTTGGTAATAGTACAGGTAGTTTCACTGTTACACCATCAGGAGGAACCGCACCGTTTACATATACATTAACTACACCGGTTCAAACTAATGGTACGGGTGTATTTACCGGACTACCTGCCGGTTCATATAATGTAACAGTAAAAGATAATTTAGGTTGTACAACAACAGCGTCTGTAACTTTAACTCAGCCTACTGCTCTAACTTTAACAACAACATCATCTCCTGCAAAATGTTTTGGAGCTGCATCTGGAACGGTTAGTGCTTCAGGATCTGGAGGCGTGGCACCTTACACTTATTTATGGCCTGCACTTGGTTCAAGTACTTTGTCAACAGTTAATAACGTAGCTGCAGGAACGTACTCTGTTACTCAAACGGACGCCAACGGATGTTCAATTGTTCAATCTGTGGTTGTTACACAGCCTACATCGTTAACATTAACGTCAACATTAACACCTGCTACTTGTGGTAATGCCAATGGTTCAGGAACTGTTACTGTTGCAGGTGGAACTCCTGCTTATTCATATAACTGGAGTAATGGAGGAATTTCTAGTGTTCTAACAGGAGCTTCAGCAGGAACTTATACTTTAAATGTTACAGATTTTAATGGTTGTATTTTAACTAGAACTGTTAGTGTGACAAATATACCTGGTCCAACTGCTATCACAGGAACTACTACTTTAGCGGGTTGTGGTTTGGCAAATGGAACATATAATGTTACAGGTGTTACAGGTGGTACTTCTGCTTATTCTTTCAGTGTAGATGCAGTATCTACAGGTAGTTTAACAGGAGGATTAATAGCAGGAACACATACAGTAACAGTAAGTGATGCAAATGGTTGTATATTCTCTACAACTTTTAACGTTGGAACAGCAATAGGTCCTGCTACAGCAACTGTTGTTAGTAATAATGCAAGTTGTGGGTCAGCTAATGGAACTGCGACTGTTACCTCTGTTGGTGGTGGTACAGCTCCATATCAGTATTCATTTAATGGTGGTGCTTTTGCAGTAGGAAACACAACTTCTGGTTTAATTGCTGGGACACATACAGTAACAATTCAGGATGCTAATTCTTGTACTTTAACTGTTAATTATAATGTATTGAATAACGGTAGTCCAAGTTCAGCAATAGTTAGTACTACAAATACTAGTTGTTTTGGAGGAAATAACGGAGGTTTCACAGTTGCCGGTTCCGGTGGAAGTGGTGCTCCGTTCACATACACATTAACAAGTCCTTTCCAAAGTAATGGAATAGGAACATTTACTGGTTTATCTGCTGGTACGTATTCTGTTATCACTAAAGATGTGGCTGGCTGTACAACTTCAACTACCGTAGTAATTTCTGAACCAGCTTTATTAACTTTAAATGCTACTCCGGTTGCAGCATTGTGTTTCGGAACTGCAACAGGTACAATTAATTTAACAGGTAATGGAGGAACTCCAACCTACTCATACAATTTAAATGGAGGTGCATATCAGACTTCCTCAACATTTGCAAATCAATTCTCAGGTATTTATTCGATGGGCATCAAGGATGCAAATGGATGTACTGCTACGCAAACTGTTCAAGTAACTCAGCCTACAGCATTAGCAATTCAGGTAGCAACTCAAAATGCTAATTGTACTGCAGCTAATGGTATAGCTTCAGCAACTGTAACAGGAGGTACACCAATTTATACGTATACTTGGACTGGCGGTGGTGGTGCCTCTGCTATTTCAAATAGCGTTGTTGCTGGTACATATTCAGTTACAGCAACAGATGCAAATGGTTGCTCAATAACAAGTCAGGCAATTATTGGTTTAACGCCAGGGGGAGCTGCTACTATAACAGCTCAATCTAATATTACTTGTAATGGAGCAAATAATGGTTCTGCTACAGCAAGTATGATTGGTGGCTCAGCACCGTTTACATATTCGTGGACGCCAGGAGGGCAAACGACCTCTACGGCTGTTGGTTTAGCTCCATCAGGGTATACTTGCGAAATTACAGATTTCTACGGTTGCAAAGCCATAGCTACAACTACTATAACACAACCATCTACATTAACAGCAATTATGAGTTCTAATAATGTTAAGTGTTATGGGACAGCAACAGGAACTGTAAGTGCTGCGGGAACAGGCGGTACAATACCTTATACATATTTATGGCCCACTATACCAAGTACATTAGCAACTGTTCCAAATGTCGCTGTCGGAGACTATACTTGTAACATTACAGATGCTAATGGTTGTACAATTACTGCAAGTATTACTGTAACACAGCCAACATCAATTACTCTTACTTCTACCGTAACTGCTGCTAACTGTAACCAAGCTAATGGTTCAGCAACCGTTATCGCTTCAGGTGGTGCGCCGGGTGCGTATACTTATACATGGAGTTCTGGCTCTAATGCAGCTACTCAAGGCTCTTTACTTGCAGGTACTTATACGATTCAGGTTCAGGATGCAAATAATTGTATTGAAGTCGTATCTGCAACTATTCCTAATACTGCTGGTCCTGTTATAAGTATTTCCAGTCAAACTAATGTGAGTTGTTTTGGCGGAACAAATGGTATTGCTACTACTTCAGTTTCAGGCGGTGTAAGTCCTTATATTTATTCTTGGAGCAATGGTAATGTTGGACCTACTGCCCCTAATTTATCTGCTCAAATATATACAGTATCTGTAACAGATCAGGCAGGATGTGTAGCTTCCACAAGTGTTACAATTACAGAGCCGACTCAGTTAACCGTTTCCATTATTTCATCCAACCCTAAATGTTTTGGTGCTGCAAATGGTTATGGAATTGGTGCTGCGCTTGGAGGAACACCTACCTATACATATTCATGGACAGGTTTAGGCGGTAATAACCCTACAAGTAACCCGTTAATAGCAGGGAATTATGCATTAACAGTTACAGATGGTAACGGTTGTACGGCTACTGCAACTATGGCATTGGTTAATCCGCCGGCTATGACTTCTAGCATTACATTTACAAATGTATCATGTTTTGGAACATGCAACGGTATGGCAGCAGCCACGTCAACAAATGCAGTTGGTATTGTTGATTATTTCTGGGTAGGAGGAGTAACTCCTTTATCCGGACAAACTGTTTCAGGTTTATGTGCAGGAACATATACCATGGTAGCTACTGATCAAAACACTTGTACGGCAAGTTCAATTATAACCATTACAGAACCAACTGCATTAACTGCAAATATTTCTTCTACAGGAAGTGTTACATGTAATGGAGGTAACAATGGATTTGCAGTTGTTAGTGCCGGTGGAGGAACACCTACTTATACTTATACTTGGTCGGGTGCAGCTAGTGCAAATGGCAATAGTGCAAACGCTAATAATTTACCAGCAGGAACTTATACTGTTACTGTTCTTGATGCGCAAGGTTGTTCGGTAAATGCAAATACTACTATTTTAGAGCCAACACCTTTGGCAACTACTCTTACAACTACAAATGCGAAGTGTAATGGAGTTTGTGACGGTACTGCAAATATAGCATTCTCAGGAGGAGCAGGCACAACCACATTCTTATGGCAACCTGGTTTACAATCTGGAAACTCTGTTAATAATTTATGTGCAGGAGGTCAAACTGTAACTATTACATCAAATGGTGCTTGTCCAACTGTCTTAACTTTTACATTAACGGAGCCGGCATTATTAACAGCTGCGGTAACATCTACAAATTCAAACTGCGGGCAGCCTAACGGTAAAACTTGTGCAACTGTAGCGGGTGGAACTTCTCCATTAAGTTATATGTGGAGTAATGCCGTGAATACATTATGCAATAACAATATTGTTGCAGGTGCATATACTTTTACAGTTACCGATGCAAATGGATGTACTGCAAATGCAAGCGGTTTAATTAATGATGTGACAGGGCCTGTAATTTCAATTACTAGTCAAACAAATGTTTCTTGTTTTAATGGAACTAATGGTGCGGCAACAACAACTATTACCGGCGGCGTTCCTAGTTATACAGTTTCTTGGTCTGGAGGACAAACAATTCAAAATCCAACTAACTTAAATGCCGGTTTACACAATGTAACTGTAGTGGATGCGGCAGGTTGTATAGGTTCAGCTTCTGTTACAATCACTGAGCCGACTCAATTAGTAAGTGCTATCGGTTCGTTTACTGATGTTACTTGTTTTGGTTTAAGTAACGGTGGCGCAACCATATTAACAAATGGAGGTACAATTCCTTATAGTTATGTTTGGACTCCTAGTGCTCAAACATCTTCTATCTTAGCCAACGTGCCAGCAAATGTTTATACTGGAGTTGTGACAGATGCAAACGGATGTATTACATCTGCCTCAATTACTATTTCGCAACCACAGGCATTAATAATGGCAAGCTCAAGCTTTAGTAATATTAGTTGTTTTGGAGGTAGCAATGGTCAAATTATTACTTCAGTTCAGGGCGGCTCTCCAGGATATACTTATTCGTGGACTCCAGTTCAATCAGGCAATAGTGGTGTTTTAGGAGGTTTAGTGGCCGGTAATTATGGTTTAGTTGTAACAGATTCTAAAACATGTTCTATCAATGCAAACTTTACAATTATAGAACCATCTGCTTTAACCTCATCGTATGTTTCACTTCCTGCTAAATGTGGAGTTGCTAATGGTTCTGCAACAATAACAATTGGTGGAGGTACTCCGGGATATGTTTGCAACTGGAATACAGCCCCTGCGCAACAAGGAACAGTAGCTATTAATATGGCCCCTGGATCTAACTGGCAAGGAGTTATTACAGATGCAAATGGATGTTCAATCACTCAAACTGTATATGTTAATAATGCCCCTAGTCCTATATTCTCTGCTGCGGTTTCTAATCAACCATCATGTTTTGGTATGTCAAATGGAGATATTACGTTAAATTATACTTCAGGTACTGCTCCTTATACTATAGTTTGGTCAAATCCTATTTCTCAAACTGTAACTACCTCTGCTTTAACATCCAGTGTTTCAGGTGTGGCGCAAGGAGCTTATACAGCTACATTAACAGATAGTTATGGTTGTTCAACATCACAACAAATTTATGTTGGAACTCCTCAAATGCTTAATATAGTTCCTACTCTTGGACAAACAATATGTTACGGAACAAGTACACAAATTAGTGCCACAGGACAAGGAGGTACAGCACCCTACACTTACTCATGGACTCCAACTGCATTTGTTGGTGGAGGGCCACATACTGTAAATCCAACAGTCAACAGTAGTTACCAAGTTTCAGTTAAAGACGCAAATGGTTGTGCAAATGGGCCAGTTGCTATTAATATAAATGTAACGCCAGAGTTATTGTTAGTTACTCCTTCTGTTCAAACAATCTGTCATTCAGGAACTGCGCTGTTAATTCCTAGTTTTTCAAGTTTAGGTAATGGAAGTGTGAATACATTCAGTTACACTTGGACTCCTCCAGTTTCCGGTAATACAAATTCTATTACAGTTGTTGGTAATGCACCTTTATCATCTGCAACAACAGCCACTTATGGATTAATGGTTACTGATGGATGTACTATTCCTAATGCACAAACTGTATTTACAGTTATTACTAACCCTTTACCTACTGTAACTTTTACAGCATCTTCACGTGAGGAATGTGCTCCAGCTAGCATTACTTTCACCCCTATACCTTCTGCTTCAGGTAGCTATACATATGAATGGAAGATGGATGGGGCAAATTCTGATATAACAGGTGATGGAAATCCATTTACATACAATTATGCGATTGCAGATACTTTTTCTGTAAAAGTATTAATTACAAATACCGTAACTGGTTGTTCAAATAATTATAGTCAAGCAGATTATTTAATAATTAATCCCTCTCCTATTGCATCATTCTATGCAGTGCCACAAGTAGCTAGCATTTTAGATCCAAATATAGAGTTTGTAAATACTTCGCAAGGTGCTACTAACTATCTGTGGGATTTTGGAGATCCAGCAGCAACAAATGGGTCTAATAATACTACTATGACAAACCCAAGTCACCTCTATACTTACGTAGGTACTTATAATGTTCATTTGATAGCTAGTACTCTAAAAGGTTGTAAAGATATTGCTGAATTACAAGTAGAAATAGCTCCGGATTTTGCATTGTATATTCCAAATGCATTTACTCCAGATGAAAATGGTAAGAATGATATTTTCCAACCAATGGGAGTTGGTATTGATGAAGAAAATTATCGTATGGATATTTTTGACAGATGGGGTGAGAATATTTTTACTAGCAATAACTTCCGCAAAGGATGGGATGGTTCGGTAAAAGGTGGTTCTAAACTTGCTCCTCAAGGGGTTTATATATATAAGTTACAAGTTGTTGATACACAAGGCAACAAACATCCTTATGTCGGACATGTGACTGTGATTCGTCAGAATCAGTAATATTATTATTTCTTATAAAAAGCCTCACTATTATTTTAGTGAGGCTTTTTGTTTTTATAAAAATTGTACTTTCGTGGCTTGTAATAATTGTTCATGAAAAACATTGTCATATTTGCATCCGGAGAAGGAACTAATGCTGAAAATTTGTTTAATTATTTTAAGGATGATAAACGAGTTAAATTCAAATTAGTAGTTACTAATTCAGATACTGCAGGTATTGTAGAAAGAGCAGAGAAGTATAAAAAAAACGTACAGATTATCAGTAAAACAGCATTAAACGAATACACTGATAAAATCATAGAGTTTTTAAAGGCAGAAAATATTGATATAATAGTTTTAGCAGGATTTCTTCTGAAAATACCTGAAGCATTTGTGAAAGCCTTTCCTAACCAAATTATTAATATCCATCCTTCCTTATTACCTAAGTATGGTGGAAAGGGAATGTATGGAATGAATGTTCATAGGGCAGTAATAGAAAATAATGAAAAAGAAAGCGGTATCACTATTCATTTTGTAAACGAAGAATACGATAAAGGAGAAATTATTTTACAAGCTAAATGTGATGTTTCCGAAAGTGATACGGCAGAAACTTTGTCTGCAAAAATTAGAAAATTGGAATTTGAATATTTTCCAAAGGCTATTGAAAAGATAATTTAATTTATCTTTTCTCTTCTTTCCATCTGTAATAACAATCCATTACACGATAGTATAAATCATACCCGTCATGATTGATAATGTAATCATTACTGAGGTAATAACAATACTTTCTAAATTTCTCAAAGTCTATTGAGTCGTCACCGGTTAATTTTCGTAAGGTTTCGGCATTAAATTTTTTTGCAACCGCTTCCTGTATAAATATATCTTCAAATATCTTGGCAAGTTTTCGTTGTTCTTTCCCTTTTTGACTGAACTGCATATACAGCGCAGAAATAGGACTTTCCATGGCGTTAACAACTCTGGTTTTTGAACCATCAATCACGCGTTTCATGTAATCTTTTTCGTATGGTTTCAGTTTAAAGTCACTCACAATAACTTGGTTAAGTTTGTATTCCATTTCTTTCATCACAACCTTACATTCCTTGTAAATGCCTTTATACAGCTTACTTGCAGGAATTTTTAATCGAACATAACCCACAAAAGAAAAAATAATGGAGTCTTTTTCTCCGGCAACAATTGTAAATTTACCATTACCATCACTCATTTGCCCTTGTCCGCTCTGCGAATTGATGACATATACAAATGGCATAGGTGTTAAGCTATCGGGCTCTGTTACAACTCCCTTAATGATGTTTTGTCCAAATCCTTTTACAGATAAAAGAACCAATAAGTATAGAAATATGTAGCCGAATTTTTTCAGAACTAAACTAAATTAAGTCTCAATCAAATATATCGACTTATTCACAAACAGTTAATAATTTAACCTTTTTTGTGGGGATATAAACCTTAAATTTACCTCAATTATGGATGATTTTATAGTATCGGCCCGAAAGTATCGACCCCAGCACTTTAATACAGTGGTTGGCCAGAGCCATATTACCAATACTTTAAAACAAGCCATTAAAAACGGGAAAATTGCACAAGCTTATTTGTTTTGCGGGCCTCGTGGAGTTGGTAAAACAACATGTGCACGTATTTTTGCAAAAACCATCAACTGTACCAATTTAACTCCAGATGGAGAGGCGTGTGATGCTTGCGAATCTTGTTTGTCATTTAATTCAGGAGCCTCTTTAAATGTTTATGAATTAGATGCGGCTTCTAATAACTCAGTAGAAGATATTCGAAACTTAGTTGATCAGGTGCGTTTTGCGCCACAATTAGGAGATTACAAAGTATATGTGATTGATGAGGTTCATATGCTTTCTAATGCAGCTTTTAACGCATTTTTAAAGACGTTAGAAGAGCCTCCTAAACACGCTAAGTTTATTTTAGCAACTACAGAGAAACATAAAATTATTCCAACGATTTTATCTCGTTGTCAGGTATTTAGTTTTAATAGAATTAAAGCTGAAGATATCACCGTTCAATTAGAACATATTGCAAATACGGAAGGTATTACATACGAGCCTGAGGCTTTACAAATCATCTCTCAAAAAGCAGATGGTGGTTTGCGTGATGCTTGTTCTATTTTCGATCAAATGGTAACCTTTACTGGGAATCATTTAACATACAAAGCAGTTGTAGAAAACCTTCATGTATTAGATTACGAATATTATTTCAAGTTAACAGATGCAGCCTTAAACGGCCGTTTGCCTGAGGTAATGGTAACCTTTGATGAGATTCTGAAAAAAGGATTTGACGGACATAACTTCATTATTGGTTTTGGCGAGCATTTAAGAAATTTATTAGTTAGTAAAGATCAATATACCGTTCAGTTACTAGAAGCCAGTGAATCATTAAAAAAACGTTTTGCCGAACAAGCTCAAATGTGCCCAACACCATTTTTATTAAAATCGTTGGCGGTTATTAATAAATGCGATATTCATTACAAGTCGGCTAAAAATCAGCGATTGCAGGTAGAAATGGCTTTGATGCAAATCAGTTATTTAAATGCCGCACCGCAAGATGCGGAAAAAAAAAATGAGTTAAACTCGGGTTTCGAAATTCAAAGTGCACAACCTAAAGCAGTGGAACAGGCTCAGCCCGTTGTTAAATTCACAGGTCAGCCAATAGTTCAAACAAGTGCAAAGCCAGTTGTTGGTTTTAATGAATTAAAAATAAAATCTCAGTTTTTATTACAGGATAATGCTCAAAAACAACAAGTAATTTCTGTTGAAGCGAACGTTGTAAATGAATCTCAAGCAGCCATAGATATTGAATTAACTCATGAAAGAGTTATGGATTGTGTGAAACAATTTGCTGAAGAAAAAGCAAAAAACGGTAATAAACAATTGTATGCCACATTAACTTCCAGTAAAATTAGTTTAGTTGATAAAACAATCTTAATTGAATTGAATAATGAAGTTCAAAAAGAAATGTTGATGTTAATTAAGCAAGATATGTTGGATGCTTTTAGAAATTTATTAAGCAACAAACAAACACAGCTTGAAATCAAAGTTTCTGAAATTGTTGGAGAAGTAAAGGCCTACAAGCCAGTCGATAAATTTAAGTTAATGGCCGAAAAAAATCCTGCCTTATTAGAACTTAAAAAACGTTTCGATTTAGATATCGAATATTAATTTCTTTAAAACATTTTTCTGTTTTTTATAACTTATTCACAAATAGCACGTATAAAAATACGTAAGTTTGGTTTAAGCATTTACGCGAGTTTTATTTATGACAAAAGTGAAAAAAATTGACCTTGCATTGCAAGGTGGAGGAGCGCATGGCGCTTATACTTGGGGAGTTATCGATAGATTATTGGATGATGAAAGAATTGAAATAGATGGCATTTGTGGAACTAGTGCGGGAGCCATGAATGGTGTTTGTACGATTTACGGATTGAAAAAAGGTGGTAGGAATTTAGCAAAGCATACGCTGGTTAAGTTTTGGCATAAAATATCGGAGGCCGGGAAATTATCACCACTTCAACCCAGTTGGTTAGATAAAATGATGAGTCCCGGAAATATGGATTTTTCACCTACATACAAATTGTTTAGCATGAGTACGGAGAATTTTACTCCAAAACAATTAAATCCATTGCAATATAATCCTTTAGAGAAAATTTTAAATGAGGTGATTAATTTTGACGAGCTTCATAAATTAAATCCACCTAAATTATTTGTGTGCGCCACTAATGTAAAAACTTGTGAAGCGCGAATTTTTGGTCATGAAGAAATTACAGCTAAGGCAATTTTAGCATCGGCTTGTCTGCCTTATATGTATGATGCAATTGAAATCGACGGGCAATATTATTGGGATGGTGGTTATAGCGGAAATCCACTGATTCAGCCATTGATAGATCACACTGAAGATACCGATGATATTTTATTGATTCAGATTAATCCTAAAAATATAAAAGCAGTTCCTAATAAAATCGAAGAAATAAGAGACAGAGTGAATGAGTTAAGTTTCAATTCATCTTTATTATTAGAGTTGAGATTGATTCAATTTAAACAAGAATTAGTAGGAAAAGGAATTACATTGGATGGAGAATTAAAGCCGGTTTATTTGCACAATATTAGTGCGGATAATGAATTGAGTGAATTTAATTTGTCATCTAAATTAAATACCAGTTGGGATTTTATGATGCATTTAAAAGACCTTGGATATAAAGCCTGCGATAGATGGGTAAATGAAAATTTTGAGCATATAGGCAAAGAAAGTACTCTGAAATTGGTTTAAATTTATTTAGCTACAAATTATAGCAACCACCTGCTATAACTTATTGTAATTTTGAGTTAAGAAATTACAATACTATGTCAAAAACCAAAACATCTTATTTCTGTCAAAGTTGCGGAGCTCAAGCGGCTAAGTGGGCAGGTAAATGCAATAGCTGTGGTGAGTGGAATACCATGGTAGAAGAAGTGATTCGTAAAGAAACCAAGAACGACCGTTTACAATTATTTTCCTCTGCAAAAAACGAAAACCACCGTTCCAATCAATCTGTTTTGTTACAAGAAATTGGATTGACAGAGTATCCCCGTATTCAGGTGCCAGGGCAAGAATTACCAAGAGTGTTGGGTGGTGGCGTAGTGCCGGGAAGTTTAGTGTTGTTTGGTGGAGAGCCGGGTATTGGTAAATCAACCTTGATGCTGCAATTGGCTTTGCGTTTAAAAAACTTACGTGTATTATATGTAAGCGGTGAGGAAAGCGAACAGCAAATTAAAATGCGTGCCGAAAGAATTGGCGTAACCACCGAAAACTGTTTTATACTTCAGGAAACCAACACGCAAAATATTTTCACGCAAATCGAAAAAATAGAACCGCAATTAGTTATTATCGATTCTATACAAACAATCCATACCAGCTATATTGATAGCAGTCCGGGGAGTGTGAGCCAAGTAAGAGAGTGTGCTGCGGAATTTTTACGTTTTGCCAAAGAAACCAACGTGCCGGTGTTTATGATTGGGCATATTACCAAAGAAGGTAGTTTGGCCGGGCCAAAAGTATTAGAACACATGGTGGATACGGTATTGCAGTTTGAAGGAGACAGAAACCATATTTACCGTTTATTGCGAGCTACTAAAAATCGTTTTGGAAGCACTAATGAAATGGGTATTTACGAAATGAACGGGGATGGATTGAAAGAAGTATTAAATCCGTCTGAAATATTAATTACCAATCGTAATCAACCAACCAGTGGTGTAGCTATCGCCGCTACTTTAGAAGGAAATCGCCCTTTGTTAATTGAAACACAAGCCTTGGTAAGTAGTGCAGCTTATGGTACACCGCAACGATCATCTACAGGTTTTGATTTAAGGCGATTATCGATGTTGTTAGCGGTACTTGAAAAACGTTGTGGATTTAGATTAGGAGCTAAAGATGTATTTATAAATATTGCAGGTGGTATTAAAGTAGAAGATCCGGGAATTGATTTAGCTTTGGTTTGTGCTGTTCTTTCAAGTAATGAAGATTTGCCTATTGCACAAAATGTGTGTTTTGCAGCTGAGGTTGGTTTAACAGGTGAAATTCGTCCTGTAAGCAGAATAGAACAACGTATATCGGAAGCACAAAAATTAGGCTTTGAAAAAATTTACATTTCTTCATATAATTTAAAAGGATTGGATACTAAACAGTATAAAATTGAAATTGTGGCAGTAGCAAAAATGGAAGAAGTGTTTGCTAAGTTATTTGGATGAATTCTGAATATTTTCTGACGAATGTCATTTTTTATCGGTTTAGTCGTTAAAATGTGCTAAAAATTCTTTTTACGGTAGTGTGATAAATAAGATAAATATGTAGGTTTGAAAAACATTAAAACATACATTATGAAATTATCAAACATTCTTAAAAAAGAAAACAAAACAGCTGCAAAAACAAATATTCAAAAATTAGAAAAAAACCAATTAGAAAAAGTTGTTGGAGGGGCAGATGATATAACTACTTCTACTGAAACGAGTACAGATGCAACTACTAAAACAGGAGTTATGGGCGCTAAGGCAAAGGCATGGATGGTTAACAACTAATTAAATAAAATATGAAAATCAAAAACATCTTCAAAAAAGAAAACAAAACTTTTGCAAAAGCAAACGTTGAAAAATTAGAGAAAAACCAATTAGAGAAAGTTGTTGGTGGTGCTGATACAAAAAACACCAGTACTACTACAAAGCCTACCACAGGAAATCTAGGTGGAGGTGCGGCGGCGGCGTCTTACGCATAATTTATTACTAAACCTTAAAACAATTATCATGAAAATTAAAAACTTCTTTAAAAAAGAAACAAAAACAGTTGCGAAAACAAACGTTGAAAAGTTAGAGAAAAACCAATTAGAAAAAGTAATTGGTGGGGCTGACGAAATTGCGACATTGGATCCATCAGCTGACAGTATATTAAAAACAAAACATGATACAGTTAAGAATTCTATTAATAATGTTAGATAACATTAACTAAATCAAACAATAATCAACTTATAAAATAAAAAATCATGAAAATCAAAAACATCTTTAAGAAAGAAAACAAAACAGTTGCAAAAGCAAACGTTGAAAAATTAGAGAAAAACCAATTAGAAAAAGTAATTGGTGGAGCTGACGAAATTGCGACATTGGATCCATCAGCTGACAGTATATTAAAAACAAAACATGATACAGTTAAGAATTCTATTAATAATGTTAGATAACATTAACTAAATCAAATAATAATTAACTTATAAAATAAAAAATCATGAAAATTAAAAACATCTTCAAAAAAGAAAACAAAGCAGTTGCAAAAGCAAACGTTGAAAAATTAGAGAAAAATCAATTAGAGAAAGTTGTTGGTGGAGCTGATGGTATTAATACTACTAACAGTGGAATGCCAAACAGAATTAGTATGAATGTAACTACATCAAAATAATTATTAATCTATAAAATAGAACATCATGAAAATCAAAAACATCTTCAAAAAAGAAAACAAAACAGTTGCAAAAGCAAACGTTGAAAAATTAGAAAAAAACCAATTAGAAAAAGTAGTAGGTGGAGCAGATAACAAAAGTGGTGCAGTATCCCAAGGAGCTTCGCTTTTAGGAGGAGCTTTGCCTGGAGCTTCAGTTATTAGCGCTTAATTTTAAATAGATATTCTTAGCTTAGTATCGTTATTTAAAAGCAAAAAAGAAGCCAAAATGGTTTCTTTTTTGCTTTTAAATACTTTGATTTAATTACATTTTTTCAAGGTTTTTGTTATAAATTTATAGTTGTTTTAATGTTTATTGTATTATAATCGAATCATGAAATTGAGAGCTGGCTTTTTTTTATTATTAACTTTTTCTGTTTTTACAAAAATTGTAAATTGTCAAAATCAACGCGTTATTGATAGTTTAATTAATGTGTCTAAAACAGCTAATGATACAACAAAAGCTAATTTATACAATATAATTGCTGCCTTATATAGTGGAAATGATAACAATAAGAATAAAGAGTATGGTTATAAGATCATTGAATTAGGAAAAAAAAGTGGATACGAAAAATATGTTGCTTTAGGAAATATGAAATTGGGAATATTTCATTATGTAAATAATGAATTAGATTCTGCGAAATTTTATTACGAAAAAGCACTACGGCTTGCTATTAAAAATAAACGGTTAAACTTGGAGTCTAATATTCGTCAAAATTTAGCGCTTGTATTTGTTGATCTAGTAGATTATGAAAAGGCGATTGAACAGGATTTGAAATCAATTGCAATTCAGGAGAAACTAAATAATTTTTCTAATGTTGCAAACATAAAAAGCAATATCGGAATTATTTATATTAAGCAAAAAGATATGATTTCTGCTGAAAAGTATATCAAAGAAGCAATTACCGAACTACAAAAAAGTAATATACCCGGCACATTTTGTTACGTCTATCAAAATATGGGAATTATTGAAAATTATAGAGAGAATTATATACTAAGTAATACTTACTACAAAAAAGCTTTTTTAGAGTATCAAATAGTATCTAACCACTCAAGCATGTCTGATTGTCTGCAAAACATTTCTTTAAATTTCACTAATTTAAAAATGTATGATTCTTCAAATTATTATAATAGGAAAGCAAATTTATTAGCAAAGTCTACAGGAAATGATATGATGCAATTTCTTACTTATATTAATTTTTCTACACTAAATCAGCGTTTTTTTAATCAACCAAAAATTTCTGCTGCTTATATTGACAGTGCAGGAATGTTCACAAATATTTTATTAATGCCTGAATACCGTTCAGTTTACTTCCAAGAGAAGGCATTGTATAATTTAGTTTATGGAGATAAGGATCTTGGCTACAAATTATTTGATATGTATATTTCTTTAAAAGATTCTATTGTTTCTCTTGAAAATATAGAAAGTGTTAAGAATATGAATTCAAAATATGAGACTGAAAAAAAAGAATTGCAAATTAAAAATCAATCTTTTGAAATTGAAGCTCAAGAAAAACAAAACAAACAGAAGTCTTTGATTATTTTATTTGGCACCTTAGCTTTAGTTGGTACCGGATTCTTTGCAACGATGGCATTTATCAACTATCGAAAAACTAAAAAAGCCAATCTCATTATCGAGAACCAAAAGCTCGAAGTTGAATTAAAGAATAAAGAAATCACTCATCAAAAAGATTTGGTTGAGGAAAAACAAAAAGAGATTATTGATAGTATTAATTATGCCAAACGCATACAGCAAGCGGTTTTAACAGGCGAAGATATTTGGCAAAAAATATCAAAAGAACATTTTATTTTATTTAAACCTAAAGACATTGTAAGTGGCGATTTTTATTGGGCTTACAATACTCCTAATAATCGTTCGGTATTTGCTTTGGCTGACTGCACAGGACATGGTGTTCCGGGTGGATTTATGAGTATGTTGGGTAACAGTTTCTTAAATGAAATTGTGGTTGAGAATAAAATTTTTAAAGCAGATGAAATTTTAAATAAACTACGAACTAAAGTAATTAGTGCTTTAGAACAAAAAGGTGGTACGCAGCAAAAAGATGGAATGGATATTAGCTTATGTGTTTGGAATAAATTAGATAATACACTTGAATTTGCCGGAGCAAATAATCCATTGTGGTTACTCAAAAACAATGTCAGTTCGAGCGGAGTCGAGAACAAAGAGTTGCATGAAATAAAAGCAGATAAAATGCCTATTGGTACTTATTTAGATGAAGATAAACCTTTTTCAAGTACAACTATTCAACTACAAAAAGGCGATATTATATTTTTAAGCACAGATGGTTATGCCGACCAGTTTGGCGGACCAAAAGGCAAAAAATATAAATACAAACCATTGATAGATTCACTCATTAAGAATTCTTCTTTATCAATGGATGAACAGAAACAGGCTTTAGAAAAAGCGTTTAATGATTGGAAACATCATCACGAGCAAGTAGACGATGTGAGTTTAGTGGGGATTAGGGTTGTTTAATTTAGGTTTAAAAACTTAAGGCGTATTGTAGTTTCTTTTCTTGATTTTTGTTATTAAAAATGACAAAAACTACAGAAACTAAGCTGCAAATTGCACGGGCTAGTTGCAGCTAACGGATTGCGTGCAGGCTTAGTAGCGGTTTGAAACACTACTGTTTCTGCTTGCATAATGTAAATATAATGAAATAATGTTATTACTCCTACTCGTTGTAGGGTGATTGGGAGTACTTAGATATTTCATGTTCTAATTCTGAACGTCTTGGTTGTCGACCAAAATGTTCCCACAGTATTAATATATTTTGAAATAAATCTTCTGTTGAGATATTTAACTCATTTGAGGATTTTAAACTAGCATTCTCCAATGCTTTGTTCCATGTTCCAAATTTACGAATAGCCGTACTGGAATTATATTTTCCGTGTTCATCGTATTCACGTAAAGTCAATGTGTCTTTTTCCAATAGATTTGCAACCGCAATAATGTCTGCAATTAGTTCGCTTTCTTCAACATTTCTACGTATTGGTGTAAACTCAAAATTCATTTTGTCTTAATTGCGCATAACGGTTTGCAAGCAGGCGTTGTTTGCTTTTGAAACATCGTCTACCGAAATGTT
>DAORKG010000038.1:0-36322 GCA_035439445.1 Bacteroidia bacterium
ACCATTGATAATCCAACAGAAAAAATGACGGATGAAATTTATATGACTGTAGATGATAAATACACAACTCTATCTAACGGTTTATTAAAAGACTCTAAGAAAAATGCTGATGGTACACGTACAGATCATTGGGTAATGGATTTACCTCATGCGCCTTATTTAGTGATGATGGGGGTTGGTGAGTTTAAAAAAGTAACTGATGAGCCATGGAATGGGAAGGAAATTTCTTACTATGTAGAAAAAGAATACGAACCACATGCTAAAGCCATTTTTGGTAAAACAAAAAAGATGGTTGAGTTTTACTCTAACAAGTTAGGAGTGCCTTACGCTTGGCAAAAGTATGCACAAATTGTTGTGCGTGATTATGTGAGTGGTGCTATGGAAAACACAAGTGCTACCTTACATGGTGATTTTGTTTGCTACCAAACAACTCGCGAAATTATTGACGGAGCTAAAGGAGAAAGCACTATTGCACACGAATTATTTCACCAATGGTTTGGAGATTTAGCTAGTTGCGAAAGTTGGAGTAATTTAACGTTAAACGAATCGTTTGCAACCTACGGAGAGTATTTATGGGAAGAATTTGAATACGGAAGAGATGCTGCAGATGATCACCATGCAGGTTCTCGCTTTGGTTATTTTGCTCAATCAAATCAAAAACAAGTAGATTTAGTTCGTTTTGATTATGCTGAGCGCGAAGATATGTTTGATGCATTTAGCTATAACAAAGGTGGGCAAATATTGCATATGTTACGTAAATACGTTGGAGATGAGGCGTTCTTTACATCTTTAAAATTATACCTTGAAAAAAATAAATTTAAAACAGCTGAGGCTCACGATTTACGTTTAGCATTTGAAGAAACTACTGGCGAAGATTTAAACTGGTTCTTTAACGAATGGTATTATGCAAAAGGTCATCCTGAACTTGATATCAAAAAATCATACGATGCTGCAACAAAAAAATTAAAATTAGAAATCACACAACAACAAGATTTTAAAGTAGCTCCGTTATACAAACTACCTGTGTATATTGATATATATGCTGATGGCAAAAAAGAACGCAAACGTATTTGGATTGAAGATGTAAAAAACACATTCACATTTGATGTTGCATCTAATCCAAGTTTGGTAAACTTTGACGCAGAAAGACAGTTATTAGCAAAAACAACTTTCGAAAAAACAAAAGATGAATACATCTTCCAATACAAAAATGCTACTTTATGGGGAGATAGAGATGAAGCAATCGATTATTTTAAAGAACACATGGATGATAAAGTAATTGTTGACTTAATGAAATCAATTGCTCAAAATGATCCTTGGAGAAAATTCAGAGCAGATGCTATTAATGCTTTAAGCGAAGTTGCAAAAGACAAAGAAGCTGAACTAAAGCCTTTATTTATTTCTATTTCTGAAAAAGACGCAAACACTAAAGTTCGTGCGGCTGCTATTAAAGCATTGGCGGCTAACTACAAAGGCGATGATTTAAATGCACTTTACGAAAAGGCATTAAATGAACAATCTTATGCTATTGTTTCAGAAGGATTTGATGCAATTGCAAAAAACAATCCGGAATTAGCCATGAAAAAAGCGGTTGCATTAGAAAATGAACCATCAAAAGAAATTATTTACTCAATCGCTGATTTATATTCTAAAAATGGAACAGATGAAAATCATGTCTACTTCAAAAAAGTAAAAAAACAATTTAGCGGTTTTGAGTTAATGGCTTATGGAAATATTTACGGAAAATTTTTAAAACGTTGTACTAAGCCTGAAACTGCCATTGATGGCGCTAAAGAATTAGCTAAAGTAGGTGCCGGCGATAACAAATATGTAAAATACGCTGCGCAAAAAGTGATGAAAGATAATTTAGTAAATGTTTGGCAAGACAAAGAAGATAAACTAAAAGCTAAAATTGAAAAAGCAAAAACAGATGCTACAGTAGGTGATGTTACTAAAATGACAGAGGAATTAAAAACAGTATCTGACACCAAAAAACAAATTTTAGATTTATACAATTCGATAAAAAAATAAGATGAGAAAACATATTTTAATTATTAGTGCTTTAATAATTGGAAGCACAGCAATCGCTCAAGACAAATTACTTACCATTCAAGAAGCTGTATTAAAAGGGCGTACAAGCCTTGCGCCAAAACGTTTGCAGGGCTTAAGCTTCATAAAAGGAACTAACAATTTTTTTTATATTGATAATAACGTTGTGAAAGTTGGAGATAATGCAAGCGGTAAAACAACCGATGTTGTTTCTCTAAAAGATTTAAATACAGTATTAAAATCAGGAAGCAAGGATACACTAGCAGCACTAAATGTAATTAATTGGAAAAATGCTAATCAATTTTATTTTTCTAATAAAAAAGGAGAGTTAATGTATGACATTGATAAAAAATCCATTTTAGAAAGTGATAGAAAAGCTGAGCCTACTAATTTAGAAGAGTATTTAAAAGAACCTATTACTGGAGCTTACTCTTACTGTAAAGAATATAACTTATATGTTGTAAAGGATGGTAAAGAAACTCAAGTAACAACCGATGGCTCTTATGAAATTGTTTATACTGGGAAAAATGTACATCAAAATGAATTTGGAATAGATGGTAAAAACTTTTGGAGTCCGAAAGGAAACTTCTTAGCGTTTTACAGAATGGATCAATCAACCGTAACGGATTATCCAATTATTGACTGGACAACTCGTCCTGCAAAAAACGAAAACATCAAATATCCAATGGCTGGTAACAAAAGCCACCATGTTACATTAGGAATATATGATGTAAAAACTAACAAAACAATTTTTGTAAAAACAGAAGGAGATCCTGAACAATACTTAACAAACATTGCTTGGAGTCCGGATGAAAAACACATTTATATTGCAGTGCTAAGTCGTACACAAAACGACATGAAATTAAACGAATATGATGCGGTAACCGGAAATTTTGTTCGTACTCTTTTTGAAGAGCATGATGATAAATACACGGAACCATTACATCCAATGCTGTTTGTAAAAAATAATCCATCACAATTTATATGGCAAAGCAAAAGAGATGGATACAATCATTTTTACTTATATAATATCAATGGAAAATTAATCAAACAATTAACTAAGGGTAATTGGGAAGTAAAATCAGAAAATGGTTTTGATGAAAAGGGAGAGCGTTTGTTTTTCCATGCTAATGACCAAAGCCCTGTAAACCAGGATTTCTATAGTGTCAATTTAAAAAATGGGACAGTAACAAAAATTACAAATGGTAATGGCTTTCACTCATGTATTATAGATGAAAAAGGGGCATTTGTTATTGATAATTTCTCTAGTACTTATATTCCAAGAGAATATTATGTCATTAATACTACAACCAAAAAATCAAATACAATTTATAAGGCAGATAATCCAATTAAAGATTACAAATTAGGAAGCTGGAATTTATTTACGATTAAAAACAACGAAGGAACTGATTTGTACTGTAGAATGTTTAAACCTGTAAATTTTGATTCAACAAAAAAATACCCTGTGTTAGTTTACTTGTATAATGGGCCTCATTCACAACTAGTAACTAACACCTGGATGGCAGGTGGAGAGTTGTGGTATCAATATATGGCTCAAAAAGGTTTCATTGTATTTACTTTAGATGGAAGAGGAACAGATAACAGAGGAAAAGCTTTTTCTCAGGCTACGCACCGTCAATTAGGAACTAAAGAAATGGAAGATCAATTGAAAGGCGTTGACTATTTAAAATCTTTGCCTTTTGTTGACGCTAATAGAATTGGAGTTCATGGCTGGAGCTTTGGTGGTTTTATGACAACAACTTTGATGACTCGCTCTCCTGAAACATTTAAAGTTGGAGTTGCCGGTGGCCCTGTTATTGATTGGACGTACTATGAAATCATGTATACAGAACGTTACATGGATTCTCCACAAGACAATAAAGAAGGATATGAGAAAAATAATTTATTAAACTATGTAGATAAATTAAAGGGTAAATTATTAATGATTCATGGCGCTCAAGATCCTGTGGTTGTTTGGCAACATAGCATTATGTACCAAAAGAAAGCAGTTGATAAAGGCATTCAGTTAGATTACTATTTATATCCCGGACATGAGCATAATGTGTTAGGTAAAGACAGAGCTCACTTAATGGAAAAAATCACTAATTACTTTATTGATAATTTATAATCATGGCAGTAAATATAACGCCACCTGTTCCTCCATCAAATTCAAGCAATACTGCGACTGAGAATTTGGCGAGCAGTTTTGTTGAAAGAATTAATCAGCAGGAAAAAGACTTTGAAAAAACTTTGGCTGATGATGAAGAATATAGTTTATTGGTGATGTTACATGATGGCTCGTTAATAGATGTGGATGTATTAGGTTATCAAAACCCTGATATGATTGTTATAGAAGGAGTAAATGAAGGTAATCATAATATCAGATTACTATTGCACATGTATAATGTTCAACTCATTTTAGTGAAATTTAAAACGCAAGCTGATGTAGCTTCTACAGCTGAAAACAAAATTGGATACCTACAACATATTAAAAAGAATAAATAATATTTATGGACTTTACAAACTATAAACACACTGTTACAGAACGATTTACTCGTTACGCAAAAATTGACACTCAATCTGATCCTAATTCATCAACTATCCCTAGTACGATGAAACAAAAAAATTTAGGTAAATTATTAGTTGAGGAATTAATTGCAATGGGGATTAAAGATGCAGAATTAGACCAATATGGTTATGTTTATGCAACCATTCCCTCAAACACTTCTAAACAAGTGCCGGTGATTTGTTTTTGCTCTCACATGGATACTTCGCCTGATTGCAGTGGTGAAAACGTCAATCCAATCATTCATACAAAGTATGATGGAAAAGATATTGTTTTACCAAACGATAAAAATCAAATTATCAAATTTGCTGAGCATCCTGATTTAGCTGCGCAAATTGGCAATGACATTATCACAACAGATGGTACTACTCTGTTAGGTGCAGATAATAAATCAGGTATTGCTGAAATTATGGATGCAGCTCATTTTTTAATGACGCACCCAGAAGTGAAACATGGTGCCATTCGTATTTTATTTACACCAGATGAAGAAATCAGTAGAGGTACGGATCATGTTGACATGAAGCGTTTGGGAGCGCAATATGGTTATACCATGGATGGTGAATCTTTAGGTCATTTGGAGAATGAAACATTTAGTGCGGATGGAGTAAGCATTACAATTAATGGTATTCCTACACATCCTGGTTTTGCAAAAAACAAAATGGAGCACTCTATTAAAATTGCAGCCGAAATTATAAATCGAATCCCAAAAGATAAAACACCGGAAACTACTGAAAAGAAGCAGCCTTTCATTCATCCAACTTCAATTAATGGTGGTTTAGAAAAAGTAGAAATCAATTTTATTATACGTGCTTTTGACACAGCAACATTAAAAGCTCTAGAAAATGAATTAGAAGAAATTACTAAATCGGTATTATCCAATTACAAAAAATCAAGTTATAATTTCGTAGTTACTGAACAATATCGCAATATGAAAGATGTATTAGATACTTGTTATTTTGTGGTTGATTACGCATTAGAAGCAATTGGCAGAACAGGCGTGAAACCTGTTTTATCAAGTATTCGCGGTGGAACTGATGGTTCGCGTTTATCGTTTATGGGATTACCTTGTCCAAATATTTATGCGGGTGAACATGCATTTCATAGTAAACTTGAATGGGTAAGTGTTCAAGACATGGAAAAAGCAACTCAAACCATTGTACATTTAGCGATGATTTGGGAGGAGAACGGGAAGTAGTATCCTCATATTCTTTTTAAATTCATTTTCTTTGGCATATTTATTACCATAGGAAATTTTTCGATTTTTAATGAACTACTGTCTAAGCCGAAGGCTTTAGCTTCACTTAAACTGAAACGTTTCAAAAAGAAATAAATATTTAATATTGTTTTTTCAAAAAATGGAAGGTCGTTGTCGTATGATAAAAATTTCTCGAGAACCAAGAATTTAAAATCGCCAATAACATTATTTTTGTTTAAGGATTCATAACGACTAGTAATGTCAACTTCTTTTTGTTTTACTAGTTCTTCAACTACTTTTCTAAAAAGTAAATTAACCCTTGGGGCCACTCTAAAGCCTAATCTAAAATCTATTCTAATGATTTCTTTTCCAGAAACATGAGTTACCTTGTAATCCATTTGATAGGGTTCATTTGTTACATCTACATGCACAAACCAATAAACATCCGCTTTCTTTGGTCGCTTTTGTAATATTGAATAAATAATCTTTGCTTCAATCTCTTCAGGATTATTAGCGCTTGTCATATAAACTAAATGAGTAGCATATTTTGTTAAAGATTCATCGTGTATTAAATCAATCAATTTACTTTGATGATCAGCTAATTTTACCATATCTACATAGCGTTGTCCAATTTTTTTTGCTAAAAACCAAATTGTCATAATCGACATAAGTACAAATGCAATTAATAATGTAATCCAACCACCGTGAGAAAATTTACTTAAGTTTGCAGCTAAAAAAGAAAATTCGATAATTAAATACACTGTAATAATTCCAAATATGAACCATTTATTATAACGTTTCATGTGCATATAAAAATTGAGAAGCGTTGTTGTCATCAACATGCACAATACAATTGCTAAGCCATAAGCAGCTTCCATATTTGATGATTCTCTAAAATATAATACAACACCAATACAGCCTGCTAATAGCAACCAATTTAAAGAAGGAATATATATTTGACCTTTTAAAACTGTAGGGTATTTTACTTCTACTTTTGGCCATAAGTTTAAACGCATGGCTTCATTAATCAAGGTGAAGGAGCCGCTAATTAAAGCTTGAGATGCTACAATAGCTGCAATAGTTGCAATCACAATTCCGTATGGCACAAAACTTTCAGGCATCATGGCATAAAATGGGTTATTTGATTTAAAGACATCCAATGTTTTTCCTTCTTGAGAAATGAGCCAAGCGCCTTGTCCAAAATAATTTAATACTAACATCGATTTAACGAAAATCCAAGAGATACGAATATTTTGTTTACCACAATGTCCTAAATCTGAGTATAATGCTTCGGCTCCTGTAGTACATAAAAAAACAGCTCCTAATATTAAAAAACCTGATGGATGAGTTTTCAATAATAAATATGTATAATAAGGGTTTAAAGAAGATAATACAGACCAATCATCTGTTAGTCTGAAAACACCTAATATGCCTAGCATTAAAAACCAAAGAGTCATAAGTGGTCCAAAAAATTTACCAATAAAACTGGTTCCAAATTGTTGTATAAAAAATAATCCACATAAAATTCCAATCACAATTGGCACAGTATTTAATTCTGGTTTAAAAAAACGTAATCCTTCTACAGCTGCCGAAACAGAAATAGGTGGCGTAATAATTCCATCTGCTAATAAGGCGCTGCCTCCTATAATTGCAGGCACTAATAACCATTTAAATTTTGTACGTTTCACTAAAGTGAATAAAGAAAAAATTCCACCCTCCCCTTTATTATCTGCACGTAATGTTAAGATGACATATTTTAAAGTAGTTTGTAAAGTTAATGTCCAAAATATAGCAGAGATTGCGCCTTTAACCATATTTCCATCAATGGGGCTTTTTCCAACAATTGCACTCATAACATAAAGTGGAGATGTTCCTATGTCTCCGTATATAATACCAAGTGTTACCAATAACCCAGCAAAAGTTACTTTATTAATTGTATGATTGTTTTCCATAATAGTTTAACTACTAAAGTTGTTTCATTCTACAAAATTATACTAAATACTATAAATACCTTGTAAAGATTCTAATAGAAAATATAAAGATTTTATAAAGATTGGTTTCGACAAGCTCAGCCACCTTTATAAACTATACAAACCTATAACCGATACCACTCTCTGTAATAATATGTAAAGGATTGTTGATATCGTTTTCTATTTTCTTTCTTAATTGAGCTATATACACACGTAAATATTGAGACTGATTAATATAACTTGGCCCCCAAATTGCGCGTAATAAGTATTGATGCGTTAGTACCTTACCTTGATTTTTAACTAGTAGTGATAATAAATTATATTCTGTAACAGTTAGTTTTATCGCTTCATTATTTTTCTTTACCACTCGCATGTATAAATCAACATGTATGTCGTTGCTAATAAGAATAGGATTTTCTGATTCTGATGATAAACTTCTTAGCAAAGAGCGAATCCGAGCTAATAGTTCGCCTGTTCTAAATGGCTTTACTAAATAATCATTTGCTCCCGAATCTAAAGCTTTTACAATATCTTCTTCGCTACTTTGTACCGATAAAATAATAATTGGTTTTGTGTACCATTCTCTTAATTTTTCTAATACTACATGTCCGCTTTCATCAGGTAACCCAAGATCTAATAAAATTAAATCTGGTGGGTGATTAGCCGCCATTGATAATCCTTCTCGAGCATTAACAGCTTCTTTTACTTTGTAATCATTACTTTGCAAAGTAATATTTAAAAGTTTTCTAATTTGAGGCTCGTCATCAATGACTAATATTTCAATGGCATTACTCATGTTTAATGTCGTTTAAATTAGCTATTTCTGTAGGAATTTCAATCGTAAACATAGAGCCAAATTCTTCTCCATTTTTGAGAGTGATAGTTCCTTTCATTGCTTCTACAAATCCTTTTACTATGGATAAGCCTAACCCAGTTCCACCTGTATTTGTATTTTTAAGTCTATAAAATTTATCAAATACCTGATCTATTTCGTTTTCTGGAAAACCCTCACCTGTATCTTCCACTATTAAAATTAATTTATTTTCCTTGCTAATAGTTGCCCTAACAGTAATAACGGCATACTTAGGAATATATATTGCAGCATTATGAATTAAGTTTAATAATACTTGTTCTAGTAAACCATAATCTAATTTTACTAGCGGAATATTTTCTTTGATTCTAATTTCAACTGGTTTATTTTGTAAAATATCTTTTAATTGATTTACCACATCATAAATCAATTCATTCACGTCGCACCAATCTGTTTTGGGTTGAAGAAACCCAGATTCTAAACGAGACATGTTTAATAAATTACCAACCTGTCTATTTAATCGTAATGAAGCTTTTGATATTTCGGAAATTAATTCTATTCGGTTATTTTCCGAAAGTTTATCCTTTTCTTCTTGTAACGTATCTGTTGCCCCAATAATTGTTGAAATAGGCGTTCTTAATTCGTGCGACAAAGAGTTTAATAAGGTATTGTATAGTTTTAGTGTGTTTTCTTTTTCAATTTTTTTATTTTCTTTTTTTTCTGCTTCCCTAATTTTAAATGTTAATGCACTATTTACCATAGCAATAACAAAGTACATTAAAAATAATATAACATTTTCTGTGTTCTGAATAGCAAATGTAAAACGAGGAGGTATGAAAAAATAATTCCAAACAATGGCACTTAAAAATGCCGCCAATAATACAGGGACTATGTCAAAAAACATAGCAATTAAGGAAACTGTAACTAATAAAAGAAAAGCAACAACCTTATACCCAATAAAATTGGATAAAGAAAAAGAAATTGCGACAACAAAAAATATTAAAGAAATACTTAATATATATTGTTGTTTTTTACTGAATTTATGTAATAGAAAATTAGACAAAGCCTTATTTGTTATCAGTACAAATGTACATCAACTATTATAAGTGAGGCATTAAAATACACTTAATTTATATAAAGATTTTATAAAAATATAGTCATTTGAGAGAGCTTTTGTTAATTTTCAGACTATTAAGAGCAAGCAAAAGAGCATCAAATAAATTTGATGCTCTTTTTACAATGAAAAAACTGACTGGTTAACTACTCCAGCATTTACTACTTACTTACAATAAGCTTCTTATGTGCTACTGCTCCATTATTTTTTAATTGAATAACATAAATACCATTTGATAAATTACTTGTTTCAATCATCATTGTTTTATCTACACTATTAATAACAGTAGCTAAGCTGACTCCACTGAGCTTGTCGAAGTGTGTCGAAGCTATCACTTTACCTGTTACATCAATTACATTTACTGATGTTCCTTCTACTACATTACTTAATGTAAAATAAGTAGATGCAGGATTTGGCTGTAAAGTAATTGCATTTAATACATTTAACTCTGACACGCCTACAGGCATAATATTAATTTGTGCACAAGCAGATGTTGCAACACAAGTACCAGATGTAATGGTTGCCGCATAATTACCTGTAACTGTTGGTGTAAAGGCTTGAGTGGTTGCACCTACAATTACCGCATTACTGTTATTGCAATCTACCCACTGGTATGTAACGCCAGTTTGTATTGCGCTTAAAGTGTTTCCGGTTTGTGTTACATTAATATTAAAGGTGCAATTATTAACTGTAACTTGAGTACAATTTGATATAATAGAACACGTATTTTTAGTAATGATTACTGCGTAATTACCAGAAGCGGTTGCTGTAAAACTTTGCGATGTTGCACCAGCAATAGGTATGTTGTTATTGCTACAATCAATCCATTGGTAAGAAGTTGCTCCCGCTTCCGATGCCGTTAAAACATTGCCATTTGTATTAACTGTATTGTTTAAAAATACTGATGATACAAAAACACTTGTAGTAGCAGTACTTGAGCAACCAACAGCGTTTGTTCCGGTAACAGAATATGTGCCAGTAAATGATTGATTAACCGAATTAATTAAAGGATTTTGATTTATTGAAACATAAAAATTTGGGCCTTGCCATAAATAAGTATTTGCCCCTGCTGCATTTAATTGAACATTACCTCCTGAACAAATTGTACCACTTGTACTACTTGCTGTAATTAAAGGATTTTGATTTACATTTACATTTAGTGTTGCTGTACCCGAGCAAGAAGCTGAATTTACTGCCGTTAAAGTATAAATACCAGATAAAGCAGTTGTTGCATTTGTAAAATTAGGATTTTGATTGGTTGATGTAAAAGTGTTTGGGCCAGTCCAAGCATACGTTACACCACCATTAGCATTTAATGTAAAGTTAGAGCCTTCGCAAATGGTATTGCTTGACACACTAGCTACAACAGCCGTATTTGAATTAACAACAACATTTGTTGTAGCTGTTTTTGCACAGCCACTAAATGTTGTAGTTACAGTATAAATACCAGCCTGTGTAACATTTACATTAGAAATTGTTGGATTTTGTAACGAAGATGTATAGGACAAAGGCCCCGACCAAGCATAACTGCCGCCACCTGTTGCACTTAATGCAATTGTATTACCAACACAATATGGCCCTGCATTACTTGCTGTAGCATTTGGCGCCGAAATAACTATAACGTTTGTAGTTGTAGTATTAACACAGCCTGCTACGCTTATACCAGCTAGATAATAAGTGCCTGCATAAAAGCCGTTAAGAGCGGTAAACGTAAAATTTTGAGCAGAGGATGTGAATGAACCTGCTGATGCTGGCGCAGTCCATATATAAGTTGAAGCGCCACTTGCATTTAAAGTTGCAGTTGAGCCAGCACAAAATGGTCCTAAATTAGTAATACTTGGTGTAGGCAATGAATTAACTGTTATATTAACTGTTGATGTGCCAGCGCAACCGCCAGTTGGCGTTGCAGTTACTGAATAAATGCCAGACATAGCTAATGCCGAATTACTAATAGTTGGGCTTTGAACTGCCGATGTATAGGAGTTTGGTCCATTCCACAAATAGGTGTTACCACCAGATGCATTTAATACAAAATTGTTTCCTTCGCAAATGGTTTGCGGTACAACACTTGCCACTACATTTGTATTTGTTATAACCGAAACGGTTGTTGTACGTGATGCTGAACAGCCATTTACATCAACACCTGTTAAGGTATAAGTTCCCGACATTAATGGTGTTGAATTAGTTACGGTTGGAGTTTGAATAGATGCAGTAAAAGAGTTTGGCCCACTCCAAGCATACGACGTTAAACCCGCTGTTGCATTTAAACTAAATGATTGCCCAGCACATAAAGTGCCAGTGCTTGATGCTGTTAAGGCAAATGCAGCACACGGAAAATATTTTGCTACAAATCCATCGGCCGAAGTACCTGTTGCTGTTAATGTTGAGGTATTTGCACTCATATCAAAATCAACAGTGTTTTTAAAATAACCCGATAAATACACATGATTAGTGTTAGCAACAAATAACGAACGTGGCTCTTCATCTCCGCTACCACCAATGGTATTAGAATATAAAAACCCACCGCCCGAATTATATTTAGTTACAAAAATATCTTTTGCACCTGTTGCAATAATAGTGTTGGTGGCTGATGGTAAAAAATTAGCTGTTCCAATAAAAGAACCTGTTACAAAATGATGACCAATGCCTTCTACAAAAATATCATTAGGCGCATCTGATAAAGTGCCGCCCATTTTACGTGCCCACGAATAAGTTCCTGCATTTAATAATTTACTGATATACACATCTGTACCACCAGCCGACGTTAAATTTGCTATACCTGCAGATGGGTCAAAATCGGCAGTACCTTGAAATGTACCTGTTGAATAAATATTAAGTGAATTATCAATACCAATAGAAATACCGTTATCGGAAGAAGAGCCGCCCATAGCCTTAGCCCAAGTTGTTAAACCATTTGCTGTTGCATATTTAGAAACAAAAGCATCTTGACTACCAGCAGACACTAAATTTAAAGGCGAACCAGAGTAACCAAAATCAACAGTTCCTGTAAAATGACCTGTTACATAAACATCGGCGTTAGTTCCAGTAATATCATTTCCCATGTCGTACGATGTGCTGCCGTGTGTTGTAACCGCAATGTAATTTCCATTCAAATCAAAACGTGTTACATAAATATCTGTCAATCCAAAAGAGTTTTTGTTATCGGTACCCGTTCCTGGGTTAAAATCAACAGTGTTTGAAAAACCACCAGTTACCCAAATAGCATCAGTTAACACTACCACGCTTTTTACAATAGCATTTCCTACATCATCGCCATTGCCACCAAATGTTTGCGACCATACAATAGGAAAAGAGGTTCCACCAATGGTGTATTTATTAATAAACACATCTCGCAAACCGTTAGATGTTTTATTACCTGTACCAAAATTTACAGTGCCTTCAAAATTTCCAACAAGGTAAAATTGATAGCCATCAAATAACATATCTTTTACTTCATCGTTACCAGAACCACCAAAAGTATTGGCATAAATAAAATTACCACTAGCACTGTATTTTACAATAAAAACATCTCTTAATCCGTTTGATGTAAATGTTGCTGTGGCAGCACTTGCATCTAAATCAATAGTTCCACTAAACATACCTGCAGAAACAACATCACCATTAGGATCAATACGCGTAACAACGGTTACAATATCTGAAGCTCCAGATAATGATTTAGACCATGAATGCGCTAGGTTTTGACAATACATACTTGAAGCACTAACTGCAAGCAATGTAATAAATAAAAGTTTTTTCATAATTCAATTTTTTAAGGATTAACAAAAATGCAAAAGTAAGTGCGCTTTATTTTACTCACTTTATTAAACCCTGTTATGAATTGATGAAAACACGGTTTGAATTTTTTTAGTCATTCTGTCTCGCCAAGGCGTGATGATTCAGAATCTCAAACGAGATTATGCGTAATTAACTGAGAGATGCTGAATCGTACCGATAGGTATCGGTATCAGCATAACCAGACGAATAATAAAAAAATCCGCTGCCAGATTTCTCTAACAGCGGACTCTCACATGAAAAATAAACTGGTTAACTACTCCAGCATTTACTATTTACTTATAATAAGCTTCCTATGAGCTACTGCTCCATTATTTTTTAATTGTATGACATAAATACCGTTTGATAAATTATCTGTTTCAATCGTCATTGCTTTATCTCCATCAATAACTGAATTAGAAACAATAACCTTTCCTGTTACATCCATTACATTTACTGTTGTTCCATCTGCTACATTACTTAAAGTAAAAAATGTTGAAGCTGGATTTGGTTGTAAGCTAATGGCATTTAATAAAGTGTTTTCATTTAAACCTGTTGTTGTAACTGTTATAACATTGCAAGTTGAAGTGCTTACACAACCAGAATATCCAAATGTTAAAGCATAACTGCCAGTAATAGTTGGAGTAAAAGTAGCATTTGTTGCGCCAGCTATTGGAGCATTACTATTATTACAATCTACCCATTGAAAAGATGGACTGCCAGTATAACTATCACCAAACCCTAAAATAGTGCCATTTGCTAATACGTTTACAGGTACATTATAAGCAGCAGGTTGAGTAACATTATATGTTTGAGTTGTAACGCATAATCCAACTCCAGAAGAAATTTGAACGGTATATATACCAGCCGATAAACTTGTTGCCGAATAAGTTGTGCTTACATTTGGTGTCCAATCATAAGAAAAAGAACTTGGATTATTTAGTGTTAAAGAAATTGATCCATTCCCTGAACCATTACAAGTTAAATTTTGAACTGTTTGACTAATAACAGAAGGCATTGGGTTTACAGTAGCAACAAGTGCAACACGAGGTGCAGATGTACAGCCATTTACTGTACGATCAACATAATAAGTTGTTGTTGTTGTAAGGGTTGGAGTAGAATAGCTATTACTATTTAAAAAGCTTGTCCCTCCTGTAGCTGATGTATACCAATCACAATTGGCACCTACATAAAATTCAGCAATATTTCCTGAACATACATTGTTTTGCAAACCAATAGACGAAGATAAATTTACGGGCTGAGCTGGGATTGGATTAACCACAACATTAGTTGTTGCTGTTTTTGCACAACCACTAAATGTTGTAGTAACTGTATAAATACCAGCCTGTGCTAAACTAGCATTTATAATAATGGGATTTTGCACCGAAGATGTATACGATAAAGGCCCTGACCAAGCATACGTGCCGCCACCTGTTGCACTTAATGCAATTGTATTACCAACACAATATGGCCCTGCATTACTTGCTGTAGCATTTGGCGCCGAAATAACTATAACGTTTGTAGTTGTAGTATTAACACAGCCTGCTACGCTTATACCAGCTAGATAATAAGTGCCTGCATAAAAGCCGTTAAGAGCGGTAAACGTAAAATTTTGAGCAGAGGATGTGAATGAACCTGCTGATGCTGGCGCAGTCCATATATAAGTTGAAGCGCCACTTGCATTTAAAGTTGCAGTTGAGCCAGCACAAAATGGTCCTAAATTAGTAATACTTGGTGTAGGCAATGAATTAACTGTTATATTAACTGTTGATGTGCCAGCGCAACCGCCAGTTGGCGTTGCAGTTACTGAATAAATGCCAGACATAGCTAATGCCGAATTACTAATAGTTGGGCTTTGAACTGCCGATGTATAGGAGTTTGGTCCATTCCACAAATAGGTGTTACCACCAGATGCATTTAATACAAAATTGTTTCCTTCGCAAATGGTTTGTGTAACAACACTTGCCACTACATTTGTATTTGTAATAACAGAAACAGTTGTTGTTGCAGATCCAGAACAACCATTTGCATCAACGCCTGTTAAAGTATAAGTTCCAGACATTAATGATGTTGAATTATTTATTGTTGGTGTTTGAACAGATGAAGTATAAGAGTTTGGTCCACTCCACACATACGACGATAAACCTGCTGTTGCATTTAAACTAAATGATTGTCCTGCGCATAAAGTACCAGTACTAGAAGCTGTTATAGTAAATGCATCACATGGATAATATTTTGCTAAAAAGCCTGTCTGCAATCCTACATATCCCCATGCTCCAGATGAGCCGCCTGTAAAATTAAATTCTGTTGTACCAGAAGAAGGTCCAGTTGTTGATCCTGCTAAATAAACGTGGCCAGTACTAGAAAGGTTAACAGAGCGAGGTTCGTCTGCGGCATTACTAGAACCAATTCTTCCTGCAAATGTAGTTGAGCCCCCATTACTATATCTTGCTAAAACCATATCAACACCACTCCCTACAGAGTTTAAAGTTAGTGTTGATGCAGCAAGAGGTGTAAAGCCAATATTTCCGGCAAACTTACCTAAAACATAACTAACTCCAGTATTTGAATCAACGGTTACGCTAGTTGCTTCATCAGCTCCTGAACCACCAAAACGTCCAGCCCAATTATAATTACCAGCATAATCTAATTTACAAATATAACCATCAGATGTGCCACCTGCAGTTAAGTCATTTGTGAGAGTACTAGATGGATTAAAGTCTGCAGTTCCAGTAAATTTACCTACAGTATATACATCTGACGTGTTGGTATTAACAACTATTGACGTTCCTCTATTATTTGAAAAACTGCTAAAAAATCCTTTTGCCCACATTGCTATACCGCTTGAAGATGAATATTTAGTGATAAAAGTTCCTTCCGTAGGGCCACCACCAGAAATAAGAACATCCATTCCTGAAGGCCCAAAATTGGTACTTGTACCTATATATCCTGTAATAAAAACTTCCGCTGAAGTTGCTGCAATACTCAACCCAGCATCAGCTAAAGTACTTCCATGCGTTGAAGAAGAAAGATAATTACCAGATAAGTCTAAACGTGTTAAAAAAATATCTGTAGATCCGTTAGATGAAAACGATGAAACGGCGGCATCGGGATTAAAATCAACAGTTCCTGTAAAAGCTCCTGTAATCCATATTGCATCCGTTAAAACAGACGGAGCTAATACTAAACCATAACCCACATCTAAACCAGTTCCTCCAAATGTTTTTACCCAAACAGGTGATATAGAGCCAACAGAACGAAGCAATTTTAGTACGAAAACATCTTGACCACCAACAGATGTTTTTGATCCTGCAGTTCCAAAATTAATTGTGCCACCAAACTGTCCAGTAACATAAATATTTGATGTAGCATCTACAACCATGTCTTGAACATAGTCATCGCCTGCGCCCCCAAAAGTTGTAGCGCTTAAAAAATTTCCTGCAGCATCATACGTGGCAATAAAAATATCACTTAAGCCATTTGAAGTGTAACTTGCAACTGCGGTACTTGGATCTAAATCTACTTGACCAGTAAAAAAACCAGCAGCAACAACTTCTCCAAATGAATTTATTTTAGTTCTTTGAGTATTGACGTTACCAGTTCCTGAAATACTTAATAATGGGTTCGCCCAATTTTTAATCATTGTTTGAGAATAAATGCATGATGCATTTATTGCAAATAAAATAGTAATTAGTAATAATTTTTTCATAGTTTGATTTTATAGGATTCAACCCAAATTTCTTTAAATACAATGGTATTTTTTAAGCTCTTTTACAAAACCCTGTTTTGAATTGACGAAAATGGTGTTTGAGTTTTTGTAGGATTATATAAACTGTAAAACGAGAACCTATATTTGTTAAAATCATCATAAGGTAAAACACTATTAAGAATTAAAAGAATATTTAAACCCAAAACAACATTTGGCTAATTGAAAAAGCTACTTTGGTTAAATGATGTATCGATACTAAACTTTAACATTATCTTTGTTCCATATTTTTTTGAAGCGTTTACTTTACATATTATCTTTTTTTGCGTTATCGTTTGTAGCGATAGCACAAGAACCTTATACCATTAAGTATAACAAATCTAACGGCATACCATCAAATGCAGTATTTAATGTTTTTCAAGACAGTAAAGGCTTTATGTGGTTTGCTACTAATGCAGGTCTCACACGCTATGATGGATTTGAATATAAAACGTACACATCACCTGCACAAACATCTACACCAGGCAGTAGCATTGTAGAAGATAAATACGGAAGAATTTGGTACGAAAATTTTGATGGCTATATGTATTATATCCAAAACGATAGTTTACATGCCTTTCTACAAAATGATCCTATTCAATATCTACCTATCACATTAACAGAAACACATTTATTTGCATTTCAAAAAAAAGGCATTGACGTATATGATTTAAAAACATTAAATAGAATTGCTACTAAATCTTTTCCTCATAAAATTGTAGAGTATTCAGGCAGTAGTCAAAACAATTCTTACTTTATAGAAAGTGATGTGCTATACAAATTAGATGAAAAAATGATCCTATCATCTACGAATTTTTTCAAAATTAAAAATACAGTGCTAAAGCAATTATACGTTCATAATCATAAAATTTATATTGTAAGCAAATTAAATAAAACAAAGCTTGTTTACGTTTTTGATGAAAATTTAAAGCATCTATATTCGATTCCCATAAAAGAACCAGAGTTTATACAAGGGCTTAATTTTACAGATAGCCTTGTTTGGATTCATACGCAGCAAGGGTCCCATGCGTATCATGATGATAAAACTAAAACAGGTTTGTACAAAACTTTTTTTAAAGAAAAAAGTATCTCTTGCGTAAAAAAAGATAGACAAAACAACTATTGGTTTAGTAGCCCCAACGAAGGTGTGTTTATGGCTCCAAACCTAAATAACATCGTGTCCGCACAACAAAATTTATTACCCAATAAAATTGTAGCAGCAAAGCAAGGCTTTTTAATCGCTACCAAAAAAGGAGAAATATGCCTATATGATTCCTTACTAAATTTTAAATCTATTTTAAATAAGCAAATAGATAATTCAGAAATCTATTATTTAAACTTCGACTCAACCAGTAACGATTTATTTTATTCTTCTAAAGGCTTTACACAAGCGCCGCAATTAAACTTTCAAAATTGTAATATCTTCCAAACTGCCATTAAAGAAATTACAAGACTAGATGAAGCATACTATGCGATTGCTGCCAGCGGCTATTGCGGCCTAGCAACATTTAACAATGAAAAAGAAAACACTTCAGTTTGGAACAACTATTTTACGAATCACATAAAAGTTGAAGTGCCTAATACTTCTTCAATACTTGAAGGCGTGCGAGGAAAATCAGTAGCATATAATAAACAAAAAAACACTATTTATTTTGCCACCAATATTGGATTGTTTAAATGCACTCCTTCATCAACTCAAGAAATAAAATTTAACGAAGCACCTTTTTATGCTTCAAAAATAGTTTTTTATAACAACATTATTTATGCGCTGTCAACTAAAGGCGATTTATATACCATCACAAACGAAACAAATTTTACTCAACTAAATACTAAAAATAATATTAAAAACTTTGATATAAAATTTATCAAGCAATACAATAAAAAGTTAATTGTTATTGCAAGTGGCTATGCTTATTTATATGATTTAGATACTGAACACTTATCTAAAATAGACATGAATATTAATGCCTACGAAGTAAATGATGTGCTATTAAAAAACAACACCTTATTACTACTCTCAAATTCTGGCATTATTAAAGCTGATATTAACAACTCCATTATTAAAAAAGAAAAAGCCGTTTTACAAATAACGAATGTATCTGCAAATGATAAATCAATCAATATAAACGAATCAACTAATTTACCTTACAATCAAAACGATATTACGATTCGGTTTTCGGTGTTAGACTTTGGAACTTCCACTGAAAATAATGTATTTTATAAAGTGAATGATGATCCATGGAAAAAAGTGTCAAACGAAACACGACTTATTGAATTTGCTTCATTAAAACCTGGCACATACAACATACAATTTAAAATTAACGAAACTATAACCACATCAACTGTTCAATTTACAATCATTACACCTTTTTGGCAAAACATTTGGTTCATGATCTTATGTTTTTTATTAGCACTTGCTTTAGGTTTTATCTATTATAGATGGCAACTTAATAAACTACGAAATAAAAATAAATTACTTGAAGACAAAAACAGGTTGCTAAACGAAAAAATTGAATTAGAACATAACTTAAACAAGTCGGTTTTAAAATCTATTAAAGCGCAAATGAATCCACATTTTTTTTACAATGCACTTAACACTATACAAGCTTATATTTTTACAAATGATAAAACAAAAGCCAATAGTTATTTAGCAAAATTTTCGAAACTCACCCGTGTTATTTTAGAACAATCCGAAAAGGAAACCATTTCGTTAAGCGATGAAATAGAATCACTGACACTTTATTTAGAATTAGAAAAAATGCGTTTTAAAGAAGGTTTTGAATATACCATTGAACACAAATTAAATACACATAAGGACAACATAGAATTTCCGCCAATGTTGATACAGCCTTACGTTGAAAATGCCATTAAGCATGGTTTGCTGCATAAAGAATCTGACAGAAAGCTGTTTATTTTATTTGAGGAAATTAAAAATCATCTTGTCATCACTATTGATGATAATGGCATTGGACGCAAACGTTCGGAAGAATTAAATAAAATAAAAAACGATAAGTATCAATCCTTTTCAACTCAAGCCAACGAAAAACGATTAGAAATTTTAAACAGAACTAACGACAAAATAGCTGTGAAAATTATTGATAAAACAGACGCAAACCAACAATCGTTAGGAACAAAAGTAATACTAACCATACCAATTATATAAGATGTACAAAGCAATTATTATAGATGATGAAGAAATGGCAAGAACCTTACTACAAGGTATGGTTGCCGAATATTGTGAAAATGTTGAAATCGTTGATTTATGTAAAGATTTGCCAACAGGCGTAAAAGCTATTAGAAAACATAAACCAGATATTGTTTTTTTAGACATTGAAATGCCAGGACATAGTGGTTTAGAGCTGTTAGATTTTTTTGATGAAAATGAAATTAATTTTTCTATCATTTTTGTTACTGCATACAATAAATACGCAATACAGGCTTTCAAATTATCGGCTGTTGACTATTTACTAAAGCCAATTGAAGTAGATGATTTAAAAAACGCCATGACCTTATTTGAGCGAAATAAAAATCGCAATAAAGCCACCTATTCTGTATTAAAGGAAAATTTTAAAAGTTCTTCTTCTAAAAAAATTGCGTTAAACACACTCAACACTACTTCGTTTATCGAAACCTCTGATATTTTATTTTTTCAAGCTGATGGTTCTTACACAAAAGTCATTTTAAAAGACAACAAAACAATTACTATCAGTAAAGGCTTAAAAAGCTTTGAAACATTATTGGAAGACAATTCAGATTTTTTTAGATGTCATAAATCGTTTATCGTAAATTTAACTCACATTAGCGATTACGTTAAATCAAACGGAGGTTATTTAATAATAGACAAAACACACGAAGTCAGCATCTCTTCAGATAAAACCGATATGCTTTTAAAAAAAATAACTCAGTTTATAGAATAAATTAAAATTACCCTCTCTCCTTTTTAATTGGTGAAAACGCCAATGGATTCGCAGAAATTTCTTCAAGCAATTCGCGTTTTCTATAAATATCTATGGCTAAATATAAAGCGTCTCTAAAAGACGATTCATCTGCTATTTGTTTGCCTGCAATTTCGTAGGCTGTGCCATGATCTGGAGAAGTACGAACAAAATCTAAGCCTGCTGTGAAGTTCACACCGTGTCCAAATGCTAATGTTTTAAATGGAATTAAGCCTTGATCGTGATACATAGCCAATACACCATCAAATTGTGATTGAGTATTGTTTCCAAAAAATCCATCTGCGGAATATGGTCCGTAAACCATCATTGTTTCTTTTGCTTTTTCGATAGCTGGAATAATAGCTGTTTTTTCTTCGTCTCCAATTGCTCCATTTTCTCCTGCATGTGGATTCAAGCCTAATACGGCAATTTTAGGTTTACGAATTCCAAAATCTTTTACTAATGAGGCATGCAGTTGACTGATTTTTTCTAAAACATTTGCTGTTGTAATTTTTTCAGAAATATTTTTCATTGGCACATGACCAGTTACAACTGCTACTCGTAAATCATGAGAACACAATAACATTAATGGTTTGCCTCCTAATTTTTCTCCTAAATATTCAGTATGTCCAGGATAATTAAATCCTGCCTCTTGCATCGAATGTTTATTAATTGGCGCTGTTACTAATACATCTATTTTTTTATCGAACAAGGCCATGGTAGCGGCTTCTAAAGATAATTTAGAATACTTACCGCTTTGAACAGTAGCCTTCCCCAATTCAATAGTTACTTCTTCTTCATAACAAATAAACACATTTGGTTTTTTTGTGTTAAGCTGATTAAGGTCTCTAGTTGGATGAAAATTAAACTCTTCTAAGTTTAACATTTTTCTAAAATAAGAAACCGTTTTTTGCGAACTAAATAAAACAGGTACGCACAGTTCAGATAATGCAGGATCAGATAATGTTTTTAAAATAATTTCTAATCCTATCCCATTTAAATCTCCTTGAGAAATTCCGACTACTATTTTATTTTCTACCATACTACTACTACTATTATTATTTTATCCAACCAACTACAGATGCGATATCTATCGTTGCAATATTTTGCCATTTACCTATACCTGTTACATATACAGATAAGCCTTGTTGATAGGACTCATCACCCATCACAATTTCTTTTAAAAACGCCGAATAGTTTGTTCCAACTTTAAATGTATTCAAAGCAAAATGATGTTTGCCAATTTCTGCTCCTTTATAATAGATGGATCTTCCCTTTGCTTTAGCTTCTACTTCTATAGAATAGTTTGAGTCAATCTCTTTATAATTTGAAATTAACATTGTTTCTTTTAAAGGATTTAGAATATATAATTTCTCTTTAAAGTAAAATTCAACAAATGAATTTCTTCCTTTTACTAATTTATACGTAGCAGGTATTTTTGAAACAGAACTAAAAGTTCCAAGTGTTTTTGCTGCAGATGTTGTTAAATTATATTTTACAATCGTTCCCTCTAAATCAGTAATTTTAATATTTGGGAATAAAAATGTGTTATCATCAATCCAATAAATTGGGATTTCAGTTTTTTTGTCTGTTGCTGTAACACCGCCATGTCCAGCATTTTCCATTAAAAGTACTTTAGGTTTTCCTGTAGGGAAATATTCTAATTTATAGGGCGATGTTCTTCTGTCAAACTCAACAGTCTGACCTGAGATAGCTTTAAATGTTAAAGATTTGATTTCGGAATAGGTATTTGTTTTTAAATCAAAGTATGAATAATACTTCCCTTTAAAAATATCATTCGTAAAAAATATAATACTATCATTTGAACAACGAACAAATTTTGCGGTTCCATCGTGTAACACTTTTTTTTCATTTAAATCAATTACATTTCCAATTCCAGAAATTAAATAACGATCTTTATACAAAGTGTTTTCGCCAACATCACAACGTACATAATCTTTACCATTTTTCTTTCCGGCAATTGCCATAATTTGTTCCCTGCCCGTGTAGGCATTATCTTCAAAATTATAACGATAAATTAATTGGCCCAGATTTGCTTTGTTTGCTTCATCATAATGCACTACAATCAATGATTCATTATTGCTATTTTGAGCTAAACTCAAAAGAGAGCAAAACAAAAAGATATGTAGTAAATATTTCAAAAATTCAAATTATAAATTAGAAAAGAAATCAAACAACAATCTTACACCATAACCTGTGCCGCCTTTACCTCTGTAACTATCTTTTGCTGTAACAAAAGCAGGGCCAGCAATATCAAAATGCATGTAAGGATAATCCGTATATTTTACTAAAAACTTTCCTGCAGTAATAGCTCCGCCATAAGGGCCGCCTAAATTCTTTTGATCAGCAATATCAGATTTAATTAATTCATCATATTCATCCCAAAATGGAAACTCGGCTAAGCGCTCATGCATACGTAATCCACTAACAGTTAAATTTGTTTTTTGTTCATCAGTAGCTGTTCCCATACTCACAATACCATACTGACCAATGGCTGCTGCTGCTGCGCCAGTTAAAGTTGATAATTCAATGGCCATTTCTGGTTTATAACGTTTTGCGTAGTGAAGCGCATCTGCTAAAATCATACGACCTTCAGCATCTGAGTTTAACATCTCAACAGTGCTTCCATCCATCATAGTAATAATATCTCCAGGCGCAAAGGCATTAAAACCCGGGCGATTATCTGTAGCAGGAACTAAAGCTATCACATGAACATTTAATTTGGCTTTAGATATGGCATACATAGTACAACCAACTGCAGCTGCACCTGCCATATCGCACTTCATTAAATCCATACTATTAGGTGTAGGTTTTAAACTTAATCCACCTGTATCATAAACAACTCCTTTACCAACTAACACATAAGGTTTTTTATTCTTTGCATTTTTAGGCTTGTATTCCATTATAGAGAAAGTTGGCTCATCCACACTTCCTGCATTCACTGCTAATAAACCGCCCATTTTTAATTGCTTGATTTTAGCTTTATTTAAAACCTCAACCTTAAAGCCTGCAGATTTTCCCATTGCTTTAAAAGCATTTGCTAATCCAGAAGCATTAAGATGATTAACAGGTTCGTTTACTAAATCACGAGCCTTTAATGTAGCATCAATAGCAATTGATAAATTAGAAATGTGTTGTGCTGTTACTTTTGCATCAACAACATTAATTGTTGCTAAAGTATTTACATTTTTTTTTGCACTTGGTTTATGCTTAATAAACTGGTAATTAGCTAAAGCTAATCCTTCTGCTAATGCTAATGAATAATCAGCATTAGATAATTCATTAATAACTGAAATACTAGTTCTTTTTTCTGCATTTAAACTATCCGTAATAGTAGCACCATGTTTACGAATTGCTTCCAACATCGTATAGTGCGTTTTTTTATCATCAACTAATACCATACACACTAAACGAGATAGGGTATTAATGCAAATAAATTTTTTATCGTGAGTTTTAATCTCGTTAGAAATATAATCTACTTGATCTTTAGTTAAATTATATTCTGCTTTATTTTTAAATGCTGAGCAAATGATCGCTAAACTTTGTTTGCTGTCTGCCTGGTTTTTTTTTGAGATAGTTGTCATACCTGCGAATTTAACAAAATAAATGAAGAATTTAGCTTATCAGAGCGCGTGTTTTTTAACCGCCAATTGCTAATAACCTTCTAAAAAAATTCCGGAAAAAACAGCCTAATTTTTGGCAAACTTAACAACTTGGCCGTCTTCTGTTTTAAGAAAATATATACCTTGCGCAAGAGAACTAACATTAACGTATTTAGCTTGAAATGATGAGAGTATCTTCTTTCCAAACATATCGAAAACATCAATACTTTTACTCTGCGTAAAATACAGTATATCAGATGTGGGATTGGGATAAACTAAAAAATAATCTAATTCGGGAGTTACTCTAATTCTATTTGTTGAATTTGGGGTCGGCTCTAAAAATGTTATCCATGTGTCGTTCCCATCATTTTTTCTTCCGTAAGAAACATTTGATGAAAGATTAATAAAACCTACACTATCTACCATTTGGTTACCGTCTGGTAAAGTTAAAAAAAGAGAGTCTGAAGATGCGCTTAATTTAAAATTGCAATGAAGAACTCCCTGTGTCGTATCGTTATCAAACCAGATTAATTTAAATCCATGAGGTGGTATTACATTTTGTTCATTTGAATTTCTAATTCTAAATTTTGTTTTATTCGTAGACTCATCGCTTAGATAAAATCCCGTAATGTCAACTTCAAAATTATTTGGATTATATAATTCAGCCCAATCATCATTTTCAAAATACTCATCCTTAATATTACTGGTATTAGAAGCTAATACTTCATTAATATACAGATAATGGGTGGCTTTAAACGCAGTGTCTACAATAAAATAAGCAGTTATTAATGTGTCGTTAGACACATTTTTAATAACACTATTCACTGTGTCACTAATTAAATTCCAATGTGAAAACTTATATCCTGGATACGCTATAGCCTCTATTTTAATTGGATTTCCATTAAAATAAACGCCAGTCCATGGATAAACTAAACTATTATTTCTGATTAAATATTTATCAATATAAAGTGTGTTAATTTTGATTTTCCCCATCAATGTGTCATTTACATTTAAAGTAACTTTCACTGTATCTGTCAAAGCAAAATATGTCATGAACTGTTTTCTTGTTTTATCTGCTCTTTGATTAGCAAAATTCAATAAACCTGACATAATTGAATTCCATTTAATCGTACTTGGAATTTCTACCGAACGAGATAATAAATCATTAGCAACAGAAGGATAACGCCAACGTTCAACATGTTGTTGCATTTCTGTTGTATATATACTGCTAGTTTTATTGATAGAAGCAATAAGCTGTTTAGGAAGAAAATTAGAATTTAATAAATCTGCATACCGATTAATAAAATCAATCTTAAACTGATTATTAATTAATAAGGATCTTAATGGTCTTGTATATTTGTTATAAGCTGGGTCGGTGGCTCTAATTAATGAATTGTGTGATGGATAAATACCACTGCAGTCTCCTCCAAAAGCAGCATCTAAATCATAAAATAGCCATCGCCATCTCCCATCCAAATGGTTATTAAGTGAAGGATCATTTACCGCCCTTCTATACCTCCAGAATTTTGTGTTATTATTAGGCCAATCCCCATTACCCAAAAATATTTCGCCACATTCAAAATCAACAAAACTTTGTAAATCCATTTGTGTATTCACATATCCAAAATTTGATGGCGTTGCCATACTATTCAAAGAAAAGAAGTTTAACAAATCACTATATGAATTTTCATCTCCCGGCACTCCTTCATCAAGAGAGCCTGCCTGAGTTAAAATAATACAATCATTTTTTGGGATATTATACTTTCTGTAGAAATAATTATTGTCTAAAATCTCTTTTAATGTTTGTATGCCCCAGTACTCACCATTTACCAAAACAATACATTGCCTATTGTTTTGCGAAACATTACTTAATGATTTTAGAAAATCTTGCCCAACATCGTCACGTGGCATGCAATCTGGACGATGTCCCCCGTTTCTTAATAATAAGCGGTCATGCTTTTTTACAGTGGACTCTTTAAAAAATTGATGATTGAAATTTCCATTTCCATATTCTTTTTCTGCCTTAAGCTGTAATGATTTTTGTGGCGCATGTCTTCCACCATTACCATGAATTTTAATGTTTGCATATTGTGCAATCACTCTCTGTCCTGTTGTTTCAAAAAATTCAATATGCGCTTTTCTTTCCGCAGTATCATTAGAATAGTTTCCCTCATTAACAGAATCAATACCGTAAACATAAATTCCTGAATTATACGAAAATAGTGATATACTGTCTATACTCAAGGATAAAACCGGTAATGAAAAAAAACTTGCGCCGGCCTCTTTAATAAAATAAGTAGCTACTGCCGTTGAATCCGACAAGTAACCAGATTTAAACGCCTTTGCTTTAACTATATTTGCTTTAAAAATTGTATCGTATGGTTCAAGCCAACCTCGGGTATTAGCCCTTGAGGTGTCATATCCTGGCTTAGGATAATTAAATGAAGGGTTAGTAGGTATAGTAGATATAGAATTTTTTGAGTGACTTTTGTTTTTAAGAATGAGAGGAGAAGTATAAAGACTTGAAGTTTGCGTCGGCTCTTCTCCATTTAGAGTATACCTGATTTGAGCTCCTGAAATAGGAGTAGTAATAGTAAGAATAAGCGAGTCTGAATAATAACCAGCAGTTTGAGAAAAAATAGGTTTTGGTAAAGATTGACTAATTAAAAAATAAGGTATTATACTAAAAACAAGTAAAGTATATTTTTTAAAAACTAACATTAGTTAAATATAAGTAATTCTTGAAGATTTTAGATCCCTAATTTTTTTGCATGACTTGATGATTTAATAGGATTCCAAGAATCTTCATATGATTTTTTAAAGAAAAATTCTTGTATATAAGCTATGGAGCGAACCAAACGCAAATAAAAGCCGAAATATAGCACCATGCATGGTAAATATGGTATAAAATAAATTATTGATGCGTTTTTACGTTTTCTAAATAGAGAAAATACTAAAAATTTTAAAAAATTATTAGTTGTATACAATAAAATATTAAACGGAAATATAAATCCTAATAAAGAAGTGTAGTTAATAGCCATATCAAACATATAAATCCACCATTTAATATTTAATAAAATATTGTAGGTGATATTTTCAAAGCTTGAAATAAAATTAGAAAAACGAAATGTAGCATTGGGATAAAATACATCACGATGTTTTCGAACCCTAAAACGCACAATAGATTTATCCCACCTTAACCGCTGTTTAACTAATTTTTTAAATGTGCTTGGGACATTAGTTTGACAAATAGCATCGGGTTCAAAAACAATTTTGTATCCTAATTTTCGTAATTTAACAGTAATATCTCCATCTAATCCAGGACCAATGTCCCATCCTCCGACTCTATCCAATGCTTCTTTAGTAAATGCGCCAAAGGCACCGGAAACCAATCTGTAAATACCCAAGTAACTAGAAGTAATTCGTCCGGCAGATATGGTATCAGAATATTCAATAGCCTGAAGTGTAGTACATAAACTATCCTTATAATTTCTCACCAAAATATTTCCTCCAACAGCTCCAATGTCTTCATCTAAATAAAAAGGGACGATGATTTTTTCAATCGCATCGCTATCGTAACTACAATCAGCATCTAGATGAACAATTATTTTTCCTTTTGAAAAACGATAACCTAAATTTGCTGCAGACGCCTTACCACCTCGCACATCGTTTCTTAAAAACAAATCAATAAATCCATTTTTTTGAAGACTTTTACAAATGCGTTCTGTGTCATCATCAGAACCATCGTCAATAACAATAAATTCAAAATTGGTGTAAGTTTGCTCTTTTAAAGAATTAGCTAATTTATAGATATGTTTCCCTTCATTCTTTCCCGGAACAATAACAGAAACTAGAGGTCGTTCGATAAACAATCTTCTTCGCGCATTGTCGTAACGTTCTTTCCTTTGTGGCTCTCTGATTTTCCAAATAATTAATACAGCAAGTTCGAAAATAAAAAAACGGGCAAATTCAAAAAATACAAAAAACCAAAAAATACGAAGAAGCTTTGTGGGCCCAACAGCAGAAATGTAATTGAAAAATTCATCAACAATCTCTATCATGTTTTTTCAACCAATTCTTTAATTGATGCTTGCATCTGCTTATCAAAGGCAATTGTTTTGCTTAATGTTTCAACATTTGAGTTAATCTCTAAGTCAAAACGATCAAAATTATTCATCACTAATTCCTGAATCATATTAGAGATTTTTAATACCATAATTTTGGCATCATCCAAGCTTTCATCGTTAATGCAGACACTAATAATAGATGGATTATTTATGCAAATAAAATCTGCAGGAGTTATGTTATCTCTGATAATGTCGACAAATTCTGATAAAAGAGATTTTTCTTTTGACTTACTTATGATACGATACAAATCGAAAATGTTTTCGAAATAAAAAACAACTAAAACAGAATTGAGTAAAGCATTCGCTTTTATCCTTTCCTGTTCATAATGCATCATCGTTGAGAACGTTTTTAAATCAAGAGTTCCTGCAACTTCGTTATTTAAGGCGTAATCAGAAGTATAAATTCCACCTACTGCTGAATTTCTACCTTTCTTTGTAAGTTTATATATATTAAGATTTTTAGATACCAGAAACTGAACATCTGTATCAGTTTTGCATTGCACGCATTTAGCCTTAACTAAATAATCTTGAAAAACATCATTACAATTTTGACAGTGATTAATAATAGATGGCTTATCATAATCCACTCCAATGTGACGTAAATTTTTAGAACATTTTGGGCAGGTTAATACAGTGTCCACTTTGTTTCTAAAGTCACTAATAGCGCCAATATATCCGCAAGGAAAATGATGAACTAAGTCCTCAGATTTAATATTGGCAGAGTCACAATTAGGACAAATTTCTCTAAATGATAAATGTCCTCCTTTACAATTACTGCACAAATAAACCCTATCGTAAAAATCTGGCCAAATTAAATTTTCTTTTTCAGCCCATTCTAATAATTCAATTGCTTTTACCTCTTCATACATGTCAAAGTTTACGGAAATAACAGGATAACAGTAACCAATTGAAGAGTTGATATCGATTAAAGGTTTTAGGGTGTTTAAATCGCGTGTAAACATGAAGTTTAATGCTTTTTTAAAAACTTGTACCTCAAATGATGAAGATGCTGAACTCTCTAATCGAGTCATCTTCATATTGATTTGGTTGATATCATTAATGGTTTCAGGAATTTGATCAAAAGACATGATCATCCCATCAGTTAATTCCTTTATATATGGATCTTCTGAGGCTTTATTATTAATTAAAAAAAGTGGTTTTAAATATACTTCGATATTAGAATGGCTGCGAAATTTTTTTATAATAATACGTGTAAATTCAAGGTCTCTAGCGTCAATAATAATAGCATCATACTTCTCTAAATCATCGATTTTTAAAGAACTAAAAGATTCGAAATAATAAAATGTTTTCCCGAAACAAGTAAAAACATTGTCATTGAACTCAACCTTGTTATTCGCTAACGTTTTTCCCATAGCTTTTAGTTAAATTTTAATTTAGAAATATCAACGCTCATTTTATAGAATGCCTTCCATTTAACAATTTCAGAAGAGTCAACTGGATAAATATCTGCAGCTATACTTCTAGTAGTTGGTTCATATTTTTTCTGGAACTCTTCAGGTAAGGTATATGTTGCTATATAAAATCTTTTTAAAATACCTTTACTAGTTGTTCCATCCGGAAAATCAATTGTAAAAACATCTCCTACATTAAAATATCTCAAATCTTCTTGTTCAAAATACGCTTTAATAAAAGCAGGATGCGCCTGATGAATAGACATAATTTCTTCGCTCTTTAAAACAGTTTCATAATTGTGTATAAAAATACGTGTTGATATACCACTAATGGGAGATTTAAAATACTTAGGTTCGGATAATAATTCTTCGCTAAAAGACAATTTACTTAAATCACTCAATTGACTTCCTGTTGCTGTTTTTAAACGAATATTTGATGCACTGTATTTATTCTTATTAGTGGTTGGGCCTAACGTTTTAATAAGACCATATAACTCATTATTTTCTCTTTGAAGTTTTTGATTTTCTGTATTTAATCTAAAGATTTCATTTTGAACAAACTCTAATCTGCTTTTGGGAAGCACGTCTAAAATAACCTCATTACTTAATCGTTTAATTTCAGATTTATAGTTTGCAATTAAACTTCCATTTTCAGAAATATCTATATTATTGAGCGTAATCTTTTTCTTTAGGGCAAATAATTCCTTTACCCACCAATCATCTTTGCTTACCCCATTAATAGAACCTATACTTAATGCTTGAGAAGATTGTCCATTAATGTCATCATCTCTATCTAGGGCATACGAAAATAGAGTATCGTTTTTTTGAATGCTATCACCTTCATGAACATAAAACTCAATAATACGAGCATCGTCTGTTAATCTGATATGAGTATTTTCAATAATAACATGACCATAGGCATGAACAAAAATATATTTTGCCGAAAAATAATAAATCATAAACAACAGAAACAAACCTAACAATCCAATGTATAGGATTCTATCCCAATTACGTTGCTTGGTTTTTTTTACTTTTTGCTGTTCATTAACAACTCGTATTAATGATTTATTTCTCTGAAAGTTTACGCTTTTCATATTACTTCTCGTTCTCTCCTTTCACGTTAATGCTTGTGTTATCAAATTTTATTAAATCATCTAAGTCATGGTATGCTGTTTTTTCGAAACCTAATTTTTTAAATGCTTCGTCCATACTGGTTCTATTCTCAAAATCTTTTGTTCTTAGTGCTAACACACATTTGTTTTTTAATATTGCTTTTTCTTCGGCTGTTTTACGTGATATAAAATCAACATCCACATTTTCGTATGCCATTAAATATACTTGATTGCAGGCAGCGTTAATTTCATTTAACACCTCATCAGGGTAATTTAAAGGAATTGAAACGGATAACTCGATCTTATTATTATCTGCAAACTGTTTGGCTTGCTTTAATACAGTTATATATTTTTTAAAATATTGCTCTTTGTTTTCTTTAAAATCAGGAAATGTGTGAGGCTCAATATCTAAATGGATTCCTTTTACTTGAGAAAAATTAATATTTGTTCTTAAAGTATCTAAATAACCTTCAATTCCAGAGTTTAATAATTTATTACTCCCAATCATGATGTGAATAGGAGTTGTATAATTTTTAGAAATAAACTCAGAAATCTGTTGAATATAAATTTTTGTAGAATTGTATGAAATTAATAAAGGATTGAATTCGTTTACTTTACAATATTCATTGATTACAGTTTGAGAATTATTTTTAAACGCATCGCTCCAAACATATACAGCTTTAAATGGAGGATTACTAGATGCGATATTTAAATTAGATAAATTTAAAGGAGATGTGTAATCAACAATATTAGCTCCTGGGACTTTGATTTTAATGTCTAATAATATTTTATACAAATCTTGTTTTAAATCAATTAACTCAATCGCATTACTCCAATAATCATCTAAAATAAATAAGGCTGTATTTGGATTAAATTCAAAATCACTTAACTGAGCTTTTACTCGCTCTGTTCTTAATAATTCTTCAAACACTAAGCGTTTATGGTATAAGTTTTTAAACTGTTTTAACTTATACTGATATTCATAATATTTATTTAAAACTACCAACTGTGCATCTAAGGTGTCTGTTGTTTGATTTTTGTTTGATAATAAATACTGTGTCAAATAAAACTCCTTTTTCTCTTTTTGATTAAACGCTAGTGGTAATGATAAATTCATGCCAACCGAAATAAAAGAACGATTTGGTTGTGCTGCATTATACACATCATAATAGTTGTAGCGAGTGTAAGCCTTTAAACTCACATCTTTTAAATAGGATGACTGATACTTCGCGACTTCATCGGCGTCTATCATGGTAGAATCTACCGGGCTGTAATTAATTTTTTGTAATAACTTTTGAATATTCAAATCTAAAATCGGCAATTCAAACGCAAAATTTCCTTTTTCGATATTAACCTGATTATAGTTTTGATATAAATTATATTGAGCATTGATATCTGTTGTGTTTTGAATAAGCTTTAAATAATTATCTTTTGTAATATGCTTGATAGCCCATAATTTTTCAATAATAGGCGTTTGTTTATTATTTAAATATTTACGAGCATTTAAAATTTCGATTTTTTTTGAATTGAAATACGAAATAATTTGAGCTGTTTGTTTGTTTTGAAAAGCATTCAAATTATCTGTCAGTTGTTTTTTTTCTAAAGCAGCGTAATTCAGTTTTAAAATCTTGTTTTTAATTCTGTTTTCGTATAAACCATTATTTAATAAATCCCAATCCAGTCCAGCGATAGCACGGCGTTTAAAAATCACAATCTCTTCAGGATCAACAATAGGAGATTTAAGATTTTCTTGATAACTAACGGTTGCATGTAACCCTATATCCTTTTTATTAATTTTTTGTTGTAAATAATTTAACCTTAACTGTAATTGGTTTTGATTACTAATTTTTGTGTTTTCTTGTATTTTAAAAGGCTCCGATTTTAAAGATAAAGTCGAATCAATAATAAATGAAGAAAAGGTTTTTGTGTTTAAATCTGTCCAAGTTTCTGTTAAACTTTTGATATATGACGAAACTACCTCGTCTTTAGTTTGTCCAAAAAAAAATGTACTATGGAAAAATACCCCCCATATTAAAATGGCTGAAATAGCGGTATTTTTAATCAAATTTTTCATAGAAATGAAGGACTATAAAGTTAATCTTTATTTAAACATAGCTGTTTTGATTCAGAAAAAACTATTTAATCAATTGATAATCAAATAATTAAATTAATTCAAGGACGTGAAAAATATCAGCAGACAGCATTTTAGGCGACATAATTCCTTGCTTTATATACAATAAATGTAAATTCATAAAAAAAGCCGTTCTGGTTCGAACAGCTTTTTTAGTACAAAAAATCTTAAATTTTAATTTCCAAACTCACTAATAAATTTGATACGCATTAATCTTACTTCTTCTTCGCTATACTCATCCTCACCTAATTCCTTTAAAATAGCATTAATGTCGTCTGTTTCAGCTTCACGTAAACATTCATAAATTTCATCTTTCTTATCTTCATCAATTACTTGATCAATGTAGTAGTTAATATTTACTTTAGTACCGGAAGCAACAATAGTTTCAATCTCTGTTAATAGATCGTCCATTTTTAAATTCTTGTTTTTAGCCATATCTTCTAAACTAACTTTTCTATCAATATTTTGAATGATAAAAACCTTTAGTCCAGATTTATTAACTACTGACTTAATAACCATGTCGCTAGGACGTTCGATATCGTTTTCCTCAACATGTTTTTTAATCACTTCTAAAAATGGTTTACCGTATTTAGCAGCTTTCCCTGCTCCAACACCGGTAATTTTTGCCATTTCTTCCATCGTAATCGGGTAGTTGATAGACATTTCCTCTAATGATGGCTCTTGGAAAATGATGTATGGAGGTAAATTATTTTGTTTAGCAATTTTCTTAGTTAAGTCTTTTAGCATTGCATACAATACCTCATCTGTACTATTTGCTCCTTTTCCTCCTACTATATCATCATCGCTGTCACTTTCGGCATTACTAAAATCATTATCTCTTGTAAACTTAATGCTAAATGGATTTTTTAAGAAGTCTTTTCCTTTATCAGTAATTTTTACAAGACCGTAATTTTCAATATCCTTCGCAAAGAATCCATTAACAATAGCCTGGCGCATCACTGCATTCCAGAATTTATCGTCTTTATCAGCCTCAACACCTTCACCCCAAGTTTTAAGTTCATTGTGCTTATATGATTTTCCGGTAGCTGTTAAGTTACCCATCAATAAATTAATAATGTCTTTAACTTTATGTTTCTCTTTACTTTCTTTTACAGCTTTAATCGCTAATAATAAATCGTCTTGAGCTTCAAATTTTTGTTTTGGATGACGGCAATTGTCGCACATCTCATTACATTTTACTTCATTAAACTCTTCGCCAAAATAATGTAAGATAAACTTACGGCGACAAGAAGATGTCTCAGCAAATGATGCGGTTTCTGACAACATTTGTTTACCAATTTCCTGTTCGTTTACAGGTTTATCTTTCATAAATTTCTCCAACTTCACAATATCATCATAACTATAGAATGTAATACAGTTACCTTCTCCTCCATCTCGTCCGGCACGACCAGTTTCTTGGTAATATCCTTCTAATGATTTTGGAATATCATGGTGAATGACGTAACGCACATCCGGTTTATCGATTCCCATACCAAAAGCAATGGTAGCCACAATTACATCAATGTCTTCCATTAAGAAGCCATCCTGTGTTTTAGCACGTTCTTTAGCATCTAATCCGGCATGGTATGGAGCTGCTTTAATTCCATTAACTATCAGAGCCTGAGCAACTTCTTCTACTTTTTTGCGGCTTAAACAGTAAACAATACCTGATTTTCCTGTATTTTGTTTAGCGTATTTAATAATCTCTTTTACCACATTTTGTTTGGCACGAACCTCGTAATATAAATTCTCACGGTTAAAAGATGATTTGAATAAACCAGCCTCTAACATGCCTAAGTTTTTTTGAATATCGTGTTGTACTTTAGGTGTAGCCGTAGCAGTTAAAGCCATAACTGGTACTGAACCTAATTTGTCGATAATAGGACGTAAACGACGGTATTCAGGGCGAAAATCATGTCCCCATTCTGAAATACAGTGAGCTTCGTCGATAGCAAAGAAGGAAATTTTAAATTCTGAGAAAAACTCAACGTTATCCTCTTTATTTAAAGTTTCCGGTGCCACATATAACAACTTAGTTTTTCCTGATAAAACGTCTTTTTTTACAGTTGCTATTTCTGATTTATTTAAAGAAGAATTTAAGAAGTGAGCAATGCCGGTTTCGTTACTAAAACCACGAATAGCATCTACCTGATTTTTCATCAAGGCAATTAAAGGAGAAACCACAATAGCAGTTCCTTCGCTCATAATAGCAGGTAATTGATAGCAAAGCGACTTACCGCCTCCTGTTGGCATAATAACAAAAGTATCCTGCTTATTAAGGATATTATTGATAATAGCTTCTTGGTTTCCTTTAAAGCCACTAAAGCCAAAAAAAGCCTTTAAGGGTTCTACTAAATTATGGGTTTCAACTTCTGCAACCATGGTTTTATTGATTAAAATATATGTTTTGTTGAGTGAACGTCTTTATTAATTCTATATAAAGATATAATTAAATTTTTGAATAAAACAAAACAATTTGACAGTTAAATAGCATTTTCAGACAAATTAACTTTTTGAAACGATGAATCCAAAAAATTGAGATTGGTTTATTAAATACTATATGTAATTTATAGAGAGCTTTATTAAACATATAAACCACAAAATCTATTAAATAAAGTAAAGCGTTTTATAAAAAAGCCCACAAATCTCTCGATAGTGGGCTTTTTATAAAATATTACAAAATTAGGCAGCATATATAAGCAATGGTAATTACTCGTATATCCATTAATTTACTCTAATTCAATAATCTTTTTAATGATTG